>QBMB01000018.1:15784-25192 GCA_003241965.1 Burkholderiales bacterium | reverse complement strand
TGTCGTTCCGCATGGTCGACTTTGCACAACGCAATGCCGAGCGCGCCGGCGTGGCCCACGCCATCGAGCTGCGCGGCGGTGACGCGCTGCAGCGCCTGCCGCCGAGCGACAAGCCCGGCGTGATGCTGCTCAACCCGCCCTATGGCGAGCGCATCGCCGCCGCCGGTGTGGCGGGCCAGAGCTCGGAAGACCGCGCCAGTGCGCGAGCCCAGCGCGCAGCGCCTCGCGAGCCGCGCACCTTCACGGTGGGCAAGGCCGCGCCACCGGCGCCGGGCCTGGGCCGCGAGAGCGCGCAGATGCCCGATGGCGGCGACGGCAGCGACTTCTTCAACCAGCTCGCCGCCCACTGGAAAAGCCACTACGCCGGCTGGACCGCCTGGCTGCTCACGCCCGACCTCAAGCTGCCCGGCAAGATGCGCTTCAAGGAATCGCGCCGCGTTCCGCTGTGGAACGGCCCGATCGAATGCCGGTTGTTCCGCTTCGACTTGACGGCTCGCAAGCCGCGGCCCGAGCCCGACGCCGAGGACTGAGCGTGGCTGCGGTGCCCGACACCACCGAAGCGCTGGTGCTCGACACCAACATCGCGCTCGACCTCTTCGTTTTTCAGGATGCCGCCACCGCGTCTTTGCGCACGGCGGTGGAGCGCGCGGACGGCGCGTGGATCGCCACCGCCGCCATGCGCGAAGAACTGGTGCGCGTGCTCGACTACCCGCAGATCGTGCGCCGCCTGCTGGCCCAGACCCGGCCTGCGCAAGACGTGATCGATGCCTTCGACCGCTGCACCCGCCTCGTGCCCGAGGCGCCCAAGGCCGCCTACACCTGCAAAGACCCAGACGACCAGAAGTTCATCGATCTGGCGGCAGAGCACCGCGCCACACTGGTGAGCAAGGACGACGCGGTGCTGTGTATGGCCAGGCGGCTGTCGCGCGTCGGTGTGCATGTTTGCCGTGAATGGAGCCCCGCACATGTCTAAGCGCCTGTCTCTTTGTGCCCTGCTTGTTTCCCTGCTGTGCGTGAATGCCCACGCCATCCAGCGCTGCGAACTCAACGGCGAGAGCGTGAGCCGCGACAACGGCAACACCACCGCCGGCAAGAGCGGCCTCATGCGCTGCACCGACGACAGTGGCCAGGTGCGCCGCCTCGACCAGACGCTTCGCGATGGGCGCTACGTGGGCCCGGTGCTCATGGTGCTGGCCGATGGTGAGCGGCGTGAATACAGCGTCAACGAACGCGGCAACCGCGACGGTGTGGCGCGCACCTTCGACGGCAAGGGCACGCTGCGCCAGGAAGAAAACCTGGAAGACGGCAGCGCTGTGGGCGTGCAGAAAAACTTTGCCGCGGCGGGCCACCTGCAGGAGCTGCATTTCGCCGCTGGCCGGCGCACTGTGCTCACCATCGCTTACCTGGCCAACGGCAGCTTGACCGAGCTGCGCTGCGCGGCCGTGACGCTGGTGCCGCAGGACCGCGAGGTCTGTGGCCATGCTGGCCGAGCCAGCGATGTCACGCTGTACCGCGCAGACGGCAAGCCTGCAGGTACCGTGAGCTACCTGCAGGGCCAGATGCAGCGCCTGAGCGTGCTGGACCGCGATGGGCGGCTCGTTCGCAACGAAGAACTCAAGGACGGCCGGCGCATCAAGCGGGTGTTCTACCCGTCGGGCAAGCCACGATCTGAAGCCGACTTCGTCGAGCGTGACCCCAACAGCCGCGAGGGCCGCGAAGGGGTCGCACGCGAGTGGGCCGAGAGCGGACAGCTCACGCAGGAAACCACCTGGGCCGACGGCTACGAGCAACGCATTCACCAGTGGTACCTGAACGGAAAACAGAAAGCCCGCCAGCAGATCCGCCGCGATGGCCGCAACCAGGAACGCACAACAGAGAGCTTTTGGGACAACGGCCTGTCCGCGGCGGTCAACGTCGAGCGCAACGGCCGCCTGCTGGGCTGGCAGAAATACTTCACCGAAGCGGGCGTGCTGGTGCGCGAAGACGAACACGGCGAGCGCGGTGTGCTGCTGCGGCGCAAGCACTATGACGCGCAAGGTGTCTTCGCGCGCGAGGAACGTTTTCTGGAAGACGGTTCACGCATCTGAACCGCAGGCTGCACGCTTGGGCCGCTGATCAAGCCAACCCGAACCGGTCCGCATGCGCCTGCGGCCAATAGGTGGTGAACACCGCGTGCTGGCCGCTCAGGTCGTGCAACAAGGCGCCAGGCAGGGTTTCGGGCAGCAGGTTGGCCAGCAGCCGCACTTCGTTCTGGTTCACGCGGCGCACCAGGTGGTGGGCGGTGATCTCGCCGGGGTGTTGCAGGCCGGCGGCCTGGATGAGTTCTTGCAGCGCCATAAGCGTGCGCTGGTGGAACTGGAACACGCGCTCGGCCTTGTCGGGCACCACCAGCGCCTGCTGGCGCACCGGGTCTTGCGTGGTCACGCCCGTGGGGCACTGGCCGGTGTGGCAGGTCTGGGCCTGGATGCAGCCCAGCGCAAACATGAAGCCGCGTGCGCTGTTGCACCAGTCGGCTCCCAGTGCCATGGAGCGCACGATGTCGAACGCGCTGATCACCTTGCCTGCGCAGCCCACTTTGATGCGGTCGCGCAGGTTCACGCCCACCAGCGTGTTGTGCACCAGGCGCAGGCCTTCCTGCAGCGGGGCGCCCACGTGGTCGGTGAACTCCAGCGGCGCCGCACCGGTGCCGCCCTCGGCGCCGTCGACCACGATGAAGTCGGGCGTGATGCCGGTTTCCAGCATGGCCTTGACCATGGCGAACCATTCCCACGGGTGACCGATGCACAGCTTGAAGCCCACCGGCTTGCCGCCGGAGAGTTCGCGCAGCCGCACGATGAAGTGCATCAATTCGATGGGCGTGGAGAACGCACTGTGCGCGGCGGGTGACACGCAGTCCTGGCCCACGATCACACCGCGAGCGGCGGCAATTTCGGGTGTGACCTTCGGCCCGGGCAGCACGCCGCCGTGCCCGGGCTTGGCGCCCTGGCTGAGCTTGATCTCGACCATCTTCACCTGCGGGTCCATGGCGTTGGCCTTGAATCGGTCGGGGCTGAAGTGGCCGTTCTCGTCGCGGCAGCCGAAGTAGCCCGAGCCGATCTCCCAGATCAGGTCGCCGCCGTGCAGCCGGTGGTACGCGGAGATGGAGCCTTCGCCGGTGTCGTGCGCAAAGCCGCCGCGCTTCGCACCGGCGTTGAGCGCCTGGATCGCGTTGGCCGAGAGCGCGCCGAAGCTCATGGCCGAGATGTTGAACACGCTGGCTTCATACGGCTGCGTGCAGCCCGGCCCGCCGATGGTGAGGCGGAAGTCGTGCGAGGCGATCAGGCTGGGCGCCATCGAGTGGTTGAGCCACTCGTGACCGGTGGCGTTCTGATCCACCTGCGTGCCGAAGGGGCGCTTGTCGGTCTCGCCCTTGGCACGCGCATAGGCCAGGCTGCGCTGGCTGCGCGAAAACGGCGTGGCTTCAACGTCGCTCTCCAGAAAATACTGGCGGATCTCGGGCCGGATCTTCTCCAGCATGAAACGCAGGTGGCCGATCACGGGGTAGTTGCGCAGCACCGAGCTCTTGGTCTGCCGCACGTCGAAAACACCGAGCACCGAGAGACCGGTGAACACCAGAAACCAGAAGCCACCGATGCCGAAAGCCACCATCGTGAACAGGCTCAGCAGTGCGAGCACCACGCACAGGCCGAACGCGGTGTAGCGCACGGGGTAGAGGGCGTTGAGGCGGTCGAGCATGCGGGCTTTCGGGAGAGGGTGCGGAATACACTTCAGTCCATCATAAAACCCGGGCCTCTGCAGGCCTCACCACTCCCATGAACACCCCCCTGGACCCGGCCACCGCGCTGGACAACGACGACTACGACGCGCTCGACGCCATCCTGGACGACCTGCGTACGCGCGGCGAAGACGTGCCGCAATGGGAGTTTTGCGAAGGCGCCATGGCTGCCCTGCTGTGCACGCGCCGCCCGGTGGAGCCGGCCGAGTGGTTGCCTGTGGTGCTGGGCACCGGTGCCCTGCCCACCGCGCCGCAGGAAGACGGCACGCACTTTGCCAACACGGCGCAGTACGAGCAGTTCATGGCCCTGTGGGCGCGTCGCAGCGCCGAGGTGTCGGTGTCGCTGGCATCGCCGGTGGACACGCTCGAAGACGAGCGCAGCTACCACCCGGAACTGATGGACGTGCGTGGCGCTGTGGCCGCCCTGCCCGAGGCCGAGCGCGTCGACTTCAAGGACCAGGAGCTGCCCGCCTACGCGCAGGTCTGGGCGCTGGGCTTCATGTTTGTGGTGGAGAACTGGCCTGAAGACTGGGAGCCGCCGCGCGACAAGGAGACCGCCGCCTGGATCGACGAAGCGCTGGACCACGTGGTGGCGCTGACCGAAGACGACACCGGCAAGCCCACGGTGAACATGCACGCCGAAGACGGCCCGCCGAGTGTGAGCGACGAGCGCCTCAACGCGTTCGGCGCCGCGATCTGGGCCGTGTACGACCTGGCCCAGATCGGCCGCAGCCTGGGGCCGCGCGTGGAGCCGATCCGCAAGGCCGAGACGCCGGGGCGTAACGATCCTTGTCCCTGTGGCAGCGGAAAAAAATACAAGAAGTGCCACGGTGCCTGAACTGGCACCAACAAGTCACTTCAACTCAAACGGCCCACCCTGCACCAGCGCACGCTGGTAAGCCGGGCGCGCGTGGATGCGGCGCAGCCAGTCCATGAGCTTGGGCCGGCTCTCGTTCAGCCCCGCGCGGGCCGCAGCGGCCTCCACCGGAAAACTCATCTGCACATCGGCTGCGCTGAACGAACGGCCGGCAAACCAGTTCGATGTGGTCAGTTCACTCTCCAGAAAATCCAGGTGCTGCGTGAGGTTGGGTGTGATGAAGCGTTTGTGCACTGCGGCCGAAATCGCCTTGGCGATCGGGCGCACCAGCAGCGGGGCTTTTTCCACCTCGTCGAACACCAGCTTCATCAGCAGCGGCGGCATCAGCGAGCCTTCGGCGTAGTGCAGCCAGTACCGGTAGCGAAGAAACGAGGGTGTGCCGGGCTCGGGTGAAAACTTGCCTTCGCCATAGCGCTCCACCAAGTATTCGATGATCGCGCCCGATTCGGCCAGCGTGGCTTGACCGTCGGTGACCACCGGTGACTTGCCCAACGGGTGCACTTTTTTCAGCGAGGGTGGCGCCAGCATGGTCTTGGGGTCGCGCTGGTAACGCTCGATCGCATAAGGCACGCCCAGCTCTTCGAGCAGCCAGAGCACACGTTGCGAGCGTGAGTTGTTGAGGTGGTGGACGGTGATCATGTTGGAGCCTTTGTGGTGGGTTTCTTGAGTCTATGCATCGATCGGGTGGTCGGGTGGGGTGGCGCTCAGGCGAGTGCCTGCGGCAATGCCCCGGCCAGAAAGTCCCACACCTGGCGGATGCGCGGGTTGCTGCGGATCTCGCGGTGTACCGCCAGCCACATCGGCAGTGGCGGTATGGCCAGCGTGGGCAGCAACGGCACGAGGTCGGGGTTCTGGCGGGCCACGTAGCGGGCCAGAAAGCCCACACCCAGACCGGCATCCACAGCAGCCTGGTAGGCGTTGAGGTCGTCGGTGCGCACCGCGAAGTCTTCCCGTTCCATGGGGTGCCCCATGCCGGCGAAGCCGCGCAGGATGTCGGTGTTTCGGTCGTTGCCCACGAGGTCGTGTTGAAGCAGATCCTCGGGCACACGCGGCGTGCCCCGGCGGCGCAGGTAGTCGCGGTGAGCGTAGGTGCCAATAGTGACCTGCCCCACCCGCTTGGCCACCAGCGAGCTCTGGTCGGGCCGCACCATGCGCAGCGCAATGTCGGCCTCGCGCTGCAGCAGGTTGCTCACCGCGTTGCTGGCCACCAGCTCCAGCTGCACATCGGGATACGCCTGCCGGAGCTGGACCAGCAGCGGTGGCAGCAGCACGCAGGTGACCGGCTGGCTGGCGGTGATGCGCACGGTGCCCCGGGTGTCGGCTTGCGCGCCGGAGGCCTGGCGCGCAAGCTGGTCGGCCGCCCCCGACATCGCACGCGCCGACTCGGCCAGCCGGTGGGCGTGTGCGGTGGGCACGAGGCCCCGGCCGGTGCGCTCGAACAGCACCACGCCCAGTTGCGATTCCAGCTCCCCGATGTGGCGCCCGACCGTGGGCTGGCTGGTGTCGAGCTGGCGGGCGGCGGCCATCAGACTGCCGCGGTCCAGGGCGGCGAGGAACGACGGAATCAGTGCCCAGTTGAAATCGGCGGTATGCATTTGTGCATGTCTGGTGTTTGGTTTCAGGCAATTGTGTATGGGCTGCCAAGTTTCCACAATGCACCCATGGCACCGGTGGTCGGTGCTCTCAGGAGTGCCGACATGAACACAAATTCTTCTTGGGCTACCCCATCTGGCACGGTGCTGGTTCTGGGTGGTCGTGGTCGCTTCGGTCTGGCTGCGGCGCAGGCGTTTGCAAGGGATGGCTGGCGTGTTCTCGCCCAGATCCGTCCCGGTGCGCAAGCGCCCCAGGTCGGCGGCATCGAGTGGCTGGCTCAGCCGCTGGACACGCCCGATGCCGTGCAGGCGCTGGTGGCGCAGGTGCGTCAGGCGGGCGGTGCAACCGTGGTGGTGCACGCCCTCAACCCCAACCAGTACACCCGCCCGGCGTGGGAGCGTGAGGCCTGGCCGCTGCTGCAGGCGGGCATGCAGGTGGCGCAGGCGCTGGGTGCCACGCTGATGCTGCCGGGCAATGTCTACAACTTCGGCCAAAGCATGCCGGCGCTGCTGCTGGAAGGTGCGCCCGAGCGCCCCAGCATGGCGATGGGCCGCATCCGCGCCGACATGGAAGCGCGGCTGGAAGCGGCGACCCAGCGCGGCGAACTGCGCGCGGTGGTCATTCGCGCCGGCAACTTCTACGGGCAGGGCTCGGGCACCTGGCTGGACCGCGCCATGCTCACCGGCATCCAGCGCGGCAAGCTGGTGTTTCCCGGCCCCATAGACGTGGCCACACCGTGGGCCTATCTGCCCGATCTGGCGCGCACATTCGTGGCGGTGGCCCGGGTGCGCCATTCGATGCCGGCGTTCGAGTCGCTGCACTTCAGCGGCCACACCCTCACCGGTCACGATTGGGTGGACGCGCTGCAGCCATTGGCGCAGCAGCAGGGCTGGCTGCAGGGCGACGAGTGCCTGCGAGTCGGTGGCATGCCCTGGCCGCTGATCCATGCGTTGGGCACGGTGGTGCCCAGCTGGGGCGCGCTGGCGGCCTTGCGCTATCTGTGGAACCAGCCCCACCAGCTGGACAACCGGCGGCTGCAGGCGCTCATCGGCTCCGAGCCGCACACGCCGTGGCCGCAAGCGCTGCACAACACCCTGCTGGATTTGCACCTCATGCCCTCGGCGGTGGCGTCCACCTGTTCCGCACAGACCTGAATCCCTCAGTCATCCACACTGAGCCATCTCCAAGGAGAACCCCATGGACCGCAGACACTTTCTTCGCATCGCCGGTGGTGGCGCCATCGCCGCCGCCACCTCCACCACCTTGGCGGGTTGCAGCAGCGCCTTGCCGCCGGAAGCCATCGCGGCGTGGCAAGGCCCGGGCAACGAGCCCGATGTGCGCCGCTGGATCCTGGCGCACGCCATCCTGGCGCCGCACTCGCACAACCTGCAGTCGTGGCTGGTCGATCTGAGCGTGCCCGACGAAATCACGCTGTTCATCGACCGCAGCCGCCTGCTGCCCGAGACCGATCCGTTCTCGCGCCAGATGATGATGAGCCAGGGCACCTTTCTGGAGCTGCTGGACCTGACCGCGAAGCAAAAAGGATTGCACGCCGAGATCGCGCTGTTTCCGCAAGGCGTGTTTGCGCCGACCACGGTGGACGCGCGGCCCACGGCACGCATCCGCCTGGTGCCGGATGCTTCGGTCAAACCCGACGCCCTGTGGACGCACATCTTCCTGCGCCGCACAAACCGCGAGGCATACGAAGCCCGCGACCCGGCCGCCGATGCCTTGCAGGCCATCACCGCGAGCACCGCCGGGTGGGCCGTGCGCACGGGATTTGTGGGCAGTTCGCAGCCCGACCTGCTGCAACAGCACCGCCGCATCGCCATGGAGGCCTGGCGCATCGAGCTGGTCACGCCGCGCACGGTGATGGAGTCCATCAAGGTGCTTCGTGTGGGGCCGACAGAGATTGCCCGGCACCGCGACGGCATTTCGCTGAACGATCCGATGGTGCGGGCGCTGGCCGCCGTGGGCCTGTTCGACCGGAGCAAGGCGCCCACGCCCGACGACACGTCGACCACCACCCAGATCAAGGACTTCAACGCCAACATGGCCGCCACGCCCGCGTTTTTCTGGATGGTGACCGAGGGCAACGACCGCGCCACCCAGATCAACGCTGGCCGTGCCTACGTGCGCGCACAGCTGGCGGCCACGGCAACGGGTCTGTCGATGCAGCCGCTGTCGCAAGCCCTGCAGGAATACCGGGAGCAGGCCGGGCCCTACGGCGAGATCCACCAGTTGCTCGGCGCGCCCGCGCCCCGCTTCACGGTGCAGATGTGGACCCGGCTGGGCTATGCGCCCGTGATCCAGCCAGCCCCCCGGCGCGGGCTGGAGGCCCACATCCTCAAGGCCTGAGATCGAATGTCGCCTCGGCCAGTGCCTTGCCGTTGATCAGCACTTCAATGCGGTGCAAGCCCGGGTAGAGCGTGCGCGTGGTCACAGGTTTGAGGCTGTGGCGTTTGTCGAGCACACGTTCTTCGCCCGCCGCCAGCGTGAGCTTCCAGCCCTTGAACACCTTGGGTGATGTGCTGCCGTTGGCCCGCACGTGGTGCACCGCGTAGTCGATCTCCAGCGGTTGGGGCTTGCGCCCGGTGGACTGCAGCGCCACACGCAGTCCGAGACTGTCGCCGACCGAGGCGTGTGAAGCCGAGAGCGTCAGGCTGGCTTGACCGGTCAGGCCGCTGGCCAAGCCCCAGGCGGCGAGTGTGGGCACATGGCCCTGTTTGATGAGCACGCGGCTGGCATGGCGCAAGAGGGCGATGCGCTCGGGCGTGGTCTCGATCAGGTGGTCGCGCACCCAGCCCGCCACCAGGTCGGGGTGGTCCTTGGCGATGTCGTTGAGGTGGTTGGCCACGCTGCGGCGCACGTAGCTGCTGGGGTCGTCCTGCAAGGCGCGCAGCAGCGGCAGCGCGGGCGTGGGGTCGCGCACCAGCGCCTGCAGCCGCAGGCCCCAGGGCAGGCGCGGGCGGCTGCCTTCGCTGACCAAGCGTCGCACGTGCGCGCTCGGGTCGCTCACCCAGCGCGCCAGCACCGGCCACACGGCGTCGGGCTGGTGCTGGATGAAGGGGCGGATGGCGAACTCGGCGGTGGAGCGCTGGGTGAGTGCGTGCAGACAGAGCAGCGAGCGCGGCACGTCGTGCAGTCCGTGGCGGGCGACCAA
>QBMB01000018.1:7032-15774 GCA_003241965.1 Burkholderiales bacterium | reverse complement strand
GCCGTGGACAGGCCGACGGGCTCACCCTTGTCGTCCAGGGGCAGCGGTGGTGCCAGGCTGGCTTCGAGCACCGTGCACGCTGCATTGAAATCGTCGGGCAATGTGGCGCGCATGGCGTCGGCCAGTTGCAGCATGCGCGCCTTGAGTTCGAGCGCGTCGAGGCCGCTGTTGGCCAGTGCTTCGAATCGCTTGCGGTCAAAGCCGCTCCACGCGCGCTGCAGGTGCAGACCGGCGTTGGCCACCGTGGTGGCGTTGATCAGGTTCTTGAACGGTTCCATGTGCCTGTCACTCTCCAGCGTCAAGGCAGGCGTTGAAGCAGGCCGGCCAGGGCGTGGCGCACGGTGGCTGCGCGCACGGCGGCGCGGTCGCCGGCAAAGCGCTGGTGCTCGGTGAACGTGCCCGCCGGTGTGGCCCAGCCGAACCACACCGTGCCCACCGGTTTGTCGGCGCTGCCGCCGGTGGGGCCAGCCACGCCGGTCACGGCCACAGCGAGCTGCGCCGGAGAGTGGATGAGGGCGCCTGCGGCCATGGCGCGCGCCACCGCTTCACTCACTGCACCGTGCTGTGCGATCAGCTCGGCCGGCACGCCCAGCAGCTCGGTTTTGGCCGCGTTGGAATAGGTGACGAAGCCGCGCTCGAACCACTCGCTGGAGCCTCCGAGGTCGGTGCAGGCGCCTGCGATCAGGCCACCGGTGCAGCTCTCGGCGGTGGCCATCATCAGGCTGCGGGTTTTGAGTTCGCGCGCCAGTGTCAGTACCAATTCGGGCGTGTCCATGCTCAGAACTTCCACAAGGCAATCACCAGCAGCGTGCAGCCTGCAGCCGCAAAATCGTCGAGCAGGATGCCGAAGCCGCCGCGCGCGCCGAACCCCTTGAAGGTCTGGTCGGCCCAGGCCATGGGGCCGAACTTCACCGCATCGAAAAAGCGGAACAGCACAAACGCCACCAGCTGGCCCCAGAAACCGGCCGGTGCGATCAGCCACAGCACGAGCCAGAAAGCCACCACCTCGTCCCACACGATGTGGCCCGAGTCGGCCACCCGCATGTGTTGTGCGGTCACCGTGCAGGCCCACCAGCCCATCAGCGTGCCCACGCCGATCAGCAGCGCCCACGCGGGCGTCGACATCAGCGGCTGCAGCAGCAAAAAGGCGGCCCATGCCCACAGTGTGCCCACCGTGCCCGGCGCCAGGCGGCTCATCCCGGCGCCAGCGCCCAGCGCTATGAAGTGGGCCGGGTGGGACAACAGGAAGGCCCAGGTCGGGCGGGTCATGGGGGCGGTGGAGGTCTCGAGCATGGCTCGGATTATCGGCGGCCTACCCTTGTCCCACCGCCGGCCCGGCGCGATACTGGCGCGCAGGTCAGCACACACGCAGGAGGGAGTCAGCATGGAGATGAACACCGGCGCGATCCTCACGGCCATGGTGCTGGGTGTGCTACTCACGGGCGCGGCCTCGTGGGTGGTATCGGGCCTGTACCGTCGCCGCATGCTGGCGCTCATGCGGCGCTCGCCGCCGCCCGATCCGGCGCAGGCCGTTGCCGCCCGGCCCGTTCCCGCCGCGAGCAAACCGGCCGCCACGCTGGACCTGCCCGCCAACCAGCGCGCCAGCCGGCGTTACCTCTTCGTGGTGAGTGCGCTCAGCCTGTTGATCGGCGTGACCCAGTCGGTGCTGGCGCTGCTGTTTGTGTATGGCAGCGAGCTGCTTTCTGTGGGCCGCGCACTCACGCTGGGGGTGGTCTACGCCTGGCCGATGGCGCTCACCTGGGGGCTGGTTCGGCGCTGGTCGTGGCTGCGCACCTTGGGCGCCATAGGCCTGTATCTGCTGTTCATGATGGCGCTCACATGGTGGCGGTCGATATCCCCGCAGCCGCTGGCCACCTGGCTGGGCTGGCTGGGCGGTCTGGTGCTGCTGCCGGTGGCGGTCACGCTCGTGATCGGGGCCAGTGGGCGCATCCGCGCGGTAGCGCCCTACCTGCTGCCCATCTTCATGCTGCTGGCCGCTTCATCGGTGCTGGCGCTGCAGATCATGGTGAGCGGCGCACAGGAGCCGCCGGTCTGGGTGATCCAGCTGGTCGCTGTGGTGGGTGCCTGGCCCGCCATCGTGTTGATGGCGATCGCGCCCTGGCTGCTGCTGGCCTGGCCGGCCTGGGCCATGGCGCGTGCGCTGGCGCGCGCTTACCGGGACAAGCGCTTCTCCGACCTCTGGTACCTGCTCGCGGCGTATTGGCTGGTTGTGCTGGGCGCCTCTGCTTTGCCTCCGCTGCAAAGTGTTGGCTGGATTGCACTCACCCAGCTCATTCCGTGGTTGTGGATTCCGCTGGCCGCCTGGGCCTTGCGCGGCTGGCTCGCGCCCTTGGGGGTGCCGCCCACGCTGCTGGTGCTGCGCGTGTTCCAGCAAGACGCGGGCGTGCAGACCCTGTTTGACCGTGTGGTGGAGCGCTGGCGCCTCTCGGGCAACACAGTGCTGATCGCCGGCACCGACCTGCTCAGCCGCACGATCGACCCGGACGACGTGTTCACCTTCCTCAACGGCCGCCTGGCCGACCGCTTCGTGGCCAACGAGGCGCAGGTGGCCGAGCGCCTGCGCGACTTTGACCTGGCGCCCGATCCCGACGGCCGTTACCGCGTGAACGAGTGCTACTGCTTCGACAGCACCTGGCAGCAGGCGCTGGCCGCGCTCGTGGCGCAGGCCGACGTGGTGCTGATGGACCTGCGCGGCTTCCAGGCGCGCAACCAGGGCTGCCGCCACGAGCTGGGCGTGCTCGCCACCGCGCCGCACCTGCAGCGCGTGGTGCTGCTGTTCGATGGCAGCACCGACCGCAACACCGCGCTGGCCGATCTGACGGGTGCGCCCGAGGGACGTGTGGTGTGGGTGGAAGCCGGGCGGCTGGAGCACAAGCGCGTGGCGCAGATCGTGGGCGCGCTGCTCGGCGCCCCCGGGTGACCCGGGTTCAGGCGAAGTGATCGAAGCCGCGCGCCGACACCGCCACCGGGTGGCCTGACGCATCGAGCACCCGCAGGCCGGGTGCTGCGCTGATGCGCCCGATGCGCTGCACCGGGGTGTGGCTGGCCTTGGCCGCGGCCTCTACCGCAGCGCGCGCAATGGGCGCGGCGGTGAACAGCAGCTCGTAGTCGTCGCCGCCGTTGAGCATGCAGTCCAGACGCTCGGCCAGTGCCAGCGGCTGAAGCGCGGGCGCCACCGGCAGGGCGGGCAGGGCGATCTCGGCGCCCACGCCGCTGGCCTTGAGGATGTGCCCGAGGTCACCGGCCAGCCCGTCGCTCACGTCGATGGCCGCGTGCACCGCGCTGCCCAGCACCGCCAGCAGCGTGCCCAGCTCAAGGCGCGGTGTGGGGCGCTCCAGGCGCTGTTGCAGTTCGGGGTGCCGCACCAGGGCCTGCGGGCCGCAGGCCGACGTGGCCCAGCCGGTGCCCTGCATCAGCTCCAGCGCCAGCCGCGCCTCGCCCGTGCGCCCGGTGAGGTAAAGGTCGTCGCCCACCTGCGCCTGGCTGCGCTGCATCGACAGGCCCGGGCGCACCTCGCCCATGACCGTGATGCAGATGTTGAGCGGGCCGCGCGTGGTGTCCCCGCCCACCAGCGGACAGGCGTGCCGGTCGGCCAGCGCAAACAGGCCACGGGCAAACGCGGCAAGCCAGGCGTCGGATGCCTCGGGCAGGGCCAGTGCTAGCGTGAAGCCCAGCGGGTGGGCGCCCATGGCGGCCAGATCGCTCAGGTTCACCGCCAGGGCCTTGTGACCCAGCGCTTCGGGGTCGACGCCGGCGAAGAAGTGGCGGCCTTCAACCAGCATGTCGGTGGAGACCGCGAGTTGAAAGCCTGGCCGGGGCTGCAGCAGCGCGCAGTCGTCGCCGATGCCCAGCGCCACCGGCGAGCGGGCCACGTGGCCTTCGCGCTGGAAATGGCGCCGGATCAGCTCGAACTCACCCATGGGGCGGTGCCGCGTCGTGGCCGGTGCCGGGTTTTTCCCGGGGCGGGATCAGGAAGCTCAGCGGCGCCACTCGGATGCGCCGCTTGATGGCGGTGCGGATCAGCGCGCGGTTCACCTCGCTGATGTTCTGCGCCTGCAGGGCCAGACGGAAAGCCAGGTAGAAGCTCACGCCCAGGTTGATCGGGCCGATGGCTGCGATGCCGGCCACCGCCCACCAGAACGAGGGCTCCAGCAGCACACCCAGGCCGAGTGCAAACGCCGATGCGGCCACTTGGCCCGCCGAGAGGGTGACGTGGCGCACGTCCAGGCCGATGCCAAAGAACTGGAGGAAAGCCGGGGTGAGGCCCAGCATGAAGCCCAGCGAGATGTTGGCCGCCAGGCCGGAGATGTTGGCGCGGGTGTAGTTGGCCCAGCGCTCGGCGCGCGCCTGGCCCAGCAGGCCGGTGAAGCTCGGGTTGTGCTCCATGGCCGAGTGCAGCTTGTGGAACACGAACCAGTTTTCCACCCAGCCCGCCACGATGCTGGAGGCAAACAGCAGCACACCGGTGAATGCGGCAAACAGCAGCGTGGGGCCGAGCAGGCTGATGTCTTGCAGCGTGTGGCGCGCTTTCTCGTCGCTGACCATGGCACTGCCGGTGGTGAACTCCAGCACCGAGCTGATGAGCAGCACCACCGGAATCACCAGCCCGATGTTGCCCAGGATGGCCGCCACCTGCGAGCGGAAGAGGTTGGCCACCTCGTCCACGAAACCCCGCACCGCGCCCAGTTCCTTGATGTTCTTGAGCTTGGCCACCATGGCCGGCGCCGTCACGGCAGGCTGCTTGGTGGCCAGCATGAGGTGCAGCAGCATGATGATCACGAACGACGCCGCGTAGTTGATGCCTGCTGCAAAGCCACCCCAGAAGGCCGAGAGCCCCAAGCTGTAGAGCGAGAACTTCACCCAGGTGGTCAGGCCGACCACCGCGCCGCCGCCCGCGGCCTTGCCCAGCATGTCCTTGTATTCCGCCGCGTTTCGGGTGATGTAGTGCTCGCCGCTCTCGGCGCTGCGCTCGGCCACCTTGGCCGCGGTGAGCTGCGAGCTGGCGGCAATGAGCGCGCGGATGCTGCGGTTGTCCAGCCCCACCTGGGCCAGGTCGGCCAGCAGCGCCACGGTGGCGCGTTCGGGCTGGTCGGACTGCAGGCAGTCCAGCAGTTCCTTCACCCGAAGCACGCGCTCGCGCAGCTGGCGCAGGCGGAACACGATGCCCACCGAGACGCCGTGCTCTTCCAGGTGCGAGTACACCGAGTAGGCCGCATGGCGGCAAGCGTCGAGCTGGTTGCGCAGCCGCACCGCCGCTTCCAGGGCCTCGGGACTTTGCGCGCCATGCACGCGCACCGCGCGGCGCAACGACTCCAGGTCGCTGGGCAACTGGTGAAAGGGCTTCTGCAGCTGTGCCTCGGGCGACATGCGCACGCGGATTTCCGAGGCAAAGCCGGTCGCGCTGACCTGGCTCACACAGGAAATCATGGCGTCCATAAGCGCCACCTGCCAGAAGTCGGCGGTGGCGGCGCTGGGCGTCTCGCCCGTGCCGATCAGCAGATCGCGCAGACGCAGCAAGGTGGCGCTGTCCAGCGCCTTGAGCCAGCGCACGTCAAAGCGCGTGGGCAGCAGCAGGCCGAACAGTTCGGCCAGATCGGTGGTCTCGGGCGTGTTGGGCAGCACCTTCTTGCGCAGGCGGTTGCCGAACTCGCTCAGGAAGGCGGTGCGGGGTGCAAAACCGTGGTCGGCCAGCAGCGGGGTGATGTCCACCGTTTCCACAAAGCGCTGCCACCAGCGCCGCCAGCGCAGCTGCAATTCGGGATTCGCCTGCACGCTGTCCAGGAACTCGCGCACGCGCGCCACGCTGGCCTGCACGTCCTTCTGGTCGCCGCGCACCCAGGTCATGGCATCGATCAGCCACAGGTGGCGCTGCGCCAGCGGCGCGCCCGGATCGAGGCGCGCGATGAGGGTGGCGGCTTGCATGCGTTCGGTGGGCTGGGACGCTGTGGCCTGGCGCGGGACGCTGCGCCTCAGTGCAGGACCCGCGACGACGCGTCACCGGCGCCGTCTGCCCGCAACGCGAACTCGGGCACCACCGCCTCGAAGCGTTCGCCGTCTTCGGCCACGCAGAAAAAACTGCCCCGCATGCTGCCCGTGGGCGTTTTCAGGCGGGTGCCGCTGGTGTACTGGAACGATTCACCTGGGCGCAGCAGCGGCTGGTGCCCCACCACGCCCAAACCCTTGACCTGATCGGTGTGACCCTGCTCGTCGTCGATGATCCAGTGCCGCGCGATCAGTTGTGCGGTGACCTCGCCCGTGTTGGTGATGGTGATCGTGTAGGCGAAGGCGTACTGGTCTTCTTCGGGCGAAGACTGCTCGCTGAGGTACTGAGGTTCAACCTCGCAGGTGAACAGGTATTTGGGCATGGCCGGCATGTTACCCCGGGGCTGCACGGCGCCGTGAGGCCTGCCAGAATGCACCCGACCGCCCACTTCCTTCCCACCACAGGTTGCCCATGTCACAGAACTCCAGCGCCGCGTTCATTGCCCCGTCCATCCTGTCCGCCGACTTTGCCCGTTTGGGCGAAGAGGTGAAAAACGTCATCGCTGCCGGTGCCGACTGGATCCATTTCGACGTGATGGACAACCACTACGTGCCCAACCTGACCTTCGGGCCCATGGTGTGTCAGGCGCTCAAGCCCCACGCGAAAAAGGCGGACGGCACGCCGGTGCCGATCGACGTGCACCTGATGATCCAGCCGGTGGACGCGCTGGCCGCTGCCTTCATCGACGCCGGCGCCGATCTGGTCAGCTTTCACCCCGATGCGAGCGCCCACGTGCACCGCAGCGTGCAGGCCATCAAGGCCAAGGGTGCGAAGGCGGGCCTCACCTTCAACCCCGGCCAGCCGCTCGATGTGCTGGACTGGGTGATCGATGACATCGACCTGATCCTGATCATGAGCGTGAACCCCGGCTTCGGCGGCCAGAGCTTCATCGACTCGGCGTTGCGCAAGATCGAGGACGCACGCAAACGCATCGAAGCCAGCGGCAAGAACATCCGCCTGGAGGTTGACGGCGGCATCAAGCCCGACAACATCCGCCGCGTGGCAGATGCTGGCGCCGACACGTTCGTGGCTGGCAGCGCCATCTTTGGCAAGCCCGACTACAAGGCAGTGATTGATCAGATGCGGGCTGCGCTCGCGTGATGAATGGTGTCCGTTCCGTCATCGTCGACCTCGACGGAACGATGGTCGACACCCTCGGCGACTTCGACGTCGCCCTGAACGAGACGCTGAAAGAACTCGGTCGGCCGAGCGTGACCCGGGCCGACATCGAACGCATGGTGGGCAAGGGCTCGGCGCACCTGATCCGTTCGGCGTTGCTCCATGGAGACCTCGGTGCTGACGACGCAGCGGCGTTGCAGGCCGATGCCTGGACGCGTTACCAGGCGCATTACCTCGCCATCAATGGCGCGCACAGCGCGGTGTACCCCGGCGTGATCGAAGGCCTCACGGCGCTGCGCGCGCATGGTCTGCCGCTGGCCTGCCTGACCAACAAACCCCATGCCTTCGCGGTGCCGTTGCTGCGGGCCAAGGGATTGCTGGGATTCTTCGCCCATGTGTTTGGCGGTGACAGCTTCGAGCGCACCAAGCCCGACCCGCTGCCGCTGATCAAGACCTGTGAGGCGCTGGGCACGCTGCCAGCGAACACACTGATGGTGGGCGACTCACAGAACGACGGCATCGCCGCGCGCGCGGCCGGCTGCCCGGTGGTGCTGGTGACCTATGGCTACAACCACGGCGAGCCGATTGCGCAGGCGCCGCACGACCGGCTGATCGGTTCGCTGGCCGAGTTGGTCACTTCTTTTTGATACCGAGCAGCGCGTCTTTCAGCTGCCAGTCGGCCGGTTTCGGTCCCAGCCAGATGCGCATGAGCGCGTTGAAGAACTCGGGCTCCTTGAAGGGCTCACCCTCCACTTCGCCCTTGATGGTGAGCACCGTGCCGGTGCCGGGTACCCAGTCGAGCAGGAAGGTGTCGCCTTCCTTGAGCTTCTTGTGGTCGCTGAACACCTGGCTCATGCGCAAGACGCCGGGGATCAGCTTTGAGAAGGCGGCGCGCTCCATGTTGTCTTCCATGCCGCGCGAGAACAGTTTGCCCAGCTCGGCCGAATCGATGTCGCGCAGCATGGTGATGGTCATGCGCCGCGGGCCAGTGGCGGCCAACACGGCTTCGGGCGTTTCGGCCTTTTGGCCCAGGTAAAGCCCGGCGGTGTAAACCTTGAACACGGCCTTGTAGCGGATGCCGGCGCCGTTGAGCAGCAGCGGCTGGCCGGCCACCGTGACGCGGTCTTCCAGTTTGACGCCGCCGATCTCCACGGTGGCGGCGCTTGCCAGGGCCGGCAGGAGTAGGGCGGTGCACAGGATCGATGAGAGAACAAGCTGGCGTGTCATGGGCTTCCGTGGCGGTTGAAAAAGAACAGGCGTTCTATTTTTTTGATTGTCCCCTCGGGTCGACGCTGCGTTCAGAGGGTTTAGCCGTAAAACCAAAGCTTGTCCGCGAGCCCACATCGAACCCGCCACGACACGCCACAAGGCCTTTGCTACACTCCCGCCACCATGTTCAATCCATGCACAACCCCCTCAGGTGTTCTGCCGAGCCGCAACGGCCGGGGAGCCTGGCCCTGGCGCAAGCCAGCGTAAACGTGCACTCCCCCCGGGGCTGGCACAGCGTTCAACGGGTGCCACACCCGCCGCTGTTTCACCCCACCCGAGCCCGGCAGCAC
>QBMB01000018.1:0-7022 GCA_003241965.1 Burkholderiales bacterium | reverse complement strand
CCCCTGACCGGATGGCATGGAACCCAGCGCCCCACCCGATGTGTCGATGACGCCCGGTGCGGCCGACGGAAAGAACGAACATGATCACGGAACTGGAATTCAAGAGCCTGGCCCAGCAGGGCTACAACCGCATACCGTTGATGGCCGAGGCCTTCGCGGACCTTGAAACCCCCCTCTCGCTCTACCTCAAGCTCGCGCACGGGCGAGGCGATGGCAAGCACAGCTTTTTGCTCGAATCGGTGGTGGGCGGTGAGCGCTTCGGGCGCTACAGCTTCATCGGCTTGCCCGCGCGCACGCTTCTGCGCGCCACCGGCTTCGGCGCCGAGGCCAAAACCGAGGTGGTGCGCGACGGTGTGGTGATCGAGACCGACCACGGCAACCCGCTCGACTTCATCGCGGCCTACCAGCAGCGCTTCAAAGTGGCGCTGCGCCCGGGCCTGCCGCGGTTCTGCGGTGGCCTGGCCGGCTACTTCGGTTACGACGCGGTGCGCCACATCGAGAAGAAGCTGGAAAGAACCTGCCCACCCGACACCCTGGGCTGCCCCGACATTCTCTTGTTGCAGTGCGAAGAGCTCGCGGTGATCGACAACCTCTCGGGCAAGCTCTACCTCATCGTCTACGCCGACCCCGCGCAAAGCGAGGCCTACGCCAACGGCAAGAAGCGTCTGCGCGAACTGCGCGAGGCGCTCAAATATTCGGTGAGTGCACCGGTGGTCAAGCCCAGCCAGGCTTACCCGGCCGAGCGCGACTTTGCCAAGGCCGACTACCTCAAGGCCGTGGACCGCGCCAAGGAGCTGATTGCAGCCGGCGACTTCATGCAGGTGCAGGTGGGCCAGCGCATCAAGAAGCGCTACACCGAGTCGCCGCTGAGCCTGTACCGCGCGCTGCGTTCGCTCAACCCCTCGCCCTACATGTATTACTACCACTTCGGGGATTTCCACGTGGTGGGGGCGTCGCCCGAGATCCTGGTGCGCCAGGAGAACACGGCCGAGGGCACCAAGGTGACGATCCGCCCGCTGGCCGGCACCCGCCCGCGCGGTGCCACGCCCGAGCAGGACAAGGCGACCGAAACCGAGCTGATCACCGACCCCAAGGAGCGCGCCGAACACGTGATGCTGATCGACCTGGCGCGCAACGACATCGGCCGCATCGCGAAGATCGGCACGGTCAAGGTGACCGAGGCGTTCGCGGTGGAGCGCTACAGCCACGTGATGCACATCGTGAGCAATGTCGAGGGCATTCTGGCGGACGGCCCCGACGGTCGACCATTGGGCAGCATGGACGTGCTCAAGGCCACCTTTCCGGCCGGTACGCTCACCGGCGCGCCCAAGGTGCACGCCATGGAACTGATCGACCAGCTGGAGCCCACCAAACGCGGCATCTACGGCGGTGCCTGCGGCTACCTCAGTTATGCGGGCGACATGGACGTCGCGATTGCGATCCGCACCGGCATCATCAAGGACCAGACGCTCTACGTGCAGGCCGCTGCCGGCGTGGTGGCCGATTCGGTGCCCGAGATGGAGTGGAGGGAAACCGAGCACAAGGCGCGTGCCTTGTTGCGCGCGGCCGAACTGGTTGAGGAGGGTCTGGAATGAACAAGCCGATTCAAGTCCTCATGGTGGACAACTACGACTCGTTCACCTTCAACATCGTGCAGTATCTCGGCGAGCTCGGGGCTGACGTGACCGTGGTGCGCAACGATGAAGTTACCGTGGACGATCTGCAGCAGCGGCTCGATGACGGACGCATGGACCGTCTGGTGATTTCGCCCGGTCCGTGCTCACCCGCCGAAGCCGGCATCTCGGTCGCCGCCATCCAGCACTTCGCCGGCAAGCTGCCCATCCTGGGCGTGTGCCTGGGTCACCAGGCCATCGGCGCCGCGCTGGGTGGCACGGTGGTGCGCGCACAGGAACTCATGCACGGCAAGACCAGCGTCATCACTACCAAGCAGGTCGGTGTGTTCGCGAACCTGCCCGAGCAGTTCACCGTGAACCGCTACCACTCGCTGGCCATCGAGCGCACCAGCTGCCCCGACTGCCTGGAGGTCACGGCATGGACACCTGACGGCGAGATCATGGGCGTGAAGCACAAGACACTCGCCATCGAAGGCGTGCAGTTCCACCCCGAGAGCATCCTCACCGAACACGGGCACGCGATGCTCAAGAACTTTCTGGAGCAAAACACATGAAGACGGTCGACCTGCGCAGCGACACGGTGACTCAACCCACCGCCGCCATGCGCGAAGCCATGATGGCCGCGCCCCTGGGCGACGATGTCTTCGGTGACGACCCGTCGGTCAATGCGCTGCAGGAAAAGATCGCTGCCCTGACCGGCAAGGAAGCCGCGCTGTTCATGGCCAGCGGCACGCAGAGCAACCTGTGCGCCATGCTGGCGCACTGCGAGCGCGGCGACGAGTACATCGTGGGGCAGAACGCGCACACCTACCGCTACGAAGGCGGTGGCGCGGCCGTGCTGGGCAGCATCCAGCCGCAGCCGCTGGCACAAAACTCGGTTGGCCAGATGCAGTTGGCCGACATCGCTGCCGCGATCAAGCCCGACGACCCGCACTTCGCGCGCACACGCCTGCTGTGCCTGGAAAACACCTGGAACGGCCATACGATGCCGGCAGAGTACCTCGATCAGGCGACTGCACTGGCGCGTGAACACGGTCTGGCGGTGCACCTGGATGGCGCGCGTGTGTTCAATGCGGCGGTGGCGGCGGGGGGGGATCCGTTCACCGCCTTGCGCGGCATCGTCGACCGCTTCGACAGCGTCTCGGTGTGCTTCAGCAAGGGCCTCGGCGCCCCCGTGGGCTCGGCGCTGTGCGGCTCCAAAGACCTGATCCGTCGCGCGCTGCGCTGGCGCAAGATGCTCGGCGGCGGGCTGCGCCAGTCGGGCCTGCTGGCGGCAGCGGCGCACCACGCGCTGGACCACCACATCCACCGCCTGGCCGACGACCACGCGCTCGCGCAACGCTTGGCCCAAGGGCTGGCGGGCATCGATGGTCTGTCCGTGCGTTCCGCGCAAACCAATATCGTGTTCGTCGATGTGGCGAACGGGCGTGGCCCCGATCTGTTGGCCCAACTGGCGCGCGATGGCGTGCTGGCCACCGGCCTCATCGGTCTTCGCTTCGTGACCCACCTGGATGTGGATGCGGCAGGCATCGACCGCGCGATCGCCAGCACCCGGGCGTTCTTCGCGCAGGCCGGCTCCGCGCCCGCCGCGCGGCCGGCCGGCACAGCCGTGTACTGATCGCAGGAGCACGGCCATGCCCGACCTGCCGCAACTCCTGCTGTTCATCGCAGCCGGCTGGTTGCTCAACCTCACGCCCGGCCCCGACGTGCTCTACATCGTGACCAACGCTTTGCGCAGCGGCGTACGCGCCGGCATCGTGGCCGCACTGGGCATCGTCAGCGGCTGCTTCGTGCACGTCTTCGCCGCCGCGATCGGCGTGAGCGCGCTGCTGGCCACGTCTGCCACAGCGTTCACTGTGCTCAAGTGGATCGGCGCGGCCTACCTGTTGTGGATGGGGGTGCGGCTGATGCTCTCGAAAGCCAAGCCGCTGGACCTGAGCGCGGGCACGACCGAGGTGGACCTGTGGCGCGTGTACCGCCGCGGTTTCCTCACCAACGTGCTCAACCCCAAGGTGGCGATCTTTTTTCTGGCCTTTGTGCCGCAGTTCATCGCGCCCGAGGCACCTAACAAGGCGCTGACGTTCCTGCTGCTTGGGCTGATCTTCAACCTCAACTCGCTGCCGATCAACTTCGGCTACGCCTGGCTCGCCGCCTGGGCCGCGCGCCGCGTGCAGACCGTGCAGCGCGCCATGCACTGGATGGACCGCGCTGCGGGTCTGCTCTTTGTGGGCTTCGGCCTGCGCCTGGCGCTGACCGACAATCCATCGAACTAGGAGACACGCATGCCGAACAGCCACAAGATCACGCCGCAAGAGGCGTTGCAGCGCACCATCGAACACCGCGAGATCTTTCACGACGAGATGCTGCATCTGATGCGACTGATCATGAGCGGCGAAATGTCGCCCGTCATGATGGCCGCCTTCATCACCGGCCTGCGGGTGAAGAAGGAAACCATCGGCGAGATCACCGCCGCCGCGCAGGTGATGCGCGAGTTCTCCACCAAGGTGCATGTGGCCGACAAGACTCATCTGGTCGACATCGTGGGCACCGGAGGTGATGGCTCGCACACCTTCAACATCTCCACCTGTTCCATGTTCGTCGCTGCTGCGGCTGGCGCGCGCGTGAGCAAACACGGTGGGCGCAGTGTCTCCAGCAAGAGCGGCAGTGCCGACGTGCTGGAGAGCCTGGGCATCAACATCAACCTGCCGCCAGAGGCCATCGCGCGCTGCATCGAGCAGGTCGGCGTGGGCTTCATGTTCGCGCCCAACCACCACCCGGCCATGAAAAACGTGGCCCCGGTGCGGCGCGAGCTGGGCATCAAGACCATCTTCAACATCCTCGGTCCGCTGACCAACCCGGCCTCCGCACCCAACATCCTCATGGGCGTGTTCCACCCCGATCTGGTGGGCATCCAGGTGCGCGCGCTGCAGCGCCTGGGTGCCGAACACGCGGTGGTGGTCTATGGCCGCGACGGCATGGACGAGGTGTCCCTGGGCGCCGCTACGCTGGTGGGCGAACTCAAGAGCGGAGAGATCACCGAATACGAGATCCACCCCGAGGACTTCGGCATGACCATGGCCAGCAGCCGCGCGCTGCGCGTGGAAACACCCGAGGCCTCGCGCCAGATGCTCATGGGCGTGCTGCAGGCCAGTGGCGATCCGGCCTTCAAGGCTGCCAGCGAGATCGTCGCGCTCAACGCCGGCGTGGCCCTGTACGCGGCCAACGTGGCTGCCAGCATGGCTGAGGGCATTGCGCTGGCCCGGCGCACGCTGGCCTCCGGTGCGGCCCTCACCAAACTCGAACAACTCAAGGCCTTCGCGGCCTGACCTGGAAACATCCTCATGAGCGACATCCTGCAAAAAATCGTGACTGTGAAGCACGAAGAGATCACCGCCGCCCAGCGCAAGAAGCCGATCGACGTCGTGCGCTTCGACGCCGAGAGCCGCGTGCTCACGCGCGATTTCGAGGGCGCGCTGCGTCGCAAGATCGCTGCCGGCCACGCCGCCGTGATCGCCGAAATGAAGAAGGCCAGCCCGAGCAAAGGCGTGCTGCGCGAAGATTTCATCCCGGCCGACATCGCACAAAGCTACGCCGAGGGCAACGGCAAGGTGAGCGCCGCCTGCCTGTCGGTGCTGACCGACAAACAGTTTTTCCAGGGCAGCGCCGACTACCTCAAACAGGCCCGCGCCAGCTGCGACCTGCCGGTGCTGCGCAAGGACTTCATGGTCGACCCTTACCAGGTGTACGAAGCCCGGGCGATGGGCGCCGACGCCATCCTGCTGATCGCTGCCTGCCTGGACGACGCGCAGATGGCCGATCTCGAAGCCTTGGCGCTCAGCCTGAACATGGCGGTGCTGGTGGAGGTGCACGACCGCGCCGAACTGCAGCGCGCGCTCAAGCTCAAGACCCCGTTGGTCGGTATCAACAACCGCAACCTGCACACCTTCGAGGTGACGCTGCAAACCACGCTGGATCTCATGGCCGACGTGCCGGCCGACCGCCTGCTGATCACCGAGTCCGGCATCCTGGGTCGGGATGACGTGCAGAGCCTGCGCGGCGCTGGCGTGCACGCGTTCCTGGTGGGTGAGGCCTTCATGCGCGCGCCCGATCCCGGTCTGGCGCTCGCCGAACTCTTTGCCTGAGCGCCTCGCGGTGCAGGACGCCAAGGGCTGGGCCGATCTGACGGCCGAATTCTGGTCTTCAACGGAAGGAGGGGCGCTGAAGTCTTTCCTGGAGGCGCGCCGCGCTCAGGGCGCCGTCATCTATCCGCCCGAGCCGCTGCGGGCGCTGCAACTCACCCCGCCCGAGCAGGTGCGGGTGGTCGTGCTCGGCCAGGACCCATACCATGGGCCGGGGCAGGCCGAGGGGCTCGCGTTTTCGGTGGCGCCGGGCGTGAAGCCACCGCCCAGCCTGCGCAACATCTTTCAGGAGTTGCAGCGCGACCTCGGCCTGCCGCTGCCGCCCGACGGCTCATTGGTGCGCTGGGCAAAGCAGGGCGTCCTGTTGCTCAACACCTGCCTGACGGTGGAAGACGACCAGCCCACCAGCCATGCCCAGCGGGGTTGGGAGAAGCTCACCGACCGGCTCATTCAACGCTGCAGCGCCGCGGGCCAGCCCAAGGTGTTCCTGCTCTGGGGCGCCCATGCCCAGAAGAAGGCAGCCCTGATCGACCGCCAGCGGCACCGGTTGCTGTTGGCCAACCACCCGTCGCCGCTGTCGGCCCGCCGTGGCCCATTGCCGTTCATCGGTTGCGGCCATTTCAGCCAGACCAACGCCTGGTTGGCCGGGCAGGGATTCCCCGCCAT
Organism: Burkholderiales bacterium; assembly: GCA_003241965.1. Classification (GTDB taxonomy): domain Bacteria; phylum Pseudomonadota; class Gammaproteobacteria; order Burkholderiales; family Burkholderiaceae_C; genus Hydrogenophaga. Next base: position 583 of record QBMB01000018.1, on the reverse strand, counting down.
CTCGTGGTGATCGGCGGGCTTGCAGCGAGGCTGGCACGCCCGCAGAAAACCATGGCATAATGGCGGGCTGCGCTATGGAGGGGTGGCCGAGTGGTTAAAGGCAGCAGACTGTAAATCTGCCCGCTTACGCGTACGCTGGTTCGAATCCAGCCTCCTCCACCAGCGATCGATGTGACATGTAAGCGATGGGACTTTGCGTCCGGCATTTCATTCCCTGTGGGTGTGAGCCGTTCGGACGGGGCGAATTTGGCGGGAGTAGTTCAATGGTAGAACCCCAGCCTTCCAAGCTGATGACGCGGGTTCGATTCCCGTCTCCCGCTCCATGTCCTGTCAGTGGTCAGTTTTGGGTCGGTTTGAATGTTCCAGGAGGGCCGGCTTGCCGGCTTCCTTCGCCCTTGTGGCTCAGTGGTAGAGCACTCCCTTGGTAAGGGAGAGGTCGCGGGTCCGATTCCCGCCAAGGGCACCAGTTGTTTGCAGATCTGTACTCGCAGGTTTTTTTTGGTTGTTCCGGCAGTTTTGATTTGGAGCTGAAAAATGGGAAAAGAGAAATTTGAGCGGACCAAGCCGCACGTGAACGTGGGCA
>QBMB01000017.1:26223-59820 GCA_003241965.1 Burkholderiales bacterium | reverse complement strand
CGAAATCCTCGGTCACGATACCGAAACCAGCGGTCACGTTGGTCCGAAATACCCAACTGGCCAAACGGTTGCCCCAGTTCAACTCACTAGCGCAAGCTTCCGCCGTTGTTTTGTCGGGTGGCACGAATGATTTGCTGGAGAAAAAACCGTCGGAGACCGTGACCACGGCATGGACCAGCATCCTGAATCAAATACCTGCCCAGGTACGCGTTCTGTGCATAGGCATACCTGAGCCGGCACCGTCAACATCGCTCGCCGGCCGCATCATCGAAGCCAACCAAGCCATTCAGAGGCTCTGTTTGTCGCGAGGCCACTTGTTCATTGCAGTTCAACCACAGCAAGCCGGCGATTGGCTTGAAGCCCGACTGACGGCCGATGGCATTCATCTGGATCAATCAGGCCAGTTGATGCTGATCAGAAAGATCAATTCAGCTCTAAAAGGCAAGCACCCGTGAACCCTCGTCATCTGTCGTCTGCGCGTTTGCCAGAGCTCGACTGGATGCGGGCCATCGCCGCTCTGGCAGTGGTCGGATTCCACTATTTTTACAAAGGACCCAAAGAAAACTGGATGCATGTGACCCACATGCCGTTTCTGGCAGATATTGCGCAGTATGGCTACTTGGGGGTTCACTTGTTTTTCATGATCAGTGGCTACGTGATCTTGATGACGGCACAGAATGCGTCGCTGCGTGACTTCATCGCATCGCGAGTCTCCCGCCTTGCCCCTGCGCTTTGGGTCTGTGTGCTGCTCACTGCATTGATTGAGTGGCTCATTCCCAGCTCACCGTTCAAACCAGACGGTTTGGGCCAGATTCTGGCCAACCTCACCCTGTTTCCTGGGCTGTTTGGACATCAAGCCATCGATGGCGCCTACTGGTCACTGGCAGTAGAACTCACCTTTTATTTCTGGATCGGTGTGTGCGTAGCCTCAGGTCAAATGCATCGGATCGAACTTTTTCTCAAAATGTGGCTGGCTCTGGCCCTCGTCAATATTGTTCGCCCTGCGTATCCGCTGCAACTCTACCTGTGTGTCCAATGGGCACCGCTCTTCACCGCCGGCGCCGTGTATTTTTTAGCCCGACACACCGGGTGGAACACATCGCGCCGGCTGATGCTTTTTGTATCTCTGATGTTCGCCTGTGTTTACGCCTGGCGTGAAGCAGGACCCATTGACCAAATTGCTGATCTGCTGACGTTCAATCAAGGCGCCAACCATTTGGTGGTTGTCGCCATCATCTTGGGATTTTTTGTCTTGTTTCATGCCGTGATCCGTCGAAGTGCCGGCAAGCCCAACTTGGGCAGCAATCTCGCTGGAAAGCTCACCTACCCTTTGTATCTTGTTCACCAAAATGCAGGTTACGCCTTGTTCAACCTGGCGGCCTCAACGGCTCTGGTCACAATGATGGGCCAAACCACCGTTATCGCCTTTTTGATGATTTTTGCAATCGTCACCGCATGGGGCATCCACACCACCGCGGAAAGGCCAATTGCTGCTTGGCTACGCCAATCGATTCAGAAAAGGACATGGCAGGGAGTTGGCACGTAGAGACCAAAGTGTCTCGACCGAGTTTTGAACGCCCCCGATGTGAAGAGAGCACGCCTGCCCGCACATGATGGCTTCAAGGTTGAACAGGTCTTGCGTCGCCGGCTCCGGGGTCGAATGCAAAGGGTGTCGTGGGGTCCGTGCGACGGCTCTTCCGCCTGCCTGATTTAACTGGGCGCCACCCAGGACCCGCTCAGTGTGGGTGTGCACAGTATCTGAGACGCAGACCACACGTTCTCCTCCAACTCGGCCCGCGTAGAACTCATCAACGTGTTGGTTGGATGGCTTTGCAACGATTCAGAAAGGTTCTGGCCAGATCACCAATCGACAACTTCCAAGACCTGTTGGCGAGCGTCATGAAGAATGGCGGCTTGTGTCGCAATCCTTTACAGAACAACCACTTGGGATACTCCCCTAGACTATTTTTTTGCTACAAGTAGTTGATTTTCCAAGAAATTTTTGCGGCCTGAGTCGGCTGGTACAGATAGTGCTAATCCAGCCCGGTTGGTCGCTGTTGCTCAACAACCTCCAACGCCAAAGCAAATTCTTGTTTTCAACCCATTGGAGATGATGATGAAACTGAAAAAACTGGTAGCAGCAGCTGCCATCGGGCTAGGCCTGATGGCCTCGGCCAACGCGACGCCCGTGGCGCTGGAACTTTCCCTGGTCGTTGATGTGTCCGGGAGTATCTCTACTGCAGAGTACAACACCCAACGCAACGGCTACGCGTCGGCGTTCAACGATGCAACTGTGCAAGCAGGGATCCTTTCCTTTGCACCCGCCGGTGGTGTTGTCGTGAACGTCATTCAGTTCTCCGACAACGCAGTGCAAGCCATCGGCTGGACTCTGCTCAACTCCGTGTCAAGCATCAACGCGTTTGCAACGAGCCTTGGAAGCATGGCTCGTTTGAGCAATGGCAGCACCGACATTCAGGATGGCATGCTCCTGGCCATCAACAGCATTGCCAGCAACATTTACACAGGTGCTCGCAAAGTCATCGACGTGTCGGGCGATGGCACCCAGAACTCCGATCCAGCTTGCAACTTGCCAGCACCCTACAACGGGGTTTGCCAAGCGACCCGTGATGAGCGGGACAAGGCAGCGTTGGCGGGCATCCGGATCAATGGACTGGCTTTTGAAGGCGACTTTGGCGCCGCCGGTGTGACGAACTTCTACAACAGCAACGTTGTAACGAGCGATGGTTTCACGATCACTGCAACGTCCATCGATGACTTCGAGCGTGCCGTGATCGCCAAGATCGGCCGCGAGATCACCGAAGTTCCAGAACCCGGCACGCTTGCGCTCCTCGGCTTGGCAATGACTGGCCTGGTGCTGGTCAAGCGCCGCAAGAACGCCTGAGCTTCCAAACCGCGCGTACACAACGAAAAGGCGACCTTCGGGTCGCCTTTTCCATTCCACCCCCTCGAAGCCCAAGTGACCCGCCTTGCGCTTGACCTGCTCACAAAATCCGTCGAAAAGCTTTACAGCACCCTCCCATTTTTTCGGTAAGTGCTTGATTTCATTGCCTGGCACGGTTTTAGCTTACTACCTAACCAAGCCGCAAATCGCGGTCAAACTTTCCAAGGAGTTTTTCATGCGTTTTGTCAAAGCACTCGTCGCAGCAGCGGCCACCTTGATGTTCGTAGCAGCGGCACATGCCGGTCCTGTTGTGAACAACAACGTGCGTCCTGTGAACATCGGTTCGTCCGGCAGCGAAGCAACGCTTCAGTCGGCACTGAACACCGTCTTCGGTTCCGGCGCAGTCAGCGCCACGGCAGATCAAAGCACCGCAGGCATTTGGGGCTCGGCCGCTTTCCCTGCGTCCACCATCCCGACCCTGGTGCTCGAAGCAACCGGCAATGCAGGCACGCAGCAGTTCGGTATCTGGTTCGGCACCGACACCACCAACCTGCTGTTGGTTGATCTGCTCCTGGGTGCTGCACAGACCCCTGGCACCGCTGCCGGCATGACGATTCTGGGTAACACCCTGGACGTGTTCGCCTCAGTGTCCAACTGTGTCGCTGCCATCAATTGCACGTCAATTACCGACAGCCGGATCAGCGATTCGCGCTTTGGCTTCTACTTCAAGACCGGCAACACCATTGCCTACTCTGTCGACAGCATCTTGGGCTTCGACACGCCACGTTTCCTGGCCTACCAAGGCGGCGCTTCGACCAACTGGGTCTTCGCGTATGAAGATGGCACCGACTATGACTACAACGACATGGTCGTGAAGGTCGAGTCGATCAAGGTTCCTGAGCCAGGCACCTTGGCCCTCCTGGGTCTGGGCTTCGCCGGTCTGGCTGCCGCTTCGCGTCGTCGCAAGCAAAACCAAGCCTGATCGTTCTTCGGAACTGTCAGCATCAAAAAGGGTGGCTCTGCCACCCTTTTTGCATTTCCGGTCCGTTCAAGCTTTACCGCGTTGGCGCCACCACGCAGCCGCGAAGTGCCGGGCAGCAGACGCCAAGCCTCGAACACGGCCCTTGTCAAACGCCACCAGCCCAACCCGCTCGCGCCTCGAAGACATCCAGTCGGCCTTGTACGCGTCGTCACCACTCAGATAGTCCACCTCCACAACACCGTCCACGTCCATGGTGTGCTGCATGAGCGCCGTGGTCAGCACCGAGCCGGCGGAGAGCTTCTCGAAACCCTCCACATAAGCCAGCTTGTAGATGTTGGCCTTGCCTTCGCACACCAGCCAGAGTTGCGCCGCCAGTGGCTGGTCGTTGAGCCAGAGCACACCTAAGCGCAGCCAGCCCTCGCGTGCAGCCAGGCGGATGAGCCCCGGCATGAATTCGGGGCATGGTTCGGGTTGTTTCCAGCTGTTGGCATAGACCGCCTCGTAAGCGGCAATCGCACCCTCCAGGGAATCAGAAGCCTGGCTGTGTATGTCGATGCGCCAGACGCCTGCTTTGCTGAGCCGGCGGCGGCCCCGATCGACGCTGTTTCGCAGGGCCGAGGGCCGTTCGGGCCAGTAGGCGTCAAACCCGCCCTGCGGCACCGGCTGATACCAGTTACCGAAGGCGAAAAATCGGTCGGTCCAGTAGCCCGCCGAGCGCAGGCCGGCTTCCATGGCGGGCAACCAGGTCGACGCCGCATCCAGCGGCTGCATCCGCACCACCGCGCCGCCTGGCAGCTTCTTCATGGCCTGCGCGGCTGCCGTCCACTGCGCGGCAGACACGCCGCGCCACTCGCCCTGCGGGCCGTAGAGGCAGCTGTAGTAGTTGCTCAGTGAGCTCAGGGGTTCGGCGGGGGCTTGCTGCATGAGCTGCAGGCACACGCCGGGGGCCAGTGGCAGCGGCAGGTGCTGCGGTGGCTGTTCGAAGCCTTGCGCCAGCAGGTGGGCAAACCAGGCTTCGGACTGGAAGAGGTCAGTGGCCATGTGGCGCCCTCCCCCTCCCGTGCATTCAGCGCCCGATGGCCAGGTAGTCGAAGCCCATGCCGCGCACCAGCGCCGGGTCGTACAGGTTGCGGCCGTCCACGATCAGCGGCTGCTTCAGGCGCTGTTTGATCAGGTCGAAATCGGGGCTGCGGAATTCTTTCCACTCGGTCACGATGACCAGCGCGTCGGCGTCCACCAAGGCGTCGTTGGGGTTGGTGGCGTAGGTGATGCGCGGCTCGTCGCCCAGCACGCGCTGCGCCTCGTGCATGGCCACCGGGTCGTACACCGTGGCGGTGGCGCCGGCGGCCAACAGATCGGCCAGCAGCTCCAGGCTGGGGGCTTCGCGCATGTCGTCGGTGTTGGGCTTGAAGGCCAGGCCCCACACCGCGAAGTGGCGGCCCTTGAGGTCTTCGCCCAGGCGCTGCTTCACCTTGCGGCCCAACACATGTTTCTGCGCGTCGTTGGCGGCCTCCACGGCGGTCAATACCTTCAAGTCCAGCCCGCCCTGGTCGGCTGCGGTCTTGATGAGCGCTTTCACGTCCTTGGGGAAACACGAACCGCCGTAGCCCGCGCCGGGGTAGAGAAAGTGGTAGCCGATGCGCGGGTCGGAGCCCATGCCCTGGCGGACCATTTCAATGTCGGCCCCCAGCGCCTCGGCCAGGTTGGCCAGCTCGTTCATGAAGCTGATGCGGGTGGCCAGCATGGCGTTGGCCGCGTATTTGGTGAGTTCGGCGCTGCGCACGTCGGTGACGATGAGCCGCTCGCGGTTGCGCTGGAAGGGCGCGTAGATGGCGCGCATGAGGTGAATGGCCTGCTCGTCGTTCGCGCCCACAATGATCCGGTCGGGCCGCATGAAGTCTTCAACCGCGGCGCCCTCTTTCAAGAACTCCGGATTGGACACCACGGCATACGGTGTTTGCACACCGCGCTGGCGCAGCTCGTCGGCAATGGCCTCGTTCACCCGGTCGGCCGTGCCCACCGGCACCGTGCTCTTGTCCACCACCACCTTGTAGTCGGTCATGAGGCGGCCGATGTTGCGGGCGGCCGCCAATACATATTGCATGTCGGCCGAGCCGTCTTCGTCGGGCGGGGTGCCCACGGCAATGAACTGGATGGTGCCGTGGTGCACGGCGCGGGACACGTCGGTGGTGAAGCGCAGGCGGCCGGCTGCCACGTTGCGTTGCACCATCTCTTGCAGCCCAGGCTCGAAGATCGGAATGCCGCCCTCTTCCAGGATCCGGATCTTCTCCGGGTTCACATCGAGGCACAACACGTCGTTGCCCACCTCCGACAAACAGGCCCCGCTGACCAGGCCCACGTACCCTGTTCCCACCACTGTGATTTTCATGTTGTGCTGACTTGATGCGGCGCTTGGGCCTGTTGAGCGAAGCATGCATCATAGCGACGTGCCATGTCTGTTCAGCCCCCCACACAAGCCCCAACACAAGCCCCGCCAAGCATGCACCGCCTGATCCGATTGGCCGCCTGGCTGGCCCTGCTCGCCGCCCTGATGGCCGCAGCGGCCGGCGCTTGGCTGGCTTTCACCCCACAAGGCCAGAGCGCCTGGGCAGAGGCCAACAGCCGCAGCCCTCAAGAACTCATCAGGTACCTCAAGCGCAGGCTTGAAGGCCACAACAAACTCGAAGCCGTGTTGCTCCCACCGCTACACGCCGCGCAGCGCCACTATGAGCGCACACCCCCCGCAGGCCCACTGCCCACACTGGGCAAAGGCCAGCAAGCCCAGGCCTTGAAGGACTCCATCCAAGGCATCAGCTTGGAACTGCGTGTGGACAGCCCGCAGGCCATTCGGCAGGCGCTGCTGGAAGCCAAGGCAGGCACCCGCATCGTGGTGGCGCCGGGCCTGTACCCGTTTGCGCTCAAGATGCGCCTGGGCAACGACGGCCGGCGCGGCGCGCCCATCGTGCTCAGCGCCGAGCAGCCGGGCACCGTGTGGTTTCAGTTTGGGCAGGTCGAGGGCATTCTGGTGGACCGCCCGTACTGGTCGTTTGAAAACCTCGACATCCGTGGCGTGTGCGAGCGCCACGACGATTGCGAGCACGCCTTCCACATCGTGGGCAAGGGCGCGTTCACCACCCTGCGCAACAACCGCATCACCGACTTCAACGCCCACATCAAGGTGAACGGCTACAACGGCGACTGGCCCGACCACGGGCTGCTGGCCTACAACACGCTCACCAACACCCGACCCCGCGAAACGCTGCGCTCGGTGGTGCCGTTTGACCTGGTGGGAGCCAACCACTGGCGCGTGCAAGACAACCTGGTGAGCAACTTCGCCAAGCGCGACGGCAACATGGTCTCGTTCGGCATCTTCATGAAAGGCGCCAGCGAAGGCGGCCGGATCGAGCGCAACCTGGTGATCTGCTCCCCCACAGACATTTCGCGCCCTGGTGTGCGCGTGGGCATTTCATTTGGTGGCGGCGGCACAGACCCCGCCGTTTGCCGAGACGGCAACTGCCAAGGCTACGAACACCGTCTGGGCCTGGCCGCCAACAACATCGTGGCCCACTGCAACGACACCGGGCTGGACGCGAACCAGAGCAACCAGATCGTGTTGGCCCACAACACACTCATCAACACCAGCGGTATCGCCACGCGAGGCACAAAAGCAAAGGCCCGTCTGTACGGTAATTTGTATGAAGGTGTTGCAAGGGCGCGAGACGGCTCCCGCCTGCAGATGGAATTCAACGACGCGCTCGACCCGAAAAACGCGTTCATGAATACAGATGAACTACTTTTGAGCTGGCAGCGCCCGCCCGAAAGAGTACCCAGCCTGAAAAGTATCCCGGACGACTTTTACCGCCTGCCGCGGGCTGCCGGCAGCTTCCCCGGCGCGCTGAACTAATACGGGTTAATTCCGGGGTTGGAAATTCTGCATTGGTAGTAATCCAAAGCGAAATAGCCATTTAATTGTGTGCCGGCTTTCAATTCGTTACAGCGCCTGACGAATTCGTTTCAACTGCCCGGCAAAATCTCGCCGCCGACTGAGCCCCAGTCACCCTGGGCAGACATCTCCCGGCGCCTGCCTGAAAAACCCTTATAAAACCGCACTCTGCAGAGCGAAAAACCCCGCCGCATGCCCGGCTGTGCCAGGTGCATCCACCTGTGCGCGCTTGACCACTGGTCCGCGCAAAAGCACCGCCCATTAACGCCAATTTCCACACATCGTTCTCAATTGGCGTCCCGTCTGGTTGGTGACAAATATCACAAGCGCCAAGCCTAAAGTCCAAACCGTTGTCGTCGAGATAGGTGCAACAGGTGGCGTGAAAAACATCACGCGTGAAGCCCGACCCAGTCGAAGTTGCCCATATCCCCTTGCCCAGCCTGCACAAGCAACAGCCAGCAGACCGACAGATTGAATACGAAAGCAGCACATGAACACGAAGACCACTTTCAAAGACATCCGCCAACGCGCCTACCGGCAAGTGCCCGGCACGGTCTTGCTGGCCGCATTGGCCGCCTGCGGTGGCGGCGGCGGCGGCGGTGAAACAGCAACAGCCAGCCGCGACACTACAAGCGCCAACATGGTCAGGCCAGCCGACCCCGGCAGCAGTGGCGGCTTCATCCCCGTGGTGCTTGATCCATCGAACAGCCCTGCACCTGCTCCAGCTCCTAGACCAGCTCCAGCTCCAGCTCCGAGACCGGACCCAGGCGCAGCTCCAGCTCCAGCTCCAGCTCCAGCTCCAGCTCCAGCTCCAGCTCCAGCTCCAGCTCCAGCCCCAGCCCCGGCTCCGGCTCCGGCTCCAGTCGCCGCTTTCAACTGTGCTGCAGGCGCTATCACCTGCATCGAAGTGGCCGCCACAAGCTCAACCACCCAGATCAGCGTGCCCGTCACCTTCGGCCAGCCCTTCAAGGCCGGCGACTGGCAACACACCACGCAGAGCCTGGTCGCCAAAGTGGATGGCGTCACCATCCCGCTGCAGAGCGACGAAATCTCTTCCCACCGCGACGGCTCCGCCCGCTTCGCCGTGCTCAGCGCACAGCTGGCCAACATGCAGCCTGGCCAGACGCGCATCGTCAACCTCTACACAGGTACGAAAACAGTCAGCACACCCAGCGTTCTGCCAACCGACCCCGACTGGAACCTGGAACTCGAAGCCCAGGTGTTCGATGCCAATGGCAATGTGACAGCCAACCTGGTTGCCCAGCCCCAAGCCCAATTGAAAGCGCAGATCGCCAACAGCTCCGGCCGCCGCCTGGCTGGCGCAGTGGCGTCTGAATACACGGTGGTGACCTCCTTCAAGGACCGATCCACCAACGCGGTGCACCCCCATCTCACCGCCCGCCTGCACACCAGGCTGGTGGACGGCGGCACACGCATTCGCACAGACGTGGTTATGGAGAACACCCGCACCTGGACGACCAACCCGGGCAACATCACCTATTCGTTCGCCGTCAAACGCAACGGCACCACCGTTCACACTCAGCCCAAGTTCACGCACTACCACCATGCGCGTTGGCACAAAGTGGTTTGGACGGGGGCATCTTCGCAGCCGCAGACGCGGGTGAGGCATTCAATGCCGTATTTCTTAAACAGTAAGGCAGTTTGGAATTATGACCTTGCCCAAAAAACGCCAGAGACCGTGATTGCGGGAGAGTTCAGTCTATTCAACCAAAAACGGCAAGAACAAGCGCTCCTCGGACCGATGGGCAGTGTCTTCCTAACTACATACTTTCCAACAACAGGGGGAAGACCAGAAATTGGACCACTCCCACGGTGGACTGCGATGTATCTGATCACACAAGATGATCGCATGCGAGAAATTATGCTGGCCAATGCAGATGCAGCAGCAGCAATTCCGATGCATTACAGAGATGACTCCACAAACTCTCCATTAGACTTAGATGCATATCCAAACGTCTCCACCTTGAGAGGCACATCGCAACCAGCACTGCCGACAGTTCTAAATGGCGCAACCCCTTGGGAACCGGATACCGCACATCAAGGCTCATTTGCATATGTTCCGTATTTAGTAACTGGTGATGCATTCTTTCAGGATGAGCTTTCTTTCTGGGCGGCGTGGAATATGACCGCAATGAGTCCGGGGTATCGTAGCTTTGGCCAGGGGCTTCTTTGGGAAGATCAAATCAGATCGCATGCTTGGACATTGCGCGCGTTAGGAGATGCAGCACGCATATTGCCAGATGCTCATATACAGAAATCTTACTTCAGGCAACGCCTTTCAAACAATCTTGAATGGTTTTATCAAAACTGGGTTGTGAATCCAGATCGCACCCAAGTGCCACCGACCAATACACCCATAAGCCCTTACAACTTGAGCATTAGCGTTCCGTGGCAAAATGACTTTCTTGCAATAAGTCTATCGTTACTTGCGGAAAATAATGAGCCGCGAGCTCTCGAGCTGATCCAGTGGATGAGCGGCTTTGGAGTTGGTCGATTTCTTGCCGAATCTCAAGGTTTTTGCCTGTCCAAAGCCGCCGCTTACAACATCAACCTGAAAGACTCAAGCAATAAGTTTGTCTCTGGATGGAGTCAGCTTGCACAGTTGAACTTTCCAGGATTCGATTGCACTTCTAACGTAGAGTACGATGGATACCCGACTTGGGCTGGAGGCTATGCCGCCAACGCGCGAGCTATGCTTGCCGTAACAACGACCTTAGGCATAAGCAATTCACGACAAGCTTACGATTTGTGGAAGAGTAAAACCAATGGAATGGATCTTGATTTTCTGAAGGATCCTACATGGGCGATCATTCCTCGGCAGTAGCCACCATTTTAATGGAAATCTCTATCGAACTTAGATAGGTCACTTGATTTCAATCAAAAAATGGTCACAGTCGAACTGTCAACATATAGGTGGCATTCTCTGTCATCATAACTAGAGCTATTTATCCAATAACCTCCCGGCACCACTAGTAGTTGAATGGGGATGAACCGCCCCGGCTTTCGTGGAGGCTTGGTGGTGTAAGTCAGGCGGCGGTTGCCGCCTGATTGGCGAGATGTCGGGAATAGCTTGCCTCAGCTTCGGCTGGAGGCATGTAGCCGATGGTTTCCGACAGCCTGTGATGGTTGAACCAGGACACCCATTCCGGGGTGGCCAGCTCCACCGATTCTTTGGTCTTCCACGGTGCTCGACGGTGGATCAATTCGGCCTTGTACAAGCCGTTGATGGTCTCGGCCAGCGCGTTGTCGTAGCTGTCGCCCTTGCTGCCCACTGAAGGCTCGATTCCCGCCTCGGCGAGGCGCTCGCTGTAGCGGATGCTGACGTATTGCGACCCCCTGTCGGAGTGACAAACCAGGCTGCCATCGCGCTCGGGTTGCCGCGCGTACAACGCCTGCTCCAGCGCATCGAGCACGAAGTCCGTCCGCATCGAACTGCTCACGCGCCAGCCCACGATGCGTCGGGCATACACGTCGATCACAAAGGCCACGTACTGCCAGCCCTGCCAGGTCGATACGTAGGTGAAGTCAGAGACCCAGAGCTGGTTGGGCCGATCGGCCTTGAAGACCCGGTTGACCCGGTCCAGCGGGCATGGCGCCTTGCCATCACTGACGGTGGTGCGTACCACCTTGCCACGGCGCACACCCTGCAAGCCCAAGCGCTTCATCAAGCGTTCGACCGTGCAGCGGGCAATGGAGATGCCCTCTCGATTGAGCTGCTTCCAGACCTTGTCGGCACCGTAGACCTGCATGTTGGCTCGCCACACACGTTCACTGTGAGGAGCCAATGCACCGTCACGCTCAACGCGCTGACATCGCAGGGCCGGGTTGCGTTGCTGGGCGGCGTGGCGCCAGTAGCCAGACGGGGCGATCTGCATCACCTTGCAGCTCGACTCGACCCCGTAGGCCTGTCGATGCTGATCGATGAAGCCCTTCAGGACTTCAGACGGCGGTCAAGCTCCGCTTGGGCGAAAAACGCGCTGGCAAGCTTCAGCATCTCGTTGGCCTTGCGCAGCTCATTGTTCTCGCGTTCAAGCTCCTTCAGGCGCTGTAGGTCGGTCGTCGTGACGCCAACCCGCGTACCGGTGTCGATCTCATCGCGCTTGACCCATTCGTTGAGCGTCTGCGGTACGCAGCCGATCTTGGGCGCGATGGATTCGATGGCGGCCCACAGCGAGAGGTACTCGCCTCGGTGCTCCTGCACCATGCGAACAGCGCGTTCGCGGGCCTCGGTGTTTGACTTCTTGCTAAGGGCTCAATCCTCTCAGAGAAAAGAGCTTCCTCAAATCCCAAGGCGGCTCATAACAAAGTAACTTATAAGAACAATGGGGCTATTCTAAAGGACATTAATAAACTTAGAACGATACCAAGCAATTGAAGCTTCAATTCCTGCCGCACACAATACAATAACCACCGGCATTATAGGCTCTCGATATCGATATATAACATAAAACACCATGTGTACAGCAGTATAGGAGATCACAATAAAGAATAAGAATAGTACCTCAAGTTTTCTGGGCGCATATGAAAATAGTGCGACCAAAGAAAATGCAACGATAAATAAAAACTGGCCAAGCCAAAGGAGCCGAACTACTCGCTCAATGCCGCCACCTCCATCTCCTTGCCCTTGATGCGTAGGTGGCCACCAAAAAAGAAACGCCTTTTTAATGGCCAACTTTAAGAAACTCGTTGGATTTTCAACAATCCAATCAACCGCCATCTTCTTGAGAATATTGCCCGATTCGAATTCACCAGCAGACCTTCGAAGTTGCTGCCAATCATTTCCAAGAGGAGTGTCTACAATTGACATAAAATATCCAGTGGCCGCCGAATTGTTCCCCAAGTATAAATTAAAACCACCATTAGTATTTAGAACTGGCGCACCAACCACCTCAAGATTTCTCACCAGCCAAGGAGAAACCAGTACAGCAGCAATAGATACAACTGCAAGACCAGAAAAAAAGCGCCGAGTCAATGATCCAGGGGCAAAAAAAAGTACGAGGAACAACGGCAGGAGCAAAGAAAGACCGGCATTACCTACCATTGCAATTCCAGCGAACAACACTCCGAGAAGAATGACATTTAGGGAACTAATGTGCTTATAAGTTCGAATCGTCAGGTAGGCCACAAGCAGCATTAGCAATCCGAGAAGAGTTTCTTTCGCAATATAAACTGCATAAACACCAGTTGGCAGATAAAACGAATATACACCCGATGAAACCAATCTACCGAATAGACCTAAACCTATTTCACGCGCCAAATAATAGCACCCTAAAATAGACAAGCAGCCAAGGAAGATATTTGCAACTCGAGCACCAAGAATCAAATCACCAAATAAATACGCAAAAGGAAGCAGTATAAACATCGGGTAACCTGCATTATAAAATGCCCAGTTACCCAATCCATCCCTAATCCCATTGCCTTGAAGAAAATTCTCAGCCATCGACAAGTATGCAAGCTCATCGCTTGCAGGTTGATGCTTCAAATAGACAGTAGACAACAATCTAAAGGCAATACCAGCGAGCAATATCAATAGAAGCCAACGGAGCTCCAATTTAGATAGTTTCATAGAAGTCCATTTTCATCGAGTACAAATTAATAAACACACCTGCAATCACAAATTACTAAGCCAAAGGACTTGACTTCGATAGCAAACAAATTTAATGAGTAAGTTCAGTCTGCATACTTCAGGATGGCTTGAAAATCACCTAAATTCGAAGAGCCACAATTGAGATAATTACTCGGGCCCAATCAGATCGAGTAAGCCCATCTTGGCTGCACACCGCCTAAGCTGAAAATTTGCAGTCAAATCTTGAGACAATTCTCGAAATTCATTATTTGGAGAAACTCGCTTATATCCATTGAACTTAATCTGGGAAAAGTGTCCTGCAGAAAATTCTGCCTCTCGAAGCTTCTTAACCTTACCTCCATGTCGACGGCTCCAATACAAAGCGCCTGTTCCGTGATCCCAATAGTAGCGCCTAAGGTCTTTGTCAGATGCATTAATAGCTCTATTGACGTGATCATAAAAATTCAGCCACCAACCACAACCATTATCGTACTGACTTCTGCTTGCATCTCTAGTTGTACAGCCAATAAGTTCCCAGTAACGCTGCTTAGTAAAGTCAAACATATTCCGCAGGCCAATTGAGCTTACCGCAGCCATTGAACCTTGAGGCAAGTCTTCAAAAACACGAGCGACTTGCTCTAACTTATCCAAGCGAACTAAAAGATCAGAATGCCAGAATGCAAGCCTTTCAGAAAAGAGAAATGCAAACTCCAATGGAAAGTGAGGATACAAAACCGGCAGTCCAAAGTGGCGATTGAAGTCAATAACGAGAGCATTTTTTGTTGTTTTTGCTGGAGGTCCAACTCGCGGATCAAAGCCGACTACTGGAGTCCAACCGACTGATTCAACCAACTGCTGCTGTAGAAAGCACCAGTCATCTTGAACATTCCAACATAACCAAGGTAGACGCACGCCAGATAAGTTGCGCCTCCATTCTTCAGCGGCAACAAAGATAGGAGCAACGTCGTCACCCCAGGCTTTCCAATTACCCATTCCCCGCTGATACTCAATTGAACTTTTATCCAAAATAGCCACAATCAATCCTCAATCATTAGAATATTTTTATGCATGACTCAGTAGCGACGAATAAGTGAGATATTTTGCTCAGCAATTTTCAATCACAATGCAGAATCATGGCTTTCAAAGTCAAATCAAGATATTTGATGGTAAGCTGCGCCAAATACATCGACTTACCAAAACGTACATCGATCTGAAGAAGAATTCAAAGATGCACCGCCTCCAAGTAACGCCCGAATAATGTCATCCTGAATCAACAAGGCTCAATCACCATTACATCAAGATAACTCAACCACCTCCATCCAGATACGTTCATCAAGATTCACTTAATTAGATATCCCTGCATGAGCCTTGGTCAAAGTGGACACAATGTTGATGTACGCTCTTAAATTTAATCAATACACTCCCGAACGCCGAAGATCAAAGATACGCGCAGAGACTACCATGTACATCAATTGACGCCAATCAAACGATGCACGTCACGGCAATGCGGCTTTGGAAGCGTAAGACCGATTGGAGTGTTGACTCTCCGATCTGAGTATCGACCGTGCTGATACGCGAAGCTGAGAACTCACAGTTGAGATGCATCGTTGAAGGTACGTCGTAAAGGCAGATCCTGCAAGCGGTCGGTCGAAGATTGCTTGTAGTCATTTAAGCGGCACGAACTGGTTGCTTGGAGGCACACGCGCTTCAATATGGAAGTACGCTATTCGCTCCGTTCCAGCTATTGGCGATCATAAGGCTTTGTCAAGAGACCCAACTCTGGGGGTTCAACACGAAAATGCGTGCGGTTACACGTGTGGATGAAGTGCCGTTAGAACATCACCCGGCAGTGCTACCGGCCTACACCCCAAGTGAGCAAGGCCACACTGAACCGCCCCGGCTTTCGTGGAGGCTTGGTGGTGTAAGTCAGGCGGCGGTTGCCGCCTGATTGGCGAGATGTCGGGAATAGCTTGCCTCAGCTTCGGCTGGAGGCATGTAGCCGATGGTTTCCGACAGCCTGTGATGGTTGAACCAGGACACCCATTCCGGGGTGGCCAGCTCCACCGATTCCTTGGTCTTCCAAGGCGCTCGCCGGTGGATCAGCTCGGCCTTATACAAGCCGTTGATGGTCTCGGCCAGCGCGTTGTCGTAGCTGTCTCCTTTACTGCCCACTGAAGGCTCGATGCCCGCTTCGGCGAGGCGCTCGCTGTAGTGGATGCTGACGTATTGCGACCCCCTGTCGGAGTGACAAACCAGGCAGCCATCGCGCTCGGGTTACCGCGCGTACAACACCTGCTCCAGCGCATCGAGCACGAAGTCCGTTCGCATCGAACTGCTCACGCGCCAACCCACGATGCGCCGTGCGTACACGTCGATCACGAAGGCCACGTACAGCCAGCCCTGCCAGGTCGAGACGTAGGTGAAATCAGAGACCCAAAGTTGGTTGGGCCGATCGGCCTTGAAGACCCGGTTGACCCGGTCCAGCGGGCATGGTGCCTTGCCATGGCTGATGGTGGTGCGCACCACCTTGCCACGGCGCACACCTTGCAAGCCCAGGCGTTTCATCAAGCGCTCGACCGTGCAGCGGGCAATGGGGATGCCCTCTCGATTGAGCTGCTTCCAGACCTTGTCGGCACCGTAGACCTGCATGTTGGCTCGCCACACACGTTCACTGTGAGGAGCCAATGCACCGTCACGCTCAACGCGCTGACATCGCAGGGCCGGGTTGCGTTGCTGGGCGGCGTGGCGCCAGTAGCCAGACGGGGCGATCTGCATCACCTTGCAGCTCGACTCGACCCCGTAGGCCTGTCGATGCTGATCGATGAAGCCCTTCAGGACTTCAGACGGCGGTCAAGCTCCGCTTGGGCGAAAAACGCGCTGGCAAGCTTCAGCATCTCGTTGGCCTTGCGCAGCTCATTGTTCTCGCGTTCAAGCTCCTTCAGGCGCTGTAGGTCGGTCGTCGTGACGCCAACCCGCGTACCGGTGTCGATCTCATCGCGCTTGACCCATTCGTTGAGCGTCTGCGGTACGCAGCCGATCTTGGGCGCGATGGATTCGATGGCGGCCCACAGCGAGAGGTACTCGCCTCGGTGCTCCTGCACCATGCGAACAGCGCGTTCGCGGGCCTCGGTGTTTGACTTCTTGCTAAGGGCTCAATCCTCTCAGAGAAAAGAGCTTCCTCAAATCCCAAGGCGGCTCATAACAGAATAAGTCACAAGAAGACGCATGAACCGCATGCCCGCAATGACGCAAAGTCAGAAAATGGAAGCGCTTTTCAGCCAATGATGCAAAAATGTGAGCCCACCCTCATGTCATCTTCACATGGTAAGGAATGACTACGACTGCTTTCAGCAGCAGGGACTGGTCCAGCATGAAATAGGATGTGTATCGAACAGAGATCAATGTTTGTGCTTTTGCTTCCCAGTAGCAAGGCCACCTGCCGAATTCTATATTCATCGACTTTATACTTTGCACTGCAATCCACAAACCGATCATTGTAGAAATGCCGAGACACTCCCTTTATGAGCCGGCAACTAGCAATCGAAATGGGTCCTCGAAGATCAATTAATCTTTCAAACATTAGTCAATCTTTGAGTTGAGTAACACTGGTTCAGTTAAATAGCATACCGCAGGACAAATTTGACGATTTATATATACCCAAGATTAGATGTATTTAAATATCAAAATACAGTTAAATTCAACCAAGGATTGGCATTTGGCTGCCACCGAAGGAGGATGACGAAAACTCACTCAGACCCAATACTGCGAATCAGGCCGCATTGAAATACCATTCATCGAAATTTAGAGTAAATCAAACCAAAAGATAATGACATTTCACAAACATTCGATATTGAAGATTAACTAGAATACAATTAAATGCGAAAAAAAATTGCATTGCAGTTTATTGTGAGTAATGCTGCAATTCTTGCGAATCTACTACTTACAATCGCTCTTGCTCGCCTTCTAACCCCAACAGAAGTTGGAATATTCTCAATGGGTGCAGTATTTGTAGCAATTGCACATGTTTTTAGAGATTTTGGTGTTAGCAGCTATCTAAAGCGCGAAGCTACAATCAATGATGAAATCATTCGCAGCGCCTCAGGCCTCCTCATCACCTCCTCTTGGATTGTTGCTGCCACTGTTTTTCTTAGCGCACCCTTATGGGGGGCCCTTTTTTCTGAGCCAAAGGTTGCAGATGTCGTTAGAGTTCTCGCGTTGGGATTTGTTTTTATCCCTTTCGGAGCAATCCCTGAAGCACTGTTAACACGCGAGTATGAGGTCGCAACACTAGCCAAAGTTTCTGCTGTGGTGGTGTCTATTTATTGCGCAACAAGCCTTTCCTTGGCTTGGTTGAATTTTGGACATATGACCATGGCATGGGCGAATCTTGTAAACATCATCGCAACTGGTATTGCCTACAGATGGATAATGAGGGCAAGACTTCCGTTGCTGCCAAGCATACATGGCTGGGGAAGAATGCTGAATTTCGGATTCGGAAACTTAGTTACAGCAATTCTTAAGGCGTGTGACAATGCCCTACCCGATATATTACTTGGTCGTCTTGGAAATCCAACATTGGTCGGCCTGTTCAGCAGAGCAAACTCTACAGTAAATCTTCTAAACACTGCAATAACTCCTACCATTCAGTTTTTCGCACTGCCGTATCTTGCCAAGTTGCATCATGCAACAGGAAATATGGACAGAGAGTATTTGCACGCCAGCTCAATTATTCAGTGTGTCTTACTCCCGGCTTTGGCTGGCATTGCGATAATGGCGCCTGAGATTGTGATGTTTCTATATGGCCCTCAATGGCAAGGAAGCATACCGGTAATACCGTGGCTTTGCGCAGTATTCGCACTGCCTGCAACATTCATGTTGACCACGGCGGCTGTGACTGGGCAAGGCAGGCCTTATGCAGTAGCTGTACCATTGCTACTAACCCTTGCAGCAAAGATCGGGGGAGTTCTGTGGTTGTTTGACAGCACCCTTATCGGCTTTGCAAAAGGCCTTCTCTTGGGACAGGTCATCGCAACACCAGCGTATATCTGGGTGAACTGGAGATACTTGTCAGTGTCACCAATATCCTGGGCATCAAATCTTCTGCGAGTTGCGCCTCCGATTGGAGTTGCTGTGCTCTTAACCTTGGCGACCAAAGCCGCATGGCTTTCACAATTGCCAGTATTGCTCAGCCTAATCGCTGCAGTCATCCTGTTTTCCACATCAATAGTGCTTACATATTTATTAACTCGACTTCCTATTCGCAATGAAATACTGCGTGTTGGAAAATTACTTCTAAAAAAGCATGATTGATTCACATCAAGATTGTCATGGGATATCCATACCTACCGAATACGGGCCTCGTGTTTCTGTTGTTATCCCAGTCAGAGACTGCAAAAACTTTATTCAGGAGGCCGTTCGTAGTGTCATATCGCAGTCTTTTCAGGATTTTGAGGTTCTAATAATAGATGATGGATCGATTGATTGGAACTACAAATTACTCGAAGAACTTGATGCTCGAATCCAAGTAATTTGCCTGACCGGGACTGGAGTTTCTCACGCCAGAAATGTTGGAATGCAGCACGCCAAAGGGGAATTCATTGCATTCCTAGACGCCGATGATGTTTGGTTTCCAGGTAAGCTTCGAGCACAGATTCGATATTTAGATGCTCATGAAGAAGTTGGAGTTGTTTTCGGTGGATTTAGTAGATGGATTACAGACGAAAGTGGTGTATTTATTCCCGCACATAGACTAATGAAATCATGTGAGGAACTTGTCGACAATGAGGTTGCCCGCTCAGGGTGGCTATACATTCGTCTCCTATCAGGCTTACTCGTTGGAATGAATACGGCCGTAATAAGAAAGAGTGTGTACTCAACCATCGGGGGATTCAATGAGGGAATGCGACTAGGGGAGGACTATGATTTTTGGCTGAAGGCATCAAGAGTTGCAGAAATGCACTCTCTTGATGGAGCAGTAGCTCTTTACCGAATACATACGACGAGTGCAATGCACCGAATTTCGGACGAAAATCATCTTGCAATATTGTTGAAAGCAGCATATATGCGCTGGGGAATTCTCAGTCCTGACGGAAGTAAGATGGCGGAAGCTGCCTTCAAAGCACGGATGAATAGCGTCTACTTTGACCATGGATACACCCACTATTGGCGTGGAAAGCTACCAATCGCCAGAAAGTCATTCTGGGCGACATTAAGAGGGGGCTACCGACCACTGCGCAGCCTCGTCTACTTCACGCTTTGCCTCTTCCCGCGAATAAGAGGTGCAAAAGGCGAAGTTAGCTAGTAAAAAGCATCTGGCGCTTCCATGCAAGCCGAAGCAGTCCTCCCACCAGAAAACCAAGGGGCCCATTGGTTGCCAAGCCTTTGAAGTATTGATGGCTATGGTTTGCAAAATCTCGTTTGGCGGGGGTATCCCCTTCGCCTCTGTCTATCATATTGATGCCCTCTTGCTGACTGGCCAACAGGATGCGTCGAAAAAGGATTCGCCCTGGCGAGTACGCCGAGTAGCGGTCGTTGTACACAGGGAACCAGAAATGAAGGGTCGCGCTCGATTGCAGACCAAAGTGGGCCGCCACTAGTTCGCCATTGACCGAGATTGAACTGAGTCGACCCATGCAGGAGGTTTCGCTGTTTCGACTCAGATCTCGGAGCAAGGTCACATTGTCTGAATCCGTCAATGGTGCACCAAGCTTCCCTGTTCGAAAGTATTGCTCATTTTTCATTCGTATGAGTTCGCCCAAAACACGCTCGGGATCGGATGATTGCATTTCGAAATGAATCGCTCCGTGCTCCTTTTCCAGCTTCCGTTCGCGCCGCTCGGTGTCAGCCACCAACTTTTTGTCTTGCACACGCAATAGTTCCCAATGCTTCTCCCCGCCATCCGGGTGCACAAAGGTGCGCAGCCCAATGCGGGGGGAAGAGCCCGCAAGCCCGTAACGCTGCTGCTGCTCGTCGAGATGGGTGAAGTACAAGCATGGAATGCGCGCCTGCTTCAGCGCCTGCTGCAGGTTGATCTGCACACCTTCGCGCGCGACTAAACCAAAGTAGTCGGCCAGCTCGCGGCCCACTGGCTCGAACAGACCGAGCTTACCCAACCAGCCTCGAGACCGCTGCAGCGACAACACCGCAACGAGCTCAGTCCCATCGAAAAAGAGCAGCAAGGTCACAGGGCCCGTGCTTCGGTGTGCGGCCGACGAAAACGCGGGCGAAAGAAAGGCCCATCGGCTCTGCTCACTTGTTTCGTGGATGCCCTGCCACGCTACCAACTCGCCGGGCTCCAAAGCATCAAACGCCTTTCGGAGCACGCGGTACTGATGAGACTCGATCATGCGGGTGCGCCATTGGTGACCACAGGAGCGCGGGGACGGAAGAACAGAAAAGTGGCAAGCTGTGCTGCGTCGACTTGTCCGTCCCGGCAAGTCCAGCGGTTCTCAGGGACATGAATGCGGCCCAGCGTTGCGTCGACCGCATTGCTGACCAAGGACAATGTGGGCTCACTGGTGAACACAAGCTCAAACCCCACCTCGTGCGCTTGGTTGACCAGCGATTCATTCATTGCCCCGTGTGGAAACGACATGCTAAGTGGCCCAGTCCTAAGTGATCTCAGTCGCTCCATTGATATCTTCAGTTCTGCTTGCGCATCGGCCGCCTGCGTGAGTGGAGCATGGGTGTGTCCGTGACCACCGAGTTCGATGGCACCGCCCTCAAGCCGATACAAATCATCCAGAGTCAACATTTGTCGTTCTAGGATTGCATCAAAAACACCCGGCTGTGCGAGCTCCAGAAGCTCCAGGCGCTGTTCCGGGAGTAGCGAAGCCAAGTGAGCAGTCAGAGCCCTGCCGGCATCCGTTGGGTCGTCCGGCAAGACAGAAGCGCTGATCCTGCTGATCGCAGCTTGCAAACGCTGCTGGCCGGCCTTATCGGCCATCACGGCAACCATCGCATCCTGCCACCAACGGCAACTCTCCAAGTCGAGCACCTCGGTTGAAAGAAACAAGGTCGCCTTCATTTTGTGCTTCCTGAGCAAAGGCTCAGCATGCAAGACCGTATCACGCCAGCCATCGTCAAATGTGATCAGCACTGGATTCCGTGGGAGGTCTGTGCCGTTCTTCGCAGCCGCTTGCACATCATGCAAAGTGACAACGGTGTAATGACGGCGGACGAATTCGAGGCATCGTTCAAACCCCGTCGTGGAGAACGTGAATTCCTTTTCGGCGAGTTGATATGCCAAGGACCCTGCCGGAAGCACCCGATGAAACATGAGCACAGTAAGTACATGACGGTTGCGCCACCGATGCAACAAGCCAAACACCCCAAGCAGGTAAAGGACTGACTTCAACCCTTGCTTAACCTTTGCGCGCGCGCTCATAAACTATTCTCTGGAACAAGCATGGGATCAGTAAGCAAGTTGCGCCCCACTTGGTAGAGGGCGTGCCATTCTCGCTTGGCCCATGGGGTGAACCTGGGGATCTGAAATACAGAGGTTTCCGGCTTGGCCACACCCCAGTGAGTGGTCACGGCGTGGGTGTAGCCCGCCTTCTTCACAGCGTCAACGTGCAAGCGTGAAAAATCTGCGTAAGGGCGACCGTTGGGATAGGCAAAGCCCTCCACACGCCCAGCCACCATCGCTTCGAGCTGTTCCTTCACGCCACCTATCTCATGATTGGTTTGTGTCTCATCGCAGTAATCGAGGATGGGGTGATCGATCGTGTGAGCGCCTACGCCGAATCCCTGGCTGTGAAGGTCACGGAGTGCATCAGGGGACATCACGGGCACGGAGGCGGGAGACACGCCAGCCAACGATTCCAAGCGCTGCATAAGCTCCTCTCTCTTATGCAAAGTGAGGTATTTGAGCTCGAGTTCCAGCCGATGCACGAGCCGTTGTCGATCCTGCAAGGACTGAAGGAGTATTGGTTGCAAAGGTGCATAGCCCAAGTCAAAAACTCCGTCTGGCAGACCTCGTACCGCCGCAAGAATGCGCTCGTGCCAAAGTGGCCTGCGGTCAAACTGCCCGGTGGTGATGTAAAAAGTGGCGTGCATGTTTCTGCGGCGCAGTGCAGGCAAGACCCCGTACTGCCAATCGGGATAGCCATCGTCAAAGGTGATGCAAGCAGTTCTTCGAGGAATCGATCCCTTGCGCAAGCAATCGACAGCGTCGCCAACAGGAAGAACCCTGAAGTTCTTGCAAATTCGGTCTAGCATGGATTCGAAACTGGCCAGATCAAAGTCGTTTGGGACGAGCGGATCGGGCACTTTGGGTACTTTATGAAACAGAAAAACCGACAGCTTGTCCTTGGATAGGGTGTGCAAAATGGGCCACGCGAGCATGATTAGTCACCCCCAAGAGTTGATTTCGTTCCGCGCATGGCAGCCGAGGCGGCTATCTTGCCAACTGCATTGGCTTTTATGTCAGATTTTTGCTGCTGGCGCTTCTCAGTCAGCTGTCTGGTCACGTGGAGCCTCAGCAACTCCATCAACATGATCACCATATAGACAACCTCGAAATATCCAAGACTGACAGCAGCTCCACCGGCCATGTACGCAATGACCGACAACATCAGCATATCGGCAAGATCGCGTGCCCACAGATACTCAGTTCCCTCCAACTCTTTAACCATCCGCTTGATAGCAAAGCGACTGTGAATGGACTGCAGAAGGATCGTGAGGAACAGGAACAAGCCGACGAACCCCATGTCTCCCATTACTTCAAAGTAAATGCTGTGAGCAGCCTTCGCACTGAATGTTGGTACTGGCAAGTCAAGGAACCCCAATAGCCCAGGGGACTCCTTGAACATATCCCAGATATTGTTCACCTGAACTGCGTGAAACCCTGCACCAAATATGGGATGGCTCAGCGCTATAGCAGAACTCACCTTCCACGCAACCACACGGCCCATGAATGATGCATCTTCGTTGGCCTCTTGAATTGTCGAGAGACGATCAGTCCACTCTTGAGGTACAAAAAAGTAGAACGAGAGACACAAAGCTCCAACGAGAAACAAAGTTAACCAACGATGACGTGTTGTCATGACCAACCAGAATCCAACAATCGCCAATGCAAGAAATCCACCTCTGGATCCGCCCCCCATGATTGCCACGGCAACCAGTGCAAAAGCGGCGAGCATGCCCGTCCGAATCATTGGATTGGCGCTGTAAAAATAGAGGTAATAAATGATGGGAAGAACCAATGCCAAGGCGGTCGACAAATGATTTCGATCGGAAATCATCGTACCGGCAGGTCCGTACATGTTGTGTGCGCCCCCAGATGAAATTGTCTTCAGACCTTCAAGTACACCGTGTAGCCCTAAGCCAAGCACGATCACCAGCAGCATCACATGCATACGCAAGCGGGTGTTGACGAACAGCGGCATGAGAAGGCAGAACAACATGATCTTTGCAAGGAACTCGTAGTACCGGGCATTGTCTGGATTGCCCGCATAGCCGAAAAGAAAGGCCATGGTGGCATGCGCCAGGAACAACAGGTAAAGCCAGGTCACCCGATTGGGCTGATAGTCCTTCCATTTCACGCGACCCAGAGCCACCAGCGCCAGCGTCAAGACAGCAAAAACCAGGTTCAGCCGCGCACTCGCCATGAACCCATAAAAATAGCTGGTCGGTATCAACACCGCCGTCCAACCCCACAGGTAGTAAGCGTTGATGGGCCTTGCAATAGCCAGCGGGATGGCCAGCAACATGGCCAAGGCGAACATGAGATCACGCATCGGAGCAATTACCCTCGGTTCATGTACTGCCAGCCATCACTTCTGGCTGGGCGGCTTGTAAGAGAGCGGGCCCAGGTCGGGGTGTTTAGACGACTTTTCGTCCACCTTGAACATCCGCCAGCAGAGGTAGGTCATGCAGAGAACGTCCAGTGTGAGAATCAACGCTTCCATGGCTCAATCCTTTCTATTCAGTTGAAATGGTGCGGTTGATGATCTTCAGCTCGATGTTGAGTTTCGCCGGCTTGGGTCCGACCTTGCCCAGATTTCGATAGACCACCAGCTCGGTTTCATGCGCCTTGTGGTTGGCGGGGGTGGCAATGCGCGCCACCTCTTCGAACTGGGGCGTAGCCATGACGCGTTCAAAACGGCGCATGGCCTCCAGGTCGGTCCAGAAGCCCGGTTGCATCACCACGTAGTGAACGCCGTTGGCGTTCAGCGTCTGGGCAATTTCAGCCTCTGAAAGGTCTTTCTCTTCAACGCCGAGTTCCCGGCGGACCGCCACGCTCAGCAAGATCTTGTCAGCACGCAGCACGCTCAAGTCGCGGCGGTCTTCGCGGGCTCGCATGTTGAAGATGAAGGAGCCGTCTCGGTAGCCGGAAAAAAGCACCACGCTGTCGGGCGGGGCTTGTTTTGCGATCAGGTCCACCGCCTCGGCGTAGCCCTTCACGTAGTAAACAGGCCTTTCAAAAACGGTGGTGGCCGCTGTGGCGGTCACTGCAACGCACAGCGCCAGAGCTGCCAGTTTTTGGGGGAGCAAGGTGTCCAGAAACCAGACCGCCACAAACACCACCGCAGCCAGCAGAAACACGCTGTGGCGGGCTTCTTTCAAGTCAATCGACGAGAAGAACAAGTAGCCGATCACGAACCAGAGCGCCCAGAACGGCAAAGCCTTGACCGATTCGGACTTCCGCCAGATCTGCAGGCACGCGTAGGCAAGGCCAAGGCAGGCAAGCACCGTTACCCCCCAGCCAACCTGCGAAGGAATCTGTATGGCGTACCAAAGCCATGCCTCCAGCGAGCGTCGCGAGGCCACAGCATCGGCAACACCGGTGACCGATTGCACGTTGGCCTGGCCGAACTTGACGGTCAGCACCAACAGCGGAAGCAATGCGACAGCGGACAACAGGCCCACGGCGTAGAGGTGCTTGTTTCTGAACAAGCCGAGGCCTTCGCGTTGAAGCAGAACGATGAGATAGACCAGGCCGACATAGGCAACGCTGATCTTGGTGTACAGCGCGCAGACCAACAGGCCGGCACACAAGTACAGCCAACCCACACGGGATTCCCTCACATACCGAATGAAGGCCACTGCGCTCCAGACCAGGAAGGCAAACGCAGGTACTTCCAGCATGACCTGGCGGCCCCAAAAGGCTATCTCGGGCAGCAGCACCATCAACAAGGCAAACGCCAACGATGGGATGGAACTCACCCAGAAGCGGGCCAGCGCGAAGCAGCCCAACCCGAATGCAACATAGTGGAGAAACACCACGAACAAGGCAACTTCGTGCGACACGCCCAGCAGCGCATAGAAAGGTGCGCTGATGGCGTAGAAAAGCGGCGGATAGAAAAGGATGGTGAGCGCCGGGTATTGCGCGTAGTAGCGGTAGGCGTAGCCCGCGGGGTCGTCCAGCGGCAGGTCAAGCAACAGGTCTTTCACGAACACGCCGTTGAGCGCGTGGCGCGGTGCGTCACTCCAGTAGAAAGCACCGCCGTGCGGTGCTTGCAGAAACAGCAGCGCAACCACAACCATGATGGCAAGGGCGGCCCCCCACAGCATGGCGGTCGACTCCTCCGGGCGTGAGGCCTTTCCAACCGCGGGCGCTTCCATATTCATGTTCATGCTCTCCAATGGGCCATGGCAACCAGCAAGACCATACCCATCACCACAAAGCGGCTGCCGCGATCACGCACCGCAAAGACGATGGGGTCGTCGTGCATCTCTCCCCTCACCGTCTTGATCCACAGCCTTGAAAACCAGTACAGCAGCGCAGGTGCCATGAGCCACAGCCATTGCACGTTGGCATAGCGCGCTTCGGTGGCCGGCGTGGCCACATAGAGCCCAAAAACCACCACGGCACACAAGCTGGCAGCAATGCCGAGGGGCCAGAGAACCACCAGATCCTCGGTTCGGTAGTCCCGGCCATGGCTTGCCGTGCGGCCTGCGCTCTCAAGAAGCACCAGCTCGGCACACCGCTTGACCAAGGCAAGGCTGAAGAACGTGAACACACAGAACGCAAACAACCACGGCGTGACTTCGATCGCCACCGCGATAGACCCGGCGATCACCCGGTAGGTGTAGAGCATGGCGAGCATGAGCACGTCCATCAACACATAGGTCTTGAAGACAAGGCTGTAGAGCGTGGTGAGCACCACATACCCGACCAACATGGCAGAAAACCCCGCAGACACCAACGCGGACAAGGCGAATGCAACCGACAGACAAAGCAAGGCTGCTGCGATTCCACTGCTCAGGCTGAGGGCCCCACTGGCGAAGGGGCGAAGTCGTTTGCGCGGGTGGCTGCGATCACTGTCGAGATCCCACAAGTCGTTCAGAACGTATGTGGCGGAGGCGGCGAGCGAAAACGCCCCGAACGCAATCACCACCAGCAACCAGTCGTGCCATTGAACACCCTCGAACGCGGTGAAGAGCGGAACGAACAGCAGCAGGTTTTTCACCCACTGGTGCACCCGCAAGGCCTTCAGCCAGGTGCGGAGGCCCGTTGAACTGGATGGAAAGACGGCTTCCACGCGGGTGATCGTTTGAACCTTCGCACTGAGCCGGGGTGATGCGCCGACCAGCACGGCGGATTCAGCGGCCCGCCAGATGGGAAGATCCGCCGTGCTGTCGCCCGCATAGGCAAAGCGGTTGCCCAAGAGTGCCTGTATAGCCTTGAGTTTTTGGGGCCCTTTGAGGTTGTTGGTGGCCGATGAAGCCAGCACATCGTCGAACATCGACCAATGCCGGGACACCGCATCGGCAATCTTTCTGTGGGCGGCCGTGGCCAGCACGATGCGTCGGCCGCCAGCCCGTTGGGCCACCAGCCAGTCCACGAAGTCGCTGCGCCACGGCAGGCCAGACACGTCGAGATCCACGAGCGCAGATACCCTCTCTTTGAAAAGGGCGCGCCCCGCCAGCAGCCAGAACCCCATCTGCAGCAGGCGCCAGGGCTGGCGTTTCAAGAGGATCAAAACGCTCTCGACCAGGGTGTCGGTGGACGTCAACGTGCCGTCCAGATCCACTACCAAAGGCGTGGTCAGTTCAAAATTGTCCATGCCCAAAGGCTCCGTTCTGAAACAGGTTGAGCTGACCCACCGTGGTGTCATCCCAAGAGAAAGTGACCGCGTGGGCTCGGGTGAGTTCGCGGGCAGGAGCGGCTTGGTGAAGCGCATTCCAGGCTGCGGCGAGCGACGACGCATCTCGCTTCTCCATCAACACCCCGGCGCTCGGTGTGCTCACCACCTCCGGCGTCCCCCAGATGTTGGTGGCAATCACCGGTGTGCCGCAGGCCATGGCTTCCAGCAGCACATTGGCCCAGCCTTCCCGGCTGCTGCACAGTGTGAGCGCATCGGCCGCGCTGTACCACCACTTCAGCTCGGTCTGTGGCACCACGCCGGCCCAGTGCACGCGCTCGGTCACGCCCAGGCTCGCGGCCAGTGCCTTGAGGTTGCCCTCTTCCGGGCCGGAGCCGGCGATGAGCAGCGTCACGCCGGGCAGGCTGGGCAGCGCTTCAATGGCGATGTGGTGGCCCTTGCGTTCAATGAGGTGGCCCACCGAGAGCAGGTAAGAGCCCTGGGTGCTCAGGCCCAGGCGGGCTCGGGCCACATCGCGCGGCTCGGGCACGAAGCGCTCCAGGTCCACACCGTTGCGCAGGGTGTGCAGCTTGGCTGGATCGGCGCCGAGTTGTGCCAGCGTGTCCATGAGAGCCTTGCAGACGCCGATGGAGCCGCTGGCTTGTTCGGCGGTCTGCAGGATCAGCTTGCGGGGAAACGGGTACTCGGGGATCAGGTTCAGGTCGGTGCCGCGGGCGGTCACGAAGAAGGGTTTGCCCAGCCACTTGGCCAGCAGGCCGGCGGCCACACCGTCGGGGTAGTAGTAGTGGGCGTCGATGAGGTCGAAGTCAAAGCCTTCGCGCTGCAGCCGCTTCACGGTGGCCAGCGCTCCGAGGGCCATGGTGTAGGGCGCGAGGTTCATGCCCACCTTGGGCAGCAGCAGGTAGCGCGGGTGGTGCACCTCCAGGCCGTTGCGCTGCTCTTGCCGGGGTGTGGCGGCGAACTGGGCGTACTCGCCGAAGCGCTCGCTGGTCGATGGGAACCACGGCACCGGCGCCACCACCTTGGCTTCCACCTGCCCGGTCTTGATGAGCTCGCGCAGGCGCGTTTCCACAAAGATGCCGTGGATGGGCCGCACCGCGCTGGGGTAGAGCGAAGAAAACAGCAAGACCTTCATGCCGCCGCCTTGGCCATGGCGGCCACGCGCTGCGCGTTGCCCAGCCAGGTGAGGTTGAGCCGGTCGATGGTGTCACGCGCGCCATGCGAAAGGCGTTCTCGCAAGGCGGCGTCGCTGCACAGGCGGGTCAAGGCGTTTTCCATGCTGCCGGGGCTGGCCTCGTCAAACATGAGGGCGTTGGTCTCGTGCGTGAGCACTTCCAGCAGGTTGGGCGTACTGGGTGCCACGATGGCTTTGCCGAGCACCAGGTATTCCATGAGCTTGAGGGGTGAGGCATACGGCGTCACGGCGGGCTGCAGGGCCACGTCGAACGCGGCCACGTGGGCGGGCACCTGGTCGCGGTGGATGACGCCGGTGAAAGCCACGCGGTCGGCCAGACCGAGTTGTTTCGCCTGGGCCTCCAGCGATTCGCGCACGGGCCCGTCGCCCACCACCAGCAGCTGGGTGTGGGCCGGGGCTTGGGGGCTGGCCATCCAGGCCACGATGCGGTCCACGCCGTGCCAGTCGCGCACGAAGCCGGTGAAGCCCAGCACGAGCCGGCCCTGCAGGCCCAGGCGGGCCTTGGCCTCGTCCGGGCCGGGGGCCTGGGCAAAGTGGGCGCGGTTGATGCCGTTGGGCACCACCTGAATGCGCTCGGCCGGCACACCGCAAGCGCGCACATGGCCGGCCAGCACTTCGGTCACCGGCAGCACCCGGTCGGCGCCGCGCCAGGCGGTGCGTTCGGCCCAGCGGGCCAGGCCGGCGAGGGCCAGGCCGCCGCTGTGTTGTGAACGCTCCAGCACCAGGGGTGCATTCACCTCCAGCAGCAGCGGCAGGCCCAGGCGCTTTTTGGCCACGAGGCCTGCGAGCAGAAACAGGTTGTAGCGCTCGTAGATCACGTCGGGCTTGAAGTCTTTCGCCGCCGCCATGAGCTTGCGGTAGGCCACCAGGCTGTAGGCCAGCTCCATGAGCTCGTACACCGCCTTGGGCAGGCGCGCCTTGAGGCCGTGCACCCAGCCCATGTCGCTGCCCATCTGCCCTGCCCCGCCCTCGGCTGCATCTTGCCCGGGCGCGACCACACGCACTTCGTGCCCTTCGCTGCGCAGGGCGTCGATCATTTCTTCAATGTGCACGGCCTGGCCGTCTTTCGAGGCGGTGCGGTGGTGGTACAGGATGCGCATGCAGGCAATCGGGTCAGTGGGCGGCTTGCCACTGCGCTGCGCGCTGGGGGCCGGTGAACAGGGATTCGTAGGCGCGCACCATGGCGTCGAGCCCGAACTGGTTGACGGCCCGGGACCGCGCGGTGAGCGCAAAACGCCCGGCGCCGGCTTCGTCAAAAAACACGCGGTGAATCGCCGTGGCCAGCGCCGCTTCGTCGTCAGACGGCACCAGGTGACCGGTGGCGCCCTCTTCCACCAGATCGGGCGTACCGCCCACTGCGGTGGCCACCACGGGCAGCCCGCTGGCCATGGCTTCCTGCAGGGTGCACGAGGTGCCTTCGGCCTGCGAGGGCAACACGAACACATCGAGCATGCGCAGGATGTGGGCAATGTCATCCCGGGCACCAGGCAGCCAGGCATGGGCCTGCAGACCTGCGGCGGCCAACGTGCTTTCAATCTCGCCACGCAGCGGGCCTTCACCCACGATGACCAGCCGCGCCCGCTCCGTCATCTCGGGGTGTTCACGCAGCAGGCGCACAAACGCCCGGGCCAGAAGGGGCTGGTTCTTCACGGTTTGCAGGCGGCCCACGGTGCCCACGAGCCAGTGTTGGCCGGGCACGAACGGGCAACCGGGCACCGGCGCGGCATGGCCGACTCGCGGAGCGAAGGTGTCGGTGTCAACGCCGTTGGCGATCAGGCTGCGGCGGCGGGCGGGCACGCCGATGAACTGGGCCAGGTAGTCGTCGAGGTCTTTCGACACGGCCACGTATTGGCTCACGAAGGGCTTGTAGAGCTTGCGCAGGCGCTGGTACTTCTTGCTCTGCCCGTTGGGGTCGTGCGCGTCCCACCCATGCTCGGCGTGCACACGCAGCGGCACGCGCGCCAGCCACGCCAGCGGCGTGATCTCCAGCGCGGCCAGATTGCAGGTGTGCACCACGTCGGGCTTGAGTTCGCGCAGCAGCTTGTAAATGCGCGGGTACATGGGCACGGCGTGGCCGGGCTGTTTGTGCAGCTCGATGAAACGCACGCCGGGCTGGGTGATGCGCTTCTTGAAATCGCTGATGGTGGTGAGCGAGAGCACCACGTGTTCAAACTGGTCGGCCGGCAGGCGGTTGATGAGCTGCACGATGACGTTTTCCAGCCCACCCACGGAGAAGCTGTACACCACGTGAACGATGCGCCGGCGGCGCTGGGTGCTGGTCATCGGGGAGGTCATGCGTGCACGGCCAGGCTCGGGCTGGCCACGGCGCCGGAGGTCTGCACCGACGCCTGCGCTTGGCGCAAAAACGCATCAAACATGATCAACATCCACAGCGCAGTGGAGTGGTCGTGTTGGCGGCTCAGGTGCTGGTCGATCAGGGTGCGCAACGTGTCGGCGTTGAAGTAGCCGGAGTCCAGCATGCGCTGGCTCAGCACCGACTCGCGCATGCGCTCGGTGAGCGGCCCGCGCAGCCAGCTGGCCAGCGGCACCGAGAAGCCCATCTTGGGCCGGTACAGGATGTCGTGCGGCAGCAGCGGCTCGAACGCCTTCTTGAAAACGTACTTGCCTTCACCGCCATTGATCTTGAGGCTGCTGGGCAGCGTGGCGAGCCATTCGACCAGCTGGTGGTCCATGAGCGGTTCGCGCACTTCGAGCGAGTGCGCCATGCTGGCGCGGTCGACCTTGGTGTTGATGTCGCCGACCAGCCAGGTCTTGTAGTCAAGGTACTGAATGAGCGCGAGCGGGTCGTCGGTGTTGGCGCGCTGGGCGTGTTCGCGGAACACGTTCAGCGCGTTGTAGCCGCCCAGGCTCTTCTGGAACGCCGGCGAAAACAGGCGCTGACGCTGGTCGGCCCGCAGGTGCGACATGCTGTGGTGGTAGGCCTGCACCGTGTCCATGGCCATGCCTTGAAACGTGGTCTTGGCGCGGAACATGCGCGGCGCCCAGTCGGCCTTGGGGTAGATCTGGCCGAGCGCGCCAAACAGGGGGCGGCGCAGGCCGTGGGGCAAACGGCTGCGCACGCTCTCTTCGCCCAGGTGCATGCGGTAACGCCGGTAACCGCCCAGGCTTTCGTCGCCGCCGTCGCCCGAGAGCGCCACGGTCACGTGTTTGCGCGCCATCTGGCACACGCGGTAGGTGGGGATGGCGGAGCTGTCTGCGTAGGGTTCGTCGTAGAGCCAGGCCAGGGTGTCGATGAGGTCGAAGTCTTCGCTCTTCACCACTTCCAGGCGGTGGTCGGTCTGGTAACGGTCGGCCACCTGCTGGGCAAAAGCCGACTCGTTGAAGCGCGGGTCGTCAAACCCGATGGCGCAGGTGTGCACCGGGGTGGTGGAGAGGCCGGCCATGGTGGCGACCACGGCGCTCGAATCCACCCCGCCCGAGAGGAACGCGCCCAGCGGCACGTCGGCAATCAGCCGCAGCTTGACGGACTCGCGCACGCGCTCGCGCAATTCAACCTCGGCATCGGCGAGGCTGATGGGGTTGTCGTTGGTGAAGTGCACGTCCCAGTACGGCACGGGCTGGGTCCGGGTGGCATCGCCCCGGCGCAGAGTGAGCGTGTGCGCGGCGGGCAGTTTGTGGGCGTTGCGGTAGATGCAGCGCGGGTCGGGCACGTAGCCGAACGAGAAGTAGTCTTCCACCGCGAGCGGGTCGATGTCGCGCACAAAGCCGGGGTGCGCGGTGACGACCTTGAGCTCGGAGCCGAAGACGAACGAACCATCAGGCAGCCAGGCGTAGTGCATGGGTTTCACACCCAAGCGGTCGCGCGCGAGAAACAGGGTTTGCTGGTTGCGGTCCCACAGGGCAAAGGCAAACATGCCGCGCAGGCGCTGCACACACTCGGGGCCCCAGGCTTCCCAGGCGTGCACGATCACCTCGGTGTCGCTGCGCGTCTTGAAGGTGTGGCCCAGCGCCTGCAGCTCGGGCACGAGCTCCTGGAAGTTGTAGATCTCGCCGTTGAAGACGATGCCCACGCTGCCGTCTTCGTTGAACATCGGTTGCTGGCCGGTGGCCAGGTCGATCACCGACAAGCGCCGGTGGCCCAGGGCCAGGCCGGGCTCGAAATACAGGTCGTCTTCGTCGGGGCCTCGGTGGGCCTGGATGTTGTTGATGCGCGCGGCCAAGGCGCGGTCAAAGTCGCGCTGGCCGTGCGTGTCGAACAAGCCGGAAATGCCGCACATTCAGCGCGCTCCCCGGGTGGATTGCAGCGACGCTTGCAGCGATGCGCCCTGGCTTTGCAGGAACGACTGCAGCACGGCCGTGGCGGCGGTGCGCGCGTCGGCTTCGGTGAGCTGGGGATCGAGCGGGGTGTAGATGACCACAATGGCTCCGTCGTCGCCCTGCCCGGTGATCCGGCTCAAGGCACCCTGTATTTTGGCCAAGGCATCGCTGGCCGTGAAGCGGTTGTTGACCCAATAAAACCGCCAGACCTGCAGGCGCTGGCTGTTGGAGGCCAGGCCACCGGCCTGGTTGCGCAGCGTGGCGGCGGCCACGGTGAGCGGCTGGCCGGCCAGCTGGGTGGCGGCGCTGCCGCCAGACACTTGCGCCCACTGCTTGTCGTCGTGCACAGCCAGCATGTTTTGCGAACTCACCAGCTTGCGCTCGTAGTTCTGCTGTCGGTAGTAGCTCAGGTGCAGGCCCACGGCCTCGCCCTGCGGACCGCTGTAGCCGATGTGGCTGGTGGCGGACGGGTACTGGAAGGCGGGCACCCAGTCGCTCGGCGGGGTGGTGGCGGGTTGCCACGGCGTCTGCACGGCTGGTGCGCTGAGGGCCACCGGAGCGGTCTGGGTGCCGAGTGCGAGCAGGCGCTCCAGCGCGTGGGGCGAGGCCACGATGAACAGCGCGACCACGGCGGCGATGGCGGTGGAGCGGCCCAGGGC
>QBMB01000017.1:20265-26213 GCA_003241965.1 Burkholderiales bacterium | reverse complement strand
GTCGCGCTGTTCATCGTGGCCTCGCCCCACGCGCTGGAGCGGCCCAGGGCGGGTGCGTTGGCCGGCACGGCCGAAGCCACAGGGCCGGCCGGGGGTGCGGGCGCGTCGGCCCAGCGGGCACCGACGAACAGCATGGCCAGGATCACCACGCCGAAGAACACCCAGCCGTAAATGAGGTGGTCCACGCCGGTGGCGAGCTCGTTGCCCGAGAGGTGGCCGATCATCACGATCATGTAAGCCCGCAGCCAGTTGGCCACCAGCGGCACCAGGATGGACACGCCCACGAAGATCAGGCGCTTGCTCATGCTGGTGTAGCTGAGGTACGCAAAGAGGCAACCGACCGTGACCGAGGCGATCATGTAGCGGATGCCGCTGCAGGCTTCCACCACCGACCACGAGCCCGACGGGATGATGAACTGCAGGCCTTCGCGGTACACCGGGATGCCGCTCAGGCGCAACGCCAGCACCGTAAAGTCGGCCGTCCACTCCATGAAGAAGGGCAGCATGAAGTCCCCAATGGGCACGGCGAAGAACAGAAAGCCCAGCGGAAACGCCATGGCCAGCGCCAACTGCCAGCCCAGCACGGCAGGCACCGCCAGCACCAGCAGCATCACCAGCGCAAGCTGGGTGGCCGCGTTCACGGCCACCAAATCACCCGCGAGCCACAAGCCCGCAGCACCGAGCAGCAGCAGCCAGGCCAGGCGGCTGGGCTTGGGCACCAGCGCGGCCAGCGTGTGGCGGATGCGCCAGATGAGCCAGAGCGAAATGACGGGCACCACGAAGCCGTGGGCATAGGTGTCGGAGCGCGACCAGATGGTGACCATGCCACCGACGGTGTGGGCGTACAGGGCCAGGATGGCCAGCAGCAGGAGCACCAGCGATGCCAGGGGCAAGCGCCAGTGGGCGGGCAAATGTGCTGAGACGGGTGCGGCGTCAGGCATGGATGGCAGCCTCCGGTAGTTGCGCGGTGTCGGGGGTGTGCAAGCTGGCCAGGCAGTGGTCGATGCCGCTCAGGTGCGCTTGCCAGCTGAAGTGCTGCTCCACAAACTCGCGGGCTTTCGCACCGAGTTCGGCGGCGTGGCTGGGGGTGTCCATCAAGGGCTGCAGGGCTTGCACGAACGCTTCGGCGGTTTCCGCACGCAGCAGGCCCTGGTCTGCGCTGGCGCCGATGGCGTCGGCACAGCTGTTGACGGTGACCACCGCCTGCCGCATGGCCATGGCCTCCAGGATCTTGTTTTGAATGCCACGCGCCACCCGCAGCGGCGCCACCACGGCGGCGGCGTGTTGCAGGTAGGGACGCACGTCGGCCACAGTGCCGGTGACCACCACGTGTTCGCTGGCCAGGGCAAGCACCTGGGCCGACGGGCTGCGCCCCACGATGTAGAAACGCGCGCGCGGCCAGTGCACGCGCAGGCGCGGCAGCATGTCGGCGACGAACCAGCTCACGCCGTCGATGTTGGGCCAGTAATCCATGGCGCCGGTGAACACCACGGCCTGTTCACCCTCGGGAAACGGGTCGGGCCGCTGCGGGTCGGGCGCAAAAAAATCGGAGTCCACCCCGTTGCTGAGGGACTGCACCTTGTCGCGGCATTCGGGCGCTTGCGACACGAACAAGGCGGTTTCGTTGGGCGTGACGAAGTAGGAACGGCGCGACTGCGCAGCCACCTCGCGCTCATAGGCGAGCAGGCGCCGGCCTTCGCGGCGGTAGAGCATGGACAGCGGCCAGCGGTGCGCGGGCGCGTACTGCGTCCACTTGGCCGAGTCCACGTCGACAAAGTCCACCAGCATGGGCACCTGCGCCAGCAGCGGCTGCGCGTACTGCGCCATGGCCGAGGAAAACACCACGCTGGCCTGCAGATCGTGCGCGGCGGCGGTGGCCTGCACCCATTGCTGCATGCCGGCGCTGCGGTAGTACGCCAGCGAGAGCGCTTCGCCGCTCAGCAGGCCGCTGAGGCTCTTGATCTTGGCGCTGCGCGGCTGGATGCGCTCCACGTGCAGGTCGGGACACAGGGCCTTGAGCGTGGGCAGGTGCTGCTCGTCGTCCGGATCGTCGATGAAGGTGCCCAGAAACACGCGGTGGCGCTGCAGCAGGTGGCGCAGCAGGTGGTACGAACGAACCTTGTCACCCTTGTTGGGCGGGTACGGCAAGCGGTGCACCAGATAGAGCAGGTTCGCCATGGGGTGCTGCTCAGCCGAGGTTGCGGACGATGTGGGGACCGAGCCAGTTGGCCAGGCCCAGGGGCATGCGGCGCCAGGTGGCGATCAGCAGTTTGTATTTGGCGTTGGCCGGGTTGTTCTGCGGAATGCTCTCGCGCTTGTAGAGGCGGTATTCGTAGTGCAGCGGCGTGGGCTCGAAACCCCAGTTGCGCTTGAATGCGTAGGGCCCCGTGCCCTCCTTGCTGCGCCCGTAGTCGAACACCTTGAGGCCACGCGCGCAGGCCAGGCGCATGAGTTCCCAGTACTTGAAATCGTTGGCGGCGAGGTCGCGCGCGGCCTCGTCGTCACCGGCGTAGTACGGCAGCACCTCGTCGCGAAAGTAGAAGCTGAGCACGCTGGAGAGCGGCGTGCCCTCGGCCGAACTCACGGTGAGCACTTCGCAGTCGCTGCCGAAGGTTTTCTGCAGGGTCTGGAAGTAGCGCTTGGAGAAGGCTGGGGTGCCGTGGCGGTGAACGTTGTCGGCGTACAGGGCAAAGAAGCGGTCAACGTTCGCATCGATCTGCGAGGTGAGCCCGTTCTTGATGCCCTTGCGCACCATGGCGCGCTGCTTGCGCGGAATGGCCAGCATGTTGTCTTCTTCCTTGGGCAGGATCGCCTTGCGGAAAGTGACGTAAAGCTCCTGCACCGGCCAGTCGGTGTGGCGGCGCTCGGT
Source organism: Burkholderiales bacterium (assembly GCA_003241965.1). GTDB lineage: Bacteria > Pseudomonadota > Gammaproteobacteria > Burkholderiales > Burkholderiaceae_C > Hydrogenophaga. The sequence goes on along the minus strand of QBMB01000017.1, from coordinate 23,344 downwards.
GTGGCGCAGCTCCAGGTGGTCGGTGCCCAACTCCACGGCGAGGCGCTGCGCTTCGGCTTCGAGCGCGGTGGCAGCCGCTTCCGACTCGGTGGCCACGCCGCCGTACACCGCAAACGGCAAACCGGTGAGCGCGTTGCCGAAGAGGCGGCTGTTCACATGGGCCAGCGGCAACACGCCCAGCATCTGGCCGTCTTGCTCGGCGAAGAGAAAGTACGTGGGGTGGCGAAACACGTCTTGAATGACGGTTTGCCAGCCGGCGCGGTGGAAAAACGTGGCCTTCGGGCACTGCAGCACGAAGGCGTCCCATCGGGCAACCTGGTCGGGTTGGTGGCGGTCCAGGCGCTTGATCTGCAGGGCGCCGCGCTCAGACAACGGGCACCTCGGCCAAACGGTCCGGCGCACGCGCTTTCAGGAAGATGTCGTCCATGCGGCCCCAGCGGAAATCGTCCAGGAGGCGCGCCAGGCGCTGTTCGGTGCGGCCGATGTTCACGTAGTGGCGAAAGCGGGTTTTCAGGTCGATGCCGGGGATGCGCGGCTGGTCGGAATCGATTTCCCAGGGGTGGAAATAGAAGATGGCGGACTCGGCGTCGCGCTGGTTCACCTGCTGCAGCATCCAGCGCGACAAGGCGTAGGGCAGGAGGCGGAAGTAGCCGCCGCCGCTGGACGGCAGGTTGCGGTTGAACAGACGCAGCGTGGTGGGGGGCACCTCCATCAGGCCGTCGCGGATCTGGTGCGCGAAGCGCGGTGCGTCGGGCATGCCGTAGTGGTCGTGCTTGACGGGGTAGATGCTGGAGCTGTAGCGGTAGCCGGCGCGCTGCAAGGTGTCCAGCGCCCAGAGGTTGCCGGTGCCGATGGAGAAGCTGGGCGCGCGGTAGCCCTGCACCACCCGCCCGCCGATGTCTTCGAGCAAGGCTTTGGCGTGCGACACGTCGTGAAAAAACTCGGCCTCGGTGAGGTCGGAGGCGCGCTGGTGGCCGTAGCCGTGGCTGGCGAGTTCGTGGCCTTCGGCCACGATGCGGCGCACCATCTGCGGGTAACGCTCGGCCACCCAGCCCAGGGTGAAGAAGGTGGCGTGGGTGTTCTTGTCGGCCAGCAGCCGGAGAATTCGGTCGATGTTGTGCTCAACGCGGCATTCGCGGTTGTCCCAGTCGGCGCGGTCGATGTGGGGTGCAAACGCCGAGACCTGGAAGTAGTCCTCGACGTCGATCGTCAGGGCGTTGGTGAGGGTTGTGCGGGTCAGCATGGTGCTCACTTGGGCAGGTCGGTGGGGGCGCCGTTGGCGCGTGGCTTGCGGGAAGCGGCCACGATCTTCTTGAGCGCACCCAGGATCTCCAGGCTGATGCGCTCCTGGCGCAACACGCTGCGTTCCATGCGCAGCAGGCGGGTGCTGAGCTGCTCGGCAGACACACGGGTGAGCTGTTCGCTCATGCCGTCCACCAGGGTCGGGTCGAGCGAGAGTTCGGCCAGGTCCATGTCGTCGGCCAGCCAGGTGGGCGCGGCGCTCATGCCGGCGTTGGGCAGGTGCGCCCAGCGCTCCTGCTCTTCGGCGGCGCGCGAAGGCACCACGGCGTTTTCCACCTGCATCTCGGCCACCACCTCGTTGAGCGCGTCCAGCGTGAGGTGGGTCATTTCGGACAGATAACCCAGCAGCAGCAGACGGTCGCACAAGGTGTTGATGCGCCGCGGAATGCCACCGGAATGGTGGAACAGCGCCGGAAAGATCGCCGCTTCGAAGGTGGGCTTGTCGGTGCCGCCCGCGCATTTCAGGCGGTGCTCCACGTAGGCGCGGGTGTCTTCTTCGTCGAGTGGGCCGAGGTGGCAGCGCGCGGTCACGCGCTGGCGCAGCTGCAGCATGCTCGGGCCTTGCAGGATCTCGCGGAACTCGGGCTGACCGACCAGGAAGGTCTGCAGCAGGGCCTGGTCGCCGAACTGGAAGTTGGAGAGCATGCGCAGCTCTTCCACCGCCAGGGGCTGCAGGTTTTGCGCTTCGTCCACGATCAGCAGGCAGCGTTTGCCTTGCGTGGTCTGGGTGATGAAGAAGGCTTCCAGCGCCATCAGCATGTCGGCCTTGCCGGTGCCGCGCACGGCCACGCCAAAAGCCGCGCACACCAGCTTGAGCGCGTCTTCGGCGCCGAGCTGCGTGCTCACCAGGTGCGCGGCCACCACCGAGCCGTTTTCCAGGCTGTCCAGCAGGTCACGGACGATGGTGGTTTTGCCCGCGCCCACTTCACCGGTGATGACGATGAAGCCTTCGCCTCGCATGACGCCGTAGACCAGGTAGGAGCGCGCGCGCCGGTGCGGCTTGCTGCTGTAATAAAAACGGGGATCGGGGTTGAGCTGGAAAGGCTTGCTGCTCAGCCCATAAAAGGCTTCGTACATGGTTCAGAACCGGTGGGTGATGAAACCCGAGATGGCGGTGTCGTTGTAGGGGCCGGAGGTGCCGCTGTAGTTGGCGCGCTGCAGCTGAACGGTGCCGTTGGTTTGACGGCTCAGGCGGGTGCTCAGACCCAGAGACACCGTGGTGGACCGAAGGTTCAGGCCGGAGCTGCCGACCGACTTCTGGTTGGTGAGGGCGGCGTTGAACGACGACAGCGGCGTGAGGCGGTGGGCGTAGTTCAAGCTCCAACCTTGCTGCTGGATGTCGGTGTTGAGGGCGAAGTCGTCACCGCCGCTGACGATGGAGTCCAGCCGGCTGGAGTCGCTGCGAAAGGCCGACAGGGTCCAGACGCTGCGGATGCCCGAGAGCGCCACCGAGAGGCGCTGCACGCGATCAAGCGTGGCCGACGAGGTGAGGAAGTTCTGGAAAATCTGCGCGTTGGCGGGCAGGCCCAGGCGCAACAATTCGGCCTGAACGAGCTGAGCGCGCAGCACGGGGTTGGGTTGGATCTGGGAGTACAGGTTGTCCAGCAGATCGAACACCGAGCCCAGCGAGGCTGCGCCTTCTTGCAGCGGGTTGTTGGCCACGCCTTTGGTATCGGTGTAGCGCCATACGGTCTGCCCGGTGCGGTGCTCCAGGGAAATGTTGTGACCGGTGCCGAAGTAGCGGTTTTCAGCGCCCACGAACAGGCGGGTGCGCACC
>QBMB01000017.1:11427-20255 GCA_003241965.1 Burkholderiales bacterium | reverse complement strand
GCTCCGAGGGGCGCCACTCCACGTTGATGCCGGACGTGTTGTACGACTCTTTCTGCAGCGTGATGATGTCGTTCGATTCAACCCCGGCGAGCAGCGTGACCTGCACCTGCGGCGTGGCCGCAATGATCAGCCCGCCTTGTGCGCTGGTGGACTGCGTGTCGCGACCCTGGCTGTAGTTGGTGGAGCCCGATGAAGCGTTGAACGACCAGCCCAGGGTCTGGCCTGCCGGGCGGCTGCCCAGGCGCATCGATGCGGTCTGGTCGGTGATGTCGGATCGGGCTGCGGTGTTCGTGTTGGCCGTCTGCAGGCTGTAGCGCAGTTCGTAGTCGGTGTTGCCAGCCAGGCTGCCGCGCAGGTAAGGGGAAAACCGGAAGCTCGCGGTCTCGGACTGGTTGTTGTCGGAGCGCCCATTGACCGACTGGGGGCCAAAGGCCGAAATGGCCTGGTTCGAGATCACGCCCGAGAGGTCGACGAAGGCCCGGTTGTCCCAGGCGTTGACGGTGGCGCTGGCGTTGAGTGCGTTGCGGAACTGGTCGCCCGAGGTGCCTTGTGCGTAGTAGAGGGCGCTGAGCGAGTAGTCCAGAAAACCCTGCACGCGGGGTGTGTTGAAGACGGCGCGAATGCCCGGCGTCACCTCGGTGATCTGCTCGCTGCGCGCGTTGGTGCTGGAGAGGTTGCCGTTGGTGGACAGGGTCTGGCCCACCGTGACGCGGCGCTCGATCCACACCGAGGGCTTGGGCCCCTGGGCATCAACGCCTTCAACGGCGTCCTGCGCGTGCAACTGCGTGCCCGACATCAAGCCCGACAGGGCGCCCACCGCGAGCACGGTGGCGCGCAGCGGTGACAGGGACGAAGCTGGATGCCGCCGGGTCTTCAATGGGACCGTCCTTCTCGTGCTCATGGGGCTGCGGAGACGGGCACGCCGGTGGGAGAGGCCTGGCCTTCTGATGGGCCGTAACCGTAGCCATAACCGTAGCCGTAACCATAGGCGTCCTGGTCGCCGCCGCGCGCCTGGTTGAGCAGCATGAGCTTGACCGGGCAGGACTCGATGGTGGTCATGGCGTGCTTGACCTGCGACTGCAGTGTTTTTTCAGCCTGCACGACCAGGATGATCTGGCCCATGTGGCTGGCCAGCACACGCGCTTCGGTGGTGAGCAGCAAGGGAGGCGAATCAAAAATGATGATGCGGTCGGGGTAACGCTGGCCCATCTCTTCGATGAGCGCGGTCATGGCGTCGCTGGCGAGCAACTCGGTGGCTCGGGGGTGCGGCATGCCGCTGAGCAACACGCTGAGTTTGTCGACGTTGGTGCGCAGCAAGACATCCGACATGTGGGTCTTGTTGTCAACCAGCAGGTCCAGCAATCCGGGGCCGGCGGGCATGCCCAGGGCCTGGCGCAGTGATGGGCGGGCCACATCGGCGTCCACCAGCAGCACGCGGTAGTCCAGCTCCATGGCGATGCTCATGGCCAGGTTGATGGCGGTGAAGCTCTTGCCCTCACCCGGCATGGCGCTGGTGACCATGATGAGGTTGCCATTGGCAATGGGTGCCGCACCCTTGCCGGTGGCGTTGGCCAGCAGCGGACGCTTGATCACGCGGAACTGGTCGGCGATGGCCGAGCGTGGGGCGTTGGGTGTGACGTAGCCAGACACGCGCAGCGTCTCCAGATCGATGTCGACCGCCTTGGACTGCACGGCCTCAACAGCGGGCGTGCTTGCCACGACAGGCTCGGGCGTGCGCGCCAATGCTGGGACCGCGACGACGGGCACGTCGGCCGGCATGTCTGCCCCCGCCTGACGCAATTGTTCGAGCCGCTGCGCGGCCTTTTCAATGAGACTGGACATGATCGGCAATCACCTTCAAAGACCGGCGCGGTACGTCATCACCGCGATGCCGACCACAAACACGACCACGAGGGCCAGAACGGAAGCGGCGAAACGCATCAGGCTGCGGCGTTCGCGGCGGCGCAAGGCGTCGTGCTTGACCAGCGTGACCACCCCCAGCAGCGGCAGATCGGTGGCTGCGCGCAGCGAGTTGGCATCGAAGAACACCGGGCGCACCTGGCTCATCAGGAAGGTGAATCCCATACCAGCGGCGAGAGCAGCCAGCAGGGCCAGCGGCATCAGCAGGATGCGGTTGGGCGCCACCGGCTTGGGGTCGGCGCGTGGCGGATCGATGACCCGGAAATCGGCCAGGCTGGACGCGCTCTCCAGTTCACCGCTCATGGCGATGGACTCGCGCCGCGCCACGAGGTCTTCATAGTTCTTGCGGTTGATCTCGTAGTCGCGGTTGAGCTGGGCCTGCTCGGCTTCCACCTGGGGCGCGGCCTTCATCAGCTCACGAGCGCGGACGGAACGCGACTCGAACTCGGCCACACGGGCGCGCAACGAAGCCACTTGCACCTCGGCTGCGGAGTTGATGCGCGAGAGTTCGATCAAGGCCGGGTTGGTCTCTATGACCGGCTGGCCTGGATTGGCCGCAGCGGCGCGCTGCAGCTCGGCCACTTCCTTGCGCTTCTGCTCTTCCAGCTCCTTGATCAGGCGCCGTGTGTTGACCACATCGGGGTGCTGTTCGGTGTAACGCTGCAGCAGACCATCGAGGTTGCGCTTGAGGGGGTCGATGCGGGCGTCCAGCTCCGGCGTGGCGAACGAGGGGCCACCACCAGCGGCTGGCGTGGCGCGCTGGGCTGCGCGGGCTTGATCGAGCTGCCGGCGCGCGGCTTCACGGGCACTCTCGGCCTCGCGCAGCTCCAGCTTGGCCTGGTTGAGCGTGTTGACGATCTCGGTCATGCGCGAGGTCATGTCCAACCCACCCTGGGTCTGGATGTCGAGGTTGCGCAGGCGGAACTCCTTCAGGCGCGTCTCGGCTTCCGTCAGGCGGGTCTCGTAGTTCTTGATCTGGTCTGCAATGAAGCGCCGAGCCGTGTCCGAGTCGCTCTTGGAGTCACCCAGGCTGGACTCCACAAAGATCGTCATGATCGATTGCACCACCCGCAGCGCCTTGTCCGGGCTTTCGCCCCGGTACGACAGCGTGTAGAGGTTGTCTCGCCCGGTGGAGCGGATCGAGAGCGACTCGGTCACCTGGGTGATCAACTGGTCCTGCTGCTCCTTGGTCTTCGCACTCAGATCCAGATCGGCCATGCGGATCAGCTTCTCCACCGTAGGCCGGCTGATCAGCGTGCGGCTGAGCATCGTGACCTGCTGCTCGATGTTGGGCTGAACCGCCAGCCCGGCCATCAAGGGACGCAGGATGGACTGGGTGTCCACGTAGACACGGGCCGAGGCCTCGTACCGGTTGGGGATCAGCAGCACCGCCGTAGCGGTGGCCGCAGCCACCAGCCAGGCCACCACCACGCCGAGGCGGCGGTATTTCCACATACCCCTCAGGAAGGTCGTGATTTGATCAATGAGGTCTTGCATGCAAGCAACTGTGGGTTACAGCGAAAAGGGAAAAAAACCACCGTGCGCACGGCAAGGTGGTCAGCACTGAAAGCGCGAGATCAGAACCAGCCCTGGGGAATGATCAGGATGTCGCCGGGCAACATTTCGACATTGGCAGAAATGTCGCCGCGCTTGACGAGGTCTTGCAGACGAACGCTGTAGCGTTTGTTGCCTTCGCTGCTGCGCACGATGGTGGCCTTGTTGCCTTCGGCAAACTCGGTGAGACCGCCCACGGCAATCATCACGTCCATGACGGTCATCTTCTGCTTGTAGGGCAGGAACTGGGGCTTGGTGGCTTCGCCAACCACGCGGATCTGCTCGCTGTAAGGGCCCACAAAGCTGGTGACGATGACGGTGACGACCGGGTCACGAACGAATTTCGCCAGGGCTTTTTCCACATCACGGGCGATCTCGGTCGGGGTCTTGCCCTGAGCCACAAGCTCGTCCACCAGCGGGGTGGACACCTTGCCGTCGGGGCGCACAGGCACGGTGGACGACAGTTCGGGGTTGCGCCAGACGTTGATGTTCAACGTGTCACCTGGGCCCACGATGTAGTTGTAGTCGGGGCTGGAAGCGGTGGTGGGCGCGGGCGGGTTGGCGTTCTGGGTGGCGCAACCAGCGACACCGAGCACCAGGGCCAACAGTGCCGTGCTCCGGGCGAGGGTGCGTGTGAGTTCTGAAGTATGTTTTTCCATGGTCCTAGTCCTCAAAAGCACGGTCAAATGTTAAGAAAAGTTAACGGTCTTTTTGAATATACCGCACACCCCAACGGGATGACTACCCGCGAAGTGTGACGAAGTACCCAAAGTGAGCAGGGTCTCACGGTGAAGCGAATTTAGTTTCGCTTAAGCGTCCTGGCGCACGGAAGACGGGTGCCGCAGGGCGGGTCATTTCGGGCCAGCGCCTAAAATGACGGGTGCTTTTCTCATCAACTCCCAGGAAATCCAGCATGTCCCTCTTCTCCGCCGTCGAAATGGCACCGCGCGACCCTATTCTGGGTCTGAACGAGCAGTTTGCAGCCGACACGAACCCCAACAAAGTGAACCTCGGTGTGGGTGTGTATTTCGACGACAACGGCAAACTGCCGCTGCTGCAATGTGTGCAGAGCGCCGAGAAGACCATGATGGACAAGCCCACCGCGCGGGGCTATTTGCCCATCGACGGCATTGCCGCCTACGACGCTGCCGTCAAAGGCCTCGTGTTCGGGCTGGACTCGGAACCGGTGAAGTCAGGCCGGGTCGCCACCGTGCAGGCCATCGGCGGCACGGGTGGTCTGAAAATCGGTGCGGATTTTCTGAAACGCCTCAGCCCTGACGCCACCGTGCTCATCAGCGACCCCAGCTGGGAGAACCACCGCGCCCTGTTCACCAACGCCGGGTTCACTGTGGGCAGCTATGCGTACTACGACGCAGACAAGCGCGGCGTGAACTTCGAAGCCATGCTCGCCAGCCTGAACGCCGCTGCGCCGGGCACGATCGTTGTGTTGCACGCCTGCTGCCACAACCCGACCGGCTACGACATCACCGCTGCCCAATGGGACCAAGTGATCGCCGCTGTCAAATCGCGCAGCCTGACCCCCTTCCTGGACATGGCTTACCAGGGCTTTGGCCACGGCATTGCTGAAGACGGCGCGGTGATTGCCAAGTTCGTCGCCGCCGGGCTGACCTTCTTCGTCTCCACCTCGTTTTCCAAGAGTTTCAGCTTGTACGGCGAGCGCGTGGGCGCGCTGTCGGTGCTGTGTGAAAACGCTGAGGAAACGGCTCGCGTGTTGTCGCAACTCAAGATCGTGATCCGCACCAACTATTCCAACCCACCCATCCACGGCGGCGCGGTGGTGGCGGCCGTGCTCAACAACCCCGAGCTGCGGGCGCTGTGGGAGCAGGAACTGGGCGACATGCGAGTGCGCATCAAGGCCATGCGCCAGAAACTGGTGGATGGGCTCAAGGCCGCCGGAGTGAAGCAGGACATGGGTTTCATCACGAGCCAGATCGGCATGTTCAGCTATTCCGGCCTCACCAAGGACCAGATGGTCCGTCTGCGCAGCGAGTTCGGCGTGTACGGCACCGACACCGGTCGCATGTGTGTGGCCGCGCTCAACAGCAAGAACATTGACTACGTGTGCAAGGCCGTCGCGGCGGTAACCGAGTAACCCTCCTTACCGTCGAAATTCTTTACAACTTTGTTTCAAAACGTTGCAAAAGCTCCTTTGAATCATTGTTCTTAAAGGAAAAACCATACCGGCATGGGTATTGCTTGATTTGAATGCCGGCGGTGGGCAATCCCTGCTCACCTCCGGCATTCATTCAAACAAAGAAAGCTCTCATGTTGAAATCCCTCAAGGTGTTGCTGGCAGGTGCTGCACTGGCTTTGGCTTCCGTCTCGGCGTCGGCAGCGGTCTGGACCCAAACCATCGATCAAAACCCGGATCGCTACATCGGTCGTTCGTTCACCTGGACACACGATCTCACCGAGGTCGGATACAACGCCGGTTCCGACAGCATCAGCAGCTTCGCGCTGTCGCTGAAGATGTACGACGACGGCGAAGGATTCTGCACCCGCTTTTTCTGCATCCCTGACCTGATTCTCGAGAAGGCATTTGCCGATCTTCCAGGCAGCGGAGCGGATGGCCTTTGGGAAGTTGACAACAACTGGTACACCACCGAAGGCACCCTGGGCATGGTCGCCACCGGCCTGCTCAGCAGCACCGGTATGCTGGAGATCACCCTTAAATCGTTCATTGGCGACTTCTACCTCGACAAGTCGACATTGACCGCCACAGGCAAAGTGCCTGAGCCAGGCGCCTTGGCTCTGCTCGGCATGGGTCTGGCGGGTCTTGCATTCGTTCGCCGCCGCCAGCAGAAGAAGTAACTCGCAAAGAGTTTCCCTCTCAGAAACCCGCCACCCGGCGGGTTTCTGCATTGGAAACCCCGATCAATCCCAAACGACCGAGCGCATCGAGATCGACGCGCCCTGGAACCCCTGGTTGAAGAAGCGCGGTGTGTCCGATTCGTGCACGGCTCCAGCCGCGTACAGCAACGGCAGGTAGTGTTCCCAGGTCGGATGGGCCATCTGCGCCACGGGCCCCATCTGCTGGAAATCGTTGAGGACTGTCAGCCGGCCCTGTTCTATGTGATCGGCGGTGACGCGGTCGAACTCGATGGCCCAGTCGTAGGCCTGGTCATCCGTTGCGTCTCGTCGCATGGTGCGCAGGTTGTGCACGGTGTTGCCGCTGCCGACGATCAACACGCCCCGCTCTCGCCAGCTCGCCAGTTGCCGACCGATCTCGAAATGCTCTGCTGCGGGCCGGGCGTAGTCCATGCTGAGCTGGATCACGGGAATGTTCGCGTCGGGAAACATCGGCTTGAGAACCGACCAGGTGCCGTGGTCCAGGCCCCAGTCGCCCTCGTCCAGACCCAGTGGCGCCCGGGATGTGGGCTGCAGCACCGCCTCGCTGATGAGCCGCGCGGCCTGCGGCGCACCCGGTGCGGGGTACTGCTGGTCAAACAGCGCCTGCGGAAAACCGCCGAAATCGTGGATGGTTCGGGGCTTGTCCATGGCCGTGAGCTGCCAACCGGTGGTGAGCCAGTGCGCGGAAATGCACAGGATCAGCCGGGGCGGCTCTGGGCGCGCGAGCAGCTCGGCACCCAGCGCCTGCCAGCTTCGCCTCCAACGGTTGTCCTCGATTGCATTCAGGGGACTGCCGTGGCCGATGAACAGAACCGGTTGGCGCCTGCTCGGTAAAAGTTTGTCCACGAGCGGATGGTTGGAGAGCGCGGAAAGAGTTTCGGTCATGGCAGCTTGGGCGAGTGCCGTCGGGCAGGCGGTGGGATTCGGCCGTCTGGATTCTTTCACGAAGGTGACAGATGGGCCGATAGATTAGGTGTTAACACGCTAACAGTGGCTGGTGCATGCTGATATATTGCACTGCAACATAACGAATCCGGACACACCATGCTTTACCAGATCTATGAGACACAACGTTCCATGATGGAACCGTTCTCGGACTTGGCCGAAGTGGCCGCCAAGCTCTTCACCAACCCGACCCTGCCGCTGGCTCAGCTGCCCATCGCGCAGCGCATCTCGGCCGGCTACGACCTGATGCACCGGCTGGGCAAGGACTACGAGAAGCCGGTGTTCGGCATCCACACGGTGGACGTGGACGGTGTCGAAGTCGCCATTCATGAGCGCATCGAGATCGACAAGCCTTTCTGCGAGCTGCGCCGCTTCAAGCGTTTTTCGGACAACACCAACACCCTGGCCAAGCTCAAGGGCGAACCGGTGGTTCTGATCGTGGCCCCCCTCTCAGGCCACTACGCCACGCTGCTGCGCGACACAGTGCGCACCATGCTCAAGGACCACAAGGTCTACATCACCGACTGGAAAAATGCGCGCCTGGTGCCGCTGTCCGAGGGTGAGTTCCACCTCGACGACTACGTGAACTACGTGCAGGAATTCATTCGCCACCTGCAAAAAACCTACGGCAACTGCCACGTGATCAGCGTGTGCCAGCCCACGGTGCCGGTGCTGGCTGCGGTGTCGCTGATGGCCAGCCGGGGTGAGACCACGCCGCTGTCCATGACCATGATGGGTGGCCCGATCGACGCCCGCAAATCACCCACGGCGGTGAACAACCTCGCCACCCAGCGCGCCCACAGCTGGTTCGAGAACAACGTGATCTACCGCGTGCCCGGGAACTTCCCCGGCGCTGGCCGCCGCGTGTACCCCGGCTTCCTGCAGCACACCGGCTTTGTGGCCATGAACCCCGACCGCCACGCGACCAGCCACTACGACTATTTCAAAGACCTGCTCAAGGGCGACAACGACAGCGCCGAGAGCCACCGCAAGTTCTACGACGAGTACAACGCCGTGCTCGACATGGACGCCGACTACTACCTGGAAACCATCTCCACCGTGTTCCAGGACTTCAAGCTGGTCAACGGCACCTGGGATGTGAAGAACCCACAGGGCACGCTGGAGCGCGTGCGCCCACAAGACATCCAGCACACCGCCCTGCTCACCGTCGAAGGCGAGCTGGACGACATCTCCGGCTCCGGACAGACCGCCGCTGCGCACGAGTTGTGCTCCGGCATTCCCAAGACGCACCGCATGCACTATGAAGCCGTCGGAGCAGGCCACTACGGCATCTTCAGCGGCCGCCGCTGGCGTGAGGCGGTGCATCCGGTGGTCAAAACTTTCCTGATGGCTCACCAACCCAAAGTGGTGGCGGCACCCGTGGAGGCCAAAGCCGCTGCTGCACCCCAGCCTGAAAAGGCTGTGAAGGCTGTGGTCAAAGCGCCCGCCAAGGCAGCCGCCAAACCGGTGGTCAAGGCGGCGGCCAAAGCTCCGGCAAAGGCTGCGGTGGTGGCCAAGCCCGCGGCCAAGGCACCCGT
>QBMB01000017.1:3760-11417 GCA_003241965.1 Burkholderiales bacterium | reverse complement strand
CGCGCAACACCGCCGTTTAAGCGGTACGCCGCTGAGGCCCGGCGCCTGCACAGGCGCCGGTATATTGGCCGTCATGAACGACCTCGCACGGCGCATTGACGCCGCCCTGCCGCAAACCCAATGCACGCGCTGCGGTTACCCCGACTGCGCGAGCTACGCGTTGGCCATTGCCGAGGGTGCCGCCGACATCAACCAATGCCCACCCGGTGGGGTTGAAGGCATCGAGCGTCTGGCCGCCATCACGGGCCGCGCGGCCAAACCGCTGAACCCGCACAACGGCATTGAAGGCCCGGTGACGGTGGCAGTGATCGACGAAGCGTGGTGCATTGGGTGCACCTTGTGCATCAAGGTCTGCCCCACCGACGCCATCGTGGGCAGCAACAAACGCATGCACACCGTGATCGAGCCGGTGTGCACTGGCTGCGAGCTGTGTCTGCCGGTGTGCCCGGTGGACTGCATTTCGCTGGAGATCGTGAGCGGCGAGCGCACTGGCTGGCAGGCCTGGACGGGGGAGCAGGCGCGGCAAGGCCAGGCGCGCTACCAGGCGCGGCAGACACGCCTGGCGCGGGAGAAGCTGGAGCACGACAACCGGCTTGAGGTGAAAGCGCAAGAAAAGCTGGCCGACCTGGCCGCCCATTCGCAGATCACCGACGAGGCGCTGCTGGACAAGAAGCGCTTGGTGATCGAAGCGGCATTGGCCCGGGCACGTGCCCGGCGCGCAGGCGCTTGAATCAGGCCGCCTGGCGCGCAGCTGCGGTCTTGTAGACGCCGCAACCCACGTACAGGTCGTCCACCTTCACCACATACGACATCTTGGCCTGGATGCTGCCGTTGGCCGGGTTGCCGATGTCGTACTCGACCCAGCCCGGTGCGGCTTCGGCCTGCGAGATGATGGCGTTCAGCAGCGCCTGGCCGTCGATGCCGGGGATGTCCTGCACGCGGCTACCCACCTTCTCGGGCTTGCCGCCAAACGAGCGGTAGACACCCGTCTTGTCCAGCGCGAACACGTACATGTCGCGATCAAAAAAACCATTGACGGGCGTGGTGATCTCGCGCACGAAGGCGTCGCGCCCGCGCTGCTGGCGCAGGGCTTGTGCCCGGTCCACGAGCAACATGGCCTCTTCGGCGGTGCCCTGCTGCAGCATGAAGGACGACACCGCTTTGGACAGGTGCGCGGCACGCTGCTCCAGCTGGTCGGCCTGCGCCACGGCGCGCTCCACCATCTGCGCGTTGCGCTGGGTGATCTCGTCGAGCTGCGAGACGGCCGACGAGATTTCGCTCAGGCCCGTGCTCTGCTCGGCACTTGATGCCGAGATCAACGACATGTTGGCGGCCACGCCGCGCACGCCGTTGGCGATCTGCTGGATGCTGCTGCCTGCGGTGCGGATCTGCACCACACTGGCTTCCACCTGCTGGCGGGAAGACACGATGAGCTGACGGATCTCTTTGGCCGATGCGGCCGAGCGCTGGGCCAGCGAGCGCACCTCGGCGGCCACCACCGCAAACCCCCTGCCCTGCTCGCCCGCGCGGGCAGCTTCCACCGCTGCGTTGAGCGCCAGGATGTTGGTCTGGAACGCCAGGCTGTCGATGACGCCGATGATCTCGTTCATCTGCTGGGCGCTTTTCTGAATGCCCTCGACCGACTCGACCGCGCGACCCATCGACTGCGCGCCCGACTCCGCCACGTCGCGCACCTGCGCGGCCTGGTGGTCGGAGTCGCCGGCGGTCTTGGCGTTCTGCTGCACCGTGCTGGAGAGCTCGTGCACGCTGGCCGCAGTCTGCTCCAGGTTGGCAGCTTGTTGTTCGGTGCGGTCGGCGAGATCGCGGTTGCCGGAGGCCAGGCTCTTGCCGGCGTGGGCCACCAGGGCCGAATTGCTGCGCACCTCGGCCACCATGGATGAGATGTTGCCCACCATGCGGTCCAGCAAGCGGGTGAGGTCGGCCAGTTCGTCGCGGCCGCGCACGGTCAGCACGGTGCGCAGATTGCCCGAGGCGGTCTGCTCCAGGCTGGCCAGCACCTGTCGGAAATCGCTCGTGAAACTCACATAGAAGCTGAGCATGAAGTACCCCAGCATGGCGGCACCGCACAACTCGATACCCAGCACCCAGGCGCTGGCCGTTGGCGGCCCCGAGATCACCCAGATGGCGGCTTGCGGCAGCAAGGAGGCGGCGGCCAGCAGCAGCAACTTGCTGCGCAGGCGCAAGCGCCGCATCAGCCAGACGCCGGGGGACAAGGGGTGAAGGCCGGACATGCGTGAATCTCTCCTCTGTGGGGTTGCGTCTTTATCGACCAGAACAGGGCTGGCTTGAGACACCACGCGCGCTCAATGGGGAGCGGAAATCCCCGATTGACGGGCTTCAAAGTGCCGGAACAGTTGCACCGCCATCACGCGCAGCGCGTCATCGGCCATGTTGTGGGCGTGCGAGAGTTGCTCCAGACCGTAGCGCCGGTCGTGCTGCATGAGCGCGCTGCTCACGCACATGCCCTGGCTGGACATGCGCAGGCAAAAGGCTTCCAGCAGGTCGTGCGGCCAGAGTTGCGCGGTGTTGCGCGTGCGTTGGCGCACCGGTGTGGGCTGCGGTGGAAATGCGGCTTCTGGCGACTGTCGGGTCGGGACCGTGCTCATGGCGGGCTCCTGGGAGGTGTGGAGCCAGCGGCGCAAACACGCGCCCGCTGGACACCTCCAGCGTAGGCCGCCTGCGTCCGGTGCATTCTGCGGAACAGCGGCTGAAAAGCCGCACTGCTCCGCGTTTCGGCGGGTGCGCGCCCTCAGCCGGGTTGGGCCGAGAGCCGGGCAAACGCGCTGACCACCTCGGGCGGCGCCTGCACCAGCTCGATCAACACGCCTTCGCCAGCAATCGGGAATTCGTCGTTCGCCTTGGGGTGCAGGAAGGTGATGTCAAAACCCGCTGCGCCTTTGCGGATGCCCCCAGGCGCAAACCGCACGCCCTGGGCGGTCAGCCAGTCCACGGCGGTGGGCAGGTCGTCGATCCACAGACCGATGTGGTTGAGCGGTGTGGTGTGCACAGCGGGCTTCTTGTCAGGGTCCAGCGGTTGCATCAGGTCAACCTCGACCTTGAACGGCCCGCTGCCGATGGCGCAGATGTCCTCGTCGACGTTCTCGCGTTCACTGCGAAAGGTACCGGTGACCTCCAGGCCCAGCATGTCGACCCAGAGTTTTTGCAGGCGCTGTTTGTCGGGCCCGCCGATGGCGATCTGCTGGACGCCCAGCACCTTGAAGGGACGGACGGGGGATGCCGATGTGCTCATGTGTCAGTGAAACCCATTGTGGGTGTGTGAGGGATGCGAGGGGTGACTGGCCTGCTCCAGCGTCCACACCGTGGCCGGTGGCAGGTTGGCCCAGATGGACGCCGCGCGCCGCCAGCGCCAGCCAATGGGAATGTCCTTGAACGGCCGCAGATGCGGCGAGGCGTAGGTGTACTGGATCAAACGCGAGCCCGGGCGGTTTTCAATCAGTGCCACCATGGCGTCAATACAGCCGTGGGCCTCCTCGCGCTGCATGGACAGCAGGGGCAACGAAGACACCACCGTGACCGGGCACCGTGCCTCGATATCCAGTGCGTCGAGCCGGGTGGCGCAATGGTGCAGCACCTCCAGATCGGGAAAGTTCTTGCGCAGCAACTGGGCAAAGCCGGGATCACGCTCGATCACCATGAAACGTTCGACCCGGGACAGCGCCGGCAACAGGGCCCGGGTGATGGCACCGGTGCCGGCACCGACCTCGATCAGCACCGTCGGCTCGGCCCGCAACACCTCGTGCAGGATGGCCTGCGCAAGTGCCTTGGAAGCTGGTGCGATGGCGCCCACCCGCCTTGGATTGCGCAAATACCCCAGCGCGAAAGCCAAACCTTGCCGCATGCAGTTCCCTTCAGAGTCGTCATACGCTGCAGGGTAGCGCAATTCAAACGCATGTGTCTGTGGGGCAGCGAGCCCTGAGAGGCTCATTCGAACTCGACGATGGGCTGGTCCACCACCAGCGATTCGCCCTTGGAAGCCAGCACCTTGCCCACCACGCCATCGGCCGCGGCAAACAAAACGTTCTCCATCTTCATGGCTTCAATCACCGCCACACGCTCGCCCGCCTGCACCTTCTGACCGGGCTGCACCGCCACCTCCACCAGCAGACCGGGCATGGGCGAGAGCACATATTTGCTCATGTCGGCCGGTGCCTTGAACGGCATGAGCGCATGCAGCTCGGCCATGCGCGGTGAGACCACCATGGTCTCGATGCGGGTGCCGTTGTGCTGCACCACCAGCGCCAGCGGGTTGCGTGGCGTGCCGCGCTCGATCTGTGCCGTGAAGGGCTCGCCGTTGCTCTGCCCGGTGATGCAGATGTCGTTCAGGCGCGAGGGGCTGCTCATGGCGTAACGCTTGCCCGCCACCGTGACCACCGCAGAGCCGAGCTCGCCCACAACCTCGTCCACATGCACCGGCTTGTAGACATGCTCACCCGTGGCGCCCAGCACGATCACGCAGAAATCATGTCCCACCTTCACGCCGTAGCCGGGCAGCTGACCGGACAGGCCCGCCGCGCGTTCACGCGACTTGCGCCGCACGAAAGCCGCCAGCGCCACCAGAAAATCGGCATCGTCGTGCGGCACATCTTCGGCGCGAAAGCCGTGGCCGTAGTGCTCGGCGATGAAGCCGGTGTTGAAGTCGCCCGCCACAAATTTCGGATGCGCGAGCAGCGCCGCCTGGAACGGAATGTTGCTGCTGATACCTCGAATGACGAATCCGTTGAGCGCTTCGCGCATTTTGGCGATGGCATCCAGCCGGTCTTTGCCGTGCACGATCAGCTTGGCGATCATCGAGTCGTAAAACATCGGGATCTCGCCACCGTCCTGCACGCCCGTGTCCACGCGCACGCCCAGCAGATCAGCCGTGTTGCCCTGCCACATGCTCTGCGCGGGCGGCGCAAAACGCACCAGGCGCCCGGTGCTGGGCAAGAAGTTGCGGAACGGGTCTTCGGCGTTGATGCGGCATTCGATCGCCCAGCCATCGCGCTTCACATCGGCTTGCGTGAGCGGCAGCTTCTCGCCGGCGGCCACGCGGATCATGAGTTCCACCAGGTCAACGCCGGTGATGCACTCGGTCACCGGGTGCTCCACCTGCAGGCGCGTGTTCATCTCCAGAAAGTAGAAGTCCTGGTCCTTGCCGACCACGAACTCCACCGTGCCCGCGCTTTGGTAGTTCACCGCCTTGGCCAGCGCCACGGCTTGCTCGCCCATGGCCTTGCGTGTGGCGTCAGAGATGAAAGGCGACGGCGCCTCTTCGATCACCTTCTGGTGGCGGCGCTGGATCGAGCACTCGCGCTCGTTCAGGTAGATCACGTTGCCGTGCGAATCGCCCAGCACCTGGATCTCGATGTGGCGTGGCTCCAGCACGAATTTCTCGATGAAGATGCGGTCGTCGCCGAAGCTGTTGCGCGCCTCGTTCTGACACGCGGTGAAACCCTCCAGGGCTTCCTTGTCGTTGAAGGCCACACGCAGACCCTTGCCCCCACCGCCGGCACTCGCCTTGATCATCACCGGGTAGCCGATGTCACGGGCGATCTCCACGGCGCGCTCGGCGGATTCGATGGCGTCGTTCCAGCCCGGGATGGTATTGACCTTGGCCGCGTTGGCCAGCTTCTTGGACGCGATCTTGTCGCCCATGGCCGCGATGCTGAAGTGTTTGGGCCCGATGAAGGCCATGCCCTCTTCTTCCACGCGGCGCGCAAAGGCTTCGTTTTCCGACAGGAAGCCGTATCCGGGGTGGATGGCCTGCGCACCGGTCTGTTTGGCGGCAGCAATGATCTTGTCGGCCACGAGGTAACTCTCGCGCGAAGGCGCCGGGCCGATCAACACGGCCTCGTCGGCCAGTTGCACGTGGCGCGCTTCCTTGTCGGCCTCGGAGTACACCGCCACGGTGGCAATGCCCATCTTCTTGGCGGTAGCGATCACGCGGCAAGCGATCTCGCCGCGGTTGGCAATCAGGATCTTGGTAAACATGTTCTTGTTCTCGGTTCGACTCACAGCGGGATGTTGCCGTGCTTGCGCCACGGGTTTTCAAGCTTCTTGTCTTTCAGCATGACCAGGCTGCGACAGATCCGCTTGCGTGTCTCGTGCGGCAGGATCACGTCGTCGATGAAGCCGCGCGCGCCCGCCACGAAGGGGTTGGCGAAGCGGGCCTTGTACTCGGCTTCGCGCATCGCGAGCTTGGCCGGGTCCTTCTTCTCCTCGCGGAAGATGATCTCCACCGCGCCCTTGGCGCCCATCACCGCAATCTCCGCGTGGGGCCAGGCGAAGTTCACGTCACCGCGCAGGTGCTTGGAACTCATCACGTCGTAGGCACCGCCATAAGCCTTGCGCGTGATCACAGTGATCTTTGGCACCGTGCACTCGGCGTAGGCATAGAGCAGCTTGGCGCCGTGCTTGATGATGCCGCCGTACTCCTGCGAAGTGCCGGGCATGAAGCCGGGCACGTCCACAAACGTGATCACGGGAATATTGAAGGCATCACAAAAGCGCACGAAGCGCGCGGCCTTGATGGAGCTCTTGATGTCCAGACAACCGGCCAACACCAGCGGCTGGTTGGCCACGATGCCCACGGTCTGGCCGTCCATGCGCGCAAAGCCGATCAGGATGTTCTTCGCGTACTCGGGCTGCAGCTCAAAGAAGTCACCGTCGTCCACGGTCTTGACGATCAGTTCCTTCATGTCGTAGGGCTTGTTCGGGTTCTCCGGCACCAGCGTGTCCAGGCTGAGATCCATGCGGTCGATCGGGTCGCCGCTGGGGCGAACCGGGGCTTTCTCGCGGTTGTTCAGCGGCAGGTAGTTGTAGAGCCGGCGCAGCATCAGCAGCGCCTCCACATCGTTCTCGAAAGCGAGGTCGGCCACGCCGCTGCGCGTGGTGTGCGTGATGGCGCCGCCCAGCTCCTCGGCCGTCACCTCCTCGTGCGTCACAGTCTTCACCACCTCGGGGCCGGTGACGAACATGTATGCCGAGTCCTTCACCATGAAGATGAAGTCGGTCATGGCGGGCGAGTACACCGCACCGCCGGCAGACGGCCCCATGATCATGCTGATCTGCGGCACGACGCCACTGGCCATCACGTTGCGCTGGAACACATCGGCGTAACCACCGAGCGAGGCCACACCTTCCTGGATGCGCGCGCCGCCCGAGTCGTTCAGACCGATCACCGGCGCGCCGACCTTCATGGCCTGGTCCATCACCTTGCAGATCTTCTCGGCGTGCGCTTCAGACAGCGCGCCGCCGAACACCGTGAAGTCCTGGCTGAACACGAACACCAGGCGGCCGTTGATCATGCCGTAGCCGGTGACCACGCCGTCACCGGGGATCTTGTTGTCCTGCATGCCGAAGTCGGTGCAGCGGTGTTCGACAAACATGTCCCACTCTTCGAAGGTGCCTTCGTCCAGCAGCACCTCCAGGCGTTCGCGCGCGCTCAGTTTTCCCTTGGCGTGTTGCGCAGCAATGCGTTTTTCGCCACCGCCTAGACGCGCAGCAGCGCGTTTTTCTTCGAGTTGTTCGAGGATGTCCTGCATGGTGTTGTGCTCCAGAAAAAGGCGGGGATTCAGTCGAAAAGGTCGAGCAGCAGGCGCGCGGCGGTGCTGGCGGGCAAGGTACCGGCCAGCAC
>QBMB01000017.1:0-3730 GCA_003241965.1 Burkholderiales bacterium | reverse complement strand
CACGCGCTGCGTGGCGTCGTCCAGGGCGGCGCGCACCTGCGGGTGCGCGCGGAAACGTTGTTTGAGGCCGGCGTCGATGCGATCCCACATCCAGGCGCGGGCCTGCTGCTGGCGGCGCATGCCCAACTGGCCATTGGCGGTCTGCAGCGCGCGAAACCGCGACACCTCGGTCCAGAAGGCGTCGACACCACGGCCGAGCAATGCACTGAGCTGGATCACCTGCGGGTGCCACACCGCTTCGTTGTGGTGAGCGTGTTCGGGGTGGCCCTGCAAGCCGAGCAGGCGAAGGCTGGAGGTGATCTGTGCTCGCGCGCGGGTCGCAGCGTCGGGGTCGATGTCGGCCTTGTTGATGACCACCAGATCGGCCAACTCCATCACGCCCTTCTTGATCGCCTGCAGATCGTCTCCCGCGTTGGGCAGCTGCATCAGCACGAACATGTCGGTCATGCCGCTCACGGCAGTCTCGCTCTGGCCCACGCCCACGGTCTCGACGATCACGATGTCGTAACCCGCGGCCTCGCAGACCAGCATGCCCTCGCGCGTCTTCTCGGCCACGCCACCCAGCGTGCCGCTGCTCGGACTGGGGCGGATGTAGGCCTGCTCGTGCATCGAGAGCTTTTCCATGCGCGTCTTGTCGCCCAGGATGGAGCCGCCCGACACAGTGCTGGACGGGTCCACCGTGAGCACCGCCACGCGGTGGCCCTTGTCGATGAGGAACAGACCCAGCGCCTCAATGAAGGTGCTCTTGCCCACGCCCGGCACACCGCTGATGCCCAGACGGAAGGCCTGCCCGGTGTGCGGCAGCAAAGCCGTGAGCAACTCGTCGCCCTGCGCGCGGTGGTCGGCGCGGGTGGATTCGAGCAAGGTGATGGCTTTGGCGATCGTGCGGCGCTGGGGCATGGGTTCGCCATGCAGAAGGGTTTGCAGTGTCGCCACGGCGTTCAACGGTTCGGTGGTCACAGGATGTCGAAGCCTCGCCCGTCGGGCAGCCGGTAGCGCGAGAAGTCGCGCACATCGGTGGTCATGATGGTGGTCACGCCGGTGTCGGACGCGAGCCAGACCAGCGAAGCGTCGGCCAGGTCCATTTCGGTGCGTGGCGCTTCGGTGTAGCGCTGCATCAGGCCCACAAATTCGTCGAGCATCTCCTGCTGAAACGGAAACACCGACAGCGCGCCGGCACCCACCCAGCGCAGGAACGTGTAGCGCTGCGGCGGCGCCAGAAGGTAGCTGGCCTCCACCACACAAGGCAAGGTGGTGGAGAGCGACCAGTTCATGTCGGCCGCCTTCTTGAACAGATCCAGGTAGTGCTTGGCCCGGGGCTGCCTCGCCCCGAACACCGCCACCATCGGTCCCGCGTCAACCAGCACGGCTGCCATGCTTGGCCTTGAGTTTTTTCACGATGGCGGCGCGCGATGCGTCGGTGTCGTAGGGCTGCTCTTCGCCCTTGAACGCCTTGGCCACGGCCTTGTACTCGGCCTGCGACTCTTCAGCCTTCAAGGCCACCAACAGGTCGTAAGGGTTCTTGCGGCCGAGCGCGCGCTCCACCGCGTCCACGATGAACTGGGACTTGGTCACGCCCTGGCGACGGGCGGCCAGCTCCAGCTCTTTCTCGAGCAAGGGGTCCATGCGAACAGATACAGCCATGATGATCTCCTGAGTAAATACCGTATTACGGTATCACATTCAGGTCGTCTTTCCAGCCAATGCCTTGCGGATCTGCTCAAGCACATCCTTGGCACTCGCCGGAATCGGTGTGCCCGGGCCGTAAATTCCCTTCACGCCGGCCTCATACAGCATCTCGTAATCCTGGCGCGGAATCACGCCGCCCACGAACACGATGATGTCGTCGGCGCCCTGCTTCTTCAGCTCGGCAATGATGGCCGGCACCAGCGTCTTGTGGCCGGCAGCCAGCGTGGACACACCGACTGCGTGCACATCGTTTTCAATGGCCTGTCGCGCGCACTCCTCGGGCGTCTGGAACAGCGGCCCCATGTCCACGTCAAAGCCCAGGTCGGCAAAGGCCGTGGCCACCACCTTGGCGCCGCGGTCGTGGCCGTCCTGTCCGAGCTTGCTGATCATCACGCGCGGGCGGCGGCCCTGCGCTTCTGCAAAGGCGTTGATCTCGGTCTTGAGGGCGTCCCAGCCCTCGGCGGAATCGTAGGCAGCAGCGTACACACCGGTCACCTTTTGTGTATCGGCGCGGTGGCGCCCGAAAACCTTTTCCAACGCGTCGCTCACCTCGCCCACGGTGGCGCGCAGGCGCATGGCCTGGATGCTCAGGTCGAGCAGGTTGCCCTCACCACTCTCGGCCGATGCGGTGAGCGCATCCAGCGCGGCCTGCACCTTGGCGCTGTCGCGCGTGGCCTTGATCTTTTTCAGCCGCTCGATCTGTCCGTCGCGCACCGCCACGTTGTCGATGTCGCGCGCTTCGATCGCGTCTTCGGTCTTGAGCTTGTACTTGTTGACGCCGACGATCACGTCCTTGCCCGAGTCGATGCGTGCCTGTTTCTCGGCCGCGGCCGCTTCGATCTTGAGCTTGGCCCAGCCGCTGTCCACCGCCTTGGTCATGCCGCCCATGGCCTGCACTTCTTCGATGATGGCCCAGGCCTTGTCGGCCATCTCCTGCGTGAGGCTCTCCATCATGTAGCTGCCGGCCCAGGGGTCGACCACGTTGGGGATGTGGGTCTCTTCCTGAATGATCAGCTGCGTGTTGCGCGCGATCCGTGAACTGAACTCGGTGGGCAGCGCGATGGCTTCGTCAAACGAGTTCGTGTGCAGCGACTGCGTGCCGCCGAACACCGCAGCCATGGCCTCGATGGTGGTGCGCACCACGTTGTTGTACGGGTCCTGCTCGGTCAGGCTCCAGCCCGAGGTCTGGCAGTGGGTGCGCAGCATCAGGCTCTTGGGGTTCTTGGCGTTGAAGCCTTTCATGATGCGTGTCCACAGCAGGCGGGCTGCGCGCATCTTGGCGATCTCCAGGTAGAAGTTCATGCCGATCGCCCAGAAGAAACTCAGGCGCCCGGCGAAGCCGTCCACGTCCATGCCCTTGGCGATCGCCGTCTTCACATACTCCTGCCCATCGGCCAGCGTGAAGGCCAGCTCCAGCGCCTGGTTGGCGCCGGCTTCCTGCATGTGGTAGCCCGAGATCGAGATCGAGTTGAACTTGGGCATGTGGCCCGCGGTGTACTCGATGATGTCGCCAATGATCTTCATCGACGGCTCGGGTGGGTAGATGTAGGTGTTGCGGACCATGAACTCCTTGAGGATGTCGTTCTGGATCGTTCCGCTCAACTGGTCTTGCGCCACACCCTGCTCTTCGGCCGCCACCACGTAGCCCGCCAGCACCGGCAGCACCGCGCCGTTCATGGTCATGGAGACCGACACCTTGTCCAGCGGGATCTGGTCGAACAAGACCTTCATGTCTTCCACGCTGTCGATCGCCACGCCGGCCTTGCCCACGTCGCCGGTCACACGCGGGTGGTCACTGTCGTAACCGCGGTGGGTGGCCAGGTCGAACGCGACCGACACGCCCTGCCCGCCGGCTGCGAGCGCCTTGCGGTAGAAAGCGTTGCTCTCTTCGGCGGTGGAGAAGCCCGCGTACTGCCGGATCGTCCACGGGCGCACCGCATACATGGTGGCCTGCGGGCCGCGAATGAAGGGCTCGAAGCCCGGCAAGGTGTTGGTGTGTTCCAGGCCCGCAGGCCACCATGTATGCGGTGCGCCCGTGGAC
>QBMB01000177.1 GCA_003241965.1 Burkholderiales bacterium | reverse complement strand
CACCCGCCCTCTGCGGCCCGTGGTTTGCGCAGTCGCCCTGATCGCTGCCACATGGGCAGCCGCCGTGTCCGCGCAAAATTTCCCCATCACCCCTGGCCAGCGCGCCACCGCCACCCAGGTGGCGCAAACGGGTGTGCCGCTGTCCGAGCTGGCGCCCAACGCACCCGACAGCTACACCATCAAGCGCGGCGACACCCTGTGGGCCATCGCGGGCATCTTCCTGAAGACGCCCTGGCGCTGGCCCGAGCTCT
The DNA here is from genome assembly GCA_003241965.1 of Burkholderiales bacterium. GTDB lineage: Bacteria > Pseudomonadota > Gammaproteobacteria > Burkholderiales > Burkholderiaceae_C > Hydrogenophaga. The sequence goes on along the minus strand of QBMB01000177.1, from coordinate 2,278 downwards.
GGGGCATGAACCTGGACGACATCAAGAACCCGCACCGCATCTACCCCGGTCAGGTCCTGTATCTGGACAAGTCCAATGGCCGCGCTCGCTTGACCACCCGGGCACCGGGTGGTGGTGGCGACAGCGAGACGGTGCGTGTCTCGCCCCGCACCCGTTATGAAAGCCTGGGCGACTCGGCGGTTCCGCCGGTCAACCTGCAGGCTGTCGAGTCGTTCCTGACCGAGCCGCTGATCGTGGACGAAGCCACGTTCTCGCGCGCACCCCGCATCGTGGCCACGCAGGAAAACCGCGTGCTGCTCAGCCGTGGTGACCGCGCTTACGCCCGCGCCCAGTACATCGACGGGCCAGCCACCGAACCCCTGTCGGTGGTGGATGGCAAGTCCACCCAGTACCGCGTGTTCCGCAACGCCACCCCGCTGCGCGACCCCACCACCAGCCAGATTCTGGGCTACGAGGCCCAGTACGTGGGCAAGGCCAGCGTCGTGACGGGTGAGACCACCCGCCCGGGCCGCGATGGCGACGGCAAGGCCGTGACCGAACTCGTGCCGGCCTCGATCGACATCGTGGCGGCCAAGGAAGAAATGCGCATCGGCGACCGCCTGCTGCCCGAGCCGCCGCGCGAGCTGACCAATTTCGTGCCGCGCGCCCCCGAAGGCATCCACACCGGCCAGATCGTTTCGGTGTACGGCAACGCGGTGAACTTCGCCGGCCAGAACCAGGTGGTCACCATCAACCGCGGACGGGAACACGGTATCGAGCGTGGTCATGTGCTGGCGCTGCAGCGCGAGAGCAACCTCATCACCGACAGCACCGACACGGCCCGACCCGAGTTGCGCCTGCCCGGTGAGCGCAACGGCCTGATGATGGTGTTCCGCACCTTCGACAAGGTCTCCTACGCCCTGATCCTGCAGATTGCCGATGGCGTGAAGATCGGCGACCGCTTCACCAACCCGTAAGTCGCGATGCAGCCGCAGGAGCTGGCCGCCTGGCTGCGTCTGCTGCTCACGCCCGGCGTGGGCAAAGACACCGCGCGCAAGCTGCTGGCCGCCTTCGGCCTGCCCGAGGCGGTTTTTGAGCAATCACCCAGCGCCCTGCAGACGGTGGTGGGGCCCAAGACCGCTCAGGCGCTGCAGCAGGTTCCCGACACACTCGACACCCAGGTGGAGCAGGTGCTCGCCTGGCTGGCCGCAGTCGCTGACCGACACGTGCTGACCCTGGCCGATCCCCGCTTCCCACCCGACCTGCTGCAGATGGCCGACCCGCCCGTGTTTCTCTACGTGATGGGTGATCTGGCGGTGCTGGCGCATCCACGCCGTCTGGCCATGGTGGGCAGCCGCAACCCCACGCCGCAGGGCGAAGCCAACGCGCACCAGTTCGCCCGTGCCCTCGGCCAGGCCGGCGTGTGTGTGGTCTCGGGCATGGCCCTGGGTGTGGACGGCGCGGCGCACGCGGGCGCTCTCGAAGGCGGCGCACCGACCATCGCGGTGGTGGGCACCGGGCTGGACCGCGTCTACCCCAGGCGCCACCTGTCGCTGGCGCACCGCATCGCGGCACACGGCGCCATCGTGAGCGAGTACCCGCTGGGCACACCGCCGCTGGCCGCCAATTTTCCCCAGCGCAACCGCCTGATTGCGGGCTTGTCACAGGGCACGCTGGTGGTGGAAGCCACCTTGAAGTCGGGCTCGCTGATCACCGCGCGGCTGGCCGCCGAACAAGGGCGCGAGGTGTTCGCCATTCCGGGTTCGATCCATGCACCGCAGTCGCGCGGCTGCCATGCACTCATCCGCCAGGGCGCCAAGCTGGTCGAGTCGGCGCAGGACATCCTGGAAGACCTGCGCATCGTCGAGCCGCGCTCGCTCACCACCGAGCCGGCCGAAGCCGACGAGGGCGGTGAGCCGGACAAGCTGCTGGACGCCATGGGCTTTGACCCGGTGAGCCTGGACGCGCTGCAAGCCCGCACCGGGCTGGACACCGCGCACCTGCAGGCCCGCCTGCTCGAACTGGAGCTGGACGGCACCGTCGGGCGTTTGCCGGGCGGGCTGTTCCAGCACCTGGGCCAGGCCTGAGCGCTGCCGGTCAGGGCGCCAAGGCGCCGGTGGTGTTGCAAATGAAACATGCCTCTGCATCGGCCGACACACAGGTTGCGACGGCGGCGCCGACCATCGGTCCTGTGGTTGACGAAACGCAGCATCGACCGCAACACATCAACGCTGCGAACCTGGAGAACTCAATGAAACTACGCAACATCCTCATCTCGACCGCCATTGCCGCCCTGGGC
>QBMB01000176.1 GCA_003241965.1 Burkholderiales bacterium | reverse complement strand
TCGGAGACCTCGTCGGAAGCCCAGAGGTCGCCGAATTCGACGTGACGCTGGGCCTGGGCCGGCTGCAGCAGTCGTTTCGCAAGCTTTGCCTGGAGGCGGACCACAACGAGCGCCCGCTGGAGCGCATGCAGGGCCGAATCCTCATTGCGCCGCTGCCGGGTGAACAGCACCTGATGGGCGCGGTGTTCGACGCCGAGATGATGTGGCGCGAAGGCTGGGACACGCGCTGTGAGTTTCCAGAAGACACGCCCGCCCTGACCAAACTGGTCAAGCGGGAGTGGTTCGATGTGGTGGACCTGTCGCTGAGCCTGGCCTTCAGCCGCGAAGACTGGATGCCGCGCATGGCGGCCACCATCAAGGCGGTGCGCAGCGCTTCGCTCAACCCGGCGCTGGTGGTGGTGGTGCGCGGGCGTGTGTTCTTCGAGCACGAAGAGCCGCTGCCCGAACTCATCCAGAGCGTGGGCGCCGATGGTGCCAGTACCGCTGCGGTGCTGGTCGTGCCCTCGTTTCACCGATCGGCTGCGGGCGGCTGAAGCCGTTGCACTTCCAGCCCGGTCAAGCTCAGCCGCTCGGCGATGTCGCTGCGCCCACGCTGCACCACCAGCCAGCGCACCGGATGTGAAAACCGCCGTGACGAACGCGCCATCGCAGTCCCACGGGTCGGTGGGCCGGCGATGGCGCCACCACGCCACATCGCCGGCCTTCACCCGCAAGCGCAGCCACAGGCACGCCCAGGCACCCCCGGCCGCCAGCAGCCGGTGGCTGCCGTCGAGATGGCGGCTGAAGGCTTCGATCACGGCAACCTGCGGGTCCCCGGCGGCATACCACACCGCCACCGAGAAGCGTTGATCCACCTGCGGCGCGCGTGTGGGCTGCAGCAGCGGGCTGCGTCCGTCACCGGTGCCCATGAAACACCAGGCGTGCAGCGGGGCCCACTGCGCGGCTTTGGCGGCGGTGGGTGGGTGAAAGGTCGGGTCGACATGGCCAGACGGCGTCACGCTCAAGGCAGCGCCGTCAAAGCGCGCCCGCAGCGTGGCCAGCAGGCGGCGTGAAGGCGCTGACACCGAGGACTCATCCACGCGGCTGCGCCAGGAAAAAACGCAGCATCTCGGCCGAGGCATCGGGCCCGGCGTTGTCGGTGTAGGTGCCTGCGGCATCACCACCGGACCACGCGTGGCCGGCACCGTGCACGGTCCACTGCTCCACCCAGGCGCGGCCTGCAGCATCCGCGTGCACTTCGCGGGTATAGCGGCGACCGCCGGCGGCGGTGCCGGTCTCGCTGCTGGCGCTCAAGGGCTGTTCCGTGTTGCGTGCCTGCTCGGTGATGTGCTGGCCGTTGCTCTGCTGCACGGTGTGGTCGCGGTCGCCGTGGAACACGATGGTCGGCACCGCGTGGGTGGCGCTGCGCCGGGGATCGGCGCTGGTGCCGGGGAAGCGAGCGCCGCCCAGCGCTCCACGGCCCTTCATGGCGGCCATGGCCGAGGGAACGTCGTGCGCAGCCGCAAACGGCAGGCCGGAATGGGCACCCACGGCGGCAAAGAGGTCGGGCCAGGTCTCGCCCAGGATCACCGCCATGGCCGCACCGGCCGACAGCCCGGCCACGAACACGCGCTGAGCATCCACCGGTTGCTCGTCCATGACGGTCTTCACCATGGCGGCGATGAGCGCGGGCTCGCCGCCCTCTCGCACCTGGTCTTGCGGGCGGAACCAGTTCCAGCAGCGCGACGCGTTGGCGCTGGCCGATTGCTCGGGGTAGAGCACCAGAAAGCCGTGTTCGTCGGCCAGGCGGTTCATCTGCGTGCCGGCGGCAAAGTCCTCGGCCGACTGGGTGCAGCCGTGCAGCATCACGATCAAAGGCATCAGGCGCTTGGGCGCACCAGCGCGCGCAGCGGGCTGGTACAGCTTGTAGTCAAGCACACCGCCGGGGTGGTGCAGCGTGCGGGCCATGAACCCGCCCGCGCTCGTGGTCGTGGGCTGGGCGGACACGTCACGCGCCACCACATCGATCACGCCGGTATCGGCTGGCGCGCCCGCAGGTCCACCGCCCAGGCCAGCCGAGGCGAGCGCCTTGCGGATGGTGTCCGTCACGCCCTTGAGCGGTCCGGAGCGGGCATCAAGCCCGGCCTGCGCGAACGCCTTGCTCAGGGTGTCGTTGATGTTCATGGCCAGAGTGGCCGGTGGGGGCGTGCGGTTTTTCAATGGGGTTCTTTTCAAATGAGATCAGACGGTGCGCGCGGCCAGGGCACGGCGCACGGCGGGGCTGGCGTGGAAGGCGCCCAGCACGGAGACGGTTTCGATGGCGGCCAGCGCGAGCTCGGGCGTTACGTCGTCGTCGATGCGGGCCAGGCCCACCACCTGGATGCGCAACTTCTCGCCGGCGGCCACGGTGCGCTCCAGCTCGGCGCGGGTGAGGTGCTGCAGGCCCAGCATCAGCGTCTTGCGGGCCACGGTTTGCCTGAGGGTCTCGGCGTGGGTGGCGAGCAGGTTGCGAACCGCCGTGCGTACGAGATCCGAGCGGTTCGAATAGAAGCCTTCCTGCACCAGCAGATCGACCTGACCGAGATCGACGACCCCCAGGTTGACGGTCATCTTCTCGGAGTCACCCACCCGGGGGCGGGCTTCAGTTGATCGAATTTTCATTTTTCCATCCATATGGATTCCACATGGAAGGCATTTAAGCACGAACGGGGGGATTGCAAGGGCGTGTCCGCCACACAACGCCCGGGTGCGCTGGCGAACAGCGCCATACTCGGCGCGCCCCCAAACTCCCGGCCGTGAACATGACAACAC
>QBMB01000175.1 GCA_003241965.1 Burkholderiales bacterium | reverse complement strand
AAACGGCGGGCTCTCTTGGGTGCAAGGAGAGCGGGGTCAGAGTATCAGGAGGAGGCGGCACCAGCCGCCGGGGGACATTCGCGGAGCAGAGCGCCGTGCGATCTCGAGTCCCGCGAGGTGCAGGCACAAAAACCTCAGCGATGAACCTCCGCCTCCCCAGCCGCAGACAACAGAGCCATCAACCGACGACGAATCAGAATCCCCGGCCGATCCGAGTCCATTGAATACTCCACACCGCGCCGACGCAGATCCACCACCGCATCCGGGTCGGTCGATTCGAGAATGTCCTTGTCCTCGCGTGTGATCTCGTCGTCGAAATCGATCAGCATCTGCGCCGGGCAATCCGCCTCCGTGTCATTGCGGAACAGCCATTGGCACAACTGCATGCGGCCATCGTCGATGGGGGTGAACGCGTTGATGATGACGTGGCGAATACCGCTCGGGTATTCGATGTCCAGCCGGCGTGAGAACGGCTGGTAGTACGCGTTGCGCATGTGGCGCTGCGTGATCGCATCCTTCACACCGCTGATGCGCTGGAAGCGCTCGGGGTTCGCCGCGTCGATCACCGTCTCGGCGTAAAAGCCAGCTTCGTTCTCCACCAGCTCGTACTTGCTCGGTGCCGGTGACGCAGCCACGCCGAAGGTGGCGCGGTGCACAAAGCTGAAGTGCGAGTTGTCGAAGGAGTTTTCTAGCGCACGCACCGGGCTCGTGTTCCAGGTTTCGTAAAACTGGAAGATGGTGCGCCAGCCCTCAAGCTCGAATTCCGGCATCAAGGGGATGTCGGCCACCGGGTCTTCCAGCGCCACCCACGCGTAGCCATGGCGTGCCGTGCAGTGGTAGGCAGTGGTGCCGTAGTCCTTGGGGATCTCGCGGTCCACCGGATACTGGGGAATCATGACCACGCGCCCGCTGCGGTTGTAGACCCAGCCGTGGTAGCCGCACTGGATGTTGCCGTCCTTGCACCAGCCCTTGCTGAGTTTGGCGGTGCGGTGGCAGCAGCGGTCCTTCAGTGCGGCGGGCTCGCCGTGTTCGTCGAGGAAGAGAACGATGTCTTCACCCAGCAGGGTGAAGGGCTTGGGGCCGTCGGCCAGCTGGCTCAGCGGCATGACGGCGTGCCAGTAACGGCGGAAGACGGGCTGTTGGGTGACCAGCATGGAGGCGCTCCTGAAAAAATTGGCTTGAGGAATCTCAAGAGCAATTTCCTGCTCCGCATGGCGCGGTGCTGAACGCTTCTACTCTGGGTGGGGATGCTAGCAAAACACAGGCCATGGTGGCGCACTGTTTTGGCCAGTCAAGGCTGGCATGGCTTGTGCGTATCACTGTTTCGCAGAGTAGAAGCGTTCAGCGGGTGCCCAGCCCCCCGCCCGGAAATTGCTCTTGTACGTCCCCTGTGGCCGCCCGGCCCAGCGGGTTGGAACAAGTTCTTTCTTCAGGAGCAACACCATGCAACGCCGCCTCTTCATCGCCTCGTCCAGCAGCATCGCCGCCCTCGCCACACTGGGCGCGCCCGCCGTGTGGAGCCAGTCGGCCCCCAAGCTCACCCCCATCAAGTTCACGCTCGATTTCCGCATCACCGGACAGACCTCGCCCTTCTTCCTCGCGCAGCAGCGCGGCTACTACAAGGACGAAGGCCTGGACGTGAGCATCGACGTGGGCGCCGGCTCGGTGGCCTCCATCACGCGCATCGCCAGCGGCGTGTACCAGATGGGTCTGGGCGACATCAGCTCGCTCATCGAGTTCCAGGCCAGCCAGACCGGCACGCCTTTGGTGCAGGCGGTCTACCAGTACTACAACCGCGCACCGTTCGCGATCATCGGCCGCAAGGACCGGGGCATCACCAGCGACTGGCGCAGCCTGGAAGGCAAAAAGATCGCCGCCGCCGCGGTGGAGTCCACCCGCCGCGCCTGGCCCATGGTGGCGCGCAAGCTGCGCGTGAAGGACGACTTCTTCCAGTGGTCCACCACCGACTTCTCCTCGCGCGACAACGTGGTGGTGCGCGGTGATGTGGACGGCGCCACCTATTTCCACGACTCTGCCGTGTCGCTGTTCGCACGCATGAAGCTGGACGATCTCTCCATCCTCCAGTACCAGCAAGCCGGCGTGAACCTGTATGGCAACGCGATCCTGGCGAGCAACGCCATGACCACGCAGAACCCTGCCGCCGTGGCCGGTTTCCTGCGCGCGACCAACCGCGCCATTCTGGAGAGCATGGCCGACCCGGCTGCGGCGATTGCGGCCACCAAGGTGCGCGAACCCATCCTGAACGAAGCTGTGGAGCTGGAGCGCTGGCGCATCACGCAGCAGTACATTGCCGCCGCCGACACCAAGGGCCATGGCCTGGGCGACGTGCTCAAACGCACGCTCGAAGAGCAGGTGGACGAGGTGGTCAGCGTGTACGGTTTGAAGACGCGCCCCAGCGTGGAAGGCGTGTTCAACCGCGCCATGCTGCCCGCCGCCAACCAGCGAGTGGTGAAAGCGTGATGGACGCGGAAACGCCCATCAACGAACGCGACGGCCTGTACATGCGCCAAGCCATTGGCTGGTCTCGCGTGGCGCGCGACCGAGGCAACCGACCCTTTGGCGCGGTGGTGGTCGCCGACGACGGCCGTGTGCTGGCAGAGGCCTGGAACAGCACCGGCGAGACGGGCGATTGCACTGGCCACGCCGAGACCAACGCAGTGCGCCAGGTGAGCCCGGTGGTGGACCGCGAGACGTTGTCGCGCGCCACGATTTACTCCTCCGCCGAGCCGTGTGTGATGTGCGCTGGCGCGATCTTCTGGAGCAACATCGGGCGTGTGGTGTTCGGCATCGACGCGGTGCGGCTTCGTGTTTTTCGCGGCGAAGTTGTGGCGCAGCGCGATGCGGAGTTGTCGTGTCGCGATGTGTTCAACGCATCACCGCATTCCATCGAATGCATCGGACCGGTGTTGATCGAGGAAGCGAGTGAGCCGCACCTTGGCTTCTGGGCTTCTGTGTAGGTTTTCTCTGGTTGGTTTTCTCCGGCTGGTCCGGTCATCGGCGGCCACGGCGCACGGCTCCGCGGCTGTCCCCCGAACCGGCTGCGCCGGTTCTCCTCC
>QBMB01000174.1 GCA_003241965.1 Burkholderiales bacterium | reverse complement strand
TGTTCGGCTCCTTCCCCCAGGGGGGGAAGGAGCCGAACACCGGCCAGGCGCAGGCGCTGCGCTTGCTGCTCGACGAAATCAACACCCGCATCCGCTACCTCTGCGAGGTCGGAATCGGCTACCTCACACTCGACCGCCAAAGCCGCACGCTCAGCGGCGGCGAGGTGCAGCGCATCAACCTCACCACGGCGCTGGGCACCTCGCTGGTGAACACGCTCTTCGTGCTCGACGAGCCCAGCATCGGTCTGCACCCGCGCGACATGGCACGCATCAACGATGCGATGCTGCGCCTGCGCGATGCGGGCAACACGCTGGTGGTGGTGGAGCACGACCCGGCCGTGATGCTGGCCGCCGACCGGCTGATCGACATGGGCCCGGGGCCGGGTGAGCGCGGCGGGCAGATCGTGTTCGACGGCACACCCGAAGCGATCCGCTCGGCCGACACACTCACTGGGGCGTATCTGGGAGCGCGCAAGACCATCGGCATGGGTTTCAAACGTGCGGTGACCGACAGCACGCCGCGCCTCATCCTCGAGGGCGCGCGCGAACACAACCTGAAAGATGTGTCGGTCGAGTTCCCGCTGCAGCGCCTGGTGGTCGTCACCGGTGTCTCGGGTTCGGGCAAGTCCAGCCTGATCCAGGACGTGCTGGCGCCCGCGCTGCTGCGCCATTTCGGCAAGTCCACCGACACGCCCGGCGCGCACGATCGCCTGCTGGGCGCCGAGCAGCTCGGCGAGGTGGTGTTCGTCGACCAGTCGCCCATCGGCAAGACCGCACGTTCCAACCCGGTGAGTTATGTGGGCGCGTGGGACGCCATCCGCGCGCTCTTCGCTGACGCACCTTTGTCGCGCCAGCGCAGCTACACGCCCACCAAGTTCAGCTTCAACAGCGGCGACGGGCGTTGCCCCACCTGCGGTGGCTCGGGCTTCGAGCACGTGGAGATGCAGTTTCTGAGCGATGTGTATCTGCGCTGCCCGGACTGCGATGGCAAGCGCTACCGGCCCGAGATTCTGGAGGTGCGCATCGAACGCGGCGATCGTTCGCTCAACGTGGCCGACGTGCTCGACCTCACGGTGAGTGAGGCCGCCGAGCTCTTCAAGGCCGACCGCGAAGTCATCCGCGTGCTGCAGCCCATCGTCGACGTGGGTCTGGAGTACGTGAAGCTGGGCCAGCCCGTGCCCACGCTCTCGGGCGGTGAGGCGCAACGGTTGAAACTCGCGGGTTTTCTGGCCGAAGCTTCCAAGAGTGCGAGCGCGAGCCGCCAGCCGCTCTCGCGCAAGGGCACGCTGTTCCTGTTCGACGAGCCCACCACCGGTCTGCATTTCGACGACATCGCCAAGCTCATGCGCAGCCTGCGCAAGTTGCTCGACGCGGGCCACTCGTTGGTGGTGATCGAGCACAACCTGGACGTGATCCGCTCGGCCGACTGGTTGATCGACCTTGGTCCCGAGGGCGGCGAGGCCGGTGGCCTGGTGGTGGCCGAAGGCGCGCCCGAGCAGGTACGCGAACACGCGAGCAGCCACACGGCCAAAGCGCTGCGCGATTACGCGTTGTCCATGGGCGAGGTGCACGCGGTGCGCGAAGGTCGCGCGGCCGACTATCTCGGCCAGTCCAGTGGCCTGGCCGCTTCGGCGCGCCGCAACGACCAGCATGGCAACGCCATCCGCATCGTCAACGCCAAGGAACACAACCTCAAGAACCTGAGCGTGGACATCCCGCGTGGCAAGTTCAACGTGATCTCCGGCGTGAGCGGTTCGGGCAAGTCCACGCTGGCGTTCGACATCCTGTTCAACGAAGGCCAGCGCCGCTACCTCGAGAGCCTGAACGCCTACGCGCGCAGCATCGTGCAGCCCGCGGGCCGGCCCGAGGTGGATGCGGTCTACGGCATCCCGCCCACCGTGGCGATCGAGCAGCGCCTCTCGCGCGGCGGGCGCAAGAGCACGGTGGGCACCACCACCGAGGTCTGGCATTTCCTGCGCCTGCTCTATGTGAAACTGGGCACGCAGCACTGCGTGCACGATGGCGCGGCCGTGATGCCGCAGAGCGCCGACAGCATTGCGGCGGCCATCCTCAAGCGCTACGCGGGCCAACACATCGGCCTGCTCGCGCCGCTGGTGGTCAACCGCAAGGGTGTCTACACCGAGCTGGCCGACTGGGCGCGCCCGCGCGGCCACACGCATTTGCGCGTCGATGGCGAGTTCCTCCCCACCACCGGGTTCCCGCGCATCGACCGATTCAAGGAACACACCATCGAACTGCCGGTGGCGGACTTCGTGGTGAGCGCCGACAACGAGGCCCAGCTGCGCAGCCAGCTCACCAAGGCGCTGGAGATCGGCAAGGGCGTGGTGCACGTGCTGCACCCGCTCGACGGCCTGGCCCGGGCGCTGGAAGAAGGCACGTCCACGCGCGAGCTGGGCCAGCTGGAGGTGTTCTCCACCACGCGCGCCTGCCCGGTCTGCGCCACCAGCTACCCCGAGCTCGACCCGCGCCTGTTTTCCTACAACAGCAAACACGGCTGGTGCCCCGACTGCGTGGGCACGGGCCTCAAACTCTCGCGCGACCAGCGCACCGTGCTCGACGATTCGGTGCGCGACGACAAGGAGCGCGGTCGCGAGCAAAGTTTTGCCGAGCCCGAGGTGGAAGACCTGGTGAACGAGGTCTGCCCCGGCTGCGCAGGCACACGCCTGAACGCGCAGGCCCGCGCGGTGAAGTTCAGCGCGGTGGGCATCACCGATGTGGCGCGCCTGTCGGTGCGCGAAGTGCGCTTGTGGGTACAGGGCCTGATGAAGGACGCTGTGATGTCCACGCGCGAAACCGGCATCGCACGCGACCTGCTGCCCGAAATCGAAAACCGCCTGGCCTTCCTGGAGGAGGTGGGGTTGAACTACCTCACGCTGGACCGCGGTGCGCCCACGCTCAGCGGCGGCGAGGCGCAGCGCATCCGCCTGGCCGCGCAGCTCGGCAGCAATCTGCAAGGGGTGTGCTACGTGCTGGACGAGCCCACCATCGGCCTGCACGCGCGCGACAACGCGATCCTTCTCAACGCGCTGCACAAACTCGGCGAGATGGGCAACACGCTGGTGGTGGTGGAACACGATGAAGACACCATCCGCCGCGCCGACCACATC
>QBMB01000173.1 GCA_003241965.1 Burkholderiales bacterium | reverse complement strand
CCCCCCGCCAGCACACCCGCCAACAAGGAGATGAAGGTCACCAGCAGCGTGGGCAGGAAGATGTCGGCCGCGTTGAACCCGGCACCCAGTCCCTGTTTGAGTGCGATGCTCTGGCGGATGGCGATCACCGAGGTGGGGATGAGCGTGAGGCCCGCAGTGTTCATCACCACGAACATGATCTGCGCGTTGCTGGCGGTGCCGGGCGGCTCGGTGTTGAGTGTCTGCAGTTCACGCATGGCCTTCAGACCAAGCGGCGTGGCGGCGTTGTCCAGACCCAGCAGGTTGGCCGAGATGTTCATGGTCATCGCGCCTTGCGCCGGGTGGCCTTGCGGCACGGCGGGAAACAGGCGGCGCAACAGTGGCCCGGCCAGGCGCGCGAGCAGTTCGATCATGCCGGCGCGCTCGCCCACGCGCATGATCCCCAGCCACAGTGCCATCACCCCGGCCAGGCCGAGCGATATCTCGAAGCCCGAGCGCGCGCCGTCGAACATGGCCGTCATGAGCGCCTGCAGGATGCCTTGCTCGCCGAGCAACCAACGCACCACGGCGGTGGCAAATGCCACAGTGAAGAAACCGACCCAGACCCAGTTGAGCGCCATGGACAGCGATGGTAGTCGTTGACCACCCGTCGCCGCGCGCCTGCGCGCCTGTCGAAATCCCGTCGGCGCGTTCGTCGTCGATGGGTCAGCCCCTTTTCATCCCTTCTCGCACCACCCAGGAGATCCCATGTCGATCCAACTCTGCGCCTACTTGTCCTACAACGGCGACTGCACCGAGGCCATGACGTTCTACGCCCAGGTGCTGGGTGCCAAGCTCGAAGCGCTCATCACCTACGGCCAGGTGCCCGGTGAGATGCCGGTACCGCCGGAACACGCCGAGCGCGTGATGCACGCCTATCTCGTGCACAAGGACTTCGCCATCATGGCCGGCGACGCGCCGCCCGGCGTGCCCTATGCGGGCATCCAGGGTTGCATGCTGGCCATCACCTACCCCACGGCGGCGGAAGCCACGCGCATCTTCAATGCCCTGGCCGAAGGTGGCAAGGTGGGGATGCCCTTGGGAGAAACATTCTGGGCCGACACCTTCGGCATGGTGACCGACCGCTTCGGAACGCCCTGGGGTGTCAATGGCGGGCCGAGGGAGATGGGCCAGTCTTGAGCGTCAGAGCTGCCCTTCGGTCAGCGTGTCGAGCTGGAAGCGCCCGCTTCGGTCCCACAGCCAGGTGTCGACGTACTGCACCCGACCGAAGCCCGGCGGCGATGGGAACGGAGCAGCGGCGCGCACGAGGCGTTCGATCTCGGCCATGACCTCCGGCGCGTGGCTGGGGCCGCGCAGCCAGCGCGTGGAGCCCACGCGCCCGCCTTGGTCCAACTCCACCTCGAGCACGCCGATGGCATAGAGCATGGCGGGCAGTTGCCCTTTGTAGATACGCTCCGGGTACTTGCGGTAGAGGTGGTTGGCGGCTTCGCGGCGATACGCCGCGCTGGCGGGCGAGCGGCCTGGCAGCGGCGAGCGGGAGGCGCAGCCCGCCACCAGCATCGCCGCTCCAGTGGCGGCGGACAGGGTCATGAGATGGCGGCGTTGTTGGATCGGTTGCATCGGCGCATTGGAGCAGCAGGCAGGCCAGCGCACAAGGCGGCGCAACACCCGCTTACCGCTGTCGCAAGGTACGGCTGAGCAGGATCACCGGCACCAGGCCCACCAGCACCAGCGTGAGCGCGGGCAGCGCGGCCTCGCCCAGGCGCTCATCGCGTGCCAGCTGGTAGGTCACCACCGCCAGGGTGTCGCTGTTGAACGGGCGCAGCACCAGGGTGGCGGGCAGTTCCTTCATCACGTCCACGAACACCAGCAGCGCGGCGGCGGCGGTGGAACGTTTGAGCAGCGGCCAGTGCACGCGCGCGGCCAGGCCCAGGCCCGTGCTGCCGAGCATGCGGGCCGAGTCGTCCAGGCTGCCGGGGATGCGCGCATAGCCGCTTTGCACCGACTGCAGCGCCACGGCAGTGAAGCGCACCATGTAGGCCCACACAATGCCCAGCGCGGTGGCGGTGACGAAGTAGCCCACGCTGGTGTCGGGCTTGACCGACTGCAGCCAGCCCACCGGCAGCAGCAGGCCGACCACGATCACGGCGCCGGGCACGGCGTAGCCCAGGCTGGCCAGTTGCACCACACCGCGCGTGACCTTGCCGGGCCGGGCGCGCACGGCGAACGCGAGCACCAGCGCGATGGCCGTGGCCAGAGCGGCCGACAGGCCGGCGAGCCACACGCTGTTGCGCGACCATTGCACGAAGGATGTCCAGGGCAACTCGTCCCAGCCGCCGATGAGCGGGCGCAGCATGAACAGCACCGGCAGCACGAAGCCGAAGGCAATGGGCAGCGCACACAGCGCAATGGCCAGGCCAGCGCGCCCCCCGCGCAGCTGCGCGGGCTGGGCCTCAAAGCTGCCGGCGCGCTGGCCGCGCAGGGTGGAGAAGCGCATGCGGTGCTGCGCGCGGTGCTCCAGCCACAGCAGCAGTGCCACCACGGCCAGCAACATGGTGGCGAGCTGGGCTGCGGCCATGCGGTTGTCCATCGCCAGCCAGGCCTTGTAGATGCCGGCGGTGAAGGTCTGGATGCCGAAGTAGCTCGCCACACCGAAGTCGGCCAGGGTTTCCATCAGCGCCAGCGCCACGCCTGCCGCCACAGCCGGGCGCGCCAGCGGCAGCGCCACCTCGCGGATGCGCCGGGCCAGCGGGGCGCCGAGCAGGCGCGCGGCCTCCATCAGCTGCGAGGCGCGCTCGGCCAGCGCGGTGCGCGCCAGCAGGTACACATAGGGATAGAGCGAAAAGGTGAACACCCAGACCGCGCCGGGCGTGTTGCGGATCTCGGGGAACACGCGCCCACTCAGGCCGAAGCTCTCGCGCATCCACACCTGCAGCGGGCCGCTGAACTGCAGGAAGTCGGTGTACGCATAGGCCACCACATAGGCCGGCATGGCCAGGGGCAGCAGCAGCGCCCATTCAAAGAAGCGCCGGCCGGGAAACTCGAACAGGGTCACCGCGCAGGCGGTGAGCATGCCCCCCACCGCCACGCCCACGGCCACCGCCACGCACAGCGCCACAGTGGTGAGCGCGTACTCGGGCAACACGGTCTGCGCCATCTGGCCGAGCACGTCGCGCGCTGCGGCGTCGAACTGGAACCACGAGCCACCCAGCGACAGCACGGGCAGCGTGAGCAGACACGCGAGC
>QBMB01000172.1 GCA_003241965.1 Burkholderiales bacterium | reverse complement strand
GGTGCGGCCGGCCGGGCGGACGGTGCCGGCCGCACCGAAGCCGCAGGCCCAAGCCGCGCCAGCGCCCGTGGTCGCGGTGGACGCACTGGCGGTGGACACCGTTGCCATGGTGGGAACGCCTGCCGACACCACCACACCGCCCGCCGAGCCGGTGGTGTTGGTGGAGCAGCCTGTGCCCGAGGCCGCGCCAGCGCAGGCATCGCTGGATGAACCCACCCCAGCGCCCGACGACGAGTTGTTGGCGGCCGCGGCCGTGAAAAAGCGCGCCCCGACGCCCGCGCCTGCGTCCACGCGCGCCCTGCCACCGGCACAGCCCCCCGCCAGCACGCGGCTGGACTACGCCGTGACAGGCCGCATCAAGGGTATCGCCTACAACGCCGAAGGCCAGCTCGACTGGACGCTGGCCGATGGCCGCTACAACGCGCGCATGGAGATGAAGGTGTTCCTGCTGGGCAGCCGGGTGCAGACCAGCACCGGCCGCGTGGGCCCCGCCGGTCTGATCCCCGAGCGTTTTGCCGACAAGAGCCGCAGCGAAAAGGCTGCCCATTTCGACACCGGGCAAAACCGCATCCGCTTCAGCAACAACGCGCCCGAGGCCGTGCTGCTGCCCGGCGCGCAAGACCGGCTGAGCCTGTTCCTGCAGATCGCCGGCCTGCTGCAGGCGCGCCCGCAGGCCTACGCGAGCGGACAGACCATCGAGATGCAAGTGGCCGGCACGGGCGACGCGGACATCTGGCGCTTCAAGGTGGGCGACGAATCCATGCTGGCGCTGCCCGCGGGTGAAATGCGCGTGCGACAGCTGGTGCGCCTGCCACGCAAGGAATTCGACAGCACGGTGGAGATGTGGCTGGCGCCCGAGCTGCAACACCTGCCGGTGCGCCTGCGTGTGACCCAAGCCAACGGCGATGTGGCCGACCAGCAGCTCAGCCACAGGCCGTAGTCGTTTGACCTCATTTGTGCCCAAAAACGCACGCATCTTGAAATCAAGCGGAACGTTGCCACGTAAAGAGCACTCGGAACTTCAAGACCGCCCAGTTTTGCCGATATAACAAAGACCGGAAGCCGGCTTTCCCAACACAAGGAATTTCAGTCATGAACATGCTCTACGACTCGGATGCCTTCGCTGTGGTCCACATCCTGGCCAACGCACCTGCAGAAGGTGAAGACGTTTCCGCGCAAGGTCCCCAGATTCCGCGCCACGGGTTCGAGATCGTGGACAAGCGATCGGGCAAAGAGGTTTACCTCGACGGCTCCTGGGCCGAGATGTTCCAGATCCAGATCACCGCCTGGCAGCAAAGCACCCCTTCGCAGGAAGAAGTGGAAGACACGCTGGAAGGCTACGCCGAGTTGGCGCAAATGCCGGTCGTGATGCACTGAGTTTGCCCGTGCGCCCCGCTGGCGCACCGCCCGAAGCGCTCACCAGCCGTCGCCCTGCGCGACGGCTTTTTTTCGTCTGCAGACCTGTCAGCCTGAGCAAAGCTGATCGCACCATACTTTCTGCGCAACAACGTCGGAGAAATCATGGGTGAGTTGAAACGGGGATGGAAATTCAGGGTCGCTCTGGGAGCCATGCTCCTGCTGGCGCTCTCGGCGCAAGCTGAAGACGGCGTGACGCCCAGACAAGTCCTGATCGGTCAGACCCTCACCCTGCAGGGAGGTGCGAACGACTACGGCGTGGCGGTGAGCGAAGGCGTGACAGCGGCACTGGACCAGGCCAACCGGGCCGGCGGCGTGCTGGGCCGTCAAATCGTCCTGACCGTGCTGGACGACGACAACAAGGCGGCTCTGGCCGAAACCAACGCCCGACAACTGGTGACGAAGGACAAGGTTTTCCTGCTCTTCGGCCCCATCGAGGGCGGCCCTTCCACCGCGGTGATGAAGGTCGCCGTCGAGCAGGGCGTGCCGCTGTTCGGCCCCATGGCCGGATCTCCCACACTGCGCACACCCCACCAGCCGCTGGTGTTCCCGGTGCGCGCCGAACACAAGGAAGAGTTCCGGGCCCTGATGACACAGGCACGCAGCCTGGGCATGCAGCGCCTGGCTTTTCTTCGCTCCGACTCGCCCACGGGCCAGCTGCACCTGGACAACGCACGGCGCATCGCGCAGACACTGGGTCTGGAACTGGTGGCCGACCTGCCCTTCAAGTCCGACATCGACGCCGCCGGCATTGACGCGCTGGCGCGCCAGCTCGCCAGCAGCCGCGCGCAGATGGTGTTCAACCACGGGGGCATTGGCGTGTACGAAAAACTCATCCGCCAGGCCCAGGCGGTCGGCGTGAAAGCCAGCTTCTATGGCGTCAACTCCGGTTCAACCCAGCTGGCCAGCCACCTGGGGCCGCTGGGGCCGGGCATGATCTTCTCGCAGGTTCTGCCCAGTCCGTGGGAACGCAAGACCGGCATCACCCGGGCCTACCAGGAAGCCTTTGCCCGCCTCAAACCGGGGCAGGCTTATTCCTATGGCAGCCTGGAGGGCTATCTGACCGGCAAGGCCTTGGTGGAAGCCCTGCGCCGCGCCGGTCCGAACCCCACGCGGGCGAGCTTTCTCGCCGGGCTGCGCAACGCAGAGCTGGACATCGACGGCATCCGCATCAACTACCGCGACGGCGAACACGCCGGCATGGCCCTGGTGGACCTGGCCATCGTGACCCGAGAAGGCAAGTTCCGCCACTGAACGTCCGATCGCGGCGCTTCAGGCGGGACGGCGGGCCACCCACAGGCGGTACACCGGCTCGGCCAGCACCAGCACGGCCACCAGCCGGCAAACCTGAAACGCAGTGACCACAGGCACGCCGAGCTGCAGCACCTTGGCGGTGATGGCCATCTCGGCAATGCCGCCGGGCGCGGTGCCCAGCAGCAAGGTGGCCGGGTGCAGGCCGGTGGCGGCCGACAAGGCCCAGCCGAACAGCGCGCAGATGCCCATCATGAAAAAGCTGGCGAAGGCCACCGAGGCCAGCCAGCGCGGCGCCGTGTGCACGAACTCGGGCGTGAAGCGCACGCCCAGGCTCACGCCGATGACCAGCTGGGCCGCGTTGGACAGCGGCTGCGGAATGGCCGACAAGGTGACGCCCGACAGCGTGACCACCATGGTCACCACCAGCGCGCCCATGAACCATGGGTTGGCGCGGCCCAGCCGCTGCATCACCAGAGCACCCACCAGCGTGAGGCCGGCCAATGCGAGCAGGCCGGTGGGCTGCACCTCGCGCAGGCCCAGGGTGAGCGTGTCCAGGCCGCTCACGCCCCAGAACTGCAGCGCAAACGGAATGGTGAGCGTGACCAGCAGCACGCGCAGGCTGTGCGCGGCGGCCACGAGGTCGGTGCGGGCACCCTGGCGCTCGGCGATCAGCGTCATCTCCGACGCACCGCCGATGGCGCCGGCGAAGTAGGTGGTGCTCAGCAGTTGCGCGGGCGTGAGGTGGGCCAGGTGCCCGGCGTGAAGCCGGCGCAGCCAGGCGCCGAACCCCAGGCCCAGCAGCAGCGCCCAGGCGATGCCCAGCGCAATCGCCCACCACAGGCTGGCCACCAGCGCGCCCACCGCCGGCGTGAAGTACAGACCGAGTGCGGTGCCGATCACCCACTGACCGGTGTTGCGAAACGGTGACCAGCTTTCGGTGGGCGCGCCCAGCACCGAGACCAGCGAGGTCGCCAGCAGCGGGCCGATCATCCAGGGAATGGGCGTGCGCAGCCACACGCACAGAAGCGCGGCGGCCAGGGCGAGCAAGAGGGTAAGGACGACACGTGGCCAGGAAGACGGGCCGAAGACGGGCAAGGAAGGCACTCGGGTACTGGTGTGATGCGCCTGCCACGCTCGGCAGGCCCCGTAGTATCCGTGCATGACCTGTCGATCCGCTGTCGCCCTCGCCTTGAGCGTGGCCCTGCTGGGCGCCTGCGCCCACCCGCCGCCCACCAC
>QBMB01000171.1 GCA_003241965.1 Burkholderiales bacterium | reverse complement strand
CAGCCCGCCCACCCCAGCGAGGTGTCGGCACTCAGCAGGTTGTGCCCCAACAGTGCCTCACAGGATGGTGGCGGTGTCCGCGGGCACCGCCACCGTCCTGATGCGAGGTCCACGAACGAAATGCAGTTGACGCTCAGGTGTAGGTCAAATCGCGGGCTTTGCCCCAGAACACCCGGTACATGAAGATCGTGTAGACGATGATCACCGGCAGGGTGATCGCCACGCCGATGAAGATCACGGTGAGTGCCTCGGTTCCGATGGCCGCTTCCCACACCGTCATGCGTCCGATCACGATGTACGGATAGATGCTGTACGACAGGCCGAAGAAGGCCAGCACGAAGATCAGCACCGTGGCCGCGAACACCACCCAGCCGTAGCCGGCTTTCACCACGTTGGGGTGCGTCACCACCCAGCGCACCGCAAAGAATGCGATGGCGCAGCTCAGCGGCACCGGCAGCAGGGCAAACACCTCGGGCACGCCAAACCACTTTTGCACCACCGCCGGGTTCACCAGCGGCGTGGCCGCCGAGATGGCCACGAGCGCGACGCCCATGGGCCAGAGCACGCGCCGCGCCCAATGCACCGCACGCTCCTGCAGTTCACCGTCGGTCTTCATGATCAGCCAGCCCGCGCCCAGCAGGATGTAAGCGGCCGGCAGTGTGATGGCAATGCCCAGGCTGAACGCCAGGCCCAGCAGGCCTTGCTCGAAGCCGGTGATGTAGCTGCCCAGCATCCAGCCCTGTGAGGTGCTGGCGAGCAGCGAGCCGGCGAAGAAGGCCTTGTTCCAGAAGGCCTTGTATTGCAGCGGCGCCTTCACGCGGAAGTCAAACGCCACGCCGCGCAGGATCAGACCGATCAGCATCACGGCCACCGGCAGGTACAGCGCCTGCAGCACCAGCCCGTGGGCGAACGGAAAGGCCACCAGCAGCACACCCACGCCCAGCACCAGCCAGGTTTCGTTGGCGTCCCAGAAAGGGCCGATGCTCGCGATCATGGTGTCCTTCTGGCCCTCGTCGGCCAGCGGCAGCAGCAGGCCGACACCGAGGTCGTAGCCGTCCAGGATCACGTAGGCCAGCAGGGCCAGGCCCATCACGGCGAGGAAGATGAGAGGGAGGAGTTGTGCCCAGGTCATACGCCGGCCTTCCCCAGAGCGGCGTTGCTGCCTGGAACCGGCGCGTGCTTGAACGGGTTCTCGGCCATGTACTTGAGCACGCCGATGTAGGTGACGAGCAGCAGGCCGTAGACGATGAGGTAGGCCGTGAGCGTGGCCGCGATCATGGGCGGCGCGATGGTGGTGGCAATCTCACTGGTGCGCAGCAGGCCGTAGACCATGAAGGGCTGGCGGCCGATCTCTGTGACGTACCAGCCCGAGAGCGTGGCCACCCAGCCTGAGAACGTCATGCCGGCGAGCACGTAGAGCAGCGGCTTGGGCAGGTGGATCTTGCCGTCAGCCATCTGCCGGCGCTTGCGCCACAGCTGCCAGGCAGAGAACCACGCCACCGCGAGCATCAGCGAGCCCATGCCCACCATCACACGGAAAGCCCAGAACACGGGTGCCACGGGCGGGTGTGCGCCGGGGAATTCGTTGAGGCCCTTGATTTCAGCGTTGGCGTCGTGCGCCAGGATCAGGCTGGCCAGTTTGGGAATCTGGATCGCATAGCGCGTGACGCCAGCCTTTTCGTCGGGAATGCCGAAGAGCGTGAGCGGCGCGCCTTTTTCGGTTTCCCAGATGCCTTCCATGGCGGCGATCTTGGCGGGCTGGTGCTCCAGGGTGTTCAGGCCGTGCATGTCGCCGGCCACGAACTGGATCGGGATCACGATCGCAGCCGCCACCAGTGCGGTGCGCATGGCCTTGTGGGTGCCGGCGGTGGCGCTGCCCTTGATGAGTTGCCAGGCGCACAAGCCGGCGATCAGGAACGAAGCGGTGAGGGCCGAGGCCAGCAGCTTGTGGGCGAAGCGGTAGGGGAAGGAGGGGTTGAACACCACGGCCAGCCAGTCGGTGGCGTAGAACTGGCCGTTGACGATCTCGTAGCCTGCGGGGGTTTGCAACCACGAGTTGAGGCTCAGGATCCAGAACGCCGACATGGTGGTGCCCAGGGCCACCAGGAAAGTGGCGGCCAGGTGCACGCGCTCGGACACGCGCCCCCGGCCAAACAGCATGATGCCGAGGAAGCTGGCTTCCAGGAAAAACGCGGTGAGCACCTCATAGCCCAGCAGCGGGCCCGAGATGTTGCCGGTCTTCTCCATGAAGCCGGGCCAGTTGGTGCCGAACTGGAAGCTCATCACGATGCCCGAGACCACGCCCAGCGCGAAGGTGAGCGCAAAAATCTTGGTCCAGAAGTAGTAGGCCTCTTCCCATGCCGGGTCGCGCGTCTTGATGAAGCGCAGACGGAAGAACAGCAGGAACCAGCACATCGCGATGGTGATGGTCGGGAACAGGATGTGAAAGCTGATGTTGGCTGCGAACTGCAGTCGCGACAGGATCAGGGCGTCCATGGAAATCTTTGGTGTGGGTGAATCGGGGTGAATCTTCGGGAAAGGGCTCTCAAGCGACCTGGTCGAGCGGATCTTTCGGTGGCGCCTTTCGCGCGGGGGACTTGCCGGTGAGTCGGTCCTTGAACTCGAGTACCTTGGTCACCGTGGTGCCCATGCCCATGAGCTGCATCGCCGTTTCAGGGGCGAGCTTCTGCACGTCGTCGAACCAGGTCATGAGGCGGTCGATCAGGTCGTGCATCTCGCGCATGCGGGCCTGCGCGTGGCGCTCGGCCTCGCTGCCGGGTTTCTCCAGCAGGGCGGTGCGCAGCATCGAGAGCGTGGGCTCCACCTCGCGGCGGCGGCGCTCTTCGGCCAGCACGCGGAAGATTTCCCACACGTCAGCCGGTGCTTCGAAGTATTCGCGCCGGTCACCCGGCTGGTGGCGCAGGCGCACCAAGCGCCAGGCCTGCAGCTCTTTCAGGCCCATGCTCACGTTGGAGCGCGAGAACTCCAGCGTCTCGGCAATCTCGTCGGCGTTGAGTGCCTGTGGCGAGATGTAGAGCAGCGCGTAGATCTGGCCGACGGTGCGGTTGATGCCCCATTTGCTGCCCATTTCCCCGAAGTGGGCAACGAACTCGCGGTTGAGCGGAGGGAGGTGGTCTTGTAGCGGCATGGGTGTGACTGTACTGCCGCTGGCCTGAACTTTCAGTAATTACTGAAATTCCGGGAAGTTCTTGGGGCTATCGCACAGGACCCGTCCGGCGAGGTCGGGGCCTGACTCCCTACAATCGCGCTCCATGAGCATCAAAAGCGACAAATGGATCCGCCGCATGGCCGAAGAACACGGCCTCATTTCACCCTTCGAGCCCGGGCAGGTGCGGGTGGTGGACGGCAAGAAGGTGATCAGCTACGGCACCAGCAGCTACGGCTACGACATCCGCTGCGCGCCCGAATTCAAGGTGTTCACCAACATCCACAGCACCGTGGTCGACCCGAAGAATTTCGACGAGAACAGCTTCGTCGACATCAACAAGGACGTCTGCGTCATCCCCCCCAACAGCTTTGCGCTGGCGCGCACCATGGAGTACTTCCGCATCCCGCGCAACGTGCTCACCATCTGCCTGGGCAAGAGCACCTACGCACGCTGCGGCATCATCGTCAACGTGACACCCTTCGAGCCCGAGTGGGAAGGCTACGTGACGCTGGAGTTCAGCAACACCACACCGCTGCCGGCCAAGATCTACGCGGGCGAGGGTTGTGCGCAGGTGCTGTTCTTCGAGAGCGACAAGGACGATGTCTGCGAGGTCAGCTACAAGGACCGCGGCGGCAAGTACCAGGGTCAGACCGGCGTCACGCTGCCCAAGGCTTGACCTGCATCAAGGCCGTTCGGGGGGTGCGCCGGTAGCATGCCGGGCATGTCCAGCAATCCCGTCTTCCTCGCTTCCCCCGACCCCATCCCCGCAGATC
>QBMB01000170.1 GCA_003241965.1 Burkholderiales bacterium | reverse complement strand
CGATGGGCGACGGCGTCACCGCCGGTGTGTCCACCACCGGCGTTGGCGCCGTGTCGGCGCTGCCGGCCCACCACCAGACACCCAGCGCCAAGGCGGCCAGCAACGGCAGGGCGTGCCAGGTGCGCAGGCCACTCGGGGCAGCGCGCTCGGTGCGGGCCGGTGGCACGAGCTGACTCTTGAGCCCGGGCACGCGGCCACGTTCTCGCTCGGCTTCGGCCCGTTGCAGTGCGTCAAGGATGTAGGACATGCGGAATTCGAGTGGATGTTCTGGCCGCTGTGGCTCAGGGCTTGGCCGCCCGCAGGCGGGGTTCGTCCACACCACTGGCCAGGTTGACCTGCATGAAAGTCATGGGTCCTGCCACCCCGGCCATGTCCACGCCTTGTGATTTTTGAAACGCCTTGACACGTGCATCCAGATCGCTGGCCGAGGGGGGCACCTGGCCCGAGGCCTGAAGGCCGGCAATGCGTTGCTCCAGCCACGCCGCCGCAGCGCCGTCCCTTCCGTCCACCAGCCGACCATCTTGCCCGGGAGGCGTGCGCCACAGGGTGGCAAAGTCGCCGCGCCAGACGTCGTTCAGTGCCGAGAGCGGCAGACGCCAGCGCTGCGATCCGGCCTGCAGCGTGATGCTGTCGTCGGTCATCGCAGTGACGAGCACCCGGGCCGTGCCCAGGCGCTCTGGCCGCAGCGTGAGGATGCCCGGGCGGTTGAGCTGGCGCAGTCCGTTGACGGTCATGCGGTCGGTGCGGTAACACTGCAGCCGGTTTTGCAAGGCGTTGGCGCAGGCCTCGCCTTCAATGAGGTCATGACCCCAAAGCGGCCCCAGTTCGCGCCAGGCCGCAGCCTCGGTGGCGATCATCAGTTTCGGGTCGGGCAGGGCTTGCGCCATGGGCAAGACCGTTTCGGTGGCGGCATCGGTCAGGGCCGGCGGCGTCGGCACGGGATCTGGCGCAGCAGCAGCGGGTGGCGGCGTGGGCTGAGCCGGCAGGACGGGTTGTGAGGCCATGCTGGAGGCCGCGGCTTCGGCGGGCCTTGGGCCGGTTTGTGTGCTGCTCCACCACCACATGAGCGAGCCGGCCACCAGAGCCCCCCCAAGCGCGCCTGCGCCCAGCGTGCCCAGCCAGGCGGGCAGGGCGCGAGGTTTGGCTGTGGGCGCTGCGTGGGCACCGGTGGTGTCGCTTTCGAACACCTCGCGAGCCGCCTTGTCAACCACGGCGGCAGCCACCTGCGCCGTGCCGCTGGCGTAAGCGCCCAGCAGCGCGCGATCGCACAGCAGGTTGATGCGCCGTGGCACACCGCGGGTCAGGTCGTGGATGCGGGCGATGGCCTGCTTGGAAAAGGGCAACGGGCCGCGCAGCCCGGCCACCTGCATGCGATGCTGGATGTACTGCTGGGTCTCGGCCTTGTCGAGCGTTCCGAGGTGAAAGCGCGCAATGACCCGCTGCGCGAGCTGTTCCAGCTCGGGTTTGGCCAGGATGCCACGCAGCTCGGGCTGCCCGATCAGGATGATCTGCAGCAGCTTGCGTTCGCTGGTTTCCAGGTTGGTCAGCAGGCGCAGTTGCTCCAGCACATAGGGCGTGAGGTTCTGCGCCTCGTCGATGATGAGCACATTGCGCTCGCCCCGTGCGTGGCTGGCCAGCAGGTAGGCGTTGAGTGGATCGAGGTGGTCCTTGATGGTGGCCGGGCCAATGCCCTCATGCTTCACCTCGATGTGAAACTCGCTGCAGATGGTCTTGAGCAAGTCGCTGACGGTGAGCTTGGGGTTGAAGATGTAGGCAACCCGGCAGTTCTCGGGCAACTGCTCCAGAAAACACCGGCACACAGTGGTCTTGCCCGCACCGATTTCGCCACTGAGCACGACGAAGCCGCCCCCGCCGCCAATGCCGTACAACAAATGGGCCAAGGCCTCCCGGTGGCGCTCGCTCATGAAGAGATAGCGCGGATCCGGTGCAATGGAAAACGGGCTCTGCTTGAGCCCGAAAAACTCGACGTACATGCCAGCGAGCATACCGCCGCCCCCCGATGGGGGCAAAGGCGGTGGGGACTGGTCGGCCGACGGCTCGCTGGCGGGGTCGATCAGGCGGCCAGGGCCATGGCGTGTTTGCCCGCCGCCTTGTTGGTGGCGCCCACCGTGCATTCGATGTCGCCGGAGAGTTGACCACCCTCTTCAATGACCACCTTGCCGTAGCGGATGCGCCCGGTCACCTTGCCGGTGGCGTAGATCACCAGCTTGTTGCGCACAGTCAGGTTGCCGTCGAAAAGGCCGCGGATTTCGGCAATGTCGATCTCGGCCGAGCCCTTGAACTCGCCTTGCTGGGCGATCTGGATCACGCGCGAGTCCATGGTGGCTTCGACCATGCCTTCGACCACCAGGGTGTCGCAGTCGGTGATTTCCACGCCCTTGAGCTTGATGTTCGGTCCCACGGTGAGCTTGCTGCCGCCTTCGGGTGCACTGCTGGCCGTGCTGGTGGCGGTGTTGGGCGCTGTCAGGTCCACATCGGGGCTGCCTTGGGACACGGACGCTGAGGGTGTCTGGGTTTGTGGTTGCGCGCTCGAGCCCGTGGTGGCTTGTCCGTAGCGCGGTGTGGCCATGCCTTGATTCAGGGTTTTGGGTTGATCGATGTCGCGTTTGCCAAAGTGCAGTGCCATGCCAGCTCCTTCAAAAAGTGAAGCACTCATGCTAAGTGTGGCGGGGCTTACATTCGTGCGAGTTCCGTAAGAGGGGTAACGAGATGAACCGTACACCCTGTTTCACTTGTCCTTTTCAATCGCCTGATTTGCTGCGGCTTTGCGGGCATCCATCTCGCGGACGAGGGCGCGCGCCTCGTCGCCCTCGGGAATCGGCTTGCCGCTGTCGCGCCATTGCACAGCTTCCTTGAAGCCCGCTTCCTGTGCGTACCGGCGAAACCACAGGCCTTCGGGGTTGTGGCGCGTGATGCCGTCGAACACCGTGGCCATCATTTGGGTCTGCTCCAGCCCCATGCTGAGCATGGCCTGATTGACCACCATCTTGTGCATGGCCAGGTGCGAGCGCGGCACGCCGGCAATGCGTTCGGCCAGCGCCATCGTCACAGCTTCCAGCCGGTCCATCGGCACGGCCTCGTTGGCCAGACCCCAGGCGGCTGCGGTGCGGCCGTCGATCACGTTGCCGGTGAACATCATTTCCTTGGCGCGCATGGCGCCCAGCCGGTAGGTCCACATGGCCGTGGTGGGGCAGCCCCACACGCGGGTGGGCATGTAGCCGATGCGGGCGTCGTCGGCCATCACCAGCAGGTCGCAACACAGCGCGATGTCGCTGCCACCGGCCACCGCTGCACCGTGAACCTTGGCAATGGTGGGTTTGGGGCTGCGCCACAGGCTCATGAAGTCCTCGGTGTTGCGCTTCATGAAGGCGTAGTCGACCATCGGATCCCAGGGCGCGCGCTCCTGCTGGCAGGGGTGGTCGATCTCGCCCTCGCCGAACAAAGAAAGGTCGTAGCCGCCGCAGAAGCCCTTGCCAGCGCCTTCCACCACGATCACATGCACCTCGTCGTCGGCGTTCGCCCAGTCCACCGCAGCGCGGATCTCGCGCGGCATCTCGTCGTTGATGGCATTCAGGCGCTCCGGCCGGTTGAGCAGCAGGCGGGCGATGCGGGGCTGGTTTGCGTCCTTGTCGATGCGCAGGGTGGTGTAGGTGGGCATGTTGTGTCTCCGGGTTGGTTTTTTGATGATAGCCAGAGCTGCCGTCGGGGTGTGAAAAAAGGTTGCGCCCACAACCAGATGGCCATACAGTTGCGCACGCAACAAACATGTCACCACGTTTTATGACCCTGCCCACCCATGTTCCCGTGCTCATCGCTGGCGGAGGCCCCGTCGGCTTGACGCTCTCGGCCTTGCTGTCGGCACAAGGTATTTCCAACCTCGTGATCGAGGCCGATGAGGCTTACTGCAGCGGCAGCCGCGCCATCTGCATGTCGCGCCGCTCGCAAGAGA
This sequence comes from Burkholderiales bacterium, assembly GCA_003241965.1. Classification (GTDB taxonomy): domain Bacteria; phylum Pseudomonadota; class Gammaproteobacteria; order Burkholderiales; family Burkholderiaceae_C; genus Hydrogenophaga. The sequence goes on along the minus strand of QBMB01000170.1, from coordinate 40 downwards.
TTCTGGGCTGGGTGGGCGCCGACAAGGCCTTGGTCGAGAA
>QBMB01000016.1:26961-60008 GCA_003241965.1 Burkholderiales bacterium | reverse complement strand
CGTGAAGCAGCGTTGTTGACGCACGGGCCCCCATCCCTACCTTCCCCCAGAGGGGGGAAGGAGTGAAGTCACCTCGATCCCCCTCCGTTCGCCCTGAGCCTGTCGAAGGGCCCACCCACTTGTTGGAGCTTGAATGAACCCGAACGATCTGCCCCGCGAACTGACGCAAGCAACACCGGCCCACGCGCTGCTGGCCGCGGTGCGCGAGGTGGCGCAGGGCCCGTTGGCGGCGGTGGTCGAGTCCATCGACCGCACCGGTTACTACCCACGCGCCGAGCTGCAACAACTCGCCGCGCTGGGCGCCATGAGCGCGCACCTCGATGGCGACGCCGGCCCGGGTGATTTCGGCCTTTCCATCCGCGCCATGGCCGAGGCCTCGCGCGTGTGCGGCGCCACCGGCTTCATGATGTGGTGCCAGGCCGTGTGCGGCCTGTACATGCAGCAGTCGGGCAACCCGGCGCTGAATGGCGAGGCGCTGATGGCGCATGTGCGTGGCGACACGCTGGGTGGCACGGCGCTCTCGAACCCCATGAAGAGCTACGCGCAGATCGAGAGCCTGCTGCTCAAGGCCACGCCGGTGGAGGGTGGCTACATCGTCAACGGCTCACTGCCCTGGGTGAGCAACCTCGGGCCCGACCACAGCTGCGGCGCCATTGCCGCGGTGGTCAACGGCGACGAACACATCGGCCGCGAGGTGATGTTTCTCTTGCGTTGCGACGCGCCCGGCGTGGAGCTGCGCGAATGCCCGAGCTTCTCGGCCATGGAAGGCACGGGCACCTACGCCCTGCGCCTCAAAGACCATTTCATTGACGCCGACGATGTGATCGCCGACGCCGCCAAACCCTTCATTGCCCGCATCCGCGCGGCCTTCGTCATGCTCCAGTGCGGCATGGCGGTGGGCGTCACACAGGGCGCCATCGACTCCATCTGGGAGGTGGAGGCGCAGCTGGGCCATGTGAACCAGTTTCTGGAAGACAGGCCCGACGCACTGCAGGCCGAGCTGGACACACTCACCGCCCGCGTGATGAAGCTGGCCGAAACGCCGTACAACCCGTCGGTGGAGTTTTTCATCGACGTGCTCGACGCGCGCGCCCACGGCGCCGAGCTGTCCTTGCGCGCCGCGCAGTCGGCGTTGTTGCACCAGGGCGCGCGCGGTTACCTCATGAGCTCGGCCGTGCAGCGCCGCGTGCGCGAATCGCACTTCGTCGCCATCGTCACACCCGCCATCAAACACCTGCGCAAGGAGATTGCAAGGCTGTCCGCCGAAGTGATGCCGGCATGAACACCCCACCGTTCGGGCTGAGCTTGTCGAAGCCCTCACCAGACGCCGCCGTGCAGGCCCTCGCACCCTGGCAGCAATACATCTGCGACGCCTGCGGCTACATCTACAACGAGGCCGACGGCGACCCCGACGGTGGCTTGGCCCCCGGAACGCGCTACGCCGACATCCCCGACGACTGGGCCTGCCCCTTGTGCGGCGTGACCAAGGCCGACTTCACGCCGTACACACCGCCCAGCCTGGACGCATTGCGCGCCAACATCGCCGGCAGCACCCCGGTGGCCACACGCGGTGCGGCGGGTGTGCTCATCGTCGGCGCCGGTCGCGCCGGCTGGCAGATGGCCGAAGCGCTGCGCGCGCTCGACGCTGCGCTGCCCATCACCCTGGTCACCGCCTGCGCGGGTGATGTGTACGACAAACCCATGCTCTCGATCGCCATGGCGCGCAGTACAGCGCTGGATTCAATGGTCAAGGAGACGGGTGCGGCGGCGGCGGCCCGCCTGAACGTGCGCCTGCTCGCGCACACCCACGCCGTGCGGATCTGCGCCGACACGAACCAGCTGCGCACCACACGCGGGGTGCTGCGCTACGACCGGCTGGTGCTGGCCCACGGCGCGCAAGCCGCGCTCCCGCCCACGCTGCCCGCAACGATGTGCTGGCGCATCAACCACCTGGCGGCGTACCAGAAACTGCGCGCCGCATTGGGTGACACACCGAAAGACGTGGCCATCGTCGGCGCCGGCCTGATCGGCAGCGAGCTAGCCAACGACCTCGCACTCGGCGGCCACCGCATCACCCTGCTCGACGTGCAAGCCGAGCCACTCGCGCGCTGGAGCGCCGAGGGCGCAGGCACCCAACTGCTCGACGCCTGGAAAGATCTGGCCATCCGCTTCGTGGGCGGTGTGCAGGTGGGGCAGTTGGAGCAGGTGGCAGGCCGCTACCGCATCACCACCACCTGCGGCCAGCGCTTCGCGGCCGACCAGGTGATCGCCGCCGCCGGCCTGGCCACGCCGCCGCGTCTGGCGCTCAGCGCTGATTTGAAGTGGGACAACGGCATCGCCGTGGACCCGGCGACCATGAAAACCAGCCACGTGCACATCCACGCCATGGGCGACTGCATCACGGTGAACGGCCAGCCCAGCCGCTTCATCGAACCCATCGCGCGTCAGGCCCGGGCGATTGCGGCCGACATCTGCGGCACCGCGTCGGCGCCTTACGAGCCGCGCGCTGCGGTGGTGCGGGTCAAGACGACGTCACGGCCGTTGACGCTGCACTGAGCGCCCGCCCGGCATTCAACCGTAGGTGTTGCTCAGCGTTCCCAAGCCTTCAATGACCACCTCGACGGTGGTGCCCGGCTTCATCGGCAGCACACCCAGCGAAGTCCCGCAGAGGATCACGTCGCCGGGCTCCAGCGTCATGTCGTGCGAGATGCGCGAGACCAGTTCGGCCGGGCTGAAGAACATGTCGGCCAGCGCGTAGTTCTGCCGTTCGCGGCCACCCACCAAGGTGCGCAGGTGCGCGCCGGAGGGATCGAAGGCCGTGTCGATGAAGGGGCCCAGGGCACCGAAGCCGTCAAAGCTCTTGGCCCGTGTCCACTGCGGGAAAGTCGGGTCGCGATTCAGCAGCTCGATCGCGGTGACATCGTTGGCGCAGCAGTAGCCAAAGATGTGCGCCGGCGCGTCGGCCACAGACACGGCGCGGGCCTGGCGACCGATCACCACCGCCAGCTCACCCTCGTAGGCCACTCGACCGTCGTGGCTCACGGGCACCGGGATCGGCTGCTGGTGGCCGATGACGCTGCCGGGCGACTTCAAAAAGTACAGCGGCTCGGCCGGCTGGGCCCAGCCGTTTTTCTCGGCGGCTGCGCGAAAGTTGTTCCACAACCCGATGACCTTGCCCGGCGTGCAAGGCGCCAGCCATGGCAGATCTGCCAGCGGCAAGGTCTCGCCGGTGGCCACGGGCGTGCCATACAGGTCGCCGTGGTGGAGGTGCACTCGGTCCCCTTCAAGGGTGCCGAAAGCAGCGGTGCCGTGATGCCTGAAACGCAGCCATTTCATTGATCGCTCCTGGTTCGCCTCGCCCGCCACCGGGCGCGCAGAGAGGCCGATATTGCACGAGCGCCGGGCCGCACGGGGGGCGCCGGGCATTGTGGCTGCCCGTGTCAGGGAAAGCCCGAGGTGTGGGGTCTTTTCGCAATGCGATACTTTTTGATCGGATTCGAAGCCCGGTCTGCTGGCCGGGTTTCTTGTCCGTATTTTTTTGGTTTTGCAGCTGATGCTGTCTGCGAAACCTCCTTGATTGACACCCTCCCGATACCGAGGATTCGCATGACAACCACCTTGAAAGATCTGCTGGCAGCGGGCGCTGACGCATCACCCGCCCTGTCGGCCCCGGGCCGGCAAGCGCTCAGCCACGGCGAGCTTCGGGCCCTGATCCAGCGCACCCTGGACACCCTCAACCAGCTGGGTATCGGGCGCAACGACCGGGTGGCGATCGTGCTGAACAACGGGCCCGAAATGGCGGCCTGCTACATGGCTTGTGCGAGTGGTGTGACCAGCGCACCGCTGAACCCGGCCTACCGCGCCGACGAGTTCGAGTTCTACCTGTCCGACCTCAACGCCAAGGCGCTGATCGTCGAGCAGACCAGCACATCACCCGCCATCGAGGTGGCCGTCAAGCTGGGTGTGCGCCTGATCGACCTGGTGGTGGCCGAGGGCGCACCGGCCGGCGCCTTCACCCTGGTGCCGCGCGACGGGCAGAGCGCCGGGCCTGCGGCCCATCCGGGCTACGCACAGACCGACGACGTGTCGATGGTGCTGCACACCTCGGGCACCACCTCGCGGCCCAAGATCGTGCCGCTGTCCCAGCGCAACCTGGCGGCCTCGGCCACGCACATCCGCAACACGCTGCAGTTCACCGCCGCCGACTGCGGGCTGAACATCATGCCGCTGTTCCACATCCACGGGCTGATCGCCGGGGTGCTGGCTCCGCTGGCGGCGGGCTCGCAGGTGTTCTGCACACCCGGCTTCAACGCGCTCAAGTTCTTTGGCTGGATGGACGAGGCCCACCCCACCTGGTACACGGCGGTGCCGACCATGCACCAGGCCATCGTCTCAAGGGCGTCGAAAAGCGCCGACGTCATTGCCCGCCACCCGCTGCGCTTCCTGCGCTCGTCGTCCTCGTCGATGCCGCCCCAGGTGATCAAGGAACTCGAGGCCACCTTCCACGCGCCGCTGATCGAGAGCTACGGCATGACCGAGGCCACCCACCAGATGGCCAGCAACCCCTTGCCGCCGGCCCTGCGCAAGCCGGGCACGGTGGGCAAGGCGGCCGGCCCCGAGGTGGCCATCATGGCCGAGGACGGCACGCTGCTGCCGCGCGGCACCGGGCTGGAGAACACCGGTGAGATCGTCATCCGCGGCCCCAATGTGACGGCGGGCTACGAGAACAACCCCAAGGCCAACGCAGAAGGTTTCCTGAACGGCTGGTTCCGCACCGGCGACCAGGGCGTGATGGACGAAGACGGCTACGTGAGCATCACCGGGCGGCTCAAGGAGATCATCAACCGGGGCGGTGAGAAGGTCAGCCCGCGTGAGGTCGACGAGATCCTGATGGACCACCCGGGCGTGGCGCAGGTGGTGTGTTTCGGCATGCCACACGCCAAGCTGGGCGAGGAAGTCGCCGCAGTGGTGGTGCTGCGCGAAGGCCAGCAGGTCACCGAGCGTGAATTGCAGACCTTCGTGGGCGCGCGCGCGGCCGACTACAAGGTGCCGAAGAAGATTCTCTTCATGGACGAGATTCCCAAGGGCGCCACGGGAAAGCTGCAGCGCATCGGACTGGCCCAGAAACTGGGTCTGGGTTGAGACCTCGCGCTTGATACTTAAGCTTTTCCTTATTCCAGACTGAAGAAACTCTGACTTTACGAAAAGGTGCAAATTTTTGAGACTCCAGTGTGCCGACCGATCCAGTGCAGGTTCGACCCACCCCCCGAGGAGACTCCATGATTTCCACCTTCTCTCGTGTCAGCCCGCGTCCGTGGGCCGTTATCGCAGCCACCCTGGCGGGCCTGGCGGTTGCTGCGCCCGCATCCGCCTGGGAGCCGGAGAAGCCGGTTGAATTTGTCGTGCCGGCGGGCACCGGGGGCGGCGCCGACCAGATGGCGCGCTTCATCCAGGGCGTGGTCGCCAAGAACAACCTGATGAAGCAGCCGATCATCGTGGTCAACAAGTCCGGTGGTGCCGGCGCCGAGGGCTTTCTTGACGTCAAGGGCGACAAGGGCAACCCGCACAAGATCGTCATCACGCTGTCCAACCTGTTCACCACACCACTGGCCACCGGCGTTCCGTTCAACTGGCGCGACCTGACACCGGTGCAGATGCTCGCGCTGGACCAGTTCGTGCTCTGGGTCAATGCCGACTCGCCCCACAAGACGGCCAAGGAATACTTCGACGCCATCAAGGCCGCCCCGCCCAACACCATGAAGATGGGTGGCACCGGCTCCAAGCAGGAAGACCAGATCATCACCGCGATGATCGAAAAGGCCGCTGGCAAGAAAGTCACCTACATCCCGTTCAAGGGGGGGGGTGACGTGGCCGTGCAGCTGGTGGGCAACCACATCAACTCCACGGTCAACAACCCGATCGAGGCCGAGTCGCACTGGCGCGCCGGCAAGCTGCGGGCCTTGTGCGTGTTTGACAAAGCCGCCATGCCCTACAAGACCAAGTTGACGGCCACCCAGGCCTGGGCCGATGTGCCGACCTGCGCCAGCGCGGGCCTGCCGGTCGACTACGTCATGCTGCGCGGCATCTTCATGGCGCCCGGTGTCAAGCCCGAGCAAGTGGCCTTCTACATCGATCTGTTCAAGAAGGTGCGTGCGCTGCCCGAGTGGAAGGACTTCATGGACAAGGGCGCGTTCAACACCACGGCGCTGGCCGGTCCCGAGTTTGTGGACTGGCTGGGCAAGAACGAGCAGATGCACCGGGTGCTGATGAAGGAATCGGGCTTCCTGGCTCAGTGACCCCGTTGACCGGAAACCCAGCGGGGGCGCGCGATCCGGCGCTCCTGCTGTCGCTGTCGCTTGCGGGCGACCTCATTTTTTTCAGGAAAGCGCACTGCCCGCGGCGGCGCGCGGGAGTCGGATCATGACTGTTGAATCGGGTGGTTCCAGCACGCCGGGTGCAGCGCGCTCCAGCGGCACAATGGACGCACGCTGGCCAGAATTGTTGATGGCCGCGTTTCTGTTCGTGGTGGCCGTGCTGGTCATCGTCGACAGTCAGCGCGTGGGCAGCGGATGGGGGGACGACGGTCCGAAATCGGGCTACTTTCCGTTCTACATCGGCCTGATGCTGGCGGGCGCCAGTGGCTGGATTCTGCTGAGCCAGCTGCGCCGCTGGAAACACGACACGGAGGTGTTTGCCGAACACGAACAGCTGCGCCTGGTGATGGCCGTGTTCGTCCCGATGGTGGTTTATGTGGCGCTGATCTTCGGCATCGGCATCTACATTGCGTCGGCTCTGCTGATCGGCTACTTCATGCTGCGCTACGGCCGCTACCGGTGGGCTGTCACCTTGCCGATCGCCATCGGTGTGCCGCTGTTCTTCTTCCTGGTGTTCGAGCGCTGGTTCCTCGTGATGCTGCCCAAAGGTCCCATCGAGCGTTTGCTCGGTTTGTAAGGCGGCTCACCCCATGGACGAAATCTCCAGCCTCGCCGGCGGCTTCTCGGTCGCGCTCACCCTGCCCAACCTGGGCTACATGCTGATCGGCATCACGCTGGGCATCCTGATCGGCGTGTTGCCCGGTCTGGGCGGCGCCAACGGCATCGCCATCCTGCTGCCGCTGACCTTCAGCATGAACCCGACCTCGGCGATCATCATGCTCAGCTGCATCTACTGGGGTGCGCTGTTTGGCGGTGCGATCACCTCGATCCTGTTCAACATTCCGGGGGAGCCTTGGTCGGTGGCCACCACCTTCGACGGCTTCCCTATGGCGCAGAAGCAGCGTGCTGCGCAGGCGCTGACGGCAGCCTTCACCAGTTCGTTCGTGGGGGCGATCTTTGCGGTCGCGCTGATCACGTTTCTGGCGCCGCTGCTGGCCCGGTTTGCCTTGAAGTTCGGGCCGGCCGAGTTCTTCGCGGTGCAGCTGCTCACCTTCTGCAGCTTCATCGGCATGAGCAAGGAGCCGGCGGCCAAAACCATCGCGTCGATGATGCTCGGCTTTGCCCTGGCGGCGGTGGGCATGGACATGGTCACCGGTCAGTTGCGCATGACCTACGACGTGCCCGAACTGCTCAAGGGTTTCAACTTCCTGATCGCGGTGATCGGCTTGTTCGGCATTGGCGAGATCTTGCTGACCATGGAAGAGGGTCTGTCGTTCAAGGGCAAGACCGCGAAGATCAGCCCCAAGGTGGTGTGGGAAACCTGGGGCGAGATCTTCAAGTACTGGAAGACCTTCCTGCGCTCCACCGCCATTGGCTGCTGGATGGGCATCACGCCCGGCGGCGCCACCCCGGCCTCGTTCATGAGCTACGGCATGGCGCGGCGTTTCGCGAAAGAACCCGAGACCTTCGGCAAGGGCAACGTCGAAGGCGTGATTGCGCCGGAGACGGCCGCGCATGCCGCCGGCACCGCTGCGCTGCTGCCGATGCTGACGCTGGGCATCCCGGGCTCGCCCACCGCCGCTGTGCTGCTGGGCGGCCTGCTGATCTGGGGCCTGCAGCCCGGCCCGATGCTGTTCGTCGAGCAGAAGGACTTTGTGTGGGGGCTGATCGCCAGCATGTACCTGGGCAACATCGTCGGCCTGATCGTCGTGCTGACCACCGTGCCCTGGTGGGCGGCCATCCTGCGCATCCCGTTTTCGGTGATCGCGCCGGTGATCATCGTGATCTGCGCGATCGGCGCCTACACCGTCAACAACTCGATGTTCGACGTGGTGATGATGATGGTCTTCGGCGTGATGGGCTACCTCTTCAAGAAGTTGAAGTACCCGCTGGCGCCGCTCGTGCTGGCGCTGGTGCTGGGCGACATGGCCGAGACCAGTTTCCGCCAGTCGATGCTGCTCAGCCAGGGCAGCCTGTCGATTTTCTGGTCCAACCCGCTGGTGGGTTCGCTGTTCTTCCTGGCCATTGCGCTGCTGGTGTGGCCGCTGTGGGGCGCCGCCCGCGGCCTGACGCGCTTGCGCGAGGCGCGAGCGGTATAAGCATGTCTGGGCAGTTGGCCCTCTTCGGAGTCCTTGGATGAAATTTGCGGTGGTGGGTGCCGGTGCAATCGGCGGGTATTTGGGGGCGAAGCTGGCGCTGGCGGGTGAAGAGGTGACCTTCATTGCGCGCAACCGCAATCTGGAAGCGATCCGGGCCAACGGCTTCAAGCTGATCCTGGAAGACGGTCGTGAGGAACATGCGGCCACCGCCAAGGCGGTGCAGCACATGGCCGAGGCAGGACCGCAAGATGTGGTGCTGCTGACCGTCAAGGCGCACCAGGTCGGCGACTTGCTGCCCGACCTGCGGGCACTGTTCGGCCCGAACACGGTGGTCGTCACCATGATCAACGGGATACCGTGGTGGTACTTCCACAAGCTGACCGGTGCCCACGAAGGCATGGGGCTGGACAGTGTCGATCCGGGGGGGCGGCTGGCCGCGCACATCGAGCCCGAACGCATCATCGGCAGCGTGGTCTACCCGGCGGCCGAGCTGGTGGCGCCGGGTGTGGTGAAGCTGATCGAAGGCAACCGTTTCACGCTGGGCGAACTCGACGGCTCGCGCAGCGAACGCATCACGGCCCTGTCGGAAGTGATGATGCGCGCCGGCTTCAAGGCGCCGGTGGCCAAGGACATCCGCAGCGAGATCTGGGTGAAGCTGTGGGGCAACCTGAGCTTCAACCCGATCAGCGCACTCACCCACGCCACGCTGGAAGACATCTGCCGCTACCCGGCCACCCGCGCACTGGCCAGCCGCATGATGACCGAAGCACAGGGTGTGGCCGAAGCCCTGGGCGTGCGTTTCAAGATCACGCTGGAGCAGCGGATCGCTGGCGCGGAAGCCGTGGGCGCACACAAGACCTCGATGCTGCAGGATGTGGAGCATGGGCGGGCGCTGGAGCTCGAAGCGCTGGTGGGCTCGGTGGTTGAACTCGGGCGCATCACCGGCCAGCCCACACCCACCATCGAGGCGGTGTACGCCGCCACCAGCCTGCTCGGGCGTTCGCTGGCCGCGCAGCAGGGACGGTTGCGGATCGAGTCCGCCTGAGCGGCCGGGCTGTCCGCTACAGCGTGCTGGCAGGGCGTGCGCTCATCCTCACGGGATGGATCTGTGTGACCGCCCGCGCCCGCAACTGCCCACACCCACCCTCCACGTCCTGCCCGGCCGATTGCCGCAGCTTGGTGAGGATGCCGCGGCGGTGCAGACGCCGCGCAATGTCGGCCGCCTGCTCCCAGCTCGGGCGCCGGTAGGGCAGGCCGTCCACCGTGTTGTACGGAATCATGTTGAGGATCGCGTACTTGCCGTGCAGCAGGCGCACGATGCCCTCGATCTCATCGTCGCCGTCGTTGATCCCCTGGAGCAGCGTCCACTGGTACTGGATCGGATAACCGGTGGCTTGCGCGTAACGCTCACCCGCTTCCACCAGTTCGTCGGGCGTCATGCGCGGGGCGCGCGGCAGCAGTTGCTCGCGCAAGTCGGCTTTGGTGGTGTGCAGCGAGAGCGCCAGCGCGGGCTTCACACGGGCCAGCGGCAAGGCCTCGAACGCACGCGGATCGCCCACGGTGGAGAACACCAGTTGTTTGTGGCCGATGTTGCCGATGGTGCCCAGCAGGTCGATGGCGTCCATCACGTTGTCCAGGTTGTGCGCGGGTTCGCCCATGCCCATGAACACCACCTTCTTCACTGGCCGCAGCGTGCGCGCCAGCGCCACCTGCGCCACGATCTCGGCGCTGCCCACCTGGCGGATGAGGCCACTCTGACCGGTCATGCAGAACACGCAGCCCACCGCACAACCCACCTGCGTGGACACGCACAGCCCGCCGCGCGGCAGCAGCACGCTCTCCACCGTCTGGCCATCGGCCAGCGCGACCAGCAGGCGCGCCGAGCCGTCTTCGCCCGGGTGCTCGGACTGAAGGCGCGCCAGCCCCGCAAGCTCGTCGGTCAGGGCAGGCAGCGCTCCCACCAGCGTGGCGGGCAGAAAGTGCGCGAGCTCACGCCGACCACTGCCCTGCGGCAAGGCCTGCGACCACAGGCGCAGCACACGCTGCGTGTGGCGCGGATTGGCGCCCAGGGCTTGCAGACGTTGGCGGAGGTGTTCGATGCGCATGGGCAACCAACAGTGGAGAAGTCGCAAGCTTAACCAGCCTCACTGCCGCCAGACGCGGGACGGTCAGTGGCCGCGCACACTACCGCTCAAATGCGACCAGAAAAGGTTCAAGTGTTCGTTGTCCATGTCGTGCACACGCGCGAGGGTGAGCCGGCCTTCGTCAACGCGGAAGAACGAGAGCCGCGAGGGCACGCGCAACACCGAATCGCCGCGCCGCGCCCAGGCAGGCAGGATGCTGGCCGCTACCAACAGGTCGCCGCTGGCGTCGAACGAAAAGGTGCGCACGTGCACGCTGTCGGTCGGCGCGTGCTGAAGCAACGAAGGCTTCCCACTGTCCGGATCGAAGGCGAACACGGCGATGTTGTTGCCGTCGAGGTCGCTGGGCGCTCGGCCATCGCCATACACGGCCGTGTCGTGGCGGTTGACGATGTACAGGAATCGTCCGTCGGGATGGAAGCGCACGGTGCCCGACAGCTGGTCATGACTGTCAGTGCCTGCAACGGCGAGCGTGGAGATGCGAAATGCTGGCGCTGGCGCAAAGCGGTCGTGCTCCACCGCATAGATGTGCAGTTCGTTGTGGCGCTCCACCGACACGGCAGCCCAGCGGCCACCGGGGTGGAAGGCCAGGTGACGCGGTCCGAAACCCCTGCCGCCATCGGGTGCCACGGTAGTCGTGTGCGAAAGCCTGCCCCCTTCAACCTTCAAGAACTCAAAGGAGCCCGGCTCTTCGGCGCGGCCCGGCGTGGCGTGGTTGCCGCGCGCCACCAGCACTGCCGCAGCGCCGGACGGCAGCATCAGCACCTGGTGCGGGAACACGCCCACATGCGGTCCAGGGGCCTGTGGCATCGCCCCGCCGGCCACACCGTTCGGGTCGAGGGCGTGCGCCGTGATGTGCGCGGGCGCGTTGTAGACCACCAGCGCGTGGCTCGCCTGGGCATCCAGCGTGAGGTGGATGGGCCGCGTGGGCAAGGGCACCTCGGCGAGCAGCTGCAAGGAGCCGTCGCGTTCATCCACCTCCACGGTGGCCAGCAGGTGGAGGTTGTCGTCGCTTGAGATCGGCCGATTGCTACAGGCCACGTACAGCAGGTTGCGGTTCGGGTGGGGCCAGACGTATTGAACGGGCGCGGCCAGCGTCAGCCGGCTCACGTGGTGCAACGACAGGTCTGCGCGGTTCACCTGCTGGCAGATGAGCTCCGGGCCGATGGCTGTGTAGAGCACCAGCGCGTCGGTCCGCCACGGGTAGCCGATGCCGCCGAAGTGCCGGGCTTCCTGCATCGCCTCAGGTTGCGCCGAGCGCATAGGGCACGCCAGCGTTGCCGGCAATGGAGCGCAGCTGGGCGAGCAAAGTCTCGGGCATGGGAATGCCGCTGCGCTCGCGCTCGCCTCGCGCAGCGCGCTCGGGTTCGCCAGCCACCTGCACCGGTCTCCCGGCGCGCGAGGGACGTGAGCCGGTGAGGACGTCGATCACTGCATCCACATCCTGCTCGAACTCGCCCTCCGCCCGGAAGGCGCGTGGGTCGATGGCGAGAAAGAAATGGCCAATGTTGTGGGGCACCGGTCCCGTCGCTTCGCGGTTGCGGATCGGGGAAAACGAGCCGCCTGTGAGCGCGCTCGAAAGAAGCTGGACCATCACGCTCAGGCCGTAGCCCTTGTGGCCACCGGTCTCGGTTTCGCCACCCAGCGGCGTGAGGCCGCCGTCCCGCTGCGCGTGGCACAGCGCCAAGGCTTGAGCCGAGTCGCGCACGGTCTCGCCCCGCCCATCCACCACCCAACCATTGGGCAGCCCCTTGTCGTTCAGGGCATACACCTTCACCTTGTTGACCGCAACGGTGGAGGTGGACATGTCGAGCACGAACGGGGCGTGGCGTTTTCCTGGTGCGGCAAACGCAATCGGGTTGGTGCCCAGCAGCGGTTCCGCGCCGTGGGAAGGGAGCACACCGGCAACGCTGGTGGACGACGTCACCAGGCCGAGCATGCCGCGCTGAGCGGCCATTTCGGCATACAGGCCCGTGGCGCCGAAATGATGCGAGTTGCGCACCCCCACCATGCCGATGCCGATGGCACTGGCCTTCTCGCAGGCCAGCAACATCGCCTCTCGCGCAATCGGGTGCCCCAGCCCTCGGTCGGCATCGATCAACGCCATCACGGGCGTATCGCGCACGATGGTGCGGGCTGGCGTCATGTTCAGCGTGCCCTGCGCCCGCATCTTTTCGTACATGGGCAACATCGACACGCCGTGCGAGTCGATGGCGCGCAGGTCGGTCTCGACCAGCAAGGCAGCCGTGGTGTGGGCATCGTCGGCGCACATGCCCCAGGCCGTCAGGATGTTGCGGGTGAGGATCAGCAGCTCGGCGGCTTGAACGTTCATGGGGTCATTTCCTCACGCCGCGCCCAGGTAGGCTTCCTGCACGAGGTCGCTCTTCAACAGCTCGCTGGCGGACCCCGACATGGCCATCTCGCCGTTGGCGAGCACGTAAGCACGGTTGGAGATCTCCAGCGCGAGACGGGCGTTCTGCTCAACCAGCAGGATCGTCACACCTCGCCGCGCGATCTCGCGAATGGTGTCGAACACCTTCTCGACCATGATGGGAGACAGGCCCATGGAGGGTTCGTCCAGCATCAGCAGCTTCGGGCGGGACAGCAATGCGCGCTCCAGTGCCAGCATCTGTTGTTCGCCACCGCTGAGCACGCCCGCCCTCTGCGCACGGCGCTCGGCCAGCACGGGAAAGCGCGCGTAAGCGGCGTCGATCTCGGTCAGCACGGCGGCCGTGTCGTTGCGCAGGTGTGCGCCCATCAGGAGGTTTTCGTGCACGCTCATCTGCGTGAAGATGCCGCGCCCCTCGGGCACCTGCACGATGCCCAGGCCGGTGATGCGCGAGGCCTTCAAACCGGATATGTTTTTGCCGTTGAACAGCACGCGACCCGAGCGGGGACGCAAGATGCCGGAGATGGTGCTGATCAAGGTGGTTTTGCCAGCGCCGTTGGCACCCAGCAGGCACACCACGTCACCTTCGTTGACTTCCAGCGACACGCCCTTGAGCGCAACGATCTGGCCGTAGGCCGTGACCACGTCTTCCACTGTAAGCATGCTCATTCGAAAGCCTCCGGGTTCATTCTGATTTGCCCAGATAGGCTTCTACGACGGATGGGTTCCTTCGCACCTCGGCTGGAAGTCCCTCGGCGAGTTTTTGACCAAAGTTCATCACGGCGATGCGGTCGCAGAGTCCCATCATCAGCTTCACGTTGTGCTCGATGATGAGCACGGTGAGACCGCCGGCGGCCACCAGCTGGCGCAACAGGTTCGAGAGGTCGATCGCTTCCCTCGTGTTCATGCCGGCAGCGGGCTCGTCGAGCATCAGCAGGCTGGGTTGTGCGGCCAGCGCGCGCGCCAGCTCGAGCCGGCGCTGTTCACCGTACGAGAGAGCGCCAGCCGGGTCTTCTGCGCGGTGGGCCAGGCCCACGGTTTGCAGCAAGCCCTCCACGCGTTCACGCAAGGCACGCTCGCCCTGGCGGTAGCGGCCGCGCGCGGTGAACACGTCGAGCAGGCTGTAGGTCAGCCCGATGTGCCCACCCACCATGACGTTTTCGCGCACGGTCATGGTGTCGAACAGCCGGATGGTCTGGTAGGTGCGCGCAATGCCGAGCTGGGCGATCTGCTCTGGTGATTTGCGGGTGGTCTCCACGCCGCCAAGCATCACGCTGCCGCCATCGGGCCGGATGAGCCCGGTGATCAGGTTGAAGAGGGTGGTCTTGCCGGCTCCGTTGGGGCCGATCACGCCATAGAGCTGGCCGGGTTCGACCGCGAAGCTCACGCCGTTGACCGCCTTGACGCCGCCGAAGCTGCGCGAGATGCCGTCCAGTTGAAGCAGGCTCATGCGCTGGGTCCTCCCACTGTCGCGGCCGCGTGCGCGGCGCGGTCCCTCTTGCGGCGGAACAGTTTGCGCACCTCCAGCAGACCGTCTGGCAGGAAGATGACCACGATCAGCACCGACACCCCGTAGATGATCATTCGCCAATCTTGCAGGAAGCGGAACACCTCGGGCAGCAGGGTCAGCACGATCGCACCGAGCACAGGACCCCAGTGGCTGCCCAGGCCTCCGAAAACAGCGTAGATCAGCACCAGCACTGCCGTGGAGAAGCTGAACTCCGAAGGCGAAAGGTAGTTGGTGTGGTGGGCGGCAAAGCTGCCGGTGACAGAGGCCATCATGGCCCCGGCAACGAAGGCCGCGATCTTGTAGCGTGTGGTCGGTATGCCCATGCTGCGCGCGGCCATTTCGTCGCGGCCGATGGCCACCAGCGCGCGCCCATGCCTCGAGCGGCGCAGCTGGTGAAAGCCAAAAATGAGCAGCAGGAGGAATGCAAACACGTGCCACGTCTCGGTAGCAGAGGGAATGCCGCTCAGGCCCATGGCACCCCCGGTGTAATCCCAGTTGAGCGCGGTGAAGCGCACCAGCTCACCGAAACCCACGGTGGTGATGGCCAGGTACACGCCCTTCAGGCGCAGGATGGGACCACCGATGAGGAGTGCCACGCTGCCGGCAATGAGCGCCGCAAACACCAGCGAGAACGGGTACGGCAGGCCGGCATTCATGGACAACAAGGCCGAGGAATACGCGCCGATGGCCATGAAGCCGATGCTTGCGATGGAGAGCTGGCCAGCCATGAGCGTGATGTAGACGCTCAACGCCAGGACCGCGTTCTGCGCCAGGAGGTAGATGAGGTACCCGTAGGAGCCGAAAAAGTCGAGCACGGTCTGCATGGTCAGGCCCTCACTTCACGCGACGAGCCCAGCAAACCCGAAGGCTTGACCAGCAGCATGCCCATGAGCACCACAAAGACCGCTGCGTCCCGGTAGTCAGACGACAGGAACATCACGGTGCCAATCTCGGCGAAGGCGATCAGCAGGCCGCCGATCAGTGCACCGGGGATCGAGCCCATGCCGCCCAGGATGATCACGGCAAAACCTTTCAGGTCGACCCAATGGCCCATGTACGGCGAGGCCGAGTTGTAGGCCACGCCCAGGAAGACACCGGCAATGCCCGCCAGCACCGAGGCGATGACGAACATCCAGGCGATGGTGCGGTCCACGTCCACGCCCATGAGGCGCGCCACCTTCGGGTTCTCCTGCAAGGCGCGGATGGAGCGGCCCAGCCGTGTGCGCGCCACCATGTACCAGAGCGCGCCCATGAGCACCAGGGCCACCACCATGAGAACCACGTGCAGCAAGGAGACCTGAGCGCTGCCCAGTTCCACGTACTTCGCAAAGGGCACGGCGTCGTCGGGGTAGCGCACAACGCGGGTACCGAAGATCTTCTCGGCCACATGCACCAGCACGATGGACAAGGCAAGGCTCGACACCAAGGGCGGCAAATGCCCCGTGCTTCGTCCACGCAATGGTCGGAAGGCCGCGTATTCCAGCAGCAGGCCCATGACGCCGCAGAACACGATGGTGATGAGCAAGGCAAACCCAAAGTGCACACCCAGCACGCTCATGAGATACCAGGAAAGCATCGCCCCCCACATGAACACCGCACCGTGCGCCATGTTGAGGATGTCCAGCACGCCGAAGATGAGCGTGAGCCCTGCGGCGAACAGCGCGTAGAAGGCTCCCTGCGAGAGCGCATTGATGATTTGTTGGCTGAGCATGGGTGGCCTTTGGGAATCGCGGTTTGCCCTACTTGGCGATGACGTGCTTGCCGCTCTCGACCTTGATCACGGCACCGGCCACGCGCGGATCGCGCTTCTCGTCGAACTCGATCTTGCCAAGCACGCCGTCATAGGTCTTGATGGCGGCCAGGCTGTCGCGCAACTTGGTTCGTGCCACGGCCACGCTGTCGTCCTTGCCGATCTTTGCAGCCAACAACGCCTGCTTGACGATGTACACGGCGTCGTAGGTCTGCGCGGCCAGCCAGTCGGGTTCGGACTTGTACTTGTCGCGGTACTTCTTCACGAACTCCACGTTCTTGGGGTGCTCCATCGCGAGAAACCACGGGGTAGCCGAGAGCGCCCCTTCCATGGCTGCGCCGGCTTCCTTGACCACGCCCGCCGCGTTGAACGCGTTACCTCCGATGAAGCGCACCTTGTCCAGCCCGAGCTTGCGCGCCTGCGTCAGAATGCCCACCACTTCCTGGCCTTGCGAAGACACGACCAGGGTGTCGACGTTCATGGCCTTGATCTTGGTCAGCTGCGCGGAGAAGTCCACGTCGCCGGTGCGAACCGTCTCGGCACCTGCGATCTGGATGCCGTTGGCCTTGAGCGCAGCTTCGTAGGCCTTGAATTCACCGACGCTGAACTGGTCGTCGTTGGTGTAGATCTGCGCCACGCGTGCAGTCTTGAGCAGGTCTTTCGCGGTCTTCACGGTCGCCGGAATGATGGCTGCGGACTCCACCGACGTGCGGAAGATGTGGTCGCCGATGAGGGTCACGCCCGGCGTGGCCACCGATGTCAGCATCACCGGCACCTTGGCGCGTTGGGCAAGCGGCCCGGCCGCAAAGACCTGACCGCCGATCAAGGGACCGAAGATGAGCAGCGCTTGATCGCGCTGGATGAACTTCTGATACACGTTGATCGCATCGTCCTTGGTGGAACGGTCGTCTTCCAGCACGAGGTCGATCTTCAAGTCGCCTTTGGCGTTCAGCTCGGCCACGGCCATGTCCAGGCCGTTCTTGATGGTCGTGGAGTAAATCGCGACCGGTCCGCTGAAGGCGTAAACCGCCCCGAGTTTTGCGGTGGTGATGGTCTCTTGCGCGGCGACCGGCAACGCAACGGCACCCGCCAGCAGCAGGCTGGCCAGCACGGCGCCCGCGCGGCTGGCGCGCTTGAACCCGTGGACGGGCGAAGAAGAGTGACGGAGAAACATGGTTGCCCCTTTGGTGGTTGGCGAGCCGAAGAAGCCCGGGTCAGGCGCAGCACCCATGCCGCGCCCCTGGAAAAAGCCGTGAACACGCTGCACCGCTCGAAAGTCAGGGCAACGAACGAACGATAGCCAGCAAACGACCAGTTTGTTATGGAGTAAACCCTATATTGATAGATTATTTTTACACATATATGTTTTATTGCAGGGGCCTGCTTTTGTTTGAAAAGGTGATCGTCTTGCTATGAAGAACTGCACTTTCAAGTGGGTGATAAGGCCAGTTTCAAGCATGGTCGTGCACGCGCTGGCCGAGGGTTTGCCGGGTTGCCTTTCTGTCTATGTTTATGTATCTTTAATCCACATAGATAGGTTTTCAACGTGAACATTCCCTCCTCCACCTCTCCTTTCACGCCCCCACGGAACATCACCATCGCGGGGTTCGGCGATGTTGGCCAGGTCTACGCGCAGGCACTTCTTGAGCAAGGCGTGCAACTGCGCCTGTACCACCCCGCCCCCGGCACCCGCACCTTGCAGGCGGCCGCTCGGTTCGGGCTGAGGCTGCACACCGAGCCAGCCGAGGCCTTTGCCGACTGCGACCTTGTGCTCAACCTGGCCCCTGGCCCCCAGGCCTTGCCGGTGGCCAGCGCGGCCGCGCCACACCTGAAAACCCCCGGCGCGCTGTTCGCCGACCTCTCCAGTGCCGCGCCGGACGACATGCGCACGGCAGCCGGGCTGTTCGAGGGCTCCGGCTATGTGGACGCGGCCATCATGGGCGCCGTGTCCATCCATGGCCACCGGACACCCTTGTTGGCCAGTGGTGCCGGCGCAGCCTCCCTGGCCGAGCGTTTGTCACCGTTGGGTTTTGTGGTGGATGTGCTGCCCGAGAGCCGTCCTGGCGACGCCACCGCACTCAAACTGGTGCGCAGCGTGCTCACCAAAGGCATGGACGGCGTGATCACCGAATGCCTGCTCGTGGCCGAAGCCCTGGGCCTGAGGCAGACGTTGCTGGCCAACATCGGCGACCTCGATCGCTCCACCCTGACCGAACTGATGGCCATGTTCATCCGCACACACGCTCCGCATGCGCAGCGCCGGCTGCATGAGATGGAAACCGTGGAGGCGACGCTGAAAGACTTGGGCGTTCCTCTCATCGTGACTTCTGCCGTGCGCCAGCGCTTTGCACGCACGGTGGCGCTGCACGGCGCCAACCCGCAGTTGCCTGAAGGCACGCCAGCGCAGGGGGCCGGACTCTACGACCGGGTGCTGCCGTGGATGCTGCAAGCCGAGCGCGCGGCCAGCACGGCCGAGACACCCAACCACCTTTTCAAGGAAACACCATGAAACGAAACACCTTCCTCGGCTTGCTGGCTGCCAGTGCCTTTGCGCCAGGCTGGGCGCTGGCCAACCGGCAGCCCACGCGCATCGTCGTACCCTTCGCCGCAGGCGGTCCGATCGATGTCACCGCGCGGATCATCGCCGAGCGCATCGATGCAGCGCTGGGCACCACCATCGTCGAGAACCGTCCGGGCGGCGGCGGCAACATTGGCGCGCACCTGGTGGCGCGTGCGGCGCCCGACGGTTTGACCATCGGCATTGCGTCCACACCCACCCACGGTGTCAACCCATCGCTGTACGCGCGCATGCCGTTTGATGCCGCAAAGGACTTCACTCCCATCACGCAGATCCTGCGCGTGCCCAACGTGGTGGTGGTGAGTCCTGAGACCGCCGCCCAGCTCAAGATCAACAGCCTGCCCGACCTCATTGCGTACGGGCGCGCCCACCCGAACAAGCTGAACTATGGCAGCGGGGGCAACGGCAGTGCAGGTCACCTGGCCGGTGAGCTGTTCAAGGGCATGACGCAGATCGACGCGGTGCACGTGCCCTTTAACGGAGGCAGCCCAGCACAGCTCGCATTGTTGGGCGGGCAGGTGCACTTCAACATCGACAACCTGGCGGCGGCCTCGGCCAACATCGCCGCCGGGCGGCTCAAGGCGCTGGCGGTCACGAGCGCGCAGCGCAGCCCTTTTCTGCCCGATGTGCCCACCGTGGGCGACACGCTGCCCGGTTTCGAGATCGACACCTGGTGGGGCATGGTCGGCCCGGCGGGCATGGCTCCTGCGGTGGTGGCGCGCATCAACCGTGTCATCACCGACGCGCTGCGCACCCCCGAGGTGATCGAGCGTTTTGGCAAGCTGTACGCGCAGCCGGTGCCGACCACCCCGGAGCAATTCGGCGCCTTCATGGCCGCCGAGCGCGGCAAGTACGAAAAGATCGTGAAGGCGTCGGGCGCTCGCGTCGACTGAGTGCCGATGCGGCTCAGCCGGCCGGCGCAGTCTGCGCGCGCCGGCGCCGGGTTGGCGCGGCCTGGGTGATGTACTTGTCGATGGATTCGGTCATCAACCTCACCAGCTTCTTCTCGCTTTCATCGAGCCGCTCGATGAGCCCGCCCACGCCAATGACCAGCCGCGCACCGCTGGGCGAGGCTGGCAGCGGCATGGCGATCACGCCCACACCGGGGGTATTGGTACCGCGCGAGTACACATAGCCCTGTTCGCGCGCCTGGCGCACGCGCGCCATCACGTCATCCAGCTCCAGCTTGCCCGGCAGGCCGCCTGTACCCAGGCGGGAGAGCGTTCGCTGGTGGATGCGGGCAATGGTGGCATCGGTCTGGGGCGCCAGCAGCGCCCAGCCAGTTCCCGAGGCACACAGTGGCCGGCGCGTGCCGGGAGAGACGTAGAACTGGATGGGCAGTTGGCTCTGGATGACCTGCACGTACTGCGACTGGATGTCGTTCTGCACCGCCAGGATGATGGTTTCCAGTGTCGCATTGGACAGCGACTGCATGAGGCCCAGGATCTCGGCACTGCTGAACGAGGATTCATAGATCCAGTCACCCAGCATGGCCACCAGGATCGTCGGCGCGTAGGCGCGCAGACGGCTGTCGTAACTGAGGTAACCCAGCGTGGCCATGCTCTTGACAAGCACGGCGGTACTGGAGAGCGGGTAGTCGAACCGCTCGGCAATGTCGCGCACGCTCAGCGGTTTCCTCATCTCGCGGAAGTATTCGAGAATTTCGAACACCCGCCCTGCGGTCTTGATCACCGAGTTTTCCATGGCCATCTGTGGTTGTCGTCGTCTGGGTGGCCGGGTGCCTCGCGGTGGTTCCGCGCCGGCATCACGTCCCGGGTTGCCACATTGTCACATCCCGCCTGCTGCGCCAGCATCGGGGCCTGCCTCCAGCGCACGCGCCACTTGCGCCGCCAGCACAAGGCTGGCAGTGATGCCCGGGCTTTCAATGCCGAACAGCTGCACCAGGCCAGGCAGCCCATGGCGCGCGGGTCCGCTGATCTCAAAATCGTTCGCGTCAAACCCCACGCCGCCCTGCGCCAGCTTGGGGCGGATGCCGCTGTAGGCGGGCTGCAAGGCGCCGTCGGGCAACTCGGGCCAGTAGGTCCGGATGGCAGCGTAGAAGCCCTCGGCACGGCTTGCATCGACGCGGTAGTCAGGCCGGTCCTGCTCGGTCAGCGCGGGATCGACGGGTTCGGTGTCGGGCCCAAAACGGGCCTGGCCAGCCATGTCCAGCGTGAGGTGTACACCCAACCCGCCGCCCGAAGGCACCGGGTAGATCAAGCGACTGAACGGCGCGCGGCAACCGCTGAGGGAGAAGTAGTTGCCCTTCAGCCAGAGAGGGGACGGCACCTGCGCGGGGGGCAGCCCGGCGATCCGGCCGGCCACGCGCTGCGCCTGCAGCCCGGCCGCATTCACCAGCCAGGTGCACTCGACTTCGAACTCGTCTCCGTCGCTGCCGCGTGTGCGCACACGCCAGCAAGGTCCTGTGCGCTGCGCACCCACGAACTCGGTGCATACGGCGAGCGCGGCGCCGGCCGATTCCGCATCGCCCAGCAAGGACAACATGAAGGCGTGCGTGTCAACGATCCCTGTGGCCGGCGACCACAGTGCGCCCACGCAGCGCAATGCAGGCTCCAGATCGCGAACATCTGCGGCATCCAGAAACTGCAGGGCCTCTTCGGGCGTGGTCAGCCCGTTGACGCGGGCGCGCTCGGCGATGAGCTTCAGCGCGGGCAGCTGCTCCACCTGTGTGGCCACGATGAGCTTGCCGGTCTGCCGGTGCGCCACGCCGTGCTCACGGCAGTAATCGTAGAGCCGACGTCGACCCTCCACGCAGGTGCGCGCCTTGAGCGTGCCTGCGGCGTAATACATGCCGGCATGGATGACCTCACTGTTGCGCGACGAGGTACTGGTGCCGATGGCGTCTTCCCGCTCCAGAATGAGCAAGGGCCCCAGCGGCGCGAGCTCGCGCGCAATGGCCAGGCCCAGCACACCGGCACCGATGACGATGGTCTGGACATGCTCAGCCACGGGGCTGTGAGCCGGGACGGCCGTACAGACGCATCGGGTTGTCCACCAACACAGCCTGCAACAGGGATTCGTCACCCCCCAGGTGGTCGGCAAGCACATCGAGCAGCAGGCCGGGCTCGGGCATGTCTGCGGGATGGGTCAGGGCCACATGGGGCCAGTCACTGCCCCAGATCACCCGGGACGGTGCAGCCTGCGCGAGTGCCCATGTGAACGGCGCGGCATCGTCATAGGGCGCGCCCTGCACGGACACGCGGTAAGCGCCTGACAGCTTGGTCCAGCAGTTCGGCAACCGTGCGAGCTCGAGCACGGACTGGAAGTCGGGCTGATCCAGACCGGGGCGCGGGTCGCACCAGCCCATGTGGTCGATCACGAGTGTCACATCCAGCGCCTGGAGTAACGGAGCGAGTTCGCGCAATCGCTGACCATGCAGTGCCAGATCGACATGCCACCCCAGCGGTTTGCAGCGCTCGGCAATCGCCTGCAATTGGCCGCTGCCAGAGCCACCTGAAAACAACTCGTTGATGCGCACACCGCAGACGCCGGCCTCGCGCATCGCCAGCAAGGCCGCGTCGCTCTCGGTGCCGTCGATGGCAACCACGCCGCGCAGCCGCTGCGGATGGCGGCGAAGCGCCTGCAGGATGGGGCCATTGTCGGTGCCGTGCACACTGATCTGAATGGTGATGCCATAGGCCAGACCAACCGTGTCCAGCATGGCCACGTAGTCGTCTGCGTTGACCGGGGGTGGCGTGTAGGCGCGCTGCGCCACCAAGGGATGGGCCGCATCGCCCGCGATGACGTGGGCGTGCGTGTCCCACGCACCGGGCGGCACGCGCATGCGCCGGGGCGGAGAAGTGGGGCCGGCCGGGAGGCAGGCGGGCGCAGAAGCTGGCGCGAGGGTCATGGCGCGACCACCGCACGCCCGAGCTTCAGGTCGTGCACGCGCGCATCCAGGTACTGCAGCTTGTTGCGCTGGATCTTTTCGGTTTCTGTCTTGGGAATGGCGGCTGCGAACTCGATGTAGCGCGGGAGCATGAAGCGCGCGAGTTTATCGGCGAGGAATGCCTGCACTGCGGCGGGGTCGATGTCGCCCTGGGTCACGATGACTGCCTTGATCTCGTCCCCGGTCACCGGATCGGGCACGGCCACAACGGCGCAATCGGTCACCGCGTGCATGCGCCGCAGGGCGGTCTCGATTTCCACCGGCGAGATCATCTCGCCGCTCTTGCGGATGAGCTCCTTCATGCGCCCCAGGTAATGCATGTAGCCGTCTTCGTCCAGGGTGCCCAGGTCACCGCTGTGAAACCACAGATTGCGGCACGACTCCAGCATCTGCTCGGGCTTTTTGTAGTAGCCCATGAGGATGGTGTCGGGATCGCGCGGTCGCACCACGATCTCACCAGGCTGACCCGGCTGCACCGGGCGGTCGTCCGCGTCGACGATGCGCAGCTCGAGGTCGGGACGCGGTTTGCCGCAACTGCCAAAGCGGTGGTCGTCCACGGTGTTGGCGGTGGTCCAGCCACCCACCTCGGTCATGCCATAGGCCTCGTGCACGGGAATGCCGAAGCGCTCCTCCACCGCTTGCCACACCGCCTTGGGCGCACCACCGCCGAAGAAGAAGCGCAGACCGTGGTCGCGCCGCTGACCTTCGTGCCGTGCCACCAGAATCGAAAGCACCGTGCCCACAAAGGTGCAGCCGGTAGCGCGCAGCCGGATCGCATCGTCAAAGAAGCTGGACGCCGAAAAACGAGGCAGCACGAGCAGCGCGGCGCCAGCGGTGAGCACCGACATCACGCCGTACATCTGCGGGTTGACGTGGAACAGCGGCAGGAACACGAGCACCCGGTCGGCAGGCGTGAGTCGCAGCGCCTTTACCGTGGCCCGTCCGGTGGCCAGGTAGGCGGTGTGGCAGTTCACCACGCCCTTGGGCAAGCCGGTGGTGCCCGAGGTGTACATGATGGTGCACGGTGCGCTGGCAGGCACCTCCGCCGGCTCAGCCTCGTCCAGCGCCTGCAGACTCTGCAGCCAGGCTGCATCGCCCTCGATCAGCAGGCGCGGCAGCGCGGCCTGGCGCGCGTCGAGTTGGCCGGCGCGGCTGTCTTCCCAGTCGCGGTCCACCACCAGCACGCGTGCGTCACACTGGTCCACCGAATAACGCAGGCCATCGGCGATGAGCTGGTTGTTCAGGGTCACGGCGACCGCTCCGCGCAGGCCGATGCCCATCCAAGCCACCACAAAGGCCGCGCCGTTGCCGGCCAACAGGCCTACATGATCACCTTGGCCCACGCCTTCGCTGGCCAGGCGCGTTGCAAAACGTCGCGCGGCGCTGTAGATCTCGGCGTAGCTGTGCTCGCGCTCCAGGGTGACCACGAAGGGCGCGTCGGGGCGTTCGGCAGCCTGACGGGCCAGCAGGTCGGTGATCATGGCCGCACGGCGGGCTTGGCACCGCGCATGAGGTACTTGCCGATGGTGTTCTTGAGGATTTCGGTGGAGCCCCCTGCGATCTCGTAGGTTTTGGCGTCACGCAGGTAGCGACCAAACGGTGAATTCACCATCGTGCCGTGTGCGCCGCACACCTGCACGGCCATGGAGGCGGTGCGCGTGGCCACTTGCGCGGCACGCAGCTTGGCCTCGCTGCTGTAGCGGTCGATGTCATCGTGCGTGTCCAGTGCGCGAGCGGCGTGGAAAACCAGCAGGCGCGAGGCGTCGATATCGGCCAGGGCCTCGGCGAAGTACCACTGGATGCCCTGGAAGCCGAGCACGGTCTGGTCGAAAGCCACACGCTGTGCGACGTGCGCGTATGCGGCGTCGAATGCCGCGCGTGCGATGCCGATGCTGATGGCGGCGGCCAGCGTGCGCGAGTAGTCCAGTGTTGTCACCGCCTGACGCACACCCTTTCCTTCGGTGCCAATCAGGTGGTCCAGCGGCACCCGCACGCCTTCCAGCAACAGGTTCATGTGCGGCCCGTTGCGCAGGCCGAATGTGGCGGAGTTTCGACCTTCGTAGACGGTGAGGTTGGGCACGTCGCGCGGCACGGCGAAGGCCGATACGCCGACGGGCGTCTCGGCCAGGATGACGAAGAACTCTGCCGCCGAGCTGGAGGTGATGAAGTGCTTTTCGCCGCGCAGCACCCATTCGTCGCCTTCGCGGGTGGCCTTGGTGTCCAGCGTGCGGATATCGCTGCCGTGCGCCGCTTCGGTGAGCGCGTAGGACGACAGCATGCCCTTGGCGAACTGCGGCAGGTAGCGCTGCTTGAGGCTTTCGCTGCCGAACAGGCGAATGATGGTCTGCGCCTGAAAGATGGTCAGCAGCGACACGCCGAGCGCGGCCGACCCGACCGACACCTCTTCGAACAGCGCCACCGCATAGGAAAACTCGCGTCCGCCGCCACCGTATTCGGTAGGCAGCGTGATGGAACTGAAGCCCTGCACGGCCAGCTCGCGTGCCAGCTCCACCGGATAGACGTCACGCGCGTCGATGTCGTCGCCTTGCGGCATCACGCGCTTCGTGACGAATTCGCGCAGCGCCAGGGTGTATTCCTTCTCGGCCATGGGAGGCCAGAGGTTCACGGAGGGCTGAAAGGAAGGTTGTTCGGCAGCATCGTTCATGGGTTTGAATAATACATACATACATTTTTAATGTACATATGGGGTTTACCAGCTGGCATTTTTGCCATGCTGAGCTAACATGTTTGACATGAACGACTGCAGCAACGACTCAGAACTGGGCATTGAGGTGCACCAGCACGTGGCCATCGTCGAGATGCGCCGCCCGCCGCACAACTACTTCGATCTCGCCTTCCTCACCCGACTGGCGCAGGCTTTTGAAACGTTGGACGCGGACCCCGAGGTGCGTGCCACCGTGCTGTGCGCGCAGGGCGCCGCCTTCAGCGCGGGCGCGAACCTGGTGGACCCGCAAACTGTGCCCCGACCCGAGAGCGAACATTCGGTCAACCCCATCTACGCGCAGGCGGTTCGGCTGTTTGCACTGCGCAAGCCCATGGTGGCTGCCGTACATGGCGCAGCGGTGGGTGGCGGCCTGGGGCTGGCGCTGGTGGCCGATTTCCGCATTGCCTGCGAAGAGGCCCGTTTTTCGGCCAACTTCGCACGCCTGGGCATCACGCCCGGCTTCGGCCTCACGGCCACCCTGCCCCGGCTGGTCGGCACCCAGCACGCGGCGTCCCTGTTCTACAGCGGCCGGCGAATCGGCGGCCAGGAGGCGCTGGACATGGGTTTGATCGACGCCCTGGTACCGCGCGAGGCGTTGCGCGAGCAGGCTGTGGCGCAGGCCAGCGAGATCGCCGCGTCATCGCCCGGCGTGGTCGGCGCGCTGCGCTCGGTGCTGCGCGCCGGATTGACTGAAGAAGTGCGGCTTGCGGTGGCTCGAGAATCGGCACAGCAGTTCCACCAGTTCGCCACCGAGGATTTCCGCGAAGGGGTGTTGGCCATGTCCGAACGGCGTACGCCGCGTTTTCAGGGTTGATGAGCCCGAAGGCCGCTTTCAGCGTTCGAAGAGCGCCGAGAGCGCCGGCCCGGCCTCGTCGATGAAATGGCGCAGCTTGGCCGGCACGAAGCGCTGGCCCGGGTACACGAGGTGGATCGGGTCGGTGCGTGCATGCCAGCCCGGCAGCAACGGCACGAGCTGCCCGTGGTCAACCTCGCGGCGGCACACGTAGTCCGGCAGCAGGGCCACGCCCTGGCCGTCGAGTGCGAGCTGGCGGATGAGCCGCATGTCGTTGGCCGCGAACGCGCAGCGCAGCGGCACTTGTGCGCGGGACTTGCCGCGTGTGAGCGTCCAGCTGTCGCGCCCCAGCGGGCTGAAGCACAGCGTGGCGTGCTGCGTCAAATCTTTCGGCACGCGCAGCGCCGGCGCGCGCGCGAGGTAGTCGGGGTGGGCAAATGGCGCCCATCGTGCCTGGCCGATCTGGCGCGCCACCAAACCGGAGTCGGCCAGCTCCCCGGCGCGCAAGGCGAGGTCCAGACCCTGCGCCACCAGATCGAGCCGGGCATCGGAGAACACCAGCTCCACCGCCACGCCGGGGTGGCGCGCCCGGTAGCCGCTGAGAATGTTGATCAGCTGGTCGTCACCCATGTCGATGGGCAGCGTGATGCGCAAAAGGCCCTGGGCCTCGTGTTTGCCGGCATCGAGCTGTGCCTCGGCCTGCGCGATTTCCTCCAGGCCGCGCGCGGCCTGCTGCAAGTAGCTCTGGCCCGCTTCGGTCAGGCGCAGACGGCGTGTCGTGCGCTGCAGCAGCGTCACGCCCAGCCGCTGCTCCAGCCGCGAGACGCGCACGCTCAAGGTGGAGGTGGGCACACCCAGAAGACGCGATGCGGCGCTGAACCCGCCGGCCTGCGCCACGCGCACGAACATCAGAGTGTCGTTCAGGTCCATGTTGATTGTTCAGCTCATTGAAAAATGATTTGCAATCTTACCGACTTATCACGGCATCGCAGGACCGGTACAGTGGGCCTTCACAAGGAGAACACCCCCATGAAAACCGTATCTTTCATCCAGCGCAGCGCCGGCGGCCATTGGGTCGGCGACGGCTTTCCGGTGCGCAGCATGTTTTCGTACAACGACCGGCCCGAGCGCTTCTCGCCGTTTCTGATGCTCGACTACGGCGGCCCCACCCGCTTCGAGCCGACCACGAAGAAGCTGGGCGTGGGCCAGCACCCGCACCGGGGCTTCGAGACCGTGACCATCGTCTATGAGGGTGAGGTCTCGCACAGCGACTCCAGCGGCGGTGGCGGCACCATCGGCCCCGGCGAAGTGCAGTGGATGACGGCGGCCAGCGGCATCGTGCACGAGGAATACCACGGCGAGCGCCTGGCGCGCGAGGGCGGGCCGTTCGAGATGGTGCAGCTGTGGGTGAACCTGCCAGCGCGCGACAAGATGGCCGCGCCGGGCTACCAGGGCATCACGCGCGAGCAGATTCCCGAGGTGGCTTTGGCAGACGGCGCCGGCACGGCGCGCATCATCGCGGGCGAGCTGCTCGGGGCAAAGGGCCCGGCCCACACCTTCACGCCCATGCAGGTGTGGGACCTGCGCCTGAAGGCTGGCCACACCGTGACCCTGCCGGCTCCTGCAGGCCACACCACCGCCCCGCTGGTGCTGCGCGGGCGGCTGCGTCTGGCCGATGGCCAGGAAGTGGTGGCGGCGAATCTTCCGGTGTTCTCGCGCGACGGCGAAGGCGTGACGCTGGAGGTGCTGGAAGACAGCACCGTGCTCTGGCTGAGCGGTGAGCCGATCAACGAGCCAGTGGTGGGCTACGGTCCGTTCGTGATGAACACCGAGGCCGAGATTCACCAGGCCTTCACCGATTTCCAGAGCGGCAAGATGGGCCGCATCACAGCCACGGCCTGAGCCCAAGGAGAACACGATGCTTGAAATGGTCATCACCGCACGCGCCGCCGACCTAGGCCACGGCCTGAAGGTGCGGCGCGTGCTGCCTTACGCCAAGCGCCGCATGGTCGGCCCGTGGATCTTCGTGGACCACGCCGGGCCGGTGACCATCGCGCCCGAAGACACGCGCGCCGCCGATGTGCGACCGCACCCGCACATCGGCCTGTCCACCGTGAGCTATTTGCTCAGCGGCCAGGTCCACCACCGCGACAGCCTGGGCGTTGACCAGCTCATCAACCCGGGCGACGTGAACTGGATGACCGCCGGGCGCGGCATCTCGCATTCGGAACGCTTCAAGCACCCGGATTCGTTCGCCGGTGGTGGGCTGGAACTCATGCAGCTGTGGGTGGCACTGCCCGAGAAGGACGAAGAGACCGACCCGGCGTTCACCCACTATCCCGCCGCCGACCTGCCGGTGCGCGACGAGGCGGGTGTGTGGATGCGCGTGATTGCGGGCGAGGCCTACGGCATGGCGAGCCCGGTGAAGACGCACTCGCCGCTGTTCTACCTGCACACCGAATGGCAAGCGGGTGCCAGCCTGGCCCTGCCCGGCGGCTACAGCGAGCAGGCGGTGTACGTGGCGCGCGGCGAGATCGAACACGCGGGGGAGACGTATGTGCCCGGCCAATTGCTGGTGTTCGGCAACGACACCGACGCGGTGATCACCGCCCGCGCCAAGAGCACGCTGATGGTCTTCGGCGGCGAACCGCTGGGCGAGCGCCACGTGTTCTGGAACTTCGTGTCCTCGCGCAAAGAGCGCATCGAGCAGGCCAAGACCGACTGGGCCGCGGGCCGCTTTGCGCTGCCACCCGACGACAACCGGGAATGGATTCCGCTGCCGGGGTAGACCGACTGCTCCTCGACGACGTTTGGTGTATTCTTACCAATAACTGATCGATCAACAAGGAGCCAGATATGTCTGCCACCGCCACCCTGTCCAGCAAGTTCCAGATATCCATTCCCAAGGCTGTTCGCGACGAACTGCACTGGGAAGCGGGCCAGGAGTTCGTGTTCATTCCAAAAGACAAGGGAGTGCTGGTGATGCCGGTACCCGACCTCAAACAACTCGCCGGCATCGCCAAAGGCGCGAACACGGCGGGTTACCGGGACCGCAAGGACCGCTACTGATGGCAGCGCCCTTGCGCGTGGTCGATACCTCGGCCTGGATCGAATGGCTGATCGCCTCGCCGGTCGGCAAGAAGCTCGCCAAGGAAATTCCTGAAAAAGACCTGTGTGTCGTGCCGACCATCGTGCAGCTGGAGCTGTCCAAATGGTTGTGGCGCGAGCTCGGTGAATCGCAGGCCGATGAGGTGATCGCCTACACGATGAAGTGCCAGGTCACACCGCTGGACACGGCCACCGCGCTGCTGGCGGCCGATGTGCACCGCCAACACAAGCTGGCCACGGCCGATGCCATCGTGTATGCCACGGCGGTGCAACAGGGTGCTGAACTGCTCACCTGCGACGCCCACTTCGAAGGACTGCCCGGGGTGATTCTGATTCCCAAGTCGCCGGTGCGTTAACGCGCTGACTCATACCCCGAGGTAGCGCCCCGGGCGGTGGTTCAAGGTGAGGATCGCGCCGATGGCCACCGCGCCCACCACCGACTGCAACACGCGCTGCGGCGGCACCACCGCAAAGGCGGTGAGCACCACCAGCACGTCGACCGACATCTGGATATAGCCGGCCCGCAGGCCCCGGGTTTGCTGCAGCCACTGCGCCACGATGTTCACCCCACCCACACTGGCCTGGTGTCGCAGCAAGGCCAGCAGGCCGAAGCCGATGAGGAAGCCCCCGAGCACCGAGGCGACCCAGGGGTTGAGCAACTCGAAGCGCACCACGCGGGGCGCCAGCGCGGTGCACAACGACACCAGCGTGACCGCACCCAGGCTCTTCAGCGTGAACTCCACGCCCAGCCGCGTCCACGAGAGCCAGAAAAACGGCAAGCTGAACACGAAGAAGCACAGTGCCAGGTTCAGGCCCGTGGCGTAGCTCACCAGAAAGGCCACGCCGGCCACGCCACCGGTGAGCAGGCCGGCGTGGGCAAACATGGTCATGCCCAGCGCCACGAACAACGACCCGGCCACCAGCGCGTGGCCGTCGTCGAGCCAGGAGTGGGTGAGTCGGATCAAGGGGGATGCAGACATGCGGTTTCAAAGCACATCGCGTGCCGCGACCGCATGCACCGTTCAGAACCCTTCCAGCACGATCTTGCCGCGCGCCTTGCCGCTCTCCAGCAGCGCATGCGCGCGCCGCAGGTTCTCCGCGTTGATGGTGCCCAGGTGTTCACCCACGGTGGTCCGCAGTTCGCCCGCGTCCACGCGGCGCGCCACCTCGCTCAGCAGCTTGTGCTGCTCGACCATGTCGGGTGTCTCGAACAAGGAGCGCGTGAACATCAGCTCCCAATGCAGCGACAAGGCCTTGCGCTTGAGCGCGAGGATGTCGATGCTGCCCGGCGCCGGGTCGTCGATCAGGCCGAGCTGGCCTTGCGGGGCGATCAGCTCGACGATCTGCGCAAAGTGCTGTTCGGTCTGGGTGAGGCTCACCACGTAACGCGGCGCGGGCAGGCCGGCCTGCTTCAGGGCGTCTGCCAACGGTTGGGTGTGGTCGATCACGTGGTGCGCGCCCAGCGCCTTCACCCAGGCCACCGTTTCGGGCCGCGAGGCGGTGCCGATCACGGTCAGGCCGGTGAGTTGGCGCGCCAGCTGCACCAGGATCGAGCCCACACCGCCCGCGGCGCCGATCACCAGCAAGGCGTCGCTCTTCTGGCTGGTGTCGCGTGAAACGCGCAAGCGGTCAAACAGCATTTCCCACGCGGTGATGGCGGTCAGCGGCAGAGCCGCGGCCTCGGCGTCTGACAAGGAACTCGGCGCCAGCGCGGCGATGCGCTCGTCCACCAGGTGCAACTGCGCATTCGCGCCCGGGCGGTTGATGGCACCGGCGTACCAGACGCGGTCGCCGGGCTTGAACATCGTGACCTGCGCACCGACGGCGCGCACCGTGCCCACGGCGTCCCAGCCCAGCACGGCCCACTGTCCCTCGGCGGGCACGGAACGCAAGCGCATCTTGGTGTCCACCGGGTTGACGGCGATGGCCTGGACGGCCACCAGCAGATCGCGCGGGCCGGGTGTGGGCTCGGGCAGGTCCACGTCTTGCAGCGACAGCGGGTCGGTGATGGGCAGGGCTTGTTGGTAAGCGATGGCTTTCATGGCGGTCTTCCAGGAGGTCGATGAACAGCGGCCAGTGTGCCCGCCGGCTCAAGACCCTGGCGCTCAAAGCCCAAGTGCGGTCAGCCCTGCGTGGTCTTGGGGCCGTGTGCCCAGCGGCCAGTGAAACAGGCGCTCACCCGCCGCGATCGGCCGGTCGTTGATGCTGGCGTGGCGCTGTTCCATGTAACCGAATTCGTTGAACTGCCAGTTCTCATTGCCGTGTGAACGAAACCACTGGCCCGAGTCGTCGTGCCACTCGTAGACGAAGCGCACGGCGATGCGGTTGTCGGTGAAGGCCCAGAGCTTCTTGATGAGCCGGTACTCAAGCTCCTTCGCCCACTTGCGCACCAGGAAAGCGTGCACCTGCTCGCGACCCACCGGAAACTCCGCGCGGTTGCGCCAGCGCGTGTCCTCGGTGTAGACCTTGACCACACGGTCGGGGTCGCGCGAATTCCACGCGTCCTCGGCCATGCGCACCTTTTGCGCAGCGGTGTCCGCCGTGAAAGGCGGCAGCGGTGGACGCGGTTCCATCAGTACTGTTTGTACGGGAGGAATTTGCCCGAGAGCACCACGTTCACGCGGTCACCCTTGGGGTCGGCCTGGCGCTGGATGTCCATGCTGAAGTCGATCGCGCTCATGATGCCGTCGCCGAACTCTTCGTGGATCAGTTCCTTGATGGTGGTGCCGTAGACGCTCACGATTTCGTACCAGCGGTAGATCAGCGGGTCGGTCGGCACCGGCGTGGGCAGCGAGCCTTTGTAGGGCACAACCTGCAGCCATTTCTGTTCTTCGGCGGTCAGGCCGAAGATCTTGCCCACCACCTTGGCCTCGGCGGCAGACGCCGTCATCTGGCCCAGGCACAGCGCGGTGGTCCATTCCTTGGACTGGCCGACCTTCTTGGCCACGTCGGCCCAGCTGATGCTTTTGGCGACTTTGGTGGAGATGATCTTTTCGGTGACGTCGAGTCGGTTCATGTTGTTGCCTCGTTGCTTTGTGATGAAGAAAAAGAGAAAAGGAAATCAGTGCGCCTTGGCGCGGCTGACCAGGAAATCAACAATGTGGTTTCTGAGGTCGTAGTAACCGTCGAGGTGGTGCAATTGCGCGCGTGTGCGGCTGCGCGGCAGCGGGTTGACCACCACCTCGGCCATGCCGCCGGGCTTGTAGCCGTTCGGCGTTTCCGTGCCGTTGCTCATGAGCAGGATGCGGTCTGCCAGCAGGATGGATTCGTCCACGTCGTGCGTGATCATGAAAACGGTTTGCTGCGTCTCGCGCACGATGCCCATGAGCTCGTCCTGGATCGTGCCGCGCGTGAGCGCGTCGAGCGCACCGAAGGGCTCGTCGAGCAGCAGCATCTTGGGCTGAATGGCAAACGCCCGCGCAATGCCCACGCGCTGTTTCATGCCGCCCGAGAGCTGGCTCGGCTTCTTGTCAATGGCAGGCGACAGGCCCACCAGCGCCACAAACTTTTCGGCGTGTTCGTTGATCTGCGCACGGCTCCAGTCGGGCCAGCGCGACTTCACCGCGAACGCGATGTTTTGCCGCACGGTGAGCCAGGGCATGAGCGCGTGGCTCTGGAACACCACGCCGCGCTCCAGGCTGGGGCCGGCGATCTCGCGGCCGTCCATGAA
>QBMB01000016.1:975-26951 GCA_003241965.1 Burkholderiales bacterium | reverse complement strand
AAGCAGTGGCCCGAGGTGGCGGTGTCCAGGCCCGCGAGCACGTTGAGGATGGTGGTCTTGCCGCAGCCGCTGTGACCGATGATGCAGACGAACTCGCCCTTGTCGATGGCGAACGACACGTCGGCGAACACCGGCTTGTCGGCCTGGTAGGCCTTGGCGAGGTTTTCAACCTGGAGGAAACCGGTCATCTTGTGGGCTTTCGTGGGGGCCGGTGTGTGGGGCAGGGGAAGCGACACAGCTTCGCGCACGCTGGTGTCACTCCACATAGGTCACCGCCTTCTGGAGCTGCGCAAACATCAGGTCGAGCAACATGCCGACCACGCCGATCAGCAGCACGGCAAAGATCACGTTGGTGAGCGAGAGGTTGTTCCACTCGTTCCACACGAAGTAGCCCACGCCGGTTCCACCCACCAGCATCTCGGCGGCCACGATCACCAGCCAGGCGATGCCCATGCTGATGCGCATGCCCGTGAGAATGGTGGGTGCGGCGGCCGGCAGGATCACCTGGAAAGCCTTGCGGATCGGGTTCACCTCCAGCGTGCTGGCCACGTTGAGCCATTCGCGCTTCACAGCCGACACGCCGAACGCGGTGTTGATCAACATCGGCCACACCGAGCAGATGAAGATGACGAAGATGCCGCTCACGTCCGAGTCCTTGAGCGTGTAGAGCGCCAGCGGCATCCAGGCCAGCGGGCTGATGGGTTTGAGCACCTGCACGAAGGGGTCAAAGGCCTTGCGCATCAGCGGCGACATGCCGATGAGGAAACCCAGCGGAATGGCCACTGCCATGGCGAGCAGGAAACCCAGGCCCACGCGGCCCAGCGAATGCGCGAGCTGGATGCCGATGCCCTTGTCGTTCGGCCCCTTGTCGTAGAAGGGGTCCGACAAATGTTCCCAGGTGGCCTTGGCCACTTCGATGGGCGGCGGGAAGCCGGAGCTCTTGGCGGCGCCGGGGTCCTTGCCCATCATCTTGGCGTATTCGATCTGCTCGGCCGTCATGCCGGTGGAAGCACCACCGATCGACGGGCCCGAGGTTGAAAGCTGCCAGACCCCGATGAAGACGCAGAAGATGATCAACGAGACCAGGGCCGCGCGCAGGTTGAGGCTGGTGGCTTTCATGGTCAGGCGGTCTTCTTGATGGCGAAGCTGTTCAGATACTCCGCTGGCTTCGCAGCATCAAACTCCTTGCCCATGATGGTGTGCTTGCGGTAACCCGAGCCGGCGGTGAAGGGCTGGCCGAGGTCCTTCATGTACTTGCGCGCGTCGGTGATGAGGAACACTTTTTCGGCCACGGCCTTGTAGTCCACGTCACCCTTGATGTAGCCCCAGCGCTGCATCTGCGTGAGCATCCACACGGCCATGCTCTGCCACGGCATCGGGTCGAAATCGGCGCGCTCGGGCACGTTCTGGATGCTGCCCAGGCCGTCGGCAAACCGGCCGGTGAGCACCTGCGTGAGCACGGCCTCGGGCTGGTTGAGGTACTGGCTGGGCGCGATCACCTTGGCGATGAGTTCGCGGTTCTTCGGGTCGCGCGCCATGGCGGCCGAGGTGAGCACCGCGCGGTACAGCGCGGCAAACGTGTTGGGGTTCTTCTGGATGAACTCGGTGCTGGTGCCGAAAGCGCAGCAGGGGTGGCCGTTCCAGAGGTCGCGGGTGAGCAGGTGGATGAAGCCGACCTCGTCGAACACCGCGCGCTGGTTGAACGGATCCGGGCCGAGGAAACCGTCGATGTTGCCGGCGCGCAGGTTGGCCACCATCTCGGCTGGCGGGATCACGCGCAGCTGCACGTCGGTGTCGGGGTTCAGACCGTTTTCGGCGAGGTAGTAACGGAGCAGGAAGTTGTGGATCGAGTAGTCGAACGGAATGCCGAACTTGAAGCCTTTCCAGTTCTTCGGATCGCGGTTGTTCTTGTGCTTCAGGGCCAGCGTGATGGCCTGGCCGTTGATGTTCTGGATGGTCGCCACGTTCATCGGCACGGCGTTGCTGCCCAAGCCCAGGCTGATGGCCAGCGGCATCGGCGAGAGGAAGTGCGAGGCGTCGTATTCCTTGTTGATCATCTTGTCGCGCACCAGGGCCCAGCCCGCGGTCTTGGTGACTTCGACGTTGAGGCCCTGCTTCTGGTAGAAGCCCAGCGGCGCGGCCATGATGAGCGGCGTGGCGCAGGTGATCGGGATGAAACCAATCTTCAAGTTGGTCTTCTCCAGCGCGCCTTTTTCTTGCGCCATCGCCTGCAGACTGGCCACCGGCAACACACTGGCGATCGCAGCCATGGCCGTGCCCTTGCCCACCGCGCGCAGGAAGCGGCGGCGCACCTCGTCGTGCGGGAACAGCGCCTTGACCAGCGTGGCTTCAATGAACTCGTTGCTGTAGGCCTCGAACTCGGCGGTCTCGCTGCGCCGGCGCAACTCGATGGCTGCGCCATCGGCCGCCACCTCGGCGTGGTGGTCGGCGATCGTGTGGTCGCGTCCGCAGCTGCACTTGAGCATGAGCGGGCGGTCGGCGTTGTAGGGATCGAAGAATTCGGACATGGCGCGCACCTCGTGAGTTGATGACGAGATGGGCTTTGCAAGCTGCGGGCCAGATACGGCCCGGGGGTACCCGTTCATCGCCCTGCGTGCAAAGTCGCGGGGCTCGGGCCGACGCTTTGTAGGGCCAGCCCTACAAAGCGATGGTCAAACGGTGCGGATCGCCGGCGTTCACCGCGAAGCGCGGTGCCGTTCGGCGTAGAGCGCGAGCTCCACATCGTTCTTGGTGCCGGTCTTCTCGAGCACGCGGGCCCGGTAGGTGCTCACCGTGTTGGGTGCCAGACCGAGCTGCGCACCAATTTCGCTCACGGTCTGCCCCTGCGTGAGCAGGCGGTAGACCTGGTGCTCTCGGTGCGACAGGGCTTCGGGCCCGGCCTGCGCGCTGGCGGTGCCCACCGCGGCGGCCAGCGCCTCGGCGGTGGCCTGCGTGAGGAACACGCCGCCGCCGGCGGCCTTGCGCACGGCGTAGAGCATGTCGTCGGGGTCGGCGCTTTTGTTCAGGTAGCCGCAGGCGCCCAGACGGATGCAGCGCACTGCGTACTGCTTTTCGGGGTAGGTGCTGAGCATGAGCACCGGCAGCAGCGGGTGCTCGCGCTTGATCGTCTGCAGCACGTCCAGGCCGTCAAGCCCGGGCATGGCAATGTCCAGCAGCACGAGGTCCAGCCCCTCGCTGCCGCCCAGCGCCTTCACCTGCGCCAGCACCTCGTCACCGGTCTGCGCCTCGGCCACCACCTGCACGTCGGGTGCATCCGCCAGGATCTGCTTGAGGCCTTCGCGCACGATGCGGTGGTCGTCGCCGATCAGCACGCGAATGGTTTCAGCCAGGAGGTCAAAGACGGTGTTCATGCAGGGGCTCCCCGAGACATCTGGTGAGGCAGTTCGATCGTGAGGCGCATGAGAGTGCCCTGTCCTGGTGCGCTGGTGATCTGGATGTCGCCACCGAAGTGGCGGGCGCGTTCGCGCATGCCCATCACCCCGTAGGCGTCGGCAGCTTCAAACGCCTGGGCGGGTGCACCCACGCCATCGTCCTGCACCGCGAGGTTGAGCACCCCCGCCTGCACGACAATCTGCACGTCCAGACGACGGGCGTGCGCGTGCCGCCCCACATTGCTCAGCATCTCCTGGAAGATGCGGAACACGGCCATGGCCAGCGGCTCGGGCGGGTCCGGCCATTCGCCATCCTGGTCCACATCCATGCACCAGTTCAGGGATATCTCGGCCGACTGCACGAACTCCTGGGCCTGCCATTCGAGCGCCGCCCACAGGCCCTGGTGGTCCAGGATGCTGGGGCGAAGGTCGGTGATGATGCGGCCCACGTTGTCCACCGCGTTCTCGATCAGGCGGCTCATGTTCTGGCATTTGCAGCGCATGCGCTCGCGCATGTCGCCGGCGGCTTTCAGCGTGCGCTGCTCCTGTTCGGAGAGGCGTTTGTCCAGCCAGTTCACGTCCATCTTGAGCGCCACCAGCAGGCTGCCGAGTTCGTCGTGCACCTCGCGCGCGATGCGGGTGCGCTCTTCCTCGCGCACAGCCTCCGAGCGAGCGGCCAACTCGCGCACCTGCTTGAGTGCTGTGGCCAGTGCGAGCGTGCGCTCACCTACGCGCTCCTCCAGCTCGTCCTTGGCGCGCTGCAGGGCGTCGGCGGCGCGTTTGCGCTCGGTGATGTCGACGAAGGTGACCACTGCGCCGCGCACTTCGCCACCGTCGATGATGGGGTGGCTGGAGTACTCCACGGGGAAGCTGGAGCCGTCGCGGCGCCAGAACACCTCGGTGTCGATGCGGCAGGGCAGGCCTTCCAGAAAGGCCTTGAAAATCGGGCAGTCTTCCACCGGGTAGTGCGCGCCGTCGGCGTGCGAATGGTGGGTGAGGTCGTGCATGTTGCAGCCCAGCAGCTCGCCCGGCTCGAAGCCGATCATGCGGGCGCCGGCGTGGTTGATGAACACGCACAGGCCGTCCAGATCAATGCCGAACACGCCTTCGCCGGTGGAGGCGAGCAGCAGCGCCAGTGGATCGCCCCAGGCGCGGGTGTTGGGTTCGGGCGCGTCGATCTGCATGCGTGCGTGGCACGCAATGAATGTGCCAAAGCGGTGCGTGCCAAACGAAGGACGACAATGGACAGCACGATCCCCACAGCCCCCGGCATCTTCCATGTCCCTGTTCGACAAACTGTTCGGTGAGCGTTACGCCGCAGCCAAGGCACGCAAGCGCCGACACCGGCGCGTGGGCGTGTCCACCACGGCGCAACGGGCTGCGGACCTGCTGCGCTCCACCACGGCGCTGATCCAGCTGAGTGCCGCCGAGGCGCTGACGGTGGTGGCCTACATGGAGCTGCGCCGATGCGCCGAGGGCGAGGCCATCATTCGCCAGGGCCACAGCGGCGGGGACGACGGCTTCATGGCGCTCGTGATCGAGGGTGAGATCACGGTGGAAGCCGTGACCGTGAGCCGCACCGAGCCGCTCACGGTGAACGTGCTCGGCCCGGGGAACCTCATGGGCGAAATGTCGCTGATGGACGGCGAAGCCCGCTCGGCCACCTGCACCGCCAGCACCGAGGTGAGCTGCGCGGTGCTCACCCGGGCTGCCCTGCAGACCCTGATCGGCGAAGAACCGACCACTGCAGCAAAACTGCTCAGCGCCGTGGCCCAGCGCCTGAGCCAGCGGCTGCGCGAGAACGACACCAAGCTGCAGCTCTACGGTCAACTCGTGCTGTCGATGCAGCAGGAAATCGACCGATTGATTCCCGAACAGTCTTAAGTGTTCGGTGCGGTCTTGCTGCTCCAGATCATGGTGATCGCCAGAATCGAGAGCACCACACCCAGCGACACAGCCACCGGAATCTTGAACACGTCGATCAGGAGCATCTTGCTGCCGATGAAGACCAGGATCACGGCCAGGCCGTAGTTCAGCAGGTGGAAGCGGCTGGCTGCGGCCTGCAGCAGGAAGAACATGGCGCGCAGACCCAGGATGGCGAACACGTTGCTGGTGAGCACGATGAACGGGTCCTTGGTGATGGCGAAGATGGCGGGGATGGAATCCACCGCAAAGATCACGTCGGTCAGGCCCACCAGGCAGATCACCATGAGCAGCGGCGTGGCGATGCGCTTGCCGTTCTCCACCGTCCAGAACTTCTCGCCGTCGAAGGACTTGCTCACGGGCAGGATCTTGCGCAGCAACTTGAGTGCGGGGTTGTCGTCCAAGCTGGGCTCCTTGCCGGCGGCCCACCACATCTTCACGCCGGTGAGCAGCAGGAAGGCGCCGAACACATAGAGGATCCAGTGGAACTGCGTGAGCAACCAGCCGCCCACCAGGATCATCACCGTGCGCAGAACGATGGCGCCCACGATGCCGATCATGAGCACCCGCTTCTGGTAGGCCGCAGGCACGGCGAAGTAGGTGAAGATGAGCAAGAAGACAAAGATGTTGTCCACCGCCAGGCTCTTCTCGATCAGGTAACCGGTGAGGAATTCGAGCGACTTCTCGTTGGCAATGGCGCTCGATCCGGTGCTGTCCTTCACGGCCCACCAGAACAGCGCGTTGAAGACGAAACTCAAGCCGATCCAGACCAACGACCAGTTCAGCGCCTGTTTGACGCCCACCTCGTGCGCACCCTGCTTTTTGAGCAGGACGAAGTCGACAAAGAGCGCCGCCAGAACGAACGCGACGAACACGATCCACAGCCACAGGGGCGCAATGGTTTCCATGAGAAAGACCTTCGGTTGTTGGTGTTGAAAACACCCGCAAGGTCTTGTTGGAGCCTGGCGCATGGCGCCTGGCCCGGAGTTTCCGGCTTCACCGGCACAAACCGGATCCGCGTACTGACGAAAACTCCACCCGCCGAAGCCGGGCGTTATGCCCGGTGGCTGGTTGACTACTCCCCTTGTTGGGAAGCGCGATTGTCAGCGGGAAGTGCGTGCCCCGCAAACTGAAGGACCTTCAGGTTTTCCCTGAAGGTCCTTTCATGATCACGCGGCTTCCTTGTAGAAGAAGTCGCGCTTGAGGCTGCGCGGCGCCAGCGGCTCCACGCTCTGGTGAATCGCCGCAATGTGCTCCGGCGTGGTGCCGCAGCAGCCGCCCACAATGTTGACCAGGCCTTCGGCCGCGAACTCGCGCAGCAGGCGGCTGGTGTCCTCGGGCGTCTCGTCGAAGCCGGTGTCGCTCATCGGGTTGGGCAGGCCGGCGTTGGGGTAGCAGCTGATGAAGGTGTCGCCCGCGACCTTGGCCAACTCCTGGATGTAGGGGCGCATGAGCGCGGCACCCAGCGCGCAGTTAAGGCCCACGGCCAGCGGCTGCAGGTGGCACACGCTGGCCCAGAAGGCACTCACCGTCTGGCCACTCAGGATGCGGCCCGAAGCGTCGGTGACGGTGCCGCTGATGATCACCGGCAGGCGCTCGCCACTGTTCTCGAAAAACTCGTCGATCGCGAACAGCGCGGCCTTGGCGTTGAGCGTGTCGAAGATGGTTTCCACCAGCAACACATCGGCCCCGCCCTCGACCAGCGCCTCGATTTGCTCCAGGTAGGCCGCGCGCAGTTGTTCGAAGGTCACGTTGCGTGCGCCGGCATCGTTCACGTCGGGGCTGATGCTGGCGGTCTTGGGCGTGGGGCCCAGGGCGCCGGCCACGAAACGCGGCTTGTCGGGCGTGCTGAACTTGTCGCAGGCAGCGCGGGCGATGCGTGCCGAGGCCAGGTTCATCTCGCGGGCGAGAAAACCCATCTCGTAGTCGTCCTGCGCGATGGTGGTGGCGCCGAAGGTGTTGGTTTCGATCAGGTCGGCACCGGCGGCCAGGTAGCCTTCGTGGATGTCCTGGATCACGTCGGGCCGCGTGAGGCTCAGCAACTCGTTGTTGCCTTTGACGTCCTTGTGGAAGTCCTTGAAGCGTTCACCCCGGTACTGCGCCTCGCCCAGCTTGAAGCGTTGGATCATGGTGCCCATCGCACCATCGAGGATGGCGATGCGGTGTTTCAGAATCTCGGGCAGCGCCTGGGCGCGGGTGTAGGCGGGGGAAGTCATGCCCGGATTGTAAGAACCGGTCCGGTCGAGCGGCCACAGCCGGACGGGCGGCCTCAGGCTTTCCCCGACAATAGCCCCCATGAAACACCTCACGCCCCAGCAGGCCTGGGCCTGGCTGCAGGCCGAACGCGAGCAGCGCGAAGCCCGCGGCGAAGCAGCTCCGCTGTTTGTGGACGTGCGCATGGAAATCGAGTCGCTCTACGTGGGCCGCCCGCCCGGTGTTGAGAACATCCCCTGGTACGAATACCCCGACCTCACGCCCGACCCGGTGCGTTTTGCGCAAGCGGTGGAGCAGGAGGCGGGCGACAAACAACGCCCGGTGCTGCTGATCTGCCGCAGCGGCAAGCGCACGCAGGACGCCGGCAAAGCGCTGGAAGCTGCGGGCTTCACCGAGGTGGCGCACGTGGTGCATGGCTTCGAGGGTGAGCTCAACGAAGACTTCAAGCGCTCCAGTCTGAACGGCTGGCGCCACGATGGACTGCCGTGGGAGCAGATGTAGTGGGCGCCATCGACATCGCGCCTGGCGGCGAAATTCTGGAAACCAGCCTCGGCGTCCTGCAGGAAGTGTTCGGCTTCGACGCCTTCCGCGGCCCGCAGGCCGAGATCGTGGCGCACGTCGGTGGCGGTGGTGACGCGCTGGTGCTCATGCCCACGGGCGGTGGCAAGTCGCTCTGTTACCAGGTGCCGGCCATCGTGCGTGAGCGCAGCGGCCAGGGCCTGACCGTGGTGGTTTCGCCGCTGATCGCGCTCATGCACGACCAGGTGGGCGCCTTGCTCGAAGCGGGCGTGGCGGCGGCCTTTCTCAACTCCAGCCTCTCCAGCGAAGACGCGCAGCGGGTGGAAAAGGAAATGCTGCGCGGCGAGTTGACCCTGCTGTACGCAGCGCCCGAACGCCTGACCACGCCGCGTTTCCTGGCCCTGCTCGACTCACTGAAAGAGCGCGGCAAGCTCGCCCTGTTTGCCATCGACGAAGCCCACTGCGTGAGCCAGTGGGGCCACGACTTCCGCCCCGAGTACCGCGGCCTGGCCGTGCTGCACGAGCGCTTCGCTGGCGTGCCGCGCGTGGCCCTCACCGCCACGGCAGACGACCTCACGCGCGCCGACATCGTCGAGCGCCTGCAGCTGCAGGACGCGCGCACCTTCATCAGCAGCTTCGACCGCCCCAACATTCGCTACCAGCTGGTGGAGAAGAAGGACGCCACCGCCCAGTTGCTGCGCTTCATCCGCGACGAACACACCAGCGGCGACGAACACGACGCGGGCATCGTGTACTGCCAGTCGCGACGCCGGGTGGAGGAGGTGGCCAAGCTGCTGTGTGACGCTGGCCTTCATGCCCTGCCGTACCACGCCGGCTTGGACGCCGCCGTGCGGCTGAAACACCAGGACCGATTCCTGCGCGAAGAGGGCCTGATCATGGTGGCCACCATTGCGTTCGGCATGGGCATCGACAAGCCCGACGTGCGCTTTGTGGCCCACCTGGACATGCCCAAGAACATCGAGGGCTACTACCAGGAAACCGGGCGCGCCGGGCGCGATGGTGAACCCGCCAACGCCTGGATGGCCTACGGCCTGCAGGACGTGGTGAACCAGCGCCGCATGATCGACGAGAGCCCGGCGGCCGATGAATTCAAGCAGGTGATGCGCGGCAAGCTCGACGCCCTGCTGACGCTGGCCGAAGCGAGCGACTGCCGCCGTGTGCGCCTGCTCTCTTACTTTGGCGAAGAGAGCGAACCCTGCGGCAATTGCGACAACTGCCTGCACCCACCCCAGCTCTTTGACGCCACCGAATCCGCGCGCAAGCTGCTCTCGTGCATCTACCGCGTGCAGCAGTCCAGCGGCACGGCCTTTGGTGCTGGCCACATCATGGACATCCTGCGCGGCAAGGTGACCGAGAAGGTCACTCAGCACGGGCACGACAAGCTGTCCACCTTCGGCATCGGCGCCGATTTGTCCGAGACGCAGTGGCGCGCACTCTTGCGCCAGCTCATCGCCCGCGAGGCGGTGCAGGTGGACGCCGCCCACTACAACACCCTGCACCTGCAGGACGCGGCGCGCGACATCCTCAAGGGCCAGAGCCTTGTGTGGCTGAAGTCGCTGGCCGAGAAGGCTGCTGGCTCCGGGCGCGTGAGCCGCACGCGAAGCACCCGCACCACCGTGGCAGATGACGGCCAGCCGCTGACCCTGGCCGCACGCGACAGCCTGGACGCGCTCAAGGCCTGGCGCGCCGGCGTGGCCAAAGAGCACAACCTGCCCGCCTTCGTGATCTTTCACGACGCCACGCTGCGCGCCATCGCCGCCCGCCAACCCCGCACGCTGACCGATCTGGACGGTATTGCCGGCCTGGGCGTGAAAAAGCGCGAGGCCTACGGCGAAGAGGTGCTTCGGGTGGTGAGTGCTTTCGCCTGAGTGACTGGTGAGTCGCCAGAGCGTGACGACCACCATCGGCTGACAGCACCGACCGCTCATCGCAGCAACCCACGTGCACCCCTTGTGGAGCCTCAAGATCGGCCCCCACATGACGATGCTTGAGGTGTACCCGGGGACTTCCCCTTTCACCTCGAACATCTCGAACGGAGCACTGCATGTTTTCCTGGCTGCCCTGGATTGGCAAAAGCAAGAGGGTTCAGTACCACGACACACAAGTGCTGGAGCTGGACTTTCTGGTGGACGAATTCCACGCCGCGATGGCCGATATCCAGGATCCGATCCGCGTGCGCATCCATGCAGCTCTGCTGTCGTGCCAAAGCCCCAAAGACCTTTGGTTCCTTCGCAGCAAGCTGTTCGGCCTGATTTCCAAACACCACTGCGAGAGCGTGGCCAACACCCGCATCGGCCGCCTTGACCAGAAACTGCGCTTCT
The DNA here is from genome assembly GCA_003241965.1 of Burkholderiales bacterium. Lineage (GTDB taxonomy): Bacteria > Pseudomonadota > Gammaproteobacteria > Burkholderiales > Burkholderiaceae_C > Hydrogenophaga. The sequence continues at coordinate 16,561 of QBMB01000016.1, read as the reverse complement.
TCGTGGACAACCACCCCGACTACTCGCCGGATGAGTTGCCGAGCAAACCGATGACGCTGCTTCACTAGGGCACACCCCCGCGCCGCACCTGCGGTGCGTCACCCCCTCAAGGGGGCGGCGCCAGCGGCCCGGCAAAGCCGGTTCCGCGGCACCACTGGACAAAGCAAAGGCCACCTCACGGTGGCCTTTTTGCGCAGGAGCCTTGCACGCTCAGTGCACGAACCCGATGCCGCGCGCTTCACGCACCTCGGGTTTGATGCGGTGCTCGGCTTCGAGCTGGGCCATGAACTCCTCGGGCTGCAGCACTTCGGCCAGGATCTCCACCTGCCGCTTCACCGCCGCAAAGTCACCCGGACAGAGCTGGTCGAGCTTGCTCAGCCGCACGGCGTGCACCGCGTCCAGCCGCGTGGCATCGCCGTCCAGCGCCTCCACCACGAACATGGTCTCGCGCTGCGCCGCCGTGAGCGGCTTGAAGCGGATCTTGAAGGTGAAGCGCCGCAGCGCCGCCTGATCGATGCTGTCCATCAGGTTGGTGGTGCAGATGAAGATGCCCGCGAATCGCTCCATGCCCTGCAGCATCTCGTTGACTTCGGTCACCTCGTAGGTGCGCTGCGCACCACGGCGGTCCTGCAGGAAGCTGTCGGCCTCGTCCAGCAGCAGCACCGCCTTCTCGGCCTCGGCCTCACGAAACATGGCCGCCATCTGCTGCTCGGTCTCGCCCACGAACTTGCTCACGAGGTCACTCGCGCGGCGGATCATCAGCGGGCGTTCCAGCTGTTGCGCCAGGTGTTCGGCCAGCGCGGTCTTGCCGGTGCCGGGCGCGCCGTGGAAACACAGGCAGCCGTGTCCGCGCGCCTTGAGCGCCGCAATCACACGCGGCAGCTCGTAGCGCGACTCGACGTTGAGCATGTCCAGGCTGTACTGCGTGACGCTGGGACGCTGCACCAGATCGGGCTTGCGGCCCAAGGCCAGGTCGGCGTTTTTCAGTTGCCGCTCGATCAGGTCGTCCAGCACGGGTGCGGACTCGCCGCGCGCCTTCGCACTGCGGCGGGCCGCGGGTTTGACCGGGGCGGCGGCGAGCTGCGCAAAGCGCAGCGCGGTGCGGATCTGCGCCGGTGTGAGGCCCTTGCGCTCGGTCAGGCGGGCCACCAGTGCGTCGGACACGGGCGCGTCTTCGAGTGTCTTGCGCACCAGCTGCTCGCGTGCGCCGGGCGGTGGGCTCTTGAGTTCGAGGTGGTAGGCGAAACGCCGGCGAAACGCCGGGTCGATCTGCTCGATACGGTTGGTCACCCAGATCGTGGGCACGGCATTGGTTTCCAGGATCTGGTTGACCCACGCCTTGCCGCTGACGCTGCCGGTGTGCGAGGCCGCCACATGCTCGGCGCGCGCCATGATCTGCGCCGCCTCGCTGGAAATGGGTGGGAACACGTCTTCCACTTCGTCGAACAACAAGGCCGAGTGCGCCGTGCCCTTCAGGAACACCTGCGCGATCTGCAGCGAGCGGTAGCGGTCGCGCCCCGAGAGTGCGTTGCCATCGCGGTCGGCGTACTCCACTTCAAACAGCTCCAGCCCGGCGGACTGCGCCAGCACACGCGCGAGTTCGGTCTTGCCGGTGCCGGGCGGGCCGTACATGAGCACGTTCACACCGGGCTCCTTGCGCGCCACGGCTTCGCGCAGCAGGCCGCAGAGCAGGCGCACGTCTTCGCCTACGTAGTCAAAGTCTTTGGGGGTCAGTGCAGAGCGCGCGGCCGGGCGCGTGAACACGGCCATGAGTTCGCTCTGTGTGCGGTACTCGCGCATGAGCACCGGTGGCAGTTTTTCGCTGACCTTCATGAGGTCGGCCAGGTCGGTGATGTTGTGCTCTGAGATGAGGTTTTCCACCATGCCGATGCGCTCCAGCCGCGAGCCCGCCCGCAGCGCTTCGCCCACCTCGCTGGCTTTCACGCCGGCCACGTCGGCAATGGCCGCGTAAGCCTCGGGCGCGTTGTTCACCTTGAACTCCACCAGGATGGAGCGCAGGTCGCGCTGGTAGCGCGCAAGCGTGCCGTAAAGCAGCAGCGCGCGCTCGGCGCGGTTGAGCTGCAGCAGGCCGGCCAGCGCGTCGATGTTTTTCTCCACCAGCGTGGACTGTTTTTTGAGCGCATGGCTGAGCCACTCACCGGTGACGGCCAGCACGGAGAGCAGGTCTTTCGGCGATTCCTTGGCGTACTCATCAAGATAGAAGAACAGCGTGCCTTCTTCGTACGGGCCGCGCCAGACGCCGTAGCGCTCCATGAACGCGGGTGTGGGCAGCTTGTCGTGGCCGCTCCAGAGTTCGTTGTCCTTGCAACGGCGCTCCAGAAATTCGCGCAGGCGCGAGAGCACGGTGAGTGGCCACACCAGGTGGCGGCCTGCGAGCGAAAGCAAGGTGTTGAGGTCGCGGCGCACGTTGAAGCGCGGGCCCTGGCGCGCGGCCAGGGTGAGCACGAAGTGCGAGCACATGAGGTCGAGCACGGGGGCCTGGCGCAGGCCGTGTGGCACGAACACGCGCCCTTCGCCCACGAAGGGCGTACGACCCTCGCGCGGATCGGTCGGGGTGCGGACCGCGGGGATCGCGGGCTGCACGGAACGCTTGCTCATCCAGACACCTCCAGAACAGACTTCCAGTGACGCCGTACCGGGACATCCGGTATTCAAATGGACCATAACCCAGCTTGATGAATCATGGAAGGGAGTGATGAACCGTGTTTGTGGGATTAGTCCGGCTTTAGGGCGGCACGAAGCGCAGCGCGCCGGTTCACAATCGCGCGATGCTGGAACTCAAAGACATTCAAGCCGCTGCCGCCCGCCTCACCGGGCAGGTGCTGGACACGCCCTTCGTTGAATCGCGCACGATCTCGCAGCTCATCGGCTGCCAGGTGTTTCTGAAGTTCGAGAACCTGCAGTACACCGCTTCGTTCAAGGAGCGCGGCGCCTGCAACAAGCTGGCGCAATTGACCGCCGAAGAACGAGCCCGTGGCGTGATCGCCATGAGCGCGGGCAACCACGCGCAGGGTGTGGCGTACCACGCGCAGCGCCTGGGCCTGCGCGCGGTGATCGTCATGCCGCGCTTCACGCCGGGCGTGAAGGTGGAGCGCACGCGCGGCTTCGGTGCCGAGGTGGTGCTGCACGGCGACACGCTGGAGGAGTCGCGCACCCACGCGCGCGAACTCGCCGCACAGCAAGGGCTGGTGTTCGTGCATCCCTACGACGACGAAGCCATCGTGGCCGGTCAGGGCACGGTGGCGCTGGAGATGTTGCGCGAGCAACCCGACCTGGACACGCTGGTGGTGGCCATCGGCGGCGGCGGACTGATCGCCGGCATGGCCACCGCGGCCAAGGCGATCCGCCCGGACATCGAGATCATCGGCGTGCAGACCGAGCGCTTTCCCGCCATGGTCAATGCGATCAAGGGCACGCACCTGCCGCAAGGCACCAGCACCATCGCCGAAGGCATTGCCGTGGGCACGCCGGGCGTGATCACCGAAGCCATCGTGCGCCAGAAGGTGGACGACCTGCTGCTGGTGGACGAGGGCGACATCGAGCAGGCCATCGTGATGCTGCTGGAGATCGAGAAGACGCTGGTGGAGGGCGCGGGCGCCGCCGGCCTGGCCGCGCTGATCAAGCACCCACAGCGTTTTGCCGGCAAACGCGTGGGCCTGGTGCTGTGCGGCGGCAACATCGACCCGATGCTGCTGGCGTCCATCATCGAACGCGGCATGGTGCGCGCCGGGCGGCTCGCACGCATCCAGGTGAACGCGCGCGACGTGCCGGGCAATCTGGCGCGCATCACCGCCACCGTGGCCGACGCGGGTGCCAACATCGACGAGGTGCACCACCAACGCGCCTTCACGCTGCTGGCCGCGCAGAACGTCGCCATCGAGCTCGTGCTGCAGACGCGCGGGCGCGAGCACATCGCGCAGGTGATCGAACGTTTGCAGCAAGCGGGTTTCGAAACCGCGTTGCTCTGAAGCCGCAAACTGTCTGTTGTTGTCAACACGAGGCTGGAATGATCCCCACCGACGCACCCGCTGTTTCCGTTGAATCACTGCAGGCCTTGCTCTCTGCATGGTTTGCGCCCTGGGTCCAGGCCCTGGGCTTGCAGGTTGAGTCGTTCGCCGACGGCGAAGTGACGCTGCGTCTGCCCAACAACGACCAGCTCTCGCGCGTGGGCGGCATGATCTGCGGCCAGGCCATGATGTCGGCCGCGGACACCGCCATGGCGCTGGCCATCGCCACGCAGCTCGGTGACCAACGCCCCATGACCACGGTGCAACAAAGCACCAGCTTCCTCAAGCCGCTGTCGGGCCAGGACGCGCGCGTCACCGCGCGGGTGGTCCGCGCCGGCAAGAACCTGGTGTTCGGCGAAATCGACATCACTGGCGCCACGGATGGCCGCAGCGTGTGCCGAGCCAGCACCACCTACGCGCTGCTGTGAAAAGGCCTGCCCTTAAAATGCCACCCGTTTTGAACCACTTTGCGGAAAACCCCATGTCCCAGCCCCACGACCACACCCCCAGCGACCAGCCCCAAGACATCGTGGAGTCCATCGTTCCCCTCATGCCCATCGTGTTGCCGATCGTCGGTGGTGTGTTGATGTTCCTGTTGGCCTTCATCGCTGTGTTCATGGCCTGAGCCTTCACACCCCGGCACCACGGCCGAACGCTCCCAGGAGCGTTCGGCCGCTGTGTTTGGGGGCATTGATCGGCGCCGGGCGACTGTTTAATGCATCACGTTATGCGGGTTTTGCATGTAACCTGTTCGTAACCCGCCGCCCACTTTCATAAAATCGGGGCAAGGACGACACACGGACCGAGCCGCGGGCACACCAACCCGCCCCTTGTCCCATCTGCTGCAAGGCGCCAACCGCCCACAGCCACCAGCGCCGACCGCCCCTTTCAAGCACAAGGGACCCCTGACAGCCGCCCAGCTGCATCTTCTGCAGCCCGCGGCTGTCGGCGTCTCTGTTGCGCACCGGTTATCAACCTCTGGAGTCTTTCAATGAACTCACCCGTGATGCAGGGCCTGACCCTCAACACCCCTTCTTACGTGAAGAACGCCCGGCTGATTGCCTGGGTGGCCGACATGGCCGCCCTGTGCAAGCCCGACACCGTGGTCTGGTGCGATGGCAGCGACGAGGAATATGCGCGCCTGTGCGAGCAACTGGTGAGCGCCGGCACGATGAAGCGGCTCAACCCGGCCAAGCGCCCCAACAGCTTCCTGGCCTGCTCGGACCCGTCGGACGTGGCCCGCGTGGAAGACCGTACCTTCATCTGCAGCGAAAGACAGGAAGACGCCGGCCCGACCAACAACTGGAAGGCCCCGGCCGAGATGCGCGCCACGCTGCAGCCGCTGTTTGACGGCTGCATGCGCGGTCGCACCATGTATGTGGTGCCGTTCAGCATGGGCCCGCTGGGCAGCCCGATTGCCCACATCGGCATCGAGCTCTCAGACAGCGCCTACGTGGCCGTCAACATGAAGCTCATGACCCGCATGGGCAAGGCCGTGTTCGAAGTGCTGGGCACCGACGGTGAATTTGTGCCCTGCGTGCACACCGTGGGCGCGCCGCTGGCGTCCGGCGAGACCGACCAGACCGCCTGGCCGTGCAACCCCACCACCAAGTACATCGTCCACTACCCCGAAACCCGCGAGATCTGGAGCTACGGCTCGGGCTACGGCGGCAACGCGCTGCTGGGCAAAAAATGTTTTGCACTGCGCATCGCCTCGACCATGGGCAAGCAGCAGGGCTGGCTGGCCGAGCACATGCTCATCCTGGGCGTGACCAACCCCGAAGGCAAGAAGTACCACGTGGCTGCGGCCTTCCCCAGCGCCTGCGGCAAGACCAACTTCGCCATGCTGATCCCGCCCAAGGGCTTCGAAGGCTGGAAAGTCACCACCATCGGCGACGACATCGCCTGGATCAAGCCGCGCGCCGATGGCCGTCTCTACGCGATCAACCCGGAAGCGGGTTACTTCGGCGTGGCGCCGGGCACCAACACGCTGACCAACCCCAACTGCATGGCCAGCCTGGACCGCGACGTGATCTTCACCAACGTCGCGCTGACCGATGACGGCGACATCTGGTGGGAAGGCATGAGCGACGCCCCCGCCCACGCCGTCGACTGGCAAGGCAAGGACTGGACGCCGCAGATCGCCAAGGAGACCGGCGCCAAGGCCGCACACCCCAACGCGCGCTTCACCGTGGCCGCCACCAACAACCCCGCGCTCGACCCGGCCTGGGACGACCCAGCCGGTGTGCCGATCGACGCCTTCATCTTCGGTGGCCGCCGCTCCACCACCGTGCCGCTGGTGACCGAAGCGCGCGACTGGACCGAAGGCGTGTACATGGCCGCCACCATGGGCTCGGAAACCACCGCCGCCGCCTTCGGCGCGCAAGGCGTGGTGCGCCGCGATCCATTCGCCATGCTGCCCTTCACCGGCTACAACATGAGCGACTACTTCCAGCACTGGCTCGACATGGGCAAAAAGCTCAGGGACCAGGGCGCCAAGCTGCCGGGCATCTTCTGCGTCAACTGGTTCCGCAAGGACGAGGCTGGCAAGTTCGTCTGGCCCGGCTTTGGCGAGAACATGCGCGTGCTGAAGTGGATGATTGACCGCCTGGAAGGCCGGGGCCAGGGTACCGAGCACGCCTTCGGTGTCAGCCCACGCTTTGAAGACATTCACTGGGACGGCCTGAACTTCTCGGCCGAGCAGTACAAAACCGTCACCCACATCGACCGCGCCGCTTGGGGCAAAGAACTCGAACTGCACAGCGAGCTGTTCGCACAGCTGGCCCACCATTTGCCACGGGAGCTCGAGGAGACGAAAGCGAAGATCGAGAAGCGCCTGGCCGCCTGAGGCACAAGGCAGCTCCCAACACGGTCAGCGGCACGATCTGCCGTTGACTGAAATGCTCCCGGGCCAAGAAGCCCGGGCGAAAAAAAAGCCACCGGACCCGGTGGCTTTTTTGTGTGTGGCCTTGTCCGGGCCAGTGTTCACAGGTAGCGGTTTTGCAGGTGGCGTGCTGCGCGGGCCTGACCCAGGCGCTCCCAGTACGACGATTCCGATACCGCTGCGGTGGCTTGCACCGGCAGACCCAACGGAGCGAGCGCAGCGTCAAACGTGTCTGCCGGCTCGTCCTGTTCGGCACGCGTACGGGCCAGGGTCAGTTCGCTCATCAGACGCGGGTCGTGCCGGGCCATTTCCCACAAACGGGTTTCGGCTCGGGCTTCGGCCATCGACTGCGACCAGCTGTCCAGCACCACCATGCCGCGGCGGGCCATACGGCGAGCCGAATCGGCAAACAAGGCCATGCCGGTGAACACGATCACCCAGAGAAACACCCAGGCCAGCAAAAGATGCCCATCGGCCCAGGTGCTGACCAGGCGATCCGCCAGGATGACCATGGCGGCGACCACCGCAGCCAGCAACAGCGCGGCCAGGCTGCGCGAGCTGTCGGTGTGGCGGCTGGATTGCGGGGCCGACGGCGCGCGGCTCAGGCCCATGGAAACGGAAGAGTGGTTGGATGCAAGGCTGCTCATGGCGGGCTCCTGAAAAGGAAGAAATGTCTTTTGGACAGCGCAATACTAGGGTTAACCCGTATTTCTTTCCAATTTATCTTTGTAATGTCTTACATTCACCGGGGTGATAAATAGCCTGAACTTTCGCACCCTCGACCTCAACCTGCTCCGGGTCTTCGACGAGGTGATGACCGAGCGCAACCTCACCCGCGCAGCCCACAACCTGGCCATGACGCAGCCCGCCGTGAGCAACGCCTTGCGGCGCTTGCGCGAGGTGGTGGGCGACGACCTGGTGCGCCGCTCCGGCTACGGCGTTGAGCCCACGCCGCTGGCGCTGAGCCTGTGGCCTTCGGTGCGCGACGCCCTGCACCTGCTGCGCGAGTCCCTCGCACCGGGCACCTTCGACCCGCTCAGCGCGCACAACGCCTTCGTGCTGACCATGGCCGACGCCACGGCGGCCAAGCTGGTGCCCGGCCTGATGGACATCTTCGAGACCGAAGCACCGGGCGTGAACCTGCGGGTCGTGCCGCTGACCACCCGCGATCCGCGCGAGTTGCTGGAAAACGGCTCGGCCGATCTGGCCATCGGGCACTTCCCTGGCGCGCTGGCCGAGCTGGGCGCCCTGCATCTGCAGGAGAACAACCCGCAGTTCCTGCACCAGCGCCTGTACGACGGCGAGTACGTGGTGGTGATGCGCAGGGGCCACCCGCTGGCCGGACAGCCGCTGAGCCTGGACGCATATTGCGACGCGCGCCATTTGCTGGTGAGCTTCTCGGGGCGTCCTTTCGGCTTCGTGGACGAGGCACTGGCGGCCCTCTCGCGCCAACGGCGCGTGGTGCTCACGGTCAACCAGTTCTTCACCGCCGGGCGCGTGGTGGCCACCACCGATTTGCTCACGGTGCTGCCGCGCCATTTCGTGGGCGCCACCGGCATGGAACACGAACTCGCCCTGGCCGAGCTGCCGCTGCTGGTACCTGCGGTGCATGTGGACGCGCTGTGGCACCGCCAGGCCACCCACAACAGCGCGCACCGCTGGCTGCGGCAAGCGGTCGAGCGCGCCTCGGTGGTGGAGTTTCGACAACCCAGGCCGGGTCCGGTGAAAACACCCGCACGCAAGGCGGGCAAAGCCCGTTGACCGCCCTGGCCGACAATGGCCGCATGAACCTCCAGCTGCTCAGCGACCTGCACCTCGAAGCCAACCCCGAGTTTGTGCCCGTGCCCGCGGACGGTGCCGATCTGCTTGTGCTGGCAGGCGACATCGGCTCTTACCAGGTTCGGCGCGACGGCAGCGTGATGGACGAGCCCGATTGGGGACTGCAGCGGTTTTCTCCGCTTCCCCAATATGCTGGCTGGCCCGCCCCGGTGGTCTTTGTGCCCGGTAACCACGAATACGACGCGCTCGACCTGGACCAGGCCCACGCCGAACTGCGCAAGGCCTGTGACCGGCTCGGCATCCAATGGCTGGAGCGCGAAACCCTGCAGATGCAGGGCGTGCGCCTGATCGGCACCACGCTCTGGAGCGACTACGACGCTTTGGGCGAACACGCACCTGCGCCCACACCCGCCCGGCACGGTCGCGCCGCCGCTGTGGCACCCAAACACACACCCGACCCCTTGACGCACCGCTTGCGCCAGCGCGAGAAGGCCTTTCGCGCAGCGAACCACTACCTGGTGAAGATGGCGGGCCAGCGCCACGGGCGCCTGTTCGACGCCGAGGCCATGCGTGTGCTGGCGCTGGATTGCCAGACCTGGCTGCGCGCCGCGCTGGCCGAGCCATTCGACGGCCCCACCGTGGTCGTCACCCACTTCGCACCCACGCTGCACAGCATGGACCCGCGCTACGGCATGAGCCCGGGCACGGCGGGTTTCTGCAACGGCCTGGACGAGCTGCTGCCACTCGCCGACCTGTGGCTGCACGGCCACCTGCATTGCCCCACCGACGTGCAGGTGGGGCGCTGTCGCATCAAGGCCAACCCGCTGGGCTACCACGACAAAAACGAGCAAGCCCACTTCGAGCCTTCAAGCTGCGTCCGCGTGGCGTCCAACGCTGCGTTGCCTGGCCATGTTCCCGTTGTTTGAGGCAGCGCAAAGCGCCGACCGGCACAAACCCTACACTCGCAAGCTAACCCCTGACACACCAAGGAGAACCTCATGAAGATCCTGCTCGCAGTCGACGGCAGCGCGTACACCAAAAAAATGCTGGCCTACCTGGCGACACACGACGAGATGTTCGGCGCCAGCAATGCGGTCACGATCATCACGGTGCAAGCCCCGTTGCCGCCCCGCGCGCGCGCTGCGGTCGGTGCCGAGGTGGCGAATGGCTACTACGCCGATGAAGCCGCCAAGATCACCGCGCCGGTGGTGAAATTCCTCAAGCGTCACGGCATGGACGCCACCGTCGTGGAAAAGGTGGGCTCCGCCGGTGAGATGATCGCCAAGGCGGCCGACAGCGGCAAGTTCGACCTGCTGGTGATGGGTTCGCACGGGCACAGCGCGCTGGGCAATCTGGTCATGGGCTCGGTGGCCACCAAAGTGCTGGCGAACTGCGGCGTGCCGGTGCTGCTGGTTCGCTGATCTCGCTGCTCCCCCAAAAAGAAAGGCCGCGTTTGCGGCCTTTCTTTTTGGACGGAGGGGTTTTAAATCAGCGCGACTTCAGCCCGTCGAAACAGGTGCTGAGCACCATGTCGACAATCTCGTCGTTGCTGTGGCGACCCGAGCTCTTGAGAAAGCCCAGCACCGGATCGCAGGCCCGCGCGAACAGCGTGTAGAGCACGGCAATGGCGGGCAAGGTGCTGTTCAGGCTGCCGTCGGCCTGTGCCTGCGTGATCCACCCACCCAGGCGCTCGCTCACATCCATGAGACCGTCCACATACGCCTTGTTGGTGGTCAGCGAAGCTCTCAAGCTGGAGTTTTCGCTGGGCAGCGAGGGCATTTCACCCGCCAGCTGCACCTCCATCGTCCAACGTGCCACGGCCCGGAGCTGTTCGATCGGCTTGTTTTCAGTTCGCGCTTCCAGGCTGTCCAGGAACGCGCGCGCGCGGTCCATGACACGCACCATGGCTGCGGCGGCCAGGTCTTCCTTGCTGGGGAAATGTTTGTAGAGGCTGGCCTTGGCTATACCCACCTCGGCGGCCACCTCGTCCACCGTCATTGCCTCAAAACCTTTTTCGGCCAGCAGACGGTTCACGGCCGAGACGATGGCGTCTTCACGGGCCAGGTGCATTTGCTGGCGAAAACTGCGTTTCAGGGGGGCTTCGGGGGACGTTTTGAGGACTGCACTGGTCATGAGAAGCCTTTTTGTAGGGCTCGAATTTTGCCCCATATCGACGATTTCGTCGATATCCCTACCGAAAAGTAATGTTACATACCATTCAGTCTCTATTGCAACCCATGCGGATAGGATGAGTTCAGGCAAGCGTGCATCGCCTCTGCCACCTCTTCGTTTCTCCAACCTTCCTTCAAGGACATCACCATGAAAAAGACCCTGCTTGCTTCCCTTCTGGCTTTTGGCGCTCTCACCTCCGCCCAGGCCGCCGACATCGTCGACACGGCCGTGGCCGCCGGTTCGTTCAAGACCCTGGTGACGGCGGTTCAAGCCGCTGGCCTGGTCGACACACTCAAGGGCCCGGGCCCGTTCACCGTGTTTGCGCCCACCGATGAGGCCTTCGCCAAGATCCCCAAGGCCACGCTGGATGCGCTGCTCAAGGACAAAGCCGCACTCACCAAGGTGTTGACCTACCACGTGGTGCCAGGCAAAGTGATGGCCAAGGACGTGAAGGCCGGCATGGTCAAGACAGTGCAGGGCAGTTCGATCACCGTGTCCACGACCGGTGGTGTGAAGGTGGACGCCGCCAATGTGGTCAAGACCGACATCGCCGCCGACAACGGTGTGATCCACGTGATCGACACGGTGATCATGCCCAAGTAAGTCCGGGCTCGCTCACGCCAAGCCTCGCAGCCGCGGGGCTTTTTTGTGTCAGGTGGCAGGCCGCAAGTTGGACGCTGCGGCTGTGCGCAGCGCCATGCTCAAGGCGTCCAGCACCTCGGAACTCAGGTTCCAGCAGTGCCAGTACAGCGCCACGCCCAGCCGATGGCGGGGCGCCAGGTTGACCAGTTCGCCCGAGTCAATCAGCTCGCGCACCCGCAACTCGGGCAACACGCTCACGCCCCAGCCAGCCTGCACGGCGCGCACCTGGCCTTCGCTGGAAGGCACAAAAAGCTGTTTGAGCATCACGCGTGGCAGGCCGAAGGCTTTCATCACGAAGCCGTGCTGCAGGTTGTCCTTGCGGTTGAAGGCCACGAACGGCACCTGATGAAAGTTGTGGGCGCTCAACCCCTTGGGCAAGTGTTTCGCAGCGAAGTCGGCCCGGGCCACGGCCACGTAGTCCATGGTGCCCAGCGCCTCCATCTTGCAGCCCCGCAGCGCCTGACCCAGCGAGGTAACGCAGCCCAGCACCTGGCCTTCGCGCAACCACTCGTGGGTGAACTCCTGGTCGTCGGTGATGATTTCAATCGGCAGGCCGTTCTGCGCCAGCGCGTCGAGCGCGGGCAGCGCCCAGGTGGCGATGCTGTCGGCGTTGATGGCCACTGAAATGCGCTCCTCTTCGCGGCCACTGCCGGTGGAGCTGGGTGCGAGCTCTTTGAGGTCCTTTTCCAGATCGGCCCGCAGCAGCCGCATCATCTTGGCGTGCTTGAGCATGAGCTGGCCGGCCGGCGTGGGTTTGAGCGGGCGGCTGCGCACGATCAGCACGGTGCCGACCTGCGCCTCCAGGGCCCGCAGGCGCTGCGACACCGCCGACTGCGTGATGGACAAACGCTGGGCCGCACGCTCGAAACCGCCTTCTTCAATGATGGCGGCCAGGCACTCCAGGGCATCGGGATCAAAGGTGCTCATCGGGGTAGGGTGGTCATATAAGCCGATCTGATGCCCAAAATTTTAAGTTAATTCCGCTTCACTTGGGCGCGCCTTCTTTCGATACTGCAGATCAGTTTCATCCTTCAAGGAGTGGGTCATGCAAGTCACCGTATTGGGCGCGGGCATCATCGGCGTGAGCACGGCATGGCACCTGCTCCAGCGAGGTCATGGGGTCACGCTGGTCGACCGCCAGGCCGAGGCCGCACTGGAAACCAGTTTTGCCAACGCGGCGCAGATTTCGGTGAGCTACTGCGAGCCCTGGGCCAACAAGGACGCACCGCTCAAGACCTTGAAGTGGATGTTCTCCGACGAGTCCCCGCTGCTGTTCCGTCCGCAACTCGACTGGGCGCAGTGGCGCTGGGGCCTGCAGTTTCTGGCGCAGTGCAACGACGCGGCCTTCGAGCGCAATGTGGCGCAGCTGGTGGCGCTGGGCTCCTACAGCCACGACGCGCTCAAGGCGGTGGTGGCCGACACCGGCATCGAATACAACCGGCTGGAGCGCGGCATCGCCCACTACTACACCGACCAGAAGTCTTTCGACGGGGCGGCCGAAGCCGCCGCCGTGATGCAGCGCTTCGGCGTCAAACGCCGGGTGGTGTCGCGCAACGAGCTGCTCGCCATCGAACCCGCTCTCAACGCCTTTGCCGACCGCATCGTGGGCGGCACCTACACCCAGAGCGACGAGTCGGGCGACGCGCGCGCCTTCACCCAGCAGCTGGCGGCGCTGTGCGGCCAACGCGGCGCACAGCTCATGTTCGGCCACGACATCGAGCGCCTGGACAGCGATGGCCGCGAGATCCGCGAGGTGCGTGTGCGCGACCGCCAAAGTGGTGCCGTGCGCGCCCTCAAGTCAGATGCCTTCGTCGTCGCCTGCGGCTCGTACACGACGCCGCTGCTGAAGTCGGTCGGCTTGAAAGTGCCGATCTACCCGGGCAAGGGCTACAGCGCCACACTGCCGCTGCTCAAGCCCGACCAGGCGCCCAGCGTGAGCATGATCGATGACCAGCTCAAGATCGCCGTCTCACGCCTGGGCAACCAGCTGCGCGTGGCCGGCACCATCGAGCTCGGCGGCTTCGACCTCTCGCTGGACACGCCGTTGGCAAAGAAGCGCTGCGAGATGCTGGTGCGCCGCATCGAGCAGGTGTTTCCCGGGGTGGCCGACACCCGCACGCCCGAGCAGGGCGGCGATCCGCAGTTCTGGTGCGGCCTGCGCCCCGCCACACCCACCAATATCCCGCTGATCGGCCGCCTCCCGCTGAGGAATCTCTGGATCAACGCCGGTCACGGCACGCTGGGCTGGACCCACGGTGCGGGCTCCGGCAAGGCCCTGGCCGAGTTGATCAGCGAGGAGCAGCCAGCGATGGAATTCGGTTTTTACGGGATCGACGCGCCAGCGCGTGGCAACAGGTTCGGCCACGTGCCGCGCGTGCAAGCCGCAACGCCGGGTCACCGCGCCTGATCTTGCCACCGGGGCCGGGAACCGCCTGGCGGTTCCGGCCTTTCACGGGTCCGCGCCTGCATGGCGGGCCAGGCACGGGGCGCCCGACGGTCCGGCCATACAACGACAAGGAGACCCCCCATGAATCCCGACGCAGCCTTGGCAGCGGCCACCCTGGACGAGCGCATCAGCGCGGCCATACAACCCTTCTCCGACGCCATCGCCGGTTTCATCTTCTATTCGGTACCGGTGGCCGGGACCACGTTCCCGCTGATCGTGGGCTGGCTGATCCTGGCCGCCACCGTCTTCACGTTCTATTTCCGATTCATACAGATCCGTGGCTTCAGGCACGCCATCGACGTGGTGCGAGGCCGCTACACCGACAAGAGCAAGCCCGGCGAGGTTTCGCCCTTCCAGGCGCTCACGACAGCGGTTTCCGGAACGGTGGGCCTGGGCAACATCGCAGGCGTGGCGGTCGCGGTGGCCATCGGGGGCGCGGGCGCCACCTTCTGGATGATCCTGGCCGGCCTTCTGGGCATGGCCTCCAAGTTCACCGAAGTCACGCTGGGCGTGAAATACCGAGACATCAAACAACCCGAAGGCACGGTGGCCGGTGGGCCCATGCATTACCTCTCCAAAGGGCTGGCCGAGCAAGGCCATCCGTTGCTGGGCAAGGTGCTGGCGGTGGTCTTCGCCATTTGTTGCATCGGTGGCTCCATCGGAGCCGGCAACATGTTCCAGGCCAACCAGAGTTTCCAGCAGGTGCTGGATGTCACGGGGGGTGCCAACAGTCCGCTGGCAGGCAACGCATGGGTCTTCGGCCTGATCATGGCCGTGCTGGTGGGCCTGGTCATCATCGGCGGAATCCGCTCGATCGCTGTCGTCACATCAAGACTGGTGCCCACCATGGCGCTGATCTACGTGGGCGCGGGCCTGATCGTGCTGGCGGTGCATGCCGACCAGATCCTGTGGGCTTTCGGACAGATCTTTGCCGGGGCGTTTTCGGCCGAGGGCGTGACCGGGGGTGTGGTGGGTGCACTGATCCAGGGCTTTCGCCGCGCGACCTTCTCCAACGAGGCCGGCGTGGGCTCGGCCGCCATCGCCCATTCGGCGGTGCGCACGGACCAACCGGTGTCGCAAGGCTTTGCGGCCTTGCTGGAGCCCTTCATCGACACCGTGGTGATCTGCACCATGACCGCACTGGTGATCATCATCACGGGTCACGCGAACATGGGCGGCGTCACCGAGCTGGCCGGTGAAGCGCGCGGCGTGGGTCTGACCTCGGCTGCCTTCGGCAGCGCGATCTCCTGGTTCCCCTATGTGCTTGCCTTGTGCGTGGTGCTGTTCGCGTTCTCCACCATGATCACATGGAGCTACTATGGTCTGCAGGCCTGGACCTACCTGCTGGGCGACAGCATGGCCTCGACGCTGATCTACAAGTTCATCTTCCTTGTCTTCGTGGTCGTCGGCACCACCATGGGCCTGGGCCCGGTGATCGACTTCTCCGACTCGATGCTCTTCGCCATGTCGCTGGCCAACATCGTGGGGCTGTACATGCTCATGCCGGTGGTACGCGCCGAGTTGCTGCGCTACGAACACGGTTTGCGAAGTGGCGACATCCGCATGGTCGCGGCCTGAAGACGTAGCGGGTGGACCTCAGGGCCGCAAGCGCTCCACCATCCAGCCCTGCAGGTC
>QBMB01000016.1:0-965 GCA_003241965.1 Burkholderiales bacterium | reverse complement strand
GGGTGGCCCTGAGGGCCGAAAGCGCTCCCCCACCCAGCCCTGCAGGTCCCGCCACATCTGGCGCATTTCGCTTTCCAGGGGCGTGCGAAAAGCGTTGGGCAGCTCGATCGTGACCACCGGCATGCCGCGGTGCACGCCGCCGTAGTTGCCCAGGCTGCCCGGGAAGATGCCCACCTGGTCGAGGTAGAGGCGTCCGAGCTTGGGCGGTGGGGTGCCTGGGCCGTCGAAATCGAGCACGCCATAGGGTGCGTGGATGCTCACGATCAGGTGCGGCTGGAAGCGCGCCATCTCCTCGTGCAGGAAACGCGATTCGGGCTCGGACAAAGGGTTGGGCCCGGGCCAGCGGCGCGGGTCCTTGCGGGTGCGTTGTTCCCAGTACACCTTGGCGTCGCGGGCCCAGTTGGGCGTGGGAAAGTTGCGGTTGAGGTCCACACCGCGCGCGTTCACGCGGCTGGCGGGCCGCGCCAGCAGGCCGTCGGGGTTGAGCACGGGGATGAAGCGCCAGTGGGCGTCGGCCGGCTCCTTGAGCGCGTGCTGGATCCAGTGCAGCGCCACCGAGGCCGACGACATCTCGTCGCCGTGCATGGCGCCCACCACCAGCACGCGCAAACGCGCCTGCGGAGCCACCACGTCGCGCGCATACAGCGTGCGGCCCTGCACCGAGCGGCCTTCGGTGGGCACAAGATCCGCCGCATCGCAAAGCGCGCGCCCCATGTGCGGCAGGCGGGCCGACAGGTGCACGCACGGATCTGCGGCCTCGGGCACCGTGGTGCGGTGGTGGGGTGGTCCACGCAAAGGGGGCGCCGCCCGGGCCGGCCATGACAGCAACCCCGAAACCAGCAGCAGCCAAAGCGGCCAGCTCGTTCGTGAGAATGGGGTACTGCGCATCACGGCATTCTAGGGACGCCCCCGCCGAACAGCACCGATCGCAGAGAATCGTGCCATCGCCGCTGCCGCTCTGGATC
>QBMB01000169.1 GCA_003241965.1 Burkholderiales bacterium | reverse complement strand
GAGCAGGAGCGGCTGGGGCAAGAAGCCAGCGGGCGGGCGGGGCAGAAGCTGCTGAAAGCCTTGCGCGGCGGCTGAACGATCAGCCCAGCTTCACAGCCGTGCCACTCACCGCCACCATCATCATCCCGTTGGTCTCGCCCAGTACCTCGTAGTCGAAGTCGATGCCGATCACGGCGTTGGCGCCCATCTCGCGCGCGGCCTCGATGAGGTCTTCAACGGCCGCGTCACGCGCGCCAGAGAGCGCCCGCTCGTAGCCCCCGGCACGCCCGCCCACCACGTCGCGCACCGACGAGAACATGTCGCGGAAGATGTTGGCGCCGATGATGGCTTCGCCGTTGACCACGCCGAGGTACTGCGAGCGGTCAATGCCTTCCGGTGTGGTGGTGCTGAGGAAAAAACCGTCCTTCGCTTTGGAAAACCATCCCATGTGACATCTCCTGTTGAAGCACCGCCTGGCGGGTGCACCGGCATTGTGCTACCCCCGTGCTAAGGTGAGACTCAGCCACAACGGGAAACCCCCATGCCCGGCTACCACGTCAAGACCGAGACCATTGCGCTCGGAGGCTCCGACTGGCACATCCGCAGCCTGATCGACGACCAGCAATACACGGACACCCACCACGCCGCGGCTGACATCGGCCTGCCTTCGGCGGGTTGGTCGCATTTCGGCCAGGTGTGGCCTTCATCGCGCGTGCTAGCGCTGGAAATGCTCACGTATCCGTTGGCGGGGCTGCGCGTGCTGGAGATCGGCGCCGGCCTGGCGCTGGCCAGCCTGGTGATGCACCGGCGCGGCGCCAATGTGACCGTGAGCGACTGGCATCCGCTGACCGAAGAATTCCTCCAGCACAACCTCGTGCTCAACGACCTGGGTCCCTTGCCTTACCAGGCGGGCAACTGGGAGAGCGTGGCCGCCACCGACAATCCGGCGCTGGGCCTCTTCGACCTGATCGTGGGCAGCGACCTGCTCTACGAACGCCAGCAGCCCGCGCAGCTCGCCGCCTTCATCCACCGCCATGCGTCCGTGGGTGCACAGGTCGTGATCGTCGACCCCGACCGGGGCAACCGCGCCGCCTTTGGCCGCGACATGGGCATGCTGGGCTTCGTGCTCACCATGCAGGCGGCCGACCGGCAACTGGAGGACGGCGAGGCCTACAAGGGCCGCTTCCTGAGCTTCGTGCGTGGGCCCTTGTTGCCTCAGTGAGCGCCAGCCGCATCCACTGCGGCACCCGTGGTGGGCTTGGTCAGCCAGATCACCGCCACCAGCACGAAGAACAGCACCGCCGAGAGGTAGAAGATGTCGGTCACGGCCAGCGTGTAGGCCTGCTGGTTGATGGTGCGGTCGATGGTGGCCAGCGCCTGCTCGCGGTTCAGGCCGCTGCCCATGAGCTGGTCCAGCGTGGCCATGGCGGTGGCGTTGCCGGTGTTGATCGATTCGACCAGTTGCGAATGGTGCAGCGAGGCGCGGCTCTCCCACAAGGTGGTGAACAGCGAAGTGCCTACCGCACCGGCGGTGATGCGCACAAAGTTGGACAGGCCCGCGGCCGACGGCGTCTGCTGCGGCGACAAGCCCGAGAACACGATGGCCTGCAGCGGGATGAAGAAAAACGCCATGGCAGCCCCCTGCAACAGCGTGGGGATGAGGATGGTCATGAAGTCGGCTTGCGTGTTGAAGTGCGAGCGCATCCACAGCACGCCGGCAAATCCGAGGAAGGCCACGGTGGCGAGCTTGCGCGGATCGATGCGGCTCACGTTCTTGCCCACCCACGGTGACAGCACGATGGCCAGCAGGCCCACCGGCGCCGTGGCCAGCCCGGCCCACGTGGCCGTGTAGCCCATGTGCTGTTGCAGCCACAGCGGCAGCAGCACCACGTTGCCGAAAAACAGGCCGTAGGCGATGGACAGCGCCATGGTGCCGGCCACGAAATTGCGCCGTGCGAACAGGCGTATCTCCACGATCGGGTGCTGGTCGGTCAGCTCCCAGGCGAGGAAGAACAGGAAGCTCACCACCGAGACCACGGTGAGCATGATGATCTCGCCGGACTCGAACCAGTCGAGTTCCTTGCCCTTGTCGATCATGATCTGCATGGCGCCCACGAACAGCACCAGCAGCACCAGGCCCACCACGTCCAGCGGTACGCGCCGGGGGCCGGGGTCGCGGCTGCGGTAGATGGACCAGGTGAGGCCTGCGGCGAACAGGCCGACCGGGATGTTGATGTAGAAGATCCAGGGCCAGGAAATGTTGTCGGTGATCCAGCCGCCGAGCAGCGGCCCCGCCACGGGTGCGACCAGCACGGTCATCGCCCACATGGCCATGGCCGTGCCCGCCTTGGCGCGCGGGTAGCTGGCCAGCAGCAGCGTCTGCGAGAGCGGAATCATGGGCCCGGCCACCAGGCCTTGCAGCACGCGAAAGGCGATCAGCGTGCCGATGTTGGGCGCCAGCCCGCACAGCCACGAGGCCACCACGAACAGCAGCACGCTCATGGTGAACAGGCGCACCTGCCCGAAGCGCTGCGTGAGCCAACCAGTGAGTGGCACCGAGATGGCGTTGGCCACGGCGAACGAGGTGATGACCCAGGTGCCTTGCGCCGGACTCACACCCATGTCGCCCGCAATGGCGGGAATCGACACGTTCGCAATCGAGGTGTCGAGCACATTCATGAACGTGGCCAGCGAGAGTGCGATGGTGCCCAGCACCAGTTGCCCGCCCTTGAGCGGCTCGAAGGTCTTGGGTGCCGAAGGCGGTGGCGCGGCGGCGGGCGTACCCGGCTCGATGGTGGCTGCGTTGGCCATGGTCAGTCAGGGCTCGGGTTCACCGGGCCGACGGCACCGGCGCGGAGGAGACCACCACCCCGGCAGGCCGGGGCGCTGCCACGCGCGCACCACCGCTGTGTTGTGCAATCAAGGCCTGCACACGCGCGTCGGCCTCGCGGCTGTCCTGGTCGAACACGGCGGTCTGCACCGACACCGGCGTGCTGGTTTCGTCGGCGAGCATGCGGCCGTCGGTCTTGCTGATGTCAACGCGGGCGTCCATCGACAGCCCCAGGCGCAGCGGGTGGTCCACCAGTTCTTTCGCGTCCAGGTGCACACGCACCGGCACGCGCTGCACCACCTTGATCCAGTTGCCGGTGGCGTTCTGCGCCGGCAGCAGCGCGAAGGCCGCGCCCGTGCCCGCACCCAGACCGTCGATGCTGCCGTGGTAGACCACCTTCTTGCCGTACACGTCGGCGCTGAGCTCCACCGGTTGGCCCAGGCGCAGGTTCTTGAGCTGGCTTTCCTTGAAGTTGGCCTCCACCCATACCTGATCGAGCGCAATCACCGACAGCAGCGGAGCCCCGGCCTGCAGGCGCTGGCCCAGTTGCACATTGCGCCGGGCCACATAACCGTCCACCGGCGCCTGCAACTCCACGCGCTTGAGCGCCACGAAGGCCTCGCGCACACGGGCTGATGCGCGCAGCACATTGGGGTGCTGGTCCACCGCAATGCCTTCGGTGAGCGACTGGCTGGAGGCCAGTTGCTCGCGCGCGGCGAGCACGCCCGCCCGCGCGGCTTCGGCGCTGCTTTTGGCGGCGGCCAGCTGGGCCGTGGCGTGCTTGAACTCTTCCTGGCCCACGGCGCCAGTAGCCACCAGCGGCTGGCGGCGCGTCACGTCGTCCTGCAGACGCTGCAGATCACTCTGAGCGCGCGCCAGGTCGGCTTCGCGCAGCGCAATCTGCGCGCCCTGGGTTCGGTTGTTCGCGTACAGCGTGCGCACCTCGCGCACGGTCTGCGCGAGCTGGGCTTCGGCCTGCTCCAACGCAATCTTCGCGTCGGTCGGGTCCAGGCGCACCAGCCATTGACCGGCCTTCACGTGGTCGGTGTCGTTGGCGTTGATCGCCACCACGGTGCCCGCCACCTGCGGTGTGATCTGCACCACATTGCCCTGCACGTAGGCGTTGTCGGTGGTCTCGAAGTGGTTGAGCACCAGCGCCCAATAGGCGCCGTAGCCGATGCCGGCAACCACCACGGCGGCGGCCACGGCGGTCGGGGCTTTCTTGCGGGCGGGGTTGCCCTGGGGCTGGGAAGTGGTGT
>QBMB01000168.1 GCA_003241965.1 Burkholderiales bacterium | reverse complement strand
TAGGAGAGGGCCGGGAGCGGCAACGGGTGGGGGTAGTCAGTGTAATGGGGCCGTGTGACACCCTTTCAAGGCGCCCATGCAATCGACACGCGCATCAGCCCCGAACTTCACCCTCGCCCAGCACCACGTACTTCAGCGAGGTCAGGCCCTCCACCCCCACCGGCCCGCGCGCGTGGAACTTGTCGGTGGAGATGCCGATTTCGGCGCCCAGGCCGAATTCAAAACCATCAGCGAAGCGGGTGCTCGCATTCACCATGACGCTCGCGGAGTCGACTTCACGCAGGAAGCGCTGGGCGTGCATGTGGTGGGTGGTGAGGATGGCGTCGGTGTGGTGGCTGCTGTAGTGGTTGATGTGGTCGATGGCTTCGTCCAGACCCTCGACCAGCTTGATGCTGATGACCGGCGCGAGGTATTCCTCGGACCAGTCCTGCTCGGTTGCGTCCTGGAGGTTCGCCCCCTTCACCGCCGACAGGATCGCCTTCGAGTCGGGGCAGCAGCGCATCTCCACGCCCTTGGCGGCGTAGATGGCGCCGATCTTCGGCAGGAAGTCGGCCGCCACGGCGCGCGCCACCAGCAGGCTTTCGGTCGCGTTGCAGGGGCTGTACTTCTGGGTCTTGGCGTTGTCGGCCACGGTCACGGCCATGGCCACGTCGCAGGGGTCGTCCACATAGGTGTGGCAATTGCCATCCAGGTGCTTGATGACCGGCACCTTGGCCTCGGCGCTGATGCGCTCGATCAGGCCCTTGCCACCGCGCGGAATGATCAGGTCCACGTACTGCGGCAGGGTGATGAGCAAGCCCACGGCAGCTCGGTCGGTGGTGGGCACCAGCTGCACAGCGTCGGCCGGCAGACCCGCGTCCTTCAACGCCCGTTGCACCAGCGCGGCCAGCGCGCGGTTGGATTCGATGGCCTCCGAGCCGCCGCGCAGGATGGCGGCGTTGCCGCTCTTGATGGACAGGCTCGCGGCCTCGATGGTCACGTTGGGCCGGCTCTCGTAAATCATGCCGAAGACGCCGATGGGCACGCGCATCTGGCCCACGCGGATGCCGCTGGGCATCTGCTTCAGGCCGGTGATGTCGCCAATGATCTCGGGCATGGCCGCCAGCTGCTCGCAGCCTTGGGCACAGATCTCGATCACTGTCGGCGTGAGTTTCAGGCGGTCCACCATGGGCTCGGCCAGGCCGGCAGCGCGGGCGCGCTCCAGATCCCGTGCGTTGTCCAGCTGCAGCGCGTCCACACTGGCGCGCAGCAGGGCGGCCAGGCCGAGCAAGGCGCGCTGCTTGGTGGCCGCGCTGGCCTTGGCCATGAGGGCGGAGGCCGCCTTGGCCTGACGGCCCAGGGTGTGCATGAGTTCGGTGGTGTTGGTCGCGTTCATGCGTCGATTTTCGCAGAGGTGAGGCACGTCCGCCCAGCGCCGAAGGCCCATGGCTGGTGCACACTGGGCAGCCACGGGACCTGCTTGCCGTCGGTCCTCCCACCGCTCACCGTCATGCCCACTCACTCGCCCGCCACCCCGTTCGCCATGGTCGCCCTGACGATCGCGCTGGTCCTGGCCTGCGCCAGCGCACACGCCGTGCCGGCGCTGCGCTGCGTGATCGACAGCACCGGCGAGACACTGACCCACGATGCGCGTATCACCGACAACCCCTACACCGTGCAACCGGTGAGCGTGAACCGCCACTTCCGCTTCAAGGCGGTGGTGGTGGGCGATGCACAGACGGGCACGGTGGAGCATGTGCAGCTCTACACCCGGTACCAGGGCGCGCGCGGGCCGGTGCTGCTGCACCAGGTGGGCTACACCCGCCCGGTGGTGTCCCTGTCGCCCCAGGCGCCATCGCTCACGGGGCTGCAATGGGTGTACTCGCCCGAACGCGAGCGGCAGTTCCAGTTTGAATGCCGGTGGCACGAGGTGCAGCCATGAAGCGCTTGGCCGTGGCGTGGGCGCTGGCGCTGCTGTGCGCCGGGGTGAGCGCGCAGCATGCGGGAAAGCCGGTGTCGATGGTGTTCGTGGGCGACGTGATGCTGGACGACACGCCGGGTCGCGTGGTGCGCAGCGGGCGCGATCCGTTCGCGCATGTGGCGCACTGGCTGCGCGACGCCCATGTGCGCGTGGCCAACCTCGAATCCATCGTGGCCACCACCGGCACGCCTGAACCCGACAAGCCCTACACCTTCCGGGCACACCCGCGCGTGATGGGCCCGCTGCGCCGCCACTTCGACGCGGTGGGCCTGGCCAACAACCACGCGGGCGACTACGGCCCGCAGGCGCTCACGCAGACCCTGGGCCTGCTCGATCGGCACGGCATCGGCCATTTCGGCGCGGGCGCGGACCTGGCGCGGGCGCATGCGCCATTGATCATCGAGCGCAGCGGCCTGCGCATCGCGCTGCTGGGCTACAACGAGTTCTTCCCCCGCAGCTTCGAGGCCGACGTGGACCGTCCCGGCATCGCCTGGAGCGAAGACGCGCAGGTGCGCCACGACATCGCGCTGGCGCGCAGCCAGCACCGCGCCGACCTGGTGATTCCGGTGATGCACTGGGGCTGGGAATACGAACCTTTGGCGCACCCGCGCCAGCGCGCACTGGCGCGCCTGATGATCGAAGCCGGCGCCGATGCGGTGGTCGGCGGGCACCCGCACGTCACGCAGGACATCGAGATCGTCGCTGGCAAGCCGGTCTTCTACAGCCTGGGCAATTTTGTGTTCGACGGTTTCACCGAGATGGCGCAACGCACCGGCTGGCTGCTGCGCCTGGAGCTCGATCGCGAGGGTGTTCGGCGTTGGCGCACACGCGTGGTGCGCATGGACCGGGAAGGCCTGCCGCGCCCCCACGCTGAGTCGCCGGGCGAGTGCTGGGAACGCGGCGAGTCACAGCCGCTGCCCTGCACGAAGCCCTGACTGCTCCGACAGTGCCTCAGAACGGGTAGTGGCGCGGCGTCGTCTGCACCGTGATCCAGCGCAGTTCGGTGAACTCGGCTATGCCGGCCTTGCCGCCGAAGCGCCCGATGCCCGAACCCTTCACGCCGCCGAACGGCATCTGTGCTTCGTCGTGCACGGTGGGGCCGTTGACGTGGCAGATGCCGCTGTCGATCTTGCGCGCCACGTTGAAGGCGCGCGCGATGTCGCCGCCGAACACGGCCGCACTCAGGCCGTATTCGTTGTCGTTGGCGCAGGCAATGGCTTCTTCCACACCGTTCACGCGCACCACGCATTTCACCGGGCCAAAGGTTTCCTCGTGGTAGATGCGCATGACGGGGGTCACGTGGTCGAGCACGGTGGCGGGCATGAGCGTGGTGTCGGCTTTGCCGCCGCAGGCGAGCTTGGCGCCCTTGGCCAGCGCGTCGTCGATCAAGGCGTTGCAGTGCTCGACCGTGCTCATGCCGATCACCGAGCCCAGCACCACCGGCTCGGGTTTGCGCGGGTCGCCCAGCGGCAGGTTTTTGGCTTTGTCGGCGAACTTCTTCACGAAGGCGTCGGCGATCTTGCTGTCCACAATGATGCGTTCGGTGCTCATGCAGATCTGGCCACTGTTGGCGAAGCTGCCGAAGGCCGCGCCGTTGACCGCATCGTCCAGGTTGGCGTCGTCCAGGATCACCAGCGGCGCTTTGCCACCGAGCTCCAGCACCACGGGCTTGAGGTACTTCGCGCAGGTCATGGCGATGATCTTGCCGACCTTGGTGGAGCCGGTGAAGTTCACGCGGCGCACCGCCGGGTGGGCCACCATGGCTTCGACCACGGCCCCCGCGTCAGCCGGCGCGTTGGTGATGTAGTTCACCACGCCCGGTGGAAAGCCCGCCTCCTGGAACGCTTCGATGATGAGCTGGTGGGTGCGCGGGCAGTTCTCGCTGCCCTTCAAGATCACCGTGTTGCCGCAGGCCAGCGGCACACAGATGGCGCGCACCGCCAGGATGACGGGCGCGTTCCACGGCGCGATGCCGAGCACCACACCGGCGGGCTGGCGGATGCCCATGGCCAGCGAGCCGGGCACGTCGGACGGGATCACTTCGCCGGCCACCTGCGTGGTGAGCGCAGCGGCCTCGCGGATCATGCCGGCGGCCAACATCACGTTGAAGCCGCCCCACATGCCGGTGGCGCCGGTCTCGGCCGACACGGCTTCGATGAACGCGGGCGTCTTGGCTTCCAGCGCGTCGGCGGCCTTGAGCAGC
>QBMB01000167.1 GCA_003241965.1 Burkholderiales bacterium | reverse complement strand
GTGCTGGTTTCAATGGCCAACAGGCGCAGGGAGGGCGGGGGTGCAATGGGCATCGGGCGATTATCGGCCAGCGTGCCGGCTGTCAGGCCTGCGGCCCATTGGCGGGGGCATGCCTGCCGTGGCTGGGACTGCGTTTCATAATGAAACACATGTCTCTTGCCCGCTCCCTTTTCGTGCTCCTGTTCCCGGCCCTGCTGGCGCTGCCGGCCTGCGCCCAGTTGCCCGGTGAATACGGTGCCTTGCCACCCACCGTGGTGGCGGCCCTCAAGCGCGCGCAGGTGCCGCCCAGTGCGCTGTCGGCGCTGGTGGTGTCGGTCGACAACCGGGCCGAAGAGCGGCTGCGTTTTCGCGCCAGCGTGCCGGTGAACCCGGCCTCGGTGATGAAGCTGGTCACCACCTACGCCGCCATGGACCTGCTGGGCGCCGACTACACCTGGAACACCCGCTTCTACACCGACGGCACGATCGATCAGGGCGTGCTGCGCGGCAACCTGTATGTGCGCGGTGATGGTGATCCGAAGTTCGTGCTCGAACGCATCCAGGCGGCGTTTTTTGCCCTGCAGGACAAAGGCGTGCGCGTGGTGATGGGCGACATCATCCTCGACCACAGCGCCTTCGAACTTGCCGCTACCGACCCCGGTGCTTTTGATGGCGAGGGCCTGCGCCCCTACAACGCCACGCCCGACGCGCTGCTGGTCAATTTCAAGTCGGTCGTGCTCACTTTCCAGCCCGACGGAGCCAGCGGTGTGGCTCGCGTGATCAGCGAGCCGCCCATGGCGGGCCTGGCGATCGACGCCACCGTGCCGCTGGCCCGCGTGGGAGAGCGCTGCGGCGACTGGCGCGGTGGCCTGCAGGCGCGCTTCGACGACGCCAACAGCATCCGCTTCGAAGGCCGCTATCCGCAGAGCTGCGGCGAGCTCAAATGGCCGGTGGCCTATCAAGACCCGGCCAGCTACGCAGCGCGCGCCATGGAAGGTTTGTGGCGCGCCAGCGGCGGCGCCATCACCGGCCACGCCCGCTCCGGTCTCACGCCACCGGGTGTCACGCTGCTGCACGAAGCCCTGTCGCTGCCGCTCTCGGACATCATCACCGACGTGAACCAGTGGAGCAACAACGTGATGGCGCAGCAGGTGTACCTCACGCTGGGGCGCCTGGTGCCCACGCCGGCGCCCCAGCCGGTGATGTCGCAAGGCTCGGTGACCAACCCGCTGCTGCCCATGCGCCCGGCGCGCTTCGAGCGTTCGCGCGAAGTGCTTGAAAACTGGTGGAAGCGCACCTTCGGCATCCGCAGCGCGGTGCCGGTGATGGACAACGGCTCGGGGCTCTCGCGCGAAGAGCGCATCACGCCCGAGGCCTTGGCCAACCTGCTGCGCCACGCCAGCCGCCACCCGCAGGGCGAGCGTTTTGCCAGTTCCCTGTCGATCGCCGGCGTGAGCGGCACCGCCGCCCGCATGGCCCGCGCGCCTGGCAGTGCGGCGCGTGGCAACGCCCAGCTCAAGACCGGCACTCTCAGGGATGTGACCGGCATCGCCGGCTATGTGAATGCGGCCAACGGCGCGCGGTATGTGGTGGTGGGATTCGTGAACCACCCCAACGCACCGGCCGCCCGGCCGGCGCTGGAAGCGCTGGTGGAGTGGACCGCCGCGCAACAAGACTGATGCAGAGCGCCGACGTCATCGGCTTCTGCGCCGCCTTCCTCACCACGGCCAGTTTCGTGCCGCAGGCCTGGCTCACCTTCAAGACCCGGGACGTGAGCGGCATCTCGCTGGGCATGTACAGCGCGTTCACGGTGGGTGTTGCGCTCTGGCTGGTCTATGGCCTCACCCTGGGGGCCTGGCCGGTGGTGGTGGCCAACACCATCACGCTGGTGCTGGCCTTGTCGATCCTGGTGATGAAGCTGCGCTACGGGCGCAAAACCCGGAGCTGATGCAGACCTTCAAGCCGCGGCGCGCACCAGCCGGTCGCGCACCCCGTCCCATGCCGCATCGGCTGGTGGCGTTTCCACCCAGATCAGGCGCACGCCCGTGGCGTCGAGCTCGCGCAGCACCGCAAACAGTTCCTGCGCACTGCGCGCGGCATCCATGGGCATGCGGCGCACGGCCACACCTCGCGCGGCCTTGATCGGGGTGCGTGCATACACCGCAATGTGCTGCGCGTCCGGGCCCAGCAAGTCCAGCGCGGTTTGCAAGAGCTTGGCCTCCATCAGCCGCACCCTGGCGCGCGGCGCGTAGTGCGATTCGAGCGTGCCCGAGGCGCGTGGAGCGGCGTCATCGCGCTCGCGCAAGGGCTGTTTGCACACCGCTTCGATCTGCGCAGCGGTGACCATGCCGGGGCGCAGCAGCACCGGCCAGGCGCGCGTGGCATCGACGATGGTGGACTCGATGCCCACCGGGCAGGCGCCGCCGTCGAGGATGAGCAGGTCTGCATCCGACAGGGCCGCGAATTCGTCGACCACATGGGCGGCCGTGGTCGGGCTCACGCGGCCAAAACGGTTGGCGCTGGGTGCCGCCACGCCGCTCACCCCAATCGCGGCGGCCGCCGTGAGCAGCGCTTGCGCAACCGGATGGGCCGGGCAGCGCAAGCCCACCGAGTCCTGCCCGCCGGCGGCCACCGCCGCCACGCCCTCGCGGCGCGGCAGGATGAGCGTGAGCGGGCCGGGCCAGAAGGCGTTCATGAGCGCGGTGGCAAAGGCGGGCACCTCGCGTGCGTAGTGGTCGACGCCGGCGCGCCAGCCCTGCACCCCGGTGCCGGGCGCCAGGTGCACGATCAGCGGATGGTCGGCCGGGCGGCCTTTGGCCGCGAAGATGCGGTGCACCGCGGTGGCGTTGTCGGCGTCGGCCGCCAGGCCATACACGGTTTCGGTCGGCATGCCGACCAGCGAGCCTGCAGCCAGCCGTTGTGCTGCGTGCTCCACGGCAGACGCGTCGGTGGCCTTCAGCAACAGCGGCATGGGTGGCTCAGGTGCCGAGCGGAGGCAGGCCGAGCAGAGTCAACACTTTCGCTGTGGTCTCGCGCACCTCGGCCACCGTTCCAGCGGTGATGTTGAGGTGACCCATCTTGCGGCCTGCTCGCGCGCTGAGCTTGCCGTAGAGGTGCAGGTGGGTGCCGGGCAGGGCCAGCACCTGCGCCCAGGGTGGCGACACGCCCCGTTCGCTGACCTTGGCGCGCACGGCATTGGGTGCAAACCAGAGGTCGCCCAGCAGGTTGACCATGATGGCCGGGCTGTGCTGGCGCGGGGTGGTCAGGGGCAGGCCGGCGAGTGTGCGCACCTGCGCTTCGAACTGCGAGATGTCGCAGGCGTTCTGCGTGTAGTGGCCGCTGTTGTGCGGGCGCGGCGCCATTTCGTTGACGATCAGGTCCACGCCGTGAGCCGTGTCGACCAGGAAATACTCCACGCACAACACGCCCACGTAGTTGAGGTGCTGGGCCAGTGCGACCGTGCTGGCCTGCGCGCGCGCAGCGAGGGCCGGGTCCAGTGCACCCTCGTGCACCTCGGTGATGGCCAGGATGCCGTCGTGGTGCGTGTTCTTCTGCACCGGAAAGCTCACGGTCTGGCCGTCGGCGCCGCGCGCCACGATCACCGAACACTCGCCGCGCAACGGCATGAGTTTTTCCAGAACACAAGGCACCTTGTTCAGGCCTTCCCAGGCCGTGGCCAGCTCGTCGCGGGTGGACACGCGCACCTGGCCCTTGCCGTCGTAGCCCATGCGGGCGGTCTTCAGGATGCCGGGCAGCAGGTCCGCCGGCACCGCAGCCAGCAGCGCGTCGGTGGTGATGGCGGCGTAGGGCGCGGGGAACACGCCGCTGACGGGGGCGCACTGCACGAAGTGCGCCTTCTCCTTGATGCGGTCCTGCGCCACCGCGACGCAGGCGGCCGAAGGCGCCACCGGGCGGTGTGCGCCGAGCGTGACCAGCGCGGGCGCTGGTACGTTTTCAAACTCGGTGGTGATGGCTTCGCAGCGCTGCATCAGCTGGG
The DNA here is from genome assembly GCA_003241965.1 of Burkholderiales bacterium. Classification (GTDB taxonomy): domain Bacteria; phylum Pseudomonadota; class Gammaproteobacteria; order Burkholderiales; family Burkholderiaceae_C; genus Hydrogenophaga. The sequence continues at coordinate 212 of QBMB01000167.1, read as the reverse complement.
CCAGGCCCTGCTCGTCGTCAAACGGTGTCTGGATGTGGAAATGGCTGATCAGGCCGGCCGGGCTGGCAGGATCGGGGTCGAGCACGGCGGTGAAGTAGCCCATGGCCTGCGCGGCCTGCACGAACATGCGCCCGAGCTGGCCGCCGCCCATGACACCGAGCGTGGCCTGCTGGCCGGTGGTCGAGGTGCTGCCGGGGAGGATGGTCTTGAGG
>QBMB01000166.1:501-4334 GCA_003241965.1 Burkholderiales bacterium | reverse complement strand
GCGCGCCCAGCGCGAACTGGTAGCCCCAGGCCACTTCTGCGCGCGTGGTGTGCGGCAACGCGGCGTGCAGCGCATCGATGAAACGGTGCGCCATGGGGTCGAAGAAGTCGCGCAGCACGCGGTCAGCCTCCTGGCTGTTGTAGGCCAGCTCGCGGCCCACCAGCTGGGCGTAGTAGTGGCCTTCAGGGCTGGAGCGCAGATGGATCACCGGACCGACGAAGGCCTCGATGATGCGGGTCAGCGTGTCGGGGTCGCGCGGATTGTTCGAGGCGGCGTCCAGTGCGTCCAGGCGCTCCTCGATGGTCTGGTTCCAGTGCGCAAAAATGGCGTGAAACAGGTCGTGCTTGGGGCCGTAGTAATAACCCACCAGCGCCAGTGGCACACCGGCCTCTTCAGCGATCTGGCGGATCGTGACCCCGTGGTAGCCGCTTTGCGAAAACAGCTTCTCGGCCGCCAGCAGGATGGCCTGTTGCCGGTCGGGGCGCTGGGGGCTGCGCGCTGCCGTGGCACCCGGTTGGGCGCGCGTTGCAGCAGAGGCAGAGCCGGTGGCGGGGGGTCTTGGGCGGCTGGGCATGGGAGGTATTGAACGGCTGTACAAAACTATTGAACACCCGTACAAACCCGGGGCCCGCAGGCACCACGGAAGGGAGCTGCGCTGTTAACCTGATGGGCAAAAAGGATAACGGCATGTACGAGACAAGCACACCACCCTACACCCCACAGATACGCCTGTACCAGCAGTGGCTGGCCGACCAGCGCGGCCTGCATTTCGACAGCTACGACGCGCTCTGGCGCTGGTCCACGACCGACCTTGACGCGTTCTGGCAGAGCATCTGGGACTACTTCGACATGCGCTCACCCACGCCGCACACCGCCGTGCTGGAGCGCAACGTGATGCCCGGCGCACGCTGGTTTGTGGGTGCGCAGGTGAACTACGCGCAGCAGGTGTTTCGCCACGTGCAGCCCGCGCACGAGGCCGGCTTCATGGCCATCGTGAGCCGCAACGAAAAAGGCCGCCATGTCGAGATGAGCTGGCCCGAGTTGCGCCGCCAGGTGGCCTCGCTCGCGCTGCACCTGCAGGCCCAGGGCGTGCAGCCCGGCGACCGCGTGGCCGCCTATTTGCCCAACATTCCCGAAGCCATGGTGGCGTTTCTGGCCACGGTGAGCATCGGCGGCGTGTGGAGCATCTGCGCGCCCGACATGGGCACCAACGCCGTGCTCGACCGCTTCCGCCAGATCGAGCCGGTGGTGCTGATCGCCTGCGATGGCGTGACCTACGGCGCGCGCGACTTTGACCGCCTGGCCGTGGTGGCCGAGCTGCGCGCGGCCCTGCCCACCGTGCGCCACGTGGTCCTGCACACCAACCTGGCGCAGGATGAGGAAGCCGCCGACCGCGCGCTGCAGGCCGCCGCGCCCTGCACCCCCTTTACCGAGGCCACCGAGCGCATGGACGCGGCGGTGGCGCAGTTCGAACCGCTGTGGCTGCCGTTCGACCACCCGCTGTGGATCGTGTATTCGAGCGGCACCACCGGCCTGCCCAAGCCCATCGTGCACGGCCACGGCGGCACCACCATCGTGGCGCTGGCGCTGAAGATCCTGCACAACGACATCGGCTGCAGCTACGAGCCCAACAGCTGGGGCGAGCGTTACCACTGGTACAGCTCCACCGGCTGGGTGATGTGGAACGCGCAGATCGGCGGCCTGTTGGGCGGCACCACCTGCGTGATTTATGACGGCAACCCCGGCGGCTCCAAAGAGGCGCCCGACTGGACCACGCTGTGGCGCTTTGCCGCCGAGCAGGGTGTGACCTTCTTCGGCGCTGGTGCGGCGTTTTTTGCAAACTGCCTCAAGGCAGGCGTCGATTTGTCGACGTGTGGTGATCTGTCGGCGGTGCGCGCGCTGGGCACCACGGGTTCGCCCTTGTCGGAAGACGCGCAGAACTGGGGGACGTCGCAGTTCGCGGCCATTGCACACAACGAAGAACAACGCGACATCTGGTGGTGCAACATCTCGGGCGGCACCGACTTCGCCGGCGCCTTCATCGGTGGCCACCGTGAACTGCCGCAGACACCGGGACGCATGCAGTGCCGCCTGATGGGTTGCGCCGTGGAGGCCTGGAACGAGCAAGGCTTGCCGGTGGCCGACGAGGTGGGTGAGCTGGTGTGCACACAGCCCATTCCGTCGATGCCGCTGTACTTCGTGGGCGATGTGAATCACCAGCGCCTGCTCGGCAGTTACTTCGACATGTACCCACCCGGCCATGGCCGCCGACCCGGTGGCGGTGACCTCGACACCGAAGCTGGCGCCGTCTGGCGCCATGGCGACTGGCTGCGCATCCACCCCGACGGCTCGTGCGTGATCTACGGCCGCTCCGACGCCACCATCAACCGCCACGGCCTGCGCATGGGCACCAGCGAGCTCTACAGCGCGGTCGAAGCCTTGCCCGAGGTGATGGACTCGATGGTGGTCGACCTGGAGTACCTGGGCCGCGAGAGTTACATGCCGCTGTTCGTCGTGCTGCGAGACGGTGTGTCGCTCGACGACGCGGTGCGCCAGCGCATCACCGACAGCATCAGGACCGCGCTCTCTCCGCGCTTTGTGCCCAACGACGTGTTCCACGTCCCCGAGATCCCGCGCACGCTCTCGGGCAAGAAGCAGGAGCTGCCGATCAAGAAACTGCTGCTGGGCCAGCCGCTGGAGAAGGTGATCAACCGCGAGGCCATGGCCAACCCGGCTTGTCTGGACTGGTATGTGGCGTTTGCCGAGCGGCGTCACCAGCAAAGCTGAGTGACCAGGTCCCGGCGGAGGTGGCGTGGGCTTACCGTTTGCTCACCAGCACGATCCCCACCGCCACACCCACCAGGGCCAGCACCAGCTGCAGCGTGAGCGGCTCGCTCAGCAGCACCACGCCAAAGACCAGTGCGAACACCGGCGTGAGGAAGGTGAAGGTCGACATCTGCGTGGCCGGGTAATGGCGCAGCATCCACATCCACGTGAGGTAGCTGGCAAAGGCTCCCACCACGGTCTGGATGCCCAGTGAACCCCAGGCGCGCGCCGAGTAGTCGAGCGACCAGACCTCGCCCAGCGCGAGCGAGATGAAGGGCGCCACCGCCGCGGTCACGGCCACCTGGTAGAACAGCGTCTTCTCCGGGCTGGCGGTCGCGAGTTTGCTGGCGCGGATCGTCAACGTGGTCAGGCCCCACAGTACGCCGGCGGCCAGCGCCATCGCGTCGCCCAGCCACGCGCCTGCCACCGGCGAGCCGTGCATGAAGCCTTCGCCGAAGGCGATGGCCACAGCGGCGAACGCGATCACCAGGCCCACCCACTGGACGCGCCGCAGCTTCTCGCCAGGCACCACGCGCGGCAGCAGCAGCGCCACCACAAAGGGGCTGGTGTAGAGAAACACCGTGAGGCGCGAGGCCGTGGTGTGCATCAGCCCGAGGTAAATGAAGGCGAACTCGCCCGCGAACAACGAACCGGCCAGCAAGCCGGCCTTGAGCGTGCCGTCGCGCTTGAACAGCGGCACACCGCGCGCCGCGCACCACAGCCCGATCAACACGGCCGCGCCCCAGAAACGCAGCGAGGCTTGCCACAGCGGCGGCACTTCGGCCACGGTGTCCTTGATCAGAATCTGCTGGAAACCCCAGAAGGCGCAGCACACCACCAGCAGGGTGATGGCGAGCGAGTCGAGGTGGGTCTTGCGCACGGTGGTGGGGCTCATGCCACCGATTGTCGCGAGCTGGGTGCGCGCAGCCTGTCGCCGGGGTGTGCGCCCGGCAGCGTCAGAGTGGGTGCTCGGTGTAGAACCGACCGCCGTGAAACAGCAGCGGTGA
>QBMB01000166.1:0-357 GCA_003241965.1 Burkholderiales bacterium | reverse complement strand
AAGATCACGTGGTCGCCCTCGGCGTACTGGCTGCGGTTGAAGCACTCGAACGTGGCGGCGGCACCTTCCAGCAGCGGCGCGCCGTTGGCGCCCTCTCGAAAGTGCACACCGGCCCAGCGGTCGGTGTCTTTCGCCGCAAACTGCTCGGCCAGCGCCTGCTGGTCGGCGGCCAGCACGTTGATGGCGTAGTGCCGCCCGTTGGAGAACGCAGCCATCGAGCCGGCCGCCTGGCCCAGGCTCCACAGCACCAGGGGTGGGCTCAGCGACACCGAGTTGAACGAGTTCGCCGTCAGTCCCACGAGCTCGCCGCTGTCGGTGCGCGCGGTGACGATGGTCACGCCGGTGGCAAACATGCCC
>QBMB01000165.1 GCA_003241965.1 Burkholderiales bacterium | reverse complement strand
GCCAACTGGTTGGCCTGGCGCGCTGCATCGGCGCTCTGGCGCACCGTGCTGGTGAGCTGCTCCATGCTCGCAGCGGTTTCTTCCAGGTTGCTGGCCGCCTGCTCCGTGCGCGCGCTCAGGTCTTGGTTGCCCGAGGCAATCTCTTGTGACGCGGCCTCAATCCCGACGCTGGACGCCTGCACCTGCCCCACCAGATTGCGCATGGACGTTTGCATCGCAGCCAGGGCACCCATCAGGCTGTCGGCGTCGTTCACCGGGGGCGTGGCGCCGCTGAGGTCGCCGTCGGCAATGCGGCGCAATGCCAGGCGCGCAGCGGCGGGGTCACCGCCTATTTCGCGCTTGAGCGTGCGCCGCACCATGACACCCAGCAAGACCGCGACCGAAACAGCGAGCAGCGCCAGCGCCAGTGCCACCGCGCGGGCGCGATCCGCATCGGCATTGACGGCTTCGTGCGTTTGCGACGAGAGCTCTTTCGAAGTCTTGCCCAAGGCCAGCAGTTCACCGCGCAGCTTTCGCCAGGCCGGTGTCTCTTCCGCGTTGAGCATGAGCACCGCGTCGGGCACGCTGGTTTTGGCAAGAGCAAGCACCTTGTCCTGTGCCTGGGCCTGTTCGGCCCGCAAGCCGGCCAGTGGCGCCAACGTCGCCGCGGTGGGTGTGCCTGCAGCAGCAGCCTGTGTGGCCGTGTAAGCAGCGTCGAATGCAGCGCGCGCACCTTCCAGGTTCTTGAGGGCCTGAGGGTTGTTGGGGTCCAGCAGGATGTTGCGCAGGGCCTGGCCCATCTGCAGTCCGTGTGCATACATGTCCTGCAGGCCACTGGCGGTGGCCTGCTCGGTGGTGATGTAGTGGTCAAACTTCGACTGCGTCTGGGCGAGCGACCAGATGCTGGCGGCCAAACCGGCGACGAACAAGGCGGCTGGGGCAATGAAGGCGGTGAGAAGGCGCTGGTTGAAGTTCATGGCGGTCAAGGTTTCGGAGGGTCGGTTCAGGCGGCGAAAGCTGATGTGTGCGTGTTCGACAGGCGAAACACCCGCACCACATCGGCCAGCCGGCTGGCCTGGTCCTTCAGGCTCTCGGCGGCGGCGGCGCTCTCTTCCACCAGCGCGGCGTTCTGCTGCGTCATCTGGTCCAGCTGGCTGACCGCGGCGTTCACCTGGCCGATGCCTTGCGACTGCTCTTGCGCGGCGGTGGTGATGTCGTTGATGAAAGCCGAGACCTTGTCCGCGTTGGCTACGATCTCGCTGATGGTGCTTCCGGCCTGGGCCACCAGCCGGGAGCCGGTCTCGACCTTGCCCACGCTGGCTTCGATCAACACCTTGATCTCCTTGGCGGCCTGCGCGCTGCGCTGCGCCAGGCTGCGCACTTCGGCGGCCACCACCGCAAAGCCCCGGCCTTGTTCACCGGCACGTGCGGCTTCCACCGCTGCGTTCAAGGCCAGGATGTTGGTCTGGAACGCGATGCCGTCGATGACGCCGATGATGTCGCCGATTTTCCGGCTGCTCTGGTTGATCTCGTCCATGGTGGTCACCACCTGGCTCACCACCTGGCCACCGCGCACCGCCACCTCGGCATTGACCACCGCCATCTGCGTGGCCTGGCGTGCCGAATCGGCGCTCTGGCGCACCGTGCTGTTGATCTGGTCGATGCTGGCCGCCGTCTGCTGCAGGTTGCTGGCGGCCTGTTCGGTGCGTGCGCTCAGGTCCTGGTTGCCGCTGGCGATTTCTTCGCTGGCGGTACCGATGCTCTCGGTGCTGTTGCGCACCTCGCCCACGATGCGCGAGAGCGAGTCCTGCATGCCGCCCAGGGCCTGCATGAGGTGAGCGAGCTCGTCCTTGCCGGTGACGCGCACGGTCTGGGTCAGGTCGCCATTGGTGATGGCCGTGGCCAGGCGTTGGGCCTGGTCCAGCGGGTGGCAGATGCTCTGCATGTTGGCCAGCGTGGTGGGCACCACCACCAGCGCTGCCAGCGCCAACGCCACGCCGAACACCATCAGCGTCAGGGCGTTGGTGTCCTTCTCTTGTTGCTGCATCGAGGCGGCTTCGACCTTGAGCACGTCTTCGACGCGCTTGAGGTTCACCAGCAGGGCCACGTACTGTTCGTGGGCCCGGGCCAGCATGCGGTTGGCCACGGTGGCCGTGTCGTAGCCGCTGTCGGCCAGCTGGCGCGTCACCGGCTCCACCGCGTTGGCGTAGGCGGTGAGCTGCTCCTTCATCTCGCGCACCACCGTGTTGTCGTCGTCTTCCGCACCCACCAGCATGTGGTCCATCTGGGTCATGGCCGCATCGCGTGCGCCCAGCCACCGGGTCTTGGCCGTGGCCACCGCTTCGGGCTTCTCGTAGCCGATGATCATGTCCTTCTCATAGCGACCCATGTCGCCCAGGGCCACCTGCATGCGCGAGAGGGTGAGGGTCTCCTCGAAGGCGTTGTCGACAAAGTCCACGCTGAGAACATGCAGGCGGTTCATGCCCCACAGACCTGCGCCACCCACCAGGCTCAACAGGACAAGAACGACGCCAATGGCGCCCACCATTCGGGTGCGGATGGAAAATTGGCGCATCAATGTCTGCATGGTCTGTTGTCTTCTAGGTATGTAAGGAGAGAAAGGGCGTGTCTAGTGCACACCCTGCGTGCGGAAAACCTGGATGACTTCGGTGAGGCGACTGGCCTGGTCCTTGAGGCTCTGCGCGGCGGCGGCGCTTTCTTCAACCAGCGCGGCGTTCTGCTGCGTCATCTGGTCCAGCTGCGTCACCGCCACATTGACCTGACCCACGCCGTTGGCCTGCTCCCCGCTGGCGGCGGTGATCTCGCCAATGATGTCGGCCACGCGTCTCGCATTGGCCACCACCTCGCCGATGGTGGTGCCGGCTTCGGCCACCAGCCGCGTGCCGAGTTCGACCTTGTCCACGCTGGCACCGATCAGGACCTTGATCTCCTTGGCCGCCTCGGCGCTGCGTTTGGCCAGGCTGCGCACCTCGGCCGCCACCACCGCAAAACCACGGCCCTGCTCACCGGCACGCGCGGCCTCCACGGCGGCGTTCAAGGCCAGGATGTTGGTCTGAAAAGCGATGCCGTCGATGACACCGATGATGTCGCCGATCTTGCGGCTGCTCTGGTTGATCTCGCCCATGGTGGCCACCACCTGGCCCACGACGTCACCGCCTCGCGCGGCCACGTCGGCGTTGGTCACGGCCATCTGGCTGGCCTGGCGCGCCGAGTCGGCACTCTGTCGCATGGAGCCATTGAGTTGCTCCATGCTGGACACCGTGGTCTGCAGGTTGCTGGCCGCCTGCTCGGTGCGCGAAGACAGGTCGCTGTTGCCGCTGGCAATCTCGCGGCTGGCCTCTTCGATGTGGTTCGCCGACGACTGGACCGACACCACCACCGTCTGCATCCTTTGCAGCGCCGACTGCAAGGCCCGCGCGCCAGGGGTCGTGACCGGCAGACTGCCGACGTCGAGTGCGATGCCGTCGCTCTGATCCACCGCCTTCACCAGGCGCACCAGCTCGGCACCTTCGCGCGCGGTGCGCCCCATGCCCACGGCCAACACCACTTCCAGGCCAGTCTGAATGACCACATACGCAGCGTGCAACATGACGCGCCAGAAGTTGGCCTCGGTGGTGCAGTAAAAGCCCAGCCCCATGGCCTGCAAGCGGTCGAACAACACATGGTGCACCGCGAACAAACCGGCCGCAAAAACAATGGGCCGCCAGTCCAGGTACACCAGCAACAACGCCAGCGTGACGAACACGCCGAAGTGGTATTCCAGCTCACCGTGCGCCAGCTGGATCTGCAGCGCCACCAGCGACACCAGTGAGAACGCCAGCACCAGGCTGGAGCCCAGCGTGCCGCGTGCCAGCAGGAACGTGGCCGTTCCCACGCCCAGCAGCAGCAATGCACCGACCACACCCAGCATGGGCTCGTAGTACTGGAATCCGATGAACACGGCGGCCGCAGCGCTCAGGGCGATGGCGGCCAGCATGACCTTGTCGCCCAGGATGGCCTGGCTGTTGATGGAGGTTTGGTTTTCGACGGGGTTGACGGTGGGCACAGTGGCTTTCGTGAATGGAGCGGGTCGACGGATCAGAAGCTTTCCCAGTCGCCTTCGGCGCCTGCGGCTACGGCCGGGCGGGCCACGGGTGGCGGGCGCACGGCGGGTGTGGCCGCCGGTGGTCGCTTGGGTGTTTCAGCCGGTGCGGCCAGTGCCAGCGCTTTCGGTGCGGCGGCCTTGGGGCCAACCGGTTTGAGGCTGGTGGGCTTGCAGGCCACCGGCTTGAAGGTGTTGACAGCTTTGGCCACCACCAGCGCGGGCGCGCTGTGGACCTGCGCAGCGTCGATGCGGAAAATCTTGATGACCTCGATGAGCCGGGCAGCCTGGTCTTTCAGACTCTCGGCGGCGGCCGCGCTCTCTTCGACCAGCG
>QBMB01000164.1 GCA_003241965.1 Burkholderiales bacterium | reverse complement strand
CTTCCCCCAGAGGGGGAAGGGGCAAGTCCGTCAGTTGAAACGAACGTATTCAAAGTCAACCGGCTGGCGGTTGATACCCATCACCGGCGGTGCGATCCAGCCGGCGAACTTGCCCGGGTCGACCACTCGGCCCATGAGCGATGCGACAAACGCGAAGTCGCCAGGCGTCGGCAGCCACTCGTCCTTGCGCGCGGCCCATTCGGCGTCGTTGATCACCTTGCCTTCGGGCGTGGTCTTCACGCCGGCCAGGGCGCCGATCTGGCGGTTGAACGCCTTGTGGGGCGCCACCAGGCGGTTCGGAATGCCGGCCTTTTCCAGCACGCGGTTCCAGCGGCCCACACCGGCCACCGAGTCGCGGATGTAGTCGTCGCGCAGCACTTCGTTGAGCGCGTTGAGCATCGGCACATCTTTCTCGACGATCTGGCCGTTGTGCACTTCGAGCACCTTGTAGGTCTGGCCCTTGAGCACGTGGTCGTCGCCGCGTTTGCCTTCTTCAAAGCGGCCCTTCAGACCCGAGCTGTAGAAGATGGCGGCGTTGCTCGACTGGTCAGCGCCGAACAGGTCGATGGTCACGCTGTAGTGGAAGTTCAGGTAACGCTGGATGGTGCCGATGTCGATGCAGCCGGCTGCACGAATCAAGGCCGGGTCGTCGGTCTTGAGCTCGTTCATCACCTGCGCGGTGCGGGAGAGCACGCGGGAGATGCCGCTCTCGCCCACGAACATGTGGTGGGCTTCTTCGGTCAGCATGAACTTGGTCGTGCGGGCCAGCGGGTCGAACGCGCTCTCGGCCAGTGCGGACAGCTGGAACTTGCCGTCGCGGTCGGTGAAGTAGGTGAACATGAAGAAGGCCAGCCAGTCGGGCGTCTTCTCGTTGAACGCGCCCAGGATGCGTGGGTTGTCCGCATCACCCGAAGTGCGCTGCAGCAGCGCATCGGCTTCTTCGCGGCCGTCGCGGCCGAAATGTTTGTGCAGCAGGTAGACCATGGCCCACAGGTGGCGGCCTTCTTCCACGTTGATCTGGAACAGGTTGCGCAGGTCGTACATGCTGGGCGCGGTCAGGCCCAGGTGGCGCTGCTGCTCCACCGACGCCGGCTCGGTGTCACCCTGCGTCACGATGATGCGGCGCAGGTTGGCGCGGTGTTCACCGGGCACGTCCTGCCAGGCCTTCTCACCCTTGTGGTCGCCAAAGTGGATCTCGCGCTCAGCATCGCCCGGATTCAGGAAGATGCCCCAGCGGTAGTCGCGCATCTTCACGTGGCCGAACTGGGCCCAGCCCTGCGGGTCCACGCTCACGGCGGTGCGCAGGTACACATCAAAGTCGGTCGAGCCTTCGGGGCCCACGTCGTCCCACCAGTTGATGAAATTGGGCTGCCAGCCTTCGAGCGCGCGCTGCAGGGTGCGGTCTTCGCTCAGGTTGACGTTGTTCGGAATCTTGTCGCTGTAGTTGATGCTGGACATGCGGTTCTCCTGGAGCGTTTAAGAAAATGTGATCGGGGACGGAGGTGTCAGGTCAAGGGGTGCCGTGGAACCGGCTTTGCCGGGCCACAGGCGCCGTCCCCCTGGGGGGAAGACGCCGCAGGCGGCGCAGGGGGGCTTCATGTCACACGCGATTGAAATCAAAGGTGGCCTTGTCGCCTTTTCCATAAACCTTGAGCGCGCCCTTTTCGCCGACGGCGTTGGGGCGGATGAAGATCCAGTTCTGCCAGGCGGTGAGCCGGCCGAAGATGCGGGTGGCCATGTTTTCCTTCTGCGCGAAACGCAGGTTGGCCTCCAGGCCGGTCAGGGCGTCGGGCGACATGGAAGCGCGCTCTTCCAGCGCCATGCGCACTTCGTCGTCCCAGTCGATGTCGTCCGGTGCGGCCGTGACCAGGCCCAGGGCCATCGCGGCGTCGGCGTCCAGCGCCTGGCCGATGGCGGCTTCTGCGGCGGCCATGGGGGCGGCTTCTTCGTAGAAGCGGCGCTGCAGGCGCGACTGGTCATTGACCATGGGCAGCACGCCGAAGTTGAAACCATTCAGTTGCAGCTTGGGCGCCTTGTTCGCGTCGTCCGGCAAGGCCAGCATGTAGGCGCGGTCGGCGCAGAAGGCCAGTTCGGCGAAACAACCGACGAAGCACGAGCCCGACTCGATGAGCGCAAACAGGCTGCGCGAGGACACGTCCAGCCGTGCGAAGGTGCGGCGCATCAGGCCCAGCGTCTCGCGCACCAGCCAGTGGTCTTTGTGGGCCAGCATCACAGCGTCACTGGCCAGCACGGCAGCAGCGTCGCCTTCGGTCTTGAGCAACCAGGTGCCGATGTCGAGTTCGTTGGTGCGCAGGCACAGGATGGCGTCGTCGAGTTCGCGCGTCATCTGCAGCGGCCACCAGGCAGCGCCCGCGGCTTCAATGCCGGCGATGTCTTGCGGTTGCGCGCCCGCGGGCGCCTTCAGGGTGATGGTGGCGCTGCGTTTGGCGCGGTCGATGGCCACGTTCACAAACGCGTAGCTCAGGCCGTTGGCGCTGTCGGTGCGCTCGATGCGCGGCAGGGCAACGCCCTTGCCATCGGCTGGGCGATCGCTCTTTGAAGACAGTGCGGCGGCGCGCTCGCTCACGTGGGCGGCGAACTGCTGGGGCTTGGCGATGGAGTCCACCAGGCGCCAGTCGACCGCCTTCTGGCCGCGCACACCTTCGCTGGTGGTGCAGAAGATGTCGGCCAGGTCATGGCGCACGTGGCGTTTGTCGGTCACGCGGGTCAGGCCACCGGTGCCGGGCAACACGCCGAGCAAAGGCACTTCGGGCAGCGACACGGCAGACGACCGGTCGTCCACCAGCACGATTTCGTCGCAGGCCAGGGCGAGCTCGTAGCCGCCGCCGGCGCAGGCGCCGTTGAGCGCGGCGACAAACTTCAGACCGCTGTGCTTCGACGTGTCTTCAATGCCGTTGCGCGTCTCGTTCGTGAACTTGCAGAAGTTCACTTTCCATGCGTGGCTGGAAACACCGAGCATGAAGATGTTGGCGCCGGAGCAGAACACGCGGTCCTTGGCGCTGGTGACGACCACGGTGCGCACCTCGGGGTGCTCGAAGCGCACCCGGTTGAGCGCGTCGTGCAGCTCGATATCCACGCCCAGGTCGTAGCTGTTGAGCTTGAGCTTGTAGCCTGGGCGGATGCCCGCGTCTTCGTTGATGTCGATGGCCAGCGTGGCCACTGCACCGTCGAAGGACAGTTTCCAGTGGCGGTACTGGCTGGGGTCGGTGCGGTAGTCGACCGTGGTGGGCGCGGCGGTGGAGGCGGGTGCGGCTGCAACGGGCGCGGTGGCGATGGCGGTGTCACTCATGGGGTTGTCTCCTCAGGGCTGCATGGAGGCCCCGTCGAAACCGGCATTCAACTGCCGGCGGGAGCCCAATGACGTGAATAATAATTCACAATGCCAAAATGGTCAATGCACTTTTATGCATGTTTTGTAACCAGACCCAACTGCTCGCGCACCTGGGCCCGCAGCGCCTGAAAGGCGTCGTCCAGGCTGTAGGCACTGGTGTTGAAGCTCATGTCGGCCTTGGAATAGAAGGCCGAGCGCCCGACCAGGATGCGCTTCAAGTCCTCCATGGCCTCACGGCTGGCCGCCATGGGGCGCATGTCGCCCTGCGCGGCCACGCGGCCCATGTGATCGGCCGGGTCGGCCTGCAGCCACACGGTGGTGCAGTGCGAGAGCAGCAGGTTGAAGTTGGCCGCGTCCGACACCAGGCCGCCGGGCGTGGCGATCACCACCTCGGGGTAGATCTGGATCGCCTCTTCCAGCGCGCGGCGCTCGTAACGGCGGTAAGCCGGCGTGCCGTAGAGCGAATGGATTTCGTGGATGCTGCAACCGGCGAACTTTTCGATCTCGCGGCTGAGCTCGATGAAGGCAAAACCGAGGTCATCGGCCAGGCGTTGACCCAGGGTGGATTTGCCCGCGCCGCGCAGCCCGATCAGGGCGATGCGCGAGCTGCGCCCGGGATCGCCGCCGGGCACGGCACCGCCGCCCAGCAGGCTGCCGATGGCCACGCGAACGCGCCGCAAATCGCCTTCGCCACGGCCTTCCAGCAGCTCGCGGATCAGCAGCCATTCGGGTGAGCTTGTGCTCACATCACCGAGCAGTTCGGCGAGCGAACACTGCAGTGCCTGCGCCACCTGCAGCAGCACCAATATGGAGGCGTTGCCGGTGCCATATTCGAGGTTGGCCAGATGCCGTTCGGACACATCGGCCGCCACGGCCACGGCCTTGCGCGTCATGCCGCGGCGCGAACGCAGGGTGCGCACGCGATCGCCGAGCGCCACCAGAAAGGGGTTTCTCACCTCCTCATCCACAGCGGCGAGGTCTGCGGGTCGGGCGGTGGCCATCACGCCGGGATCTGCTGCATCCATGGTGTGCCTGAGCTTTCAAACGGGTTCATCGGCTTCGCAAGAAACCGGCAAGGGGCTTGCCAAGTGGCGCGACATGCACTTTAATGCACATCTCGGCGCACGCAAGATAGTGCATTTATAGCGCCTTTCTCCACCCGCGAACAGCCTTGGCGGTTCGCCCACCCGAATTCACCACCATGACCACCACCCCCC
>QBMB01000163.1 GCA_003241965.1 Burkholderiales bacterium | reverse complement strand
CCACGCCCTTCTCCCTCAGGCGCACGGCTTCTTCCACCGCGATCTCGTCAAACGGATTCATGCTCATCTTGACGTTGGCGATGTCCACGCCCGTGCCGTCACTCTTGACGCGCACCTTGACGTTGTAGTCCACCACGCGCTTGACCGGGACAAAGACTTTCAAAAGCAACTCCTATCAATGGTTGGACCAATTGTAGATGTTGAAATCTATCTTCGTCAACGGAGGAAGTTGCTAGTCCGAATCTGCAGTAGTCAGCCGCCGCCTCTTGATCGACACCGATCAGCGGCGAATCTGGCATTTCGTATGTGAACTTCATCGCCACACACAAGTACAAGATGCTGGAATCCTTCGGTATCGGCGCGCCACATCTAGCAGGCGGCTGAGCGTGTCCGACAACGGCGCCACCGCGCCTATCCTGCACTCACCCATGCCTTCAGTATTGGCTCGCATCAAGGCCCAAAGGCCGATGATTTCGAGCCACGAATCATCGGTCCGCGCCCGCGACGCGCGGGTCGCCGGACCGAAAGTGGCCCACAACCGGACCGCAGGTGTGCACCAAGCGGACCGCATGCGGACCACAAGTGGCCCACGTGGACCACAACCGTTTCGAAAGCGGACCAGACCTGGACCACATCCGGACCGCATGCGGCACACGACCGGACTGCATGCCTACCCAGTCGGGGGTTCGATGACATTCGACCGCAAGTCATCGGGCGGCCAGGGGGCGCTCGAACCGAGACTGAAGACGTTGATGACCCGTCCGAATCGCATGCACCTCACGCCCAAACTTCCACCCGGTCGGGCCAATCGCAAGGCATTGGCATTTGCTGGCGAGATCAACCGGCTGAGAACGGCTGGCTACAGCTTCGAGGCGATCCGCGTTGCCCTGCTGGACGCAGGCGTGGCGGTGAGTCGAACCACGGTCAAGCGCGAGGCGGCGAGAGGGCTTGCCGTGACCTGGCCGCCGCACGAACACGCGGTGCCGACCTCGGAGCCCGTGGCGGCAACAGGCGTTACTGGCGTTGCTGTCGAGGGCATCACATCCGCGTCCTTCGCCGGGGACGCACGCAGCGGCAAAGAGATCGCCGAGTCGTTCATGAAACGCCGGGTGAACAACCCACTGATGCAAGAAAGGACTTGACATGAAAATCGCTGTGATCAGTTTCTCCGGCAATGTGGGCAAGAGCACGATCGCGCGCCACCTGTTGGCGCCCCGCATGCCTGGCGCACGGGTGGTCTCCATCGAGAGCATCAATGCGGGTCAGGACAAGGATCAGGACGGTGGTCGCCAGGACCACGTGATCCGGGGTCGCCAATTCGCCGAATTGCAGGAGTACCTGCAGGTGGTCGACGATGTGGTCGTAGACATCGGCGCCAGCAATGTCGAGGAGCTCTTGGCCCTGATGCGCCGGTACCGTGGCAGCCATGAGGACTTCGACTTTTTCATCATCCCCACGGTGCCGGCGGGCAAACAGCAGCAGGACACGATCGCAACCCTGGCGGAGTTGTCGCGCATCGGCATTCCTGCCGACAAGGTGCGGCTGGTCTTCAACATGGTCGAGGATGGCACCGACATCGAACGTGTGTTCGACCCGGTGCTCGCCTTCGTGAAGGTGTCTGCGGTAGCGCGCGTGTCGCTGGACTGCCGCCTGGGGACCAACGAGATTTATGGCCGGGTCAACGGCTGCGGTGCCGACCTCTCGGTCCTGGCCACCGACCCGTGCGACTACAGAGCACTCATTGCCGCAGCGACCGACAGCGCCGAGCGGCTGGCGCTGGCGCAGCGCCTGGCCACCCGGCGGCTGGCCAGCGGTGTCGTGCCCGAACTCGACGCGTGTTTTTCAGCACTGCACCTCAACACCGACGCGCCAGCACCCAAGGCGAAGCCGGCACGCGCGAGGTCGCTGTCGTGAACCACCCCGGCTCAGCGCGTGAGGTACTGATCGCAGAGGCCCTCGGTGACCTGGCGCGCCTGCTCGAGCGGACCGAGGCATTGGCGCCGGCCATGCGCGAATCGCAGCAGGCCCTGGTCGACGCCCATGCGCAGCTCGCCGACCAGTTGGCCGCCTTCGACGCCCACGTGGGAGCCCTCACGGAGAAGGCCAAGGTGCAGGCGGTCAAACACATCCTGGCCCGCACTGACGAGGCGGCACGGCAATCGGTCCAGGTGCAGACCCTGGCCATGACCGAGGCAGCGCGGGCAATCTTCAAGGAGGAAATCGGCCGAGTGCTTCCGGGTCGTACTGGGCCGCACCAACCCCAGCAACGCTGGGAGCGACTTCTCGAACATGCGGGGACAGCGGCAGTCGCGTCGCTGCTTACCTGGGCGCTGGCCGCGCACCTGTGGGCGCGGTGAGCACGGTGGTCTTGAGGAGGTGGGCCAGTTGACCCGCTCATGCGGGCTGGACTGCCGTAGGATTGAATTCCAGCTCAGCCAGGAGGACCACCATGCACTCCCCCCAACAGCTCAACATCACGCTGCCCAACGAGATGGCCGATGCAGTAAGGGCGAAGGTTGCGGCCGGCGAATACGCCACAGAAGGTGACGTGATCCTAGACGGCCTGCGTGTCTGGCTGGCACGTGAGCGCGCCGTCGAGGACTGGCTGCGCCAGGACGTGGCAGCCGCCTGCGACGCGCTCAAGGCCGACCCGTCTCGCGCAGTCGAGCCCAACACCATCAAGGCGCGGTTGGCTACCGTGCTCAGGCCTCAGCCGGTCAGCGCAGGTCCCAACGCTTGATGACGGCACGCAGGCGGGCATCACCATTGGGAACCAGCGTGTACAAGTCGGCACGCGCCCAGCGCAGCGCGTCCAGGCAACACAGCATGTCGTCGCCGATGGTGACGTCCACCGCGCGCAACTCGAACAGGTCGAACGGGAAAGCCTGTCCG
Organism: Burkholderiales bacterium; assembly: GCA_003241965.1. Classification (GTDB taxonomy): domain Bacteria; phylum Pseudomonadota; class Gammaproteobacteria; order Burkholderiales; family Burkholderiaceae_C; genus Hydrogenophaga. The sequence continues at coordinate 1,684 of QBMB01000163.1, read as the reverse complement.
TTGTAGGTGGCGGCCAGAAAGCTTGCGATGCGCCGGATCTGGCCGGAGTCGCGTTCTTCGGCCAGCTGCAGCAGACGCGTGAACGCCTGGGCAGCGGCCTGTGTCGCCTGGCGCGAGCGTGCATCGCACCGGGCAATTTCTGCTTCGATGGTGTCTGGGCTCATGGGTGACTCCTGGGGTTCGGGAAGGGAGGGCCAGCCCGATGGTCGGGCTGGTCCGTGGCACCGCAGGCGATGACTTCCAGCAGAAAGTCATCGCCCCAACGTCAGAACGCTGAACTTCAGGCTTTCAGCTTGCGCATCTCCTCGGCCAGCACCCACAGCGCGCGGTTCAGGCTGACACCGCGGTCGATGCTGGCCACCGGGCGGGTGTGCAAGCGACGACCCTGCGCCGAGCGTCCCGGTTGGCCACCGCGCAGGGCGTTCTCTTGCACACGCTGGAACGTGCTCCACAGACTGTGGCCGAGGTCTTCGGGGCGGCGTGCCTCGATCAGCTGCTCAGCGCTCACCGGCGCCGGTGCTTCGCCCTCCCCTCGTTCGCCGTAGCGCAGCGCCAGCGCTGCGGTTGCAAACGCCCTCTCCTCCGCAGGCCTCAGCGTGAGGGCTTTCATGCCTTCGGTGGAGGCGTCCACCGCGTCGAAGTCCTCCAGCACCCGGAAGGCGCCCTCGATCACTTCGTCCTGGATGTTGCCCTTGTGCGGGATGCGGATGTCGTTGGAGACGTTGCCCACCACCAGCCCGTTGCAGCACACAAAGCGGAACACGCCGGCCAGCATCTGGTAGGAGCTTGCACCATCGTGGCTGTTGATCAGGATGATCTCGTTGGCCTCGGGCCGTGCGTTCACTCGACCAGCATGGCGCATGCGAATCATGTGTTTGGTGAACTCGGTTTTGCCTTCGATGCGGCTCTTGCTCTGCGCGACCATGAAGGACTCGAACCCTTCACGGCGCAGACCGCGCAACACTTCGATGGTGGGGATGTAGGTGTAGCGCGCGGAACGGCTGCCGTGTTTGCCCTCGGCAAAGATGGACGGTGCGGCCCGGCGCATTTGATCTTCGGCCAGCGGGGTTTCGCTGCGGATCACGAAGGTGTTGTGGCCGAAACGGGCGGCCAACTGGGGACGGGAAGCTTGAACGGTGTTCATGGTGAATGCTCCATGGAGAAAAAAGGGGGTGATTTCAGGCGTCCACTGGCTGGCGTTCGATGCGGGCCTTGCTATGGGCCTTGCTGGGGGCACCGTGGCGTGCCCGGCGGGCCTCGCGCTCGGCCTTGCTGTCGAGGTAGTCGATGTCCTCGACCGTGAACTCCAGCCCGTGGACCTCGATACCCTCGCTGTCCTGGTACTGCGTGTTGTGCACGCGCCCCACCAGGTTCACGTGGGAACCCATGCCCAGGTACTCGGCGGCGTTCTCTGCCTGCGGGCCCCACAGCGTCCACCGAATGGCGATCGAGCGCTCCTCGCGGTCTTGACCACGGCCCCGGTACTGGTTGCTGATCGCGGTCAGCACCGCTCTCGCGAGCTGACCTTCGCGCCCTTTGACGAACTCCAGCTTGACGGCACCGGCCAGGTGCGCGTGGCGCTGGATGACGATTACGTTGTTCATGACGAACTCCTTGCATGAGCGAATCGGCCGGGTCCCGATCCGGGTTCCCTAAAAACCGATCCTCTCGCTCGGACTCCTCG
>QBMB01000162.1 GCA_003241965.1 Burkholderiales bacterium | reverse complement strand
GTCGGAGGGGGAGGGGGAGCTCATGCAGGGGAGTGTGCCGGGTTTTGAGCGGGCCCGTTTTCAGCGGCGGCAAGCGCTTGCAGCGGCTGACAGCAGTAGGTCATTGGTACAAGTTTTTTGGTGCTAGGATCGCGGCCAAATTTCCAGCAACCAGGAGGACAGGGATGGCACAGCACGATGATTTTGAAGCGACGGAACTCCTGTCCGAGGGCAGATCCTCCATGGGTGACCCGGCGCAGCCGCTGGACATCCGCTTCACCGGTTCGGGCAGCGAGTACTTCCGCATCTGGATCGTCAACCTGCTGCTGACCTTGATCACCTTCACGCTGTACTGGCCCTTTGCCCGCGCCCGGCGCCTGGCCTATTTCCAGAACAACACGCTCGTGGGGCGCGACCCGCTGGGCTTTCACGGCGACCCCTGGAAGATGTTCCGCGGCTATTTGCTCATGGTGCTGTTCGGTGTGACGTACTGGGCCCTCTCGAACTTTGCCCCGGCACTGGCGTGGCTGCCCTTGCTCGTGCTCGCGGTGTTGTGGCCCGCGCTGTGGCGCGCGTCGTTGCAGTTCCGGCTGCGCAACACCAGCTGGCGCGGCGTGCGCATGGCGTTCGAGGGTGATCTGAAGGGTGCTTACCTGTGCATGCTGCCGGTGTTGATTCCCGTGGTGTTGATCGGCTTGGTCATTGCGCTGGTGGCAGCCACCACTGACGACACGGCTGCTGGTGCCATGTTCGCAGCGGCCACCGGCCTGATCGTGTTGGCGCTGAGCGCGATGTCGCCCTGGCTGCTGGCGCGTATCAAGCGGTACCAGCATGGTGGTTACGCCTTTGCGCAGGAACGTGCGCGGCTGGAGGCGGGCACCGGCGATTTTTATGGTTTCTCGTTCCGGGTGGGCGGCGTGTCCTTGTTGTGCACGGCGTTGCTGGCCGGCTTGGGCGGCATCGTCGCCGCGATGGCGGGCTCTTTGGCTGGCGCTGCCATGATCGTGCTGCCGCTCTTGCTGGCGCTGGGCTATCTGGTGTTCCCGCTGGTGCTCATGCCCTACACCACCTCGCGCCTGCAAAACCTGCTGTGGTCCAACACCCGCAGCCGGCGCATCCACTTCCACAGCCAGTTGAAGTTCAAACCCTTGATGAGCCTCACCGCGAAAAACTGGTTGCTCATCGCGCTCACGCTGGGTCTGTACTGGCCGTTTGCCAAGGTGCACACCGCGCGCATGCGGCTGGAGGCCATCGGCATCTCGGTGCAGGGCGATGTGAACGCCTGGCTCGCTCAGGCGCAGGGCGGTGACAAAGGCATCCTGGGTGACGCCGCGGGCGACTTCTTCGGCATCGACATGGGTCTGTGATGACGGACGCAACGCGGCTCGTCAGCACCTGGTTTGATGGCCACAGTCCGCGCGCACAGGCTTGTGAGCTGCGCATTGAGCGCGGTGAACTCGTGCTCACGGTGGACGGCCACGAGCGCCGCTACCCGGTGCGCCAGGTGCGCTGGGCCGAGCGCCGTTCGCACGGCCAGCGCCAGAGCGAGCTGCCCGATGGCAGCCTGATCCAGCACGCCGAGGCGGGTGAGTGGGACGCCTGGCGCCAGGCCAGCGGCCAGCGGGACGGTGTGGTCGTCGGCTGGATGCAGAGCTGGCGCGCCACGCTCGTGGCCATGGGCGCCACCGTGCTGTTTCTCGCAGCGGCCTGGACCTGGGGCGTGCCGTGGTTGAGCCAGACGCTGGCACAGCAAGTGCCTCGTTCGCTGGAGGCCCGTCTGGGTGAGCAGGGCATGCGGCAACTGGACCGCTTGTTCCTGCAGCCCAGCGCGCTCCCCGCGCAGCACCAGGAAGCGCTGCGTGCCCGGTTCAAGCTGGCCGTGGAGCGCGCCTATCCGCAGGGCGAAGCACCGGCCTGGCAACTCTCTTTCCACCGCTCCAAGGCCCTGGGCGCCAACGCGTTTGCCCTGCCCGGTGGCTACATCGTCATCACGGATGAGCTGGTGAAGCTGCTGGCCGACCAGCCCGATGCCCTCACCGGCGTGCTGGCGCACGAACTCGGTCATGTGCACCACCGCCACGGGCTCGACCTGATGGTGCGGGCCAGCCTGGTCAGTGCACTGGTGGGTGTGGTGCTGGGAGACGCCAGCGGCTTCCTGGCCACCGTGCCCGCCACCCTGGCCACGCAGTCGTATTCGCGCGATGCCGAACGCGCGGCCGACGCCTTCGCGGCGCGTTTGCTGGATCAAAGCGGCGTGTCCCCATCGGTGATGGTCGCGTTCTTCGAGCGGATCCAGCGCGAGGAAAAACCTGCTCGCCAGGACCGTGATGGGGAAGAGGACAGCGCCCTGCCGATCGCCATCTCCAGCCACCCCGACCACGCCGAGCGCATCCGCTTTTTTCGCGAGTGGAAGGCTGAGTCAGCGCGCCCTTGAGAGCCCCGTTGGTCTATGTCGCTCAACGCACCGACGCGGGTGGGGGGGCCTGCCTAAGCTGGGTTCACACCACCCTTTTGTGGTTGAACAAAGGAATCTCCATGAATCACTCAAAAATGCTTTTGGCCAGCGCTTTGTCGTTCGGACTCGCCGGTTGCATTTCGGCACCCATGGGCCCCGCAGGCCCTCCCGGCGCCACCGGTGCCACGGGCTACACCGGAGACACAGGTGCGACCGGAGCAACAGGCGGCGCGGGTGCCACCGGTGCCACGGGCAGCACGGGTTACACCGGTGCTACAGGCGCCACCGGCAGCACTGGCAGCACGGGTTACACCGGCGCCACGGGTGCCTCGGGCAGCACCACGGTGCCCCAGGGCGGTACCGTGATCGTCGTTCCACAACGGTGATCCACTGCGCAGCGGCGCCTCACAACACCAACCGCTGCGCATACCCCGTCATCTCGAGATAGCCGCGGCCAACATGTTGGCCGTTGCTGTCGAACAGGTCCGAGAGACCTTCCCAGTACACCGTGCCTGTGCCTTGACGGCCGTCGAGTTCCTGCGGGTCGATCACGGCCTTGACCGTGTAGAAATCTGCCGGTGTGCGGATCAGCCATTCCACCGGGTACTTCGCCCGGGTGAGCGGGCTGGTCCAGGTCCGCTGAGGTTTGAAGTCGACCTCACCTGGCCGAAACCGGTAGATGTCGGTCGGACTTTGAGCACTGCCCGCTGCGCGAAACGAACCGCCCGCCCAGACCTTGCTGCCGTCGGCGCGACGCAGCTGAAACGCGGTGAGGCTGTGGCCGTCGAACAGGTTGATGCCGAGCCAGTCCCAGCCCACGGCTTCGGGGTGCAGCAGTGCTTCGCTCCACTCGTGGTCGAGCCAGGCCGAGCCTTGCACCTCGAAACGTTGGCCACCCATGCCCAGCGTGCCTTGCACCGCCAGGTGAGGCTGCGACACGTAGAAACTCGCTTGCGATGTGTCTGGCCCCTTGCGCGAGAACCCTTCATCGCCCTGCAACAGCCAGGCTTGTTGCGGCTCTGCAGTGAGCTCGATGTTCAGAGTGTTGCCGCCGATGCGCGTGACGTACCGACCGTCCGGCCTGCGCTCGATGTGCCAGTCACGCAGCACCACGCGGGTGTCGGCCTCGCTGGCGAACACGCCACGCTCTGTCTGGGCGGAAGGTTCGCCATTCCAGCGTGCCATGCGCTGGTCGTGCAACAGCTTGCCGCTCTTCACATCGGTGATCGCGGCGTGGGCGAACAGCAGGTGTTTTGCGGCCAGTCGACTTTGCAAATCTTGCGTGCCGTCCACCCGGCTGCGGAAGAAGGTGACCTGGAAGCCGAACTCTCGGCCGCTTCGGTCTTTGGCGTGGCCGGTGAGGTACCACCACTCGGTGCGGGTGTCGTTGTGTGTGCCGTGGTCGCGCGGGAACACCAGGGGCCTTGGCTGCAGCGGGTCGCCGGCGCGGCGTGGAGCTTGTGCCCGGGAGCCAGGCCAGGCGAGGGCGCCTGCCGATGCGATCAGGAGGCGGCGGCGCAGGTTGTCCATTTCAGGGTTCATCACCAGTCCTCTTTCACCGCGCGCACCGCATCGCGGCTGGCCGCCGCCTGCCCGGCCAGCCAGGCAGTGAGCGTGCCGGCCACCACCACGGCCGCGCACAGTGCGAGCAGCCGGGCCCAGGGCAGCACCAGGTCCATGGTCCAGTGAAAACTCTGTGGGTTGACCACATGCACCAGCACCAGACTCACCGCCAGGCCCAGCGCCAGGCCGGCGAGTGCGCCCAGCAGCGTCCAGGCCAGGCCTTCGAGCGCCACCACGCCCAGGATCTGCTGGCGCGTGAGCCCCAGGTGCGCAAGCAAGCCGAACTCGCGTTTGCGCGCCAGCACCTGCGCGCTGAAGCTCGCGGCCACGCCGAACAGGCCGATACCGATGGCCACCGCCTGCAGCCACACGGTGACGGCGAAGCTGCGGTCGAAGATGCGCAGCGATACCGCGCGGATCTGGCCCGACGAAGCGAACTCGATCAGGCCGCCGGCACCTTCGCTGGAGGCCAGCGCACGGATGCGCTCGCGCACCGTGTTCTCGTCCGCGCCTGCCGCCAGGTGCAAGGCCAGGTCGTTCACGCGCGCATCGCCTGTGAGGCGAACGAAGTCTTCGCGGTCCATCGCCACGCTGCCGTGCTGGCGTGCGTAATCGCGCCACACGCC
>QBMB01000161.1:751-4642 GCA_003241965.1 Burkholderiales bacterium | reverse complement strand
GTGCTGATGCTCGGCGAACAGCACGACGCGCCCGAACACCAGGCGCTGCAGCGCGACGTGGTGCTGGCGCTGGCCGCGCGCGGTCAGCTTGGGGCGCTGGTGATGGAGATGGCAGAACAAGGCCGCCAGACCACCGGCCTGCCGAAGGATGCCAACGAAGCCCGGGTGCGTGAAGCCCTGGCCTGGACCGATGACGGCGGCTGGCCCTGGCCGGTTTACGGCCCGGTGGTGATGGCCGCCGTGCGCGCGGGCACTCCGGTGCTCGGCGGCAACCTGCCGCGCAGCCAAATGCGCGCGGCCATGGGCAATGAAGCACTGGAGGGTCGCATCAGCAGCGCAGCGCTGCAGGAGCAGCGCGAGGGCATCCGCGCAGGCCATTGCGACCTGCTGCCCGAGGGACAGATTGCACCGATGGCCCGCATCCAGCTCGCGCGCGACGACGCCATGGCGCAGACCACGGTGGCGGCGGTCGAGAAGGCCGGTGCGGGCAAGACGGTGGTGCTGGTGGCTGGCAACGGGCACGTGCGGCGTGATCTGGGCGTGCCGCTGTACCTGCCGACAACCCTCGCGCACCGCGTGGTGATGGCGCAGGCCGGTGACCCCAAGACGGCGGCGCCAGCGGACGCGGTGTGGTTCACACCCGCGCAGCCGCCGCGCGATTACTGCGCAGATCTGCGCCAGCAGTTCAAGCGCTGACGCGCCCGTTCAGGCAGCGCGCTTCACAGCGTCGGCCAAGGTGCCGACCATCGTTTCGATCTGCGACTTCTCGACGATGAAGGGCGGCGCGAACACCAGGTTCTCGCCCGCGTTGCGCACCAGCACACCCCGGTGGTAACAGTCCATGAACACGTCGAAGGCGCGTTTGCCCGGCAGGCCGGCGATGGGTGCCAACTCCACCGCAGCGGCCAGCCCCAGGCTGCGGATGCCGATCACGTTGGGCAGGCCCATGAGCGCGGCGTGCATCGCATCGCCCAGCACCGGGCCCATCTCGCCGGCGCGCTCGAACAGCTTCTCTTCGCGGAACAGATCCAGCGTGGCAATGGCCGCGGCACACGCCACAGGGTGGCCCGAATAGGTGTAGCCGTGGAAGAACTCGATGGCGTGCTCCGGCGCGTTGCCGTGTGCACCCATCATGGCTTCATAGATGCGGTCGGTGCAGACAACGCCACCCAGCGGGAACACACCGTTGGTCACAGCCTTGGCGAAGTTCAGCATGTCGGGCTGCACGCCGTAGTAGTCGGACGCAAACGCCGTGCCCAAGCGGCCGAAGCCGGTGATGACCTCGTCGAAGATCAGCAGGATGCCGTGTTTGTCGCATATCTCGCGCAACCGTTTCAGGTAGCCCTGGGGCGGCACGTACCAGCCCGCGCTGCCGGCGATCGGTTCCACGATCACGGCGGCGATGTTGCTCGCGTCGTGCAGCGGCAGGATGCGGCTTTCCAGCTCCAGCAGCAGGTCTTCGTTCCAGACCGGCTCGGTGTTGTGGATGTAGGCGTGGTTCACCGGATCGTGGATGAAACGCAGGTGGTCCACGCGCGGCAGCAGGCTGGTGCCGTAGACCTTGCGGTTGGCCGGAATACCGCCCACCGACATACCGCCGAAGCCCACACCGTGGTAGCCGCGCTCGCGGCCGATGAACATGTTGCGGTGGCCTTCGCCGCGCGCGCGGTGATAGGCCAGCGCCACTTTCATGGAAGTGTCGGCCGCCTCGCTGCCGGAGTTGCAGAACAGCACCTTGTTCAGGTCGCCGGGCGCCATGGTGGCGATCATCTCGGCGGCGCGAAAGGCCTTGTCGTTGCTCACGCTGAAGGCGGTGCTGTAGTCCAGCGTGTCGAGCTGCTTCTTGATGGCTTCGTTGATCGGCTTGCGGTTGTGGCCCGCACCCACGCACCATAGGCTGGAGATGCCGTCGATGACCTGGCGGCCGTCGTGCGTGGTGAAGTGCATGCCGTCGGCCGCCACGAAGATGCGTGGGTCCTTGGCAAAGCTGCGGTTGGGGGTGAAGGGCAACCACTGGTTGTCCATGCGAAGGTCGTTGTAGGCCATGGTTGCGTCTCCGGCACAAGAAGAAGCGCAAATTGTGGCACCGGCAACCCCGCGGGGCAGGCTCCACTGCCGGGGCACCGCGCAGGCCCACCCCCGACAAGGGCGAGAGGCTTGCTGCGACAATCGCGCGGCCATGTACCACACCTACGTCCTCACCCTGTCCTGCCAGGACCGCCCCGGCATCGTTCACGCCGTCTCCGGCTTCCTGTTCGAGCACGGCGGCAACATCGAAGAAGCCGCGCAGTACAACGACCACGACACCGGCCTGTTCTTCATGCGCGTGCAGTTCGCCTGCGCCCAGCTCACGCAGGAAGACCTGCGCCTTCGCCTGAAGTTGTTCGCCGAGCCCTTCGGCATGCGCTGGAGCCTGCACCCGTTGGCCGAGCCGGTGCGTACCGTGATCTTCGTGAGCAAGGAAGGCCACTGTCTTAACGACCTGATGTTCCGCTGGAAGAGCGGCCTGCTGCCGCTGGACATCCGCGCCATCGTCAGCAACCACCGCGAGTTCTACCAACTCGCCGCCAGCTACAACGTGCCGTTCCACCACATCCCGGTGACGGCGGCCACCAAGGCCCAGGCCGAGGCGAAGCAGCTCGACATCATCCGCACCGAAGGCGCCGAGCTCGTGGTGCTGGCCCGATACATGCAGGTGCTGAGCAACGAGCTGTGCCGCGAACTCGCGGGCAAGGCGATCAACATCCACCACAGCTTCCTGCCCAGCTTCAAGGGCGCCAAGCCCTACTACCAGGCGCACGAGCGCGGGGTGAAACTGATCGGCGCCACCGCCCACTACGTCACGGCCGACCTCGACGAAGGCCCGATCATCGAACAGGACGTGGCCCGCGTGGACCACACCGACACGGTGGAAGACCTCACCGCGCGCGGCCGCGACACCGAGAGCCAGGTGCTGGCCCGAGCCGTCAAATGGCACAGCGAGCACAGAGTTCTGTTGAATGGACACAAGACGGTCGTGTTCAAGTGACCATCCGCATTCCGCCGATCCAGTGCTTGTTGACGTTCGAGGCGCTCGCACGCCTGCGCAGCGTCACGCAGACGGCGGACGAGCTCAATGTGACGCCCAGCGCGGTGAGCCACCGCATCAAGCAGCTGGAGCAGATCCTGGGCACCAAGCTGTTCGGGCGTGCCGATTTTTCCCTCACCACCGAAGGCAGCGAGTACCTCGCCCATGTGCGTGATGGCCTGGCCACGTTGCAGAAGTTTCCGAGTCAAGCCGCCACACCGGGGCGGCGCAAGCTGCGGGTGGCTGTGACGCCCACCTTCGCGCGCTCGGTGCTGCTGCCGCGCCTCAAGCAGTTCAGCGACGCCTACCCCGAGATCGACCTCACGCTGCAGGTCAGCATTCCTCTGCTGGACGTGGTGGCCGAGGACGCCGACCTCACCGTGCGTTTTGGCACCGGGCGCTACGCCGACGTGGAACACGTCTGCCTCATGAAGGACGAAGTGACACCCCTGGCCTCGCCCGCTTTTGTGCGCGAGCACGGACCCTTCGAGACCACGCAGGATCTCGAAGGCGTGCCCCTGCTTCGCAGCCCGCTCGAGCCCTGGCGCACCTGGTTTGCCGCACACGATCTGGACTGGCCCGAGCCCAACGAGGGCTCGCAGTTCAACGACATCGGCTTGCTGTGCGACGGCGCGGCCGCCGGCATGGGCGTGGCCCTGGTGCGGCTCAAACTCGCCGCGCCGTGGCTGGAGCACGGCACCCTGGTGCCGCTCTACACCCGCCACGTGCCCAGCCCGCACGCGCACTACCTGTGCTGGCGCACCGGCACCATGGACCGGTGGGAGTGCGCGGCGTTTGCCGAGTGGCTCAAGAAAGCCGTGAGC
>QBMB01000161.1:0-741 GCA_003241965.1 Burkholderiales bacterium | reverse complement strand
GCCGTGAGCTGACGATCCGGCGCCGGGCCGCCCCAAGCCGGATCAGCCCCCTGGACCCGGCAAAGACCGGGGCCCTTCCCGGTCTTGGGGCAGCGACCCGCGCAGCGGCGGAGCGTGGGGGCACATCAATCGATCGTGAGGCGTTGGCCAGCGGTGGGCAGTTTTTTCGGCAGCGTCAGCTGCAACACACCGTTCTCGTACTTCGCCTTTGACGCGGCGTTGTCGATGTCCTGCGGCAACTGGAAACTGCGCGAGACGGCTCCGTAGAAGCGCTCGCTGCGCAGCAGCTTTTCGCCCTCGGACTGGCTGTCCTGCTGCCGGATCTCGGCGCGCAGCGTGACCACCGGGCCGTCGATGGTCACGTGGATGTCTTCCCGCGAGACACCGGGCACCTCGGCCTCCACGGCGTAGGCGTCGGGTGTTTCCTTCACGTCGATCTTGATCTGCGCGGGCAAGGGCTCGCCGTGCAGGGGCTTGACGTAAAAGCCGGGGGCGACATCCTTGAAAAAGTCGTCGAACAGGTTGCTGCGGGCAATCAAACGGTTCATGGCACTGGCTCCTGAAAAGGGGTTGAACAACAGCGCTTCAAGCGCGCTTTCGGGTGTCCAGCAATTGGCGCCGCTGGCCAGAAATTTCAAGGGGGCTGAAAGTTTCTTCAAACCACGCAGAGGGCGTTGTCCTAAACTGCCCCGGCCACCCTGCAGTCTTCTCCGAGCCCGCCATGAACGCACCCACCTCCCC
>QBMB01000160.1 GCA_003241965.1 Burkholderiales bacterium | reverse complement strand
ACCCTGGACCGCACCCCGCCCCCCTTCTTCAAGCAGGGGCCGTCGGCCCTGTCCAAACTGGTTGTGTTCAGTGCACTCGCGCTGTTCCTCATGGTGGCCGACCTGCGTTTTCAAGTCGTAAAACCTGTGCGCGCATCCATTGCCGTGGTCTTGTACCCCGCGCAGTGGCTGGTGTTGCAACCGGTGCAGGCCATGACCGGGCTGGGCGGGTATTTCACCTCGCTGCACGACGCCCAGCAGAGCGAAGGTGAGGCGCTCAAGCGCCTGGCCACACAAGCCGACCGCCACCTTCAACTGGAACAGATGACCCTGGAGAACCAGCGGCTGCGTTTGCTGCTGGCCATGCGCGAGCGCATCAGCACCGAGGCCATGGGCGCACAGGTGCTGTACGACTCGGCAGACCCGTACTCGCGCAAGGTGGTGATCGACCGTGGCCAGACGCACGGGGTGGAGGCCGGCTCGCCCGTGATCGATGAGAGCGGTGTGCTCGGCCAGGTCACCCGCGTGTACCCGCTGGTGTCCGAGGTGAGCCTGCTTGTCGACCGCGACATGGCCATCCCGGTGCTCAACGTGCGCACCGGCGTGCGCAGCGTGGCCTACGGCGAACCCTCCACCCAGGGCGACGGCATGGAACTGCGCTTCACGCTGGCCAGCGCCGACATTGCCCAAGGCGACCTGCTGACCACCAGCGGTGTGGACGGGGTGTACCCGCCTGGCCTGCCGGTGGGGCGCGTGACGCTGGTGGAGCGCCAGGCCGAGTCGTCCTTCTCGCGCATCGAGGCCGAGCCTCTGGCTCAGGTACAGGGCACGTTGCACGTGCTGGTGCTCAAGCCGGCCGGCAGCACCCTGCCGCCGCCTGTGCCCGAGCCCGCCAGCGCTCCGGCTGCGGCCAGTCGCCCAGGCGTGCGGAGTGCAGCGCCATGATCATGCGTCCAGGCCAGCAGCTGCTGCTGCCCGCCAACCCGGCTTTCATCTGGTTCAGCCTGATCGGCGCGCTCGTCTTCAACATGCTGCTGAACATGGGTCTGTTCGGGCGCGCGGCCTGGGTGCCCGACCTGCTGGCGGTGGCGCTGGTGTTCTGGAGCGTGCACCAGCCACTGCGCATTGGCGTGGGCGTCGCCTTCGCCTTCGGCCTGGCCATGGACGTGCACCAGGGCGCACTGCTCGGCCAGCATGCCCTGGCCTACACCGTGCTCGGCTTCCTGGCCATTTCCATGCACCGGCGCCTGCTGTGGTTCGGCGTGCCCAACCAGGCGGTGCAGGTGCTGCCGTTGTTCGTGGCCGCGCATGTGCTCGAACTGCTTGTGCGCATGGCCGCGGGCGGCAGCTTTCCCGGCGTGCTGTACCTTTTTGTGCCGGTGCTGGAAGCGGCCCTGTGGCCGGTGGTGAGTGTGTTGCTGCTCGCACCACAAAGGCGAGCGCCCAACCCGGACGACAACCGGCCGCTATGAACGCCCCCACGCTCCTCCGCTGCGCGGGTCGCTGCCCCCCGAGGGGGCTGTTTCGCCTTGGGGCGGCCCGGCGGCGAAACTTCTCTCACTCGCTTGCGGTCCACGTCACATGACCGAGCTTAGAAACGTCGAAGCCGACCTGGCGCGATTCCGCACCCGGGTGCTGGTCATCGGGCTGGCGGTGGTGTTCGCATTTGGTCTGGTGGCCTCCCGCATGGTGTACCTGCAGGTGGTGCGGCACGACGATCTGCTGGCGCAGGCCGAGAGCAACCGCACGGCGGTGCTGCCGGTGGTGCCCAACCGGGGCCAGATCGTGGACCGCAATGGCAAGGTGCTGGCGACCAACTACTCGGCCTACACGCTGGAGATCACACCCTCGCGCGTGCTCGACATGGACGGCACCATCGCGCAGCTCGGCGAGCTGATGGAGATCACGCCGCGCGATCAGCGGCGTTTTCGCAAGCTGCTGGAAGAGTCGCACAGCTTCGACTCGCTGCCCATCCGCACCCGCCTGACCGACGAGGAGGTGGCGCGCTTCACGGTGCAGCGCTACCGCTTCCCGGGTGTGGACGTGCGCGCACGGCTGCTGCGCCAGTACCCCAACGGGGAGACCGCCAGCCACGTGATCGGCTACATCGGGCGCATCAACCAGCGTGAGAAGGAATCCATCGCCGACTGGGCCGAGGAAGAACAGGCCAACTACCGGGGCACCGAATACATCGGCAAGCTGGGCGCCGAGCAAAGCTTTGAGCAGACCCTGCACGGCACCACAGGCTTCGAGCGGGTGGAGACCTCGGCGGGTGGCCGCGCGGTGCGCTCGCTGGCCAACACACCGGCCACACCCGGCGACACCGTGGTGCTGTCGATCGACATCCAGCTGCAAAAGCTGATTGAGGACATGTTCGGCGAGCGCCGCGGCGCGCTGGTGGCGATCGACCCGCGCACCGGTGAGGTGCTGGCCTTCGTGAGCAAGCCCACCTTCGACCCCAACCTGTTCGTCGAAGGCATCGACGTGGAGAACTGGCGCGCCCTCAACGAATCGGTCGCCAAGCCGCTGCTGAATCGGGCCCTGCGCGGCACCTACCCGCCGGGCTCCACCTACAAGCCCTTCATGGCGCTGGGCGCGCTGGAGACCGGCACGCGCAGCGCGAGCTTCGTCATGAACGACCCGGGTTTCTGGATGTTCGGCAGCCACCGCTTCCGCAGCCATGGCGACGGCGGCCTGGGCGCGGTGGACATGAAGCGCAGCATCGTGAAGTCGAGCAACACCTATTACTACTCGCTGGCCAACGACATGGGCGTGGACACCATGCACGACTTCATGAAGCCACTGGGCTTCGGCCAGATCACCGGCATCGACCTGCGCGGCGAGGTGCGTGGCGTGCTGCCCAGCCAGGAATGGAAACGCAACGCCTACAAGCGCCCCGAGCAGCAGCGCTGGTACGCGGGCGAGACCATTTCGCTGGGCATCGGACAGGGCTACAACAGCTTCACCGTGCTGCAGCTGGCGCACGCCATGGCCACCCTCGCCAATGGTGGTGTGAAGCACGCCCCCCACCTGACCACGGCCACCGAAAACGTGATCACCCGCGAGCGCCACCCGCTGCCCAAGCCGCCGGCGGTGGACCTGGGCTACAAACCGGAGAACGTGCGCGTGGTGCTGGAAGCCATGCAGGCGGTGACGACCGAAGGCACATCCACCCGTGTGTTTGCCAATGCCGGCTACGCCAGCGGCGGCAAGACCGGTACGGCACAAGCCGTGACGATCGGACAGCGCGACCGCTACGACGCGCGAAAACTCGAAGAGTTTCAACGCGACCACGCGCTGTACGTGGCCTTCGCCCCGGTCGACCAGCCCCGGGTGGCGATTGCGGTGGTGGTGGAAAACGCCGGCTTCGGCGCCGCCCACGCAGCACCCATTGCGCGCAGGGTGTTTGACTACCTGCTGCTCGACCAGTACCCCAATGCGCAAGACCTTGCGGCGGTGCAACTGGGACAGGCATCCGCGCCAATGGGTACCCCATTGAAAGCCAGCGCCATGCCCTGGCCACCGCAGTAACGGTCTACCTGATCCACGCATCAAACGTGGTTTTGAGGATCAGCGCCGACACCACCACGATGAAGGCGATGCGCACGAAGCCGCTGCCGTGCTTGAGGGCCAGACGTGTGCCCAGCAGGCTGCCCACCACGTTGGCCACGGCCATGGCCAGCACGAAGTGCCACCACACGTGGCCTTTCCAGGCGAAGAGCATCAGTGCGGCGAGGTTGGTGGCGGTGTTGATGAGCTTGGCGCTGGCACTGGCGTGCAGGAAGTCGTAACCCAGCCAGCGCACGAACAGGAACACGAAGAAGCTGCCGGTGCCGGGACCGAAGAAGCCGTCGTAGAAGCCGATGGTCAGGCCCAGCACGCTGGCGGCGGCGGCTTCGCGGCGTCCGCTGAAGCGCGGCGTGTGGTGGCGGCCCAGGTCTTTGCGCGCCAGCGTGTAGCCCAGCACGAGCACCAACACCAGGGGCAGTGCACGGCGCAGGAAATCGGGCGAGATCACGGTCACTGTCCAGGCGCCCGCCATCGATCCGACAAAGCCCACGGCAGCCGCCGGCAGCAGGGCATGCCACGGCATGTTGACGCGCCGGGCGTACTGCAGCGTGGCCGCGGCCGTGCCCCAGACCGACGCGCCCTTGTTCACGCCAAACAGCGTGGCCGGGTGGGTGTTGGGAAACATCGCGAACAGCGCGGGCACCAGGATCAGACCGCCGCCACCCACGATCGAATCCACGAAACCGGCAAAAAGAGAAGCCAGAGAGACGAGCAGCAATTCCATGAGCAGGATTGTCGCCCCCACGCTCCACCGCTTCGCGGGTCGCTGCCCCCCAAGGGGGCTCGGCCGGCCTTGGGAGCGGCCCGGCGGCTGGCCTTGTCGCCGTCGCGTGCAGACGAAAAAAAACCGACCCACAGGGGTCGGTTTGAAGAATCTGGCATCTCTGGGGACGCTGAAAGAATTTTTCTGGTTGGACTGGGTTGTCTCCTCGGTCCCCCGCGGTCACCAGCGCAGTGCGCGTGAGCGAGTGCATGCACTGTAACGGACCGCACCAGCGGTGTGCATGGGGGCTTTCCCTTGGCCGGGACAACCCTTGGCACAGGATATGCACTGGCCCCGGGGTCGTTGGCAATAGGTAACAAAATGCACCAGAACCGTGTGACCGCCATTTCCCATCCACCCCACCCTCACAGAAAC
>QBMB01000015.1:5097-63462 GCA_003241965.1 Burkholderiales bacterium | reverse complement strand
CGTTCCGGTTGACAACCCCTTCCTCGCGCGTGCGGATGCCCGACCGGAGATCTACACCCTTGGCCATCGCAATCCGCAGGGACTCGTGGTGGTGGACGGTGTGCCCTATGCGCACGAGCACGGCGCGCGCGGCGGGGACGAACTGAACCGCATCGAGCCCGGGGCCAACTACGGCTGGCCCCTCACCACCGGCGGTATCGATTACACCTACGCCCGCATCACGCCGTATCGCAACCTGCCCGGCATACAGCCACCGCTGGTGGAGTGGACTCCGTCCATCGCCCCGGCCGGGTTGGCCTGGTACGACGGGGCGCTGTTTCCGACATGGCGTGGCAGCCTGTTGGTGGCGGCGCTGAAGGAACGCAGCGTGCGCCGCGTACCCATGGCCGGCGGCGCGCCCGGACCGCAGGAAATCCTGTTCCAGGAGCTCGGCGAGCGCATCCGCGACGTGCGCGCCGGGCCGGATGGTGCCATCTACCTGCTGACCGACAGCCCCAACGGTCGCGTGCTGCGCGTGGTGCCGACCGCTCGGTGAAGGGCACCTTCGTTCACATCGAGATGAAGGACGCTCTAACCGGGCGACGGCAGCGCCAGAAGCACCAGCAGAAAGCGGCCCGACGAGGCCTCCCCGCTGGCCGTGGCGTGCAGCTTGCGGATGGCGCCGGCGCGTGGCAACAACTGCAATTCGCAGGTCTCGGGCACAAGGCCATCCCGCGCACGGTCAAGCATCTTTTGCAATTGTTCGCCGCTGGCCGCCGACAGAAAGCTGGCGAGAGGTCGACCCAACAAATCACTGATCGCTGTGCCCAGCAGCCGCACGCCAGCCAGGTTGATTTCGCACAGCACCGTCTCTGCGTCGATGACCAGGTACCCTGCAGGTGCATGCTCGAAAAGAGTCGTCTGACGGATCAGGGCACTCTCAAGTTCAACACGGGACTGGCGAAGCTCGTCGTGCTGCATCTCCACTTCAACCTGGTGGACCTGGAGCTCGTGCAACAGCGCAAGGGCATCACACGCCGTGGACGGCGAAGACGCGAGCTTGAACAACACGGCCATCGCCTCGGATGTGCTGGCGCGCTTGAGATCGGTTCGGATGCCATCGGTCAATTGCGTCACCGCGCGCACACGCAGGCCCGACAGGTATGAAGACGTTTCAGCGACGTGCGACATGGAAGCTCCTGAAAAATGGATTCTCAATGGGGGTGAATGCACTCTACCCCTTGCGCAGACGGGATTCGAGCTTTTTGGCGGCGGTGATGTCGATCAGCGTGATGACCACGCCCTGGATCATGTTGGCCAGCGTTCGGTAGGGCTTGATACGCACCAGAAACCAGAGTCCATCGGTGGTCGTGATCTCTTTTTCTGTCAACGTCAGGGTCTTCAAGGTGCCCCTTGCATCCTCGTTGAGCGTTGGGTAGTTCAGCGTGCTGGCCAGATCGGTCAGCGGGCGGCCGATGTCGCCTTCTCGCAGGTGGATGATGCGTGTGATCTGGTCGGTGTAGCGGCGCACGTTCAAAGCGCTGTCCAGGAACAGCGTGGCGATGTCGGTGCTGTTGAGCAAGTTCTGCATGTCGCTCTGTGCCAGTGCGAGGTCGTCCAGCTTTGTTTGCAGTTCCTGGTTCAGCGTCTGAAGCTCCTCGTTCATCGACTGCGACTCTTCCTTGGAGGTCGTCAGTTCTTCGTTGGCCGACTGCAGCTCTTCATTGGTCGACTGCAACTCTTCGTTGGCGGCCTGCAACTCTTCTGCAGAAGCCACCATCTCTTGACGCAAGGCGTGAATTTCGTCTTTGCAGCGCTGCAGTTCTTCGACCAGTTCCGGGTCAACCACACCAGGCGACACAATGCGCCGGCGCTTGGCCGTGGGTGGTGCAACGACGTCGTGGAAGACGATCATCACCAGACCGGCCAGCGACTTGGGCTCCTGCATGACCTTGACCGTCACATTCAGCGAGGTTTGCGCGGGCTTCTCGCCCACCCGCAGGCCGCGCACCTCCACAACGCCTTTTTCCTGCAGCGCCTGGCGCATGGCCGCGGCAATCTGGGTCCTGATGGCGGGCCGGGCCATGACATGGATGTTCCAGTTGGCCTTGCCGGATGCGGGCTCAAGGTATTTGCCGACGCTGCCGTTGATGTACACGACGTCGCCCTGGTCGTTGACCAGCACAGCGGCGGGAGAGAACTCCTGAAGCAGCATCTGCTCAGCGTGGGCCTGCAGATTGGTGGGGGGCACGGCCGTAGGGGACACTTTGAACTCCTGGGGAAGGCGGCTCATGGGCCGGCGAGGGCTGATCGGAAAATACACCGTGCCCGCGTTGGCAGCATTCTCGCTGCGCCAGTAAAGCCTTGACTTCAGACTCAGCGGCGTGAACAAGGATTGCGAGTTTCCGGTGGTCTCGGAGCCTCCGAGCAACAGCACGCCGCCCGGGCGCAAGCTGTAGCTGAAGAGTGGCATGAGGCGACGTTGCAGCGCCGCATTGAAATAGATCATCAAGTTGCGACATGAGAGCAGGTCAAGCTTGGTGAAGGGTGGGTCGAGAATCACGTCGTGCTGCGCGAACAGCACCATTTCACGAATTTCCTTGTTGATCAGGAAACCACCACCCTGCGCTGTGAAGAACCGTGCCAAACGGCTTGGCCCCACATCGCCCGCGATCTTCAGCGGGTAGTGGCCTCGGCGCGCCATGGCGATGGCGTCTGCGCTCAGGTCGCTGGCGAAGATCTGCAGCGACAGGCTCTCGGTACCCGAGAGTTCGGCAACCGCTTCCTTGAAGATCATGGCCAGGGAATAGGCCTCCTCGCCGGTGGAGCATCCAACGACCCAGGCCCGAAGTCGGGTTCCGTCAGGGCAACGCGCCAGGAGGGTGGGCATGACGGCCTCCTTGAGTTCCTGCCAGACCGAGGGGTCGCGGAAGAAACTGGTCACGCCAATGAGCATTTCCTTGAACAGCAGGTCGAGCTCCTGCGGGTTCTGCCTCACGAATTTTTCGTACGCGGTCTGGGTGGTCAAGCCGTGCACGCCCAGACGCCGCTGGATCCGTCGGAGCAGTGTGCTGGGCTTGTAGTCCGACAGGTCGTGCTTGCTGCGCGCTCGCAGCAAACGCAGGATCGATATCAGCGCGAGCCCATTGCTGTCGTCATCGCCCTCCGGCGACAGGGCAGCACCGTACTTTTCAGCCGTGATGCGAATGATGTGATGCGGCAGTTCCCATGCAAGTCCGATGATGTCCACGCAGTTTGCTGCAATGGCACTCTTGGGCATGGAGTCGAACTGTGCCGACTCGGGCAACTGTGCGAGTGTCAGGCCTCCTTGCGACTTGATGGCCTGCAAGCCCAAGGTGCCGTCCGACCCCATGCCCGACAGAACCACCCCGATGGACTGTTCGCCCTGGTCGCGTGCCAGCGACGAAAACAACATATCGATGGGCAGTCTCATGCCGCGCGGTTGAGCAGGCGCTGCAAGGTGCAGCAGGCCGCCCGCCACGGTCAAGTCTTTGTTGGGTGGAATGACATAGACCACATCCGGCTCCAGGTGCATCGCATCAGTCGCTTCGAGCACCTGCATCGCCGTTGAGCGTTGCAGAAGTTCAACAAGCATTGCCTTGTGTGTGGGATCCAGATGCTGGACAACGATATAGGCCAGACCGCTGAATGCAGGCACTTGAGCCAGAAACTGCTCGAGCACAACCAGCCCCCCAGCCGAGGCGCCCAATCCCACGGCACGTATGGCGCTCGAATCGCGGGCACCGGTGCTTTGGTTGGAGGGTGGGCTCATATCAAGTTTCGCGGCGCAGCCGTGATCAAGTCGCCGTCCTGGCCGGAAGAAGTCGGCCGTACTCCTTCTTCACCACGGCATGGCACTCACAGCTGCGTCTTTCGAGTGCAGGCCGGTCAACGACGCAGATGTGCCCCCGGGCGTAGTTGATCAGCCCATCTCGCTGCAAAGCGATCGCCGTTTCGGTCACGCCTTCCCGACGCACACCCAGCATGTTGGAGATGCGCTCGTGCGTCATCACGAGTTCGTTGGTTTCAAGACGGTCCAGACATCCCAGTAGCCAGCGGCAGAGTTGCTGGTCCACGGTATGGTGCCGGTTGCACACAGCCCTCTGTGCCATCTGCGTGATGAGCGCCTGGTTGTAACGCAGCAAAAGATGCATGACAGGACCACCTTGTTCAAAGGCATCCACGATGAAATCGGCTCGAAGCCGGTAACCGCGACCCGCGCTCAGCACCACCGCCTGGTGGTTCGTCGAACCGCCTCCCATGAGGCACGAAATTCCCACAATACCCTCATTGCCGGCGATCGCGATTTCGGTTGAATGGCCGTTGTCCAGAACGTAGAGCAATGACACGATGCTGGTGGTCGGAAAGTAGACGTGACTGACCGCGCATCCCGGCTCGTACAGAACCCTGTCGAGCGGCATCTCGACCGCCTCAAGGTGAGGGCGCCATTGCTGGAAGATGAGCTCTGGCAGCGCTGCGATCAGTAGGTTTGCTCTGGGGTCCATCTGTTTCCTGTGAGGGTGGGCGCATACGCCCAAGGCCTTTCGGGGTCGTGCGCTGGTCCATTTGTTTTTATGGTTCTTGCGAATCGGTTTGGGCATTCAGCGCAGCGGCTCGCAACCTGTCCTTCTTGCTCGGGCGTTTGCCCTTCACGCCGCCACCCGCTTCGCTCACCGGCACTTCTTCGGTGGGCTCCAGACCGGGCACCACCTCCAGCGGCAGACTCAAGCCTTGGCGCTTTTCGATCAGGCGCCAATGTGCAACGCTGGCGGGCGTCACGAAACTCACGGCCAGGCCGCTGGCCCCCGCGCGGCCGGTGCGGCCGATGCGGTGCACATAGTCCACGGCGGAGCGGGGCAGGTCGTAGTTCACCACCACCGGCAGTTGGCTGATGTCGATGCCGCGCGCGGCCAGGTCGGTGGTCACCACCACGTCCCAGCGCTTTTCCTTGAATTCGTCGAGCGCCTGCTTGCGTGCGCCCTGGCTCAGGCCACCATGGAAAGAGGTGGCGAACAGGTCGCCCTGGTGCAGCTTGGAGGCCACGCGTTCGGCCAGGTACTGCGTGGCCACGAACACCAGCACACGTTGCCAGCCCTGCGTCTTGATCAGCTGGCGCAGCAGTTGGGTGCGGCGCGTGGTGTCGACCAGATAGGCCTGCTGCAGGATCACCGCTTCTTCAACGTCCACGCTGGGCACGTCGATGCGCTGTGGCTCGCTCAACAAGGTGCTGGCCAGTTCCTGCACCTCGGGCGGGAAGGTGGCCGAGAAGAAGAGGTTCTGGCGCACGGTGGGCAGCAGCGCCAGCACGCGGGCCAGTTCTTCGGCAAAGCCCAGGTCAAGCAGGCGGTCGGCTTCGTCCAGCACCAGCAGCTCCACGCTGGCGAGCTTCAGGGCATTGTGTTCGACCAGATCGAGCAGGCGCCCTGGCGTGGCCACCACCACATCGGCACCGCCGCGCAGGGCCAGCATCTGCGGGTTGATGGAGACGCCGCCAAACACCACGGCGGTCTTGATCTTGGTGGGCAGGTGTTGCGCCAGGCTGCGCACCACTTCGCCCACCTGCGCTGCCAGCTCACGGGTGGGTACCAGCACCAGCGCGCGCACGCGCCGGGGTGTGTGCGTGGGGCCTGTCATCAGGCGTTGCAGCAGCGGCAGCGCATAGGCGGCGGTTTTGCCCGAACCGGTCTGGGCGGTGGCGAGCACGTCGCCGCCGCTGAGCACGGCAGGCACCGCAGCCTCCTGGATCGGTGTGGGGGTGGTGAAGCCGAGTTCGGCTGCGGCTTGAGCGAGGGCGGGCGCGAGGCCCAGGGCGTGGAATGGCATGGCGTTGGAATGGTTCGGCCCAGTGTACCGGTGTGCTTGCCGGTGGCAGGCGTGCAAACGGGTGGCGCGCGCTACGATCCAGCCCCATGAAAAACAAGCTTTCGACCGGCGGTCTGGTCTATTCCACCGAAGCAGGCCGCATGTGCCCGGTGTGCCGCCAGCCCGTGGCGCAGTGTGCATGCCGCCAGGCTGCGGCCCTGCCGGCGGGGGACGGCGTGGTGCGCGTGTCGCGCGAGACCAAAGGTCGCGGGGGCAAGGCCGTCACTGTGGTGAAGGGCCTGGTCCTGGGTACGCTGGAACTCGCCGCACTGGGCAAGCAACTCAAGGCAGCCTGTGGATCGGGCGGCACGGTGAAGGACGGCGTGATCGAGATCCAGGGCGATCACGTGGAGAAGGTGATGGCCGCACTCAAAGAGCAGGGCCACACAGTCAAACGCGCGGGCGGCTGAACACCCGCGCGGGCACGGTCAGAAAGGTTTGCGCCCGCTGATCAGGCGCAGCAGCACCATGACGACCGCGATCACCAGCAGCACGTGGACGAAGCCGCCCAGGGTGGTGGAGGTGACGAGGCCAAGCAGCCAGAGAACGAGCAAAACGACTGCGATGGTGTAGAGCATGGGAGTTCCTTATTTCAATGGAGGGGTGGGGCGTTTTCGAAGCTGAAACCAGGCCAGGGTCCCGAGCCCGGTCACGGTGGCCACGGTCAACAGCGGGCGGCGGCGCAAGAGGCTCAGGCCCGTGCCCAATGCCAGAACGCCTGCGGTGGACGAACGCGCTTCGCGCGGCTTCATCCACCATCTGGTGAGGGCGCCCAAGGCCAGGCTGGCCAGCGGGTGGTTGCCGATGCGCTGCACCCACGGCAGCGCCGACAACTGCCCCAGGCCACTGTGCGCAAAGGCTTCGCGGCGCGACTGATCCTGATCGAGCCACAGCAACATCTGGGCACGGCTGCGCGCCAGGCGCTGTTGGGCGGATTCGGGTGCATTCATGGCGAGGTGGTCCGGCGAAGCATGGCGGCGTCTTGTTCGAACTGCTCGCGCAGTGTGGCGAAGGCCGGTTGCCCGTTGCCACTGTGTGCGATCCAGAGCGCCAGCACACCGAGCAGCGCCGGCACCAGCGGCGTGAACCACAACAACCAGGGTTGTTGAAGCGACGCGACAGGCAGCGACGCCCACAGCAGAACAGCCACCCCGCTCAGGATGGCCGCGACCATCAGGCCCAAAAGCCCGACGATCTGCAGTGTGATGCGCCGCTGCAGTTGCGCACCACTGCTGGCCAATTCTTCGGCCAGCAGACCGGCATAGCCTGCCGCGTGTTCTGCCAGCAGTTGCGGTTGTGACGCCGCGAGGCGGAACACGGGGTGAAGCATGGGGCGTGCAGGCGCGATCAGCGGCCGGAGTGGTGGTTGCGGCTGAACAGCGCGACCAGCGCCATCAGACCAGCACCGACGGCAGCAGCCATCAGCATGGACTTCATGGGTTCGTGCTGGATGTAGGTGGTGGCGGCATCTTTGGCATGCAGCGATTTTTCGCGCAGCTGACCGGATGCGTCACGCACCTTGTCCAGCCCACGGTGCAGCAATGCATCCGATTCGGAAGCGAGCTGGCGCAGTGCATTGCCGGTTTCGGAACGCGCGTGGTCCAGTCCGTTGGACGCTTCGTGCAAGCCTTGGCCGATGCCGTTGCGCGCCGTTTGGGCGGCGCGCTCTGCGGTTTGCGCTGCGTCGTGGGCCAGGGTGGAGAGTTCATCTCCAACGGTTTTTTCAGTCTTGAACATGGGCTTCTTTCATGAAGGTGGAACAGAAGACCCGAAGCCGGCTTTCGCCGGCTGCGGATCACTTCTTGGTGTCGACCTGATTGCCGATGACACCACCGATGGCCGCGCCACCGAGCGTGCCGAGGGTGCTGCCACCCGTCAGCACAGCGCCGCCCACCGCACCAGCACCTGCGCCGATGGCGGTGTTCTGGTCCTGGCGAGACATGCCGCTGCAGGCGGTGAGGCCAGCCAGCAGGGCGATGGAGGCTGCGATCGTCATCGAGCGCGTTGCAATGGATTTCATGGTGATCTCCTGGGTGTTGACAGTTGAAGGAGGCGAAAGCGCGTGCGGCTTACTTCAGACGCATGTCGTTCTTGACCGACTTCACGCCCGACACGCCTTGGGTCACGGCCACGGCACGCTGGATGTCGGCTTGTGAATTCACGAAACCGCTGAGCTGAACAGCGCCTTTGAAGGTTTCGACGTTGATCTCGGCGGACTTCAGCGCAGCGTCGTTGAAGATCGCGGCCTTCACCTTGCCGGTGATGGCGGTGTCGTCCAGGTACTGGCCGGTGCTTTCCTGCTTGGCGGTGGAGCTGCAGCCAGCCAGGGTCATGACCGAAGCGGCCACGGCGAGCATCACGATGGGGAAAAATTGACGTGTTTTCATGGAGTGTTCCTTGGATTGGTTGGATCGCGTGGCCCAACGTTTTTGTAAGGTCACCGCATGGTCCGGGGAACGTTCCCCGAGGCCAATACCGAGACTCTAAAAGGAGATTTGTGGGTCGTCTGTGCGCTGTCGCACCTTCCCATGCGGTGCCGTTTCAGAGCTCGCCCAGGCTGATCAGCGAGAGCACGTCCGGCTGTAGCAGTTCGTCCAGAGCGGGGTCTGGCGCGTTGGCCATGGGCAGCAGCAGCACAGCCGCCACCAGCGCCAGCCCGGTCAGGCTCCAGGCCATCGGATGGGCGCGCCAGCCTGCGGTGACACCGAGCGCAACCGCGGGTTTGTCGGGTGTGTGCAGGCGCCATTGCTCCAGCGTTCGCGCCTGCAGACCATCAAGCCCCTGTGTTGTCGATCGGGCCAGAGCTTCCTGCATCGCTGCGCGCAGTGCCTTGTCGCTGCTGGTGTCGGGAATCTCGTCGGGTGTGTTCATGGTGGTCACTCCTGAATCAGGTGCCGCAGTGCGGCTTTGGCGCGGTGCAGCAGTTGGTGCGCCGCATTGCTGTCGATCTGCAGCGAGCGGGCGATCTCGGCCACGTCGGCATCGGCGTAGGCCCACATGGCCAGGGCCATGCGCTGGCGCGGTGGCAGGCGGGCCATGGCTGCCTGCAGCTGGTGTGGTGGAAGCGAAGCGGCGGTGCTCTCTTGCACGCCGTGTGCCGCTTGCGAAGCGTCGGCCAATTCGATCAGCTGTTCGTGTTCGGTGCTGAGCTCATGGCGTTTGACGAGCCAGCTCTTGCAGCGGTTGATGACGATGGTGTTGAAGAACGTGGCCAGGCTGGCGCCACGGGTGTCGCTGGGGTTGCTGCCCCACAGCCGCAGGAACGATTCCTGCACCAGGTCTTCAGCGTCTTCGTGGCGGCCCACCAGCTGCATGGCCAGGCCGTGCGCCTGGGGCGTCAGACCGCGCACCAGGCGGGTGGCACTGCTTGCGTCTCCGGCGCAGGCCGCTCGCCACAAGGTCCAGTCGTCCTGTGTCTCATGGGCGGGGGCCATGGTGCGGCCGACCCACCTGGCCGCCCCGGCCAGTGTGCCGGCCCAGGTGGTGCTTGGTCGTGGTTCCGGCATGGCCACTCACTCGGCCTGCAGTTTTTCGCGCAGCGCGCGGCGCTCCTGGGGCGTCATCTTCTCCAGCAAGGCACGCCGCTCGCGCAGCAGCTCCCGGCGTTCCCGCACAGACATCTCCCCCACGCGGCGGCGGCGCTCGTCGGTGATCTCGCGCCGCTGCTCGGGGGTCATGGCCTGCCAGCGTTCGCGGGTGCTGTCGATCAACCCCTGCCGCTGCTCGGGTGTGAGCGACTCCAGGCGCTCGCGCAGGCTTTCCCGAAAGCGTTGCCGTTCTTGCGGACTGGCTTGCTGCAACTGGCGCTGGATGTCCTCGCGCCGCTGGGCCTGCTGCTGGGGCGACATGCGCGCCCACTCGCCCGCATCCGGCACGGCAATGCCGGCATGGGCCTGCAGCACGGCGCAGGGCAGCAAGGAGGCGAAGGCCCAGCGGACCAGGGTGCGGCGGATCGTCGAGGTCATGTGGATCGTTGGAGTGGGATTGGCGCAACGGGTTGTCAAGCTTGAACCCGGCTGGAGCGCCTTTCTTACGGACCCGGCCGGATGCCCCGGCATTGTGTGGGGTCACCACCTCCCATGGCGTAAGTCCAGCGGGTGGCAGCCGGTTCAAGGGAGGCATGGACCGCGTTGGTGCATGCGCCTTCATCAACAAGGAATCCGCCATGTCCACCTTTAAAAAGTCCCTGTCTGTTGTCGCTGCCATCGCCTGCAGCCTCATGGCCTTGTCCAGCCACGCTGCCACACCGTTGCCAAATGGCCTGGCCGATCGGCAGGAGCAGCGCGTGGACAACCGCCAGGACCGCCAGTCGGACCGCATCACCCAGGGCGTGGCCTCAGGGCAGCTGACGGTGCGTGAACAGGCACGCCTGGAGCAACAGCAGCGCAAGATTGGCCGGCTGGAGCGCCGCACCGAGGCCGATGGCCAGGTGACATACCGCGAGGCGGCCCGAGTTGAGCATGCGCAGGACCACGCCAGCCGCTCAATCGCCCGCCAGCGCCACGACCGCCAGCGCCCGGGCCGTTGAAGCGAGCGGTGTGGGCCCGGTTCAGCGCAGGACGCTGAGCAGGCGGTCGAGACCGCCTTCGTTGATGGCCACCATGGCCTGCGCGCGCACCGCGGGCTTGGCGTGGTAGGCCACCGAAAGACCCGCCACGCCCATCATGGGCAGGTCGTTGGCGCCGTCGCCCATGGCAATGCATTGCGAAGGCTCGATACCCAGCAGCGATGCCACTTCGAGCAGGGTGCGGCGCTTCTCGGCGCCGTCGCAGATATCGCCCCAGGGCTGGTCGACCATGCGGCCGGTGAGCTGGCCGCAGTTGGGGCCGCTCTCCACTTCGAGGACGTTGGCGCGGGTGAAGTCGATGCCCAGGCGTTCGCGAACACGTTCGCTGAAGAAGGTGAAGCCGCCCGAGACCAGCAGCACCTTCAGGCCCGCAGCCTTGCAGGCGGTGATGAGTTCGGCTGCGCCGGGGTTGATGCGCAGGCGCTCGGTGTAAACCTGCTCCATGTCGGCCACCGTCACGCCGCGCAAGAGCGCCACGCGCTGGCGCAGGCTGTCCTTGTAGTCGGCGATCTCGCCGCGCATGGCAGCCTCTGTGATGGCGGCCACCTCGGCCTTCTTGCCCACCGCGTCGGCAATCTCATCCACGCACTCGATGCTGATGAGCGTGGAGTCCATGTCGAAGGCGATCAGCTTGAAGTCGCTGAGCTTGAGTGGGGGCGTGAAACCTTGGACGGTGAGGCCGGGGGCGAATTCGGTGGCGGTGGTCATGGTTGGCGGGGGCTTCGACAGGCTCGGCCCGAACGGGAAAGGTGGGTGGATTCAGGCCGTGGCGGGTTGTTTTGTCGGTTGGCCGAGCGATCGCAGCACGTCGCGCACCAGCTGCACCCGGTCTTTCACCTCGGGCAAAGCGCGCTCGATGCGCAATTTCTCGTTGCCGGCGAGCTTGATGTGGCGGTTCTTCTGGATGAGTTCGATGATGCGCATGGAGTCGAACGGCGGGTTGGGCCGGAAGGTGATCTGCACCACGCCCGGCGCGGCATCGACCTTCACCACACCGTAGGGCGCGCTGAGCACCCGCAGGCGGTGCACGTCCACCAGCGTTTGCGCCTGCGGCGGTAGTTTGCCGAAGCGGTCCACGATTTCTTCGAGCAGCGCGTCCACCTGGTCGGTGGTCTGCGCGGTGGCGAGTTTTTTGTAGAACGACAGGCGCAAGTGCACGTCGCCGCAATAGTCGCTGGGCAGCAGGGCGGGGGCGTGCAGGTTGATGTCGGTCGTGACCGAGAGCGGCGAGAGCAGGTCGGGTTCACGCCCGGCTTTGAGCGAGCGCACGGCTTCGCTGAGCATCTCGTTGTAGAGCTGGAAGCCGACTTCGAGCATGTTGCCGCTCTGGTTCTCGCCCAGCACTTCGCCCGCTCCGCGAATCTCCAGGTCGTGCATGGCCAGGTAAAAACCGCTGCCGAGTTCTTCCATCTGCTGGATCGCGTCCAGCCGCTGCGCAGCCTGTTTGGTCAGGCCCTCGATGTCGGGGACCATGAGGTAGGCGTAGGCCTGGTGGTGGCTGCGGCCCACACGCCCGCGCAGCTGGTGCAGCTGCGCCAAGCCGAACTTGTCGGCGCGCGCCATCACGATGGTGTTGGCGGTGGGCACGTCGATGCCGGTCTCGATGATGGTGGAGCACAGCAGCACATTGAAGCGCTGCGCCACGAAGTCGCGCATCACACGCTCCAGCTCGCGCTCGGGCATCTGGCCGTGGGCAATGGCAATGCGAGCCTCGGGCAACAGCTCTTCGAGCTTCTGCCGGCGGTTCTCGATGGTGTCCACCTCGTTGTGCAGGAAGTACACCTGCCCGCCGCGCTTGAGTTCGCGCAGCACCGCTTCGCGGATCACACCGTTGCCTTCGTTGCGCACGAAGGTCTTGATGGCCAGGCGGCGCTGCGGCGCGGTGGCGATCACGCTCAGGTCGCGCAGGCCTTCGAGCGCCATGCCCAGCGTGCGCGGGATCGGGGTGGCGGTGAGCGTGAGCACATCGACCTCGGCGCGCATGGCCTTCATCTGCTCCTTGTGGCGCACACCGAAGCGGTGTTCCTCGTCGATGACGAGCAGGCCGAGATCCTTGAACTTCACGCTCTCGCTCAGCAGTTTGTGCGTGCCGACCACGATGTCCACCGAACCGTCGGCCAGGCCTTTGGCAGCCGCGGTGATTTCCTTCGCGGAGCGAAAGCGGCTCATCTCGGCGATCTTCACTGGCCATTTGGCGAAGCGGTCCACCAGCGTCTGGTAGTGCTGCTCGGCCAGCAGCGTGGTGGGGGCCAGCAGGGCCACCTGGCGCCCGCCGGTCACGGCCACGAAGGCGGCGCGCAGGGCCACCTCGGTTTTTCCGAAGCCCACGTCGCCGCAGATCAACCGGTCCATCGGGCGCGGACTGATCATGTCTTGAATCACGGCGTGAATGGCCGCGCGCTGGTCGGCGGTTTCTTCGAAGCCGAAGTCGTTGGCGAACACCTCGTAGTCCTGCGCCGAGTAGCGGAAGGCGTGGCCCTGGCGCGCCGCGCGTCGGGCGTAGATGTTCAGCAGCTCGGCCGCGGCGTCGCGCACCTGCTCGGCCGCCTTGCGCTTGGCCTTCTCCCACTGGCCACTGCCCAGGCGGTGCAGCGGCGCCTCGTCCGCGCCCACGCCGGTGTAGCGGCCGATCAACTGCAGCTGGCTCACCGGCACGTAGAGCACGGCCTTGTCGGCGTATTCCAGGTGCAGGAATTCCATCAGCGCGGGCGTGCCGTCGGCGTTCTTCTCGCCCATGTCCAGGTTGATCAGGCCGCGGTAGCGCCCGATGCCGTGGGCGATGTGCACCACCGGGTCGCCCAGGTTGAGCTCGGAGAGGTCCTTGATCAGTGCATCGACATCGCTGACCTGTTCCTGCTTCTTGCGCCGGCGCGTGGTCGGGCTGGCCGAGAAAAGCTCGGTCTCGGTGACGAAGTCGATGCCGTCTTCGAGCCACGAAAAACCGGTGGACAGCGCGGCGGTGGCGATGCCGAGCTTCTCGCTGCTGGTCTGGAATTCCAGCAGCGAATTGAAGGCGGGCGGGCTGACGCCGCTGGCGCGCAAAAAGTCGAGCAGGCTCTCGCGACGCCCATCGCTCTCGGCCAGCAGCAGCACGCGCTGCGCGGTGTTGCGGATGTGGCCTTGCAGGCGCGAGAGCGGGTCTTCGGCGCCGCGCACCACCGACAGGTCTCCCAGCTTCTGCGCAAAGGCGCTGTGCTCCTGCTCGGTCTGCACCGGGCGCACCGAGAGCTGCGCGTGCTCGTTGGCCCGCGCATAAAACTGCTCCACGCTCAAGAACAGCGAATCGGGCGGCAACACCGGGCGTTCGGGGTCGCCGTGCACCAGGCGGTAGCGGTCTTTGGTGTCTTGCCAGAAGCGCTGGAAGGCGGGCTCCAGATCGCCGTGCAGCACCACCGTGGCGTCTGCGCCGAGGTAATCGAACACCGTGGCCGTGTCGTCAAAGAACAGCGGCAGGTAGTACTCGATGCCGGCCGTGGCCACGCCGTTGCCCATGTCCTTGTAAATACGGCTCTTGGTCGGATCGCCATCGAGCAGTTCGCGCCAGCGGCTGCGAAACTTCGCGCGTGCCGCGTCGTCCATGGGGAACTCGCGCCCGGGCAGCAAGCGCACCTCAGGCACCGGGTACAGGCTGCGCTGGCTGTCGGGGTCGAAGGTGCGGATGCTGTCGATCTCGTCGTCGAACAGGTCCACGCGGTAGGGCACGAGGCTGCCCATGGGGAAGAGGTCGATCAACCCACCGCGCACCGCGTACTCGCCCGGGCTCACCACCTGCGTCACGTGCTGGTAGCCCGCCAGCGTGAGCTGGCTCTTCAGGCGTGCTTCATCCAGCTTTTGTTTGACCTTGAACTGGAAGGTGTAGCCAGCGAGAAACGCCGGCGGCGCCACGCGGTACAGCGCGGTGGTGGCGGGCACCAGCACCACGTCGGCACCGGTGTCTTTGTCCCGCTGCGAGATGCGCCAAAGCGTAGCCAAGCGCTCGCTGATCAGGTCCTGGTGCGGCGAGAAGGTGTCGTAGGGCAGGGTTTCCCAGTCGGGAAACAGGGCGCAGCGCAACTCGGGCGCGAAGAACGCCATCTCGTCGATCAGGCGCTGAGCGTCGTTGGCGTCCGAGGTGATGATGGCCGTGAGCCGGCCTGCGGCCTTGTCGCGCGCGGCGAGCTTGGCCAGCAACAGCGCGTCGGCCGAGCCTCCGGGGTGGGGCAGGGTGAAGCGTTTGCCGGGGGTGAGTTTGGGGAGATCCATGACGGGCTGTGATTCCATGACGAACACCCCCGGCCCGGGAAGGCAGGGGGTGTGTGAGCCGTGATTTTAGAATGCAGCCACCCATGCCCGATGCCGCCCACGAATTGACCCCCCACACCACACCAGAGGCCGGCATCCGTTGCCACGCCTTGCTGCCTTGCGCCGGCACCGGCTCGCGCGCCGGCACCGAAGTGCCCAAGCAGTACCAGCCCATCCTGGGTCTGCCCATGGTGCTGCACACGCTGAACGCCCTGCGCGGCGTCGAACGCCTGGACCGGCTGGTGGTGGTGACGGCCCCGGGCGATGCCTTCTGGGCCACCGGTTATCCCGGCGTGACGGCGCTGCCCTGCGGCGGAGGCACTCGCGCCGAGAGTGTGTTCAACGGTCTGCAAGCCCTGCTCGACCAAGGCACCGACCCCAGCGACTGGGTGCTGGTGCACGACGCTGCGCGTTGCCTGGTCACCGCGTCCATGGTCAACGCGCTGATCAATGCTTGCCAGCACGACGACGTGGGCGGTTTGTTGGCGATTCCTTTGCCCGACACCCTCAAAGCCGAGGCCGATGGCCGCGTGAATGCCACCGTGGACCGCGAGGGCAAGTGGCTCGCGCAAACGCCGCAAATGTTTCGACTGGGCGCGCTGCATGCCGCGCTGAAGGCGACCGCAGCGCAGGGCTTTGCCGGCGTCACCGACGAGGCCAGCGCCATGGAGATGGCGGGTCACCGCCCGCTGCTTGTGCAAGGCAGTGCCCGCAATTTCAAGATCACCTACCCCGATGACTTCGCACTGGCCGAAGCCATCTTCAGGAGCCGCGCATGAACACCGTCCCCACGTTTCGCATCGGCGAGGGCTGGGATGTGCACGCACTTGTGCCCGGTCGGCCACTCATCATCGGCGGCGTGCACATCCCGCACAGCCAGGGCCTGCTGGGTCATTCCGATGCCGACGTGCTCCTGCACGCCATCACCGACGCCTTGCTCGGTGCCGCAGCACTCGGCGACATCGGCCGCCATTTCCCGGACACCGACGAGCGTTTCAAGGGCGCCGACTCCAGCGTGTTGTTGAAAGAGGCCGCGCGCCGCGTGCGCGAAGCGGGCTTCGAGATCGGTAACATCGACAGCACCGTGATCGCACAGGCGCCGAAGCTGGCGCCGCACATGTCCGCCATGGTGCAAAGCATTGCCCACGCGCTGGGTGTGGCGGTGGATCAGGTCAATGTGAAGGCCAAGACCGCCGAGAAGATCGGCCCGGTGGGGCAGGGCCTTTCGATCGAAGCGCGGGCTGTTGCCATGCTCTTCGTGCAGACCTGAACCCTGTGGTTTTCAGGTGGGAGCGCGCTGCAGTTTGAGGTGGGCCGAGAGGCCGCCCGTGCTGCTGTTGGCCAGCGCGAAGCGCCCGCCCATGCGGGCAATGGCACGGTCGACGATGGCCAGCCCCAGGCCGGTGCCGGTGGCCGAGGTGCGCGAAACGTCGCCCCGGAAGAACGGCTGTGTCAGTTGCTCCAGGATCTCCGGGTCCACCCCCTGGCCGTGGTCGCGCAATTTGATCAGCACCCAGTCGTCCTTGGATTTGGCGGCGATTTCCACGCGTGCCACGCCGGTGTGCGGGTCGCGCCCGTAGCGGCAGGCGTTCTCCAGCAGGTTGGCAAACACGCGCTGCAATTCCACGGCGTCACCCATCACCGCGGTGTCGGGCGGGATGCTGGTGGTGAACACGTTGCGCTCGTCATCGCCCATCGCAAACACCGCCGCATCAATCACCTGGTTCAGGCTCACCCGTTCGGGGCTGAGGTGGTCAGGTCGGGCGTAGTCCAGAAACTTGTCGATGATCGAGTTGACCTGCTCGATGTCGGCCGCCATGTGTTCGCGCGCGGCTGGATCGGCCACGCTCATCTCGGTTTCCAGCCTCAGGCGCGAGAGCGGCGTGCGCAGGTCGTGCGAAATGCCCGCGAGCATCAGCGCGCGGTCCTGTTCTATCTTGGACAGCCGCTGTGCCATGCGGTTGAAGCCGATGTTGACCTCTCGGATCTCGCTGGTGGCCACCGTCTCGTTGAGCTGGCTGGCGTTGAAGTCGCCTTCTCGCACGCGGCTGGCCGCAAACGACAGTTTTTTGAGCGGGTGGTTGATCAGCCGGGCGATCAATGCCGCGCCAGTGAGGGAGAGCAGGGCGGCCGTGCCCAGCCAGATCAACCAGGTGGTGCCGGCCACGGGGCCGATGCGCGAGGGATCGGTGAGCAGCCAGTACGGGTCGCCGTCGATCGTGAAGCCGATCCACAAACCCGGCGCGCCGTTGACCTCGCGCGCCACCAGCGTGTCGGGGCCCAGGCGCCCGCTCAGGCGTTCGGCCACGTTGCGGCTGAGCACATCGGTGTCGTAGAGGCGGTAGGTGTCGTTGGGCTCTCGCGGCGCGATGCGAAGACCTTCTTCGTCGGCCAGCGTCTTGATCAGCGACACGCGCGCGATCGAGTCCGAATGCACCAGGGCTGCGCGGCTCAGGTTGACCAGCGAAGCCAACTGGTTGGCACTCTGCAAGGCCCGGGGTTCGTACTCCAGCGCCCTGAAAGTCTGCAGCCAGGCCACGATGCAGCCCACCAGCAGCAGGGCCAGAAAGAAGAAGGTTCGCCAGAACAGGCTGAAGCCCCGGCTGGGCCGCAGCTCCAGCGGGGCTGGCGCGGTCTCCAGCGAGGTGGGGTGGGTTTCAAAGGGAACCCGCGACTCTTCCGGCATCAGGTGTTGCCGTCCGGTACAAATACGTAGCCCACGCCCCAGACTGTCTGCAGGTAGCGCGGTGAAGCCGCGTCTTCCTCGATCAGCTTGCGCAAGCGCGACACCTGCACGTCCAGGCTGCGGTCAAAGGGCTCGAACTCGCGTCCGCGGGCCAGCTGGGCCAGCTTCTCGCGCGACAGGGGCTGGCGCGGATGGCGCACCAGCGCCTTGAGCATGGCGAACTCGCCGGTGGTCAAGGGCAGGTCGGCGCCTTCCTTGCGCAACGTGCGCAGGCTGAGGTCGAATTCGAACGGGCCGAACTTCACCACTTCCTGATCCTGCGAGGGCGCGCCAGGCACCTCGGTTGGCGGGCGGCGCCGCAGCACGGCATGGATACGGGCCAGCAGCTCGCGCGGGTTGAAGGGCTTGCCGAGGTAGTCGTCGGCGCCGACTTCCAGACCCACGATGCGATCGACATCCTCGCTCTTGGCGGTGAGCATGATGATGGGTGTGCGGTCGCCGTTGGCGCGCAGCCGCCGGCAGATCGACAGGCCGTCTTCGCCCGGCATCATGAGATCGAGCACGATCAGATCGACCGAATCGCGCTGCAACACTCGGTTGAGCGATTTGCCGTCCTCGGCCAACATGACCTCGAACCCTTCCTGCATGAGATAGCGTCGAAGCAGGTCGCGAATGCGGACATCGTCATCGACCACCAGGATCTTGTTGGGGCGAGTGTTGTTTTGTGGCATGAAGGCAACTTCCAAAATATGTAACAAACGCGATTGTGGCAGCGCCAAGTGCTTGTCAGCACTGGATTTTTATTTTCCTGACATGCTGTTACAGATGTTGCCCGAGCGCTCGAACCCTTCACCGTCCCCACATCCCACAATGAAGCGATTGTCGATACTTGAGCAGACCATGAAATCGTATTTGCCTGTGGGCTTGATGTTGTTGATGCTGGGTTCGGCGAACGCCGGACCGGGCGATCAACGTTCGCATCCCGTGCCGTCAAACGCAGCGGTGATGGTCATGCCCATTTCGGTGGATGAAGGCGAGCCACGCAGCGCCATGCGTTTGCGCGATGTGCTGCGGCAGCCCTTTGACGATATGGAAGACAACAGCAAGCCGTACCGCTTGTCCGTTGAAGAGCGTCAACGACTGCGCGAACAGCTTCGCGTGCAGTCTGTCCATGAAAACAAACTCAAACCATGACCTTGTCAGCCCCTAGCGCCGTTTCTCTTCCCCGTTTCCGCACCCTGCTTCTTTCCTCCCTCATCGCCATCGGCTCCCTGGCACACGCCCAGGGCATTCAGCCCCCACCTCTGAACGTCGTCAATATCTCGGGCAGCGGCTTCCTCGAAGCGCCGCAAGATTGGCTGAGCATGAGCCTGAGCACCACGCGCGAAGGGCCGGACGCAGTGACCGTGCAGAACCAGCTCAAGGCTGCACTCGAATCCGCTCTGGTGGTGGCGCGCGCCAACGCCCAGCCCCAGCAGCTTGAAGTTCGCACGGGCCAGTTCAGCCTGTACCCGCGCTACACCGACAAGGGCAAGATCAGCGGCTGGCAAGGCAGCACCGAGCTGGTGCTCGAAGGCCGTGACTTCGCCCGCATCAGCACCACCGCCGGCAAGATCCAGACGCTCACCATGAGCAACATGGGCTTCTCACTCTCGCGCGAAGCGCGGCTGAAGCTGGAGTCCGACGTGCAGGCCATGGCCATCGAGCGTTTCAAGTCGAAGGCTGGCGAGGTGGCCAAGGGCTTCGGCTTTGCCGGCTACAGCCTGCGCGAGGTGTCGGTGAGCTCGGCCGACCAGGAAGGTCGCCCGTTCCAGCCGCGCGCCATGGCTATGGAAGCCAAGGCCGCCATGTCGGACGCCGCAGTGCCGGTCGAGCCGGGCAAGTCCACGGTCAATGTGACGGTGTCGGGCTCGGTCCAGTTGAAATAGGAAGTACCCCCTCTCCCGAGGCAATCCAACCCAGGGGTGCCGAGGAACCGGCTTCGCCGGGCCTCAGGCACCGCCCCCTGGAGGGGGTCGTGCGCAGCGCGGCGGCGGTGCTCGATTATTGCGCGGTCCAGCCGCCATCCATGTTCCAGGCCACGCCGCGCACGTTGTTGCCCGCGGGTGAGCAGAAGAACACCGCCAGTTCACCCAGCTCTTCGGGCGTGGTGAACTGCATCGACGGCTCCTTTTCGCCCAACAGCTGCTTCTTGGCCTCTTCATTGGAGATGCCCAGGGCGGCTGCCTTGGCGTCCACCTGTTTCTGCACCAGCGGCGTGAGCACCCATCCCGGGCAGATGGCGTTGCAAGTCACGCCGCTGGTGGCGTTTTCCAGCGCAGTCACTTTGGTGAGGCCCACGACACCGTGTTTGGCCGCCACATAGGCCGATTTTTCGGCCGAGCCGACCAGCCCATGCACCGAGGCCACGTTGATGATGCGGCCCCAGTTGGCCTTCAGCATGGCGGGCAGCGCCAGGCGGCTGGCGTGGAAGGCGCTGGTGAGGTTGATGGCGATGATCGCATCCCAGCGCTCGACCGGGAAATCTTCGATGCGTGCCACGTGCTGGATGCCGGCGTTGTTCACCAGAATGTCGACCTGCCCGAAGGTTGCAGCGGCAAACGCCATCATGGCTTCGATTTCAGAGGCTTTGCTCATGTCCGCGCCGTGGTAGGCCACTTTCGCGCCCAAGGCCGCAATCTCGGCCTTGGGGCCTTCAACATCACCAAATCCATTGAGCACGATGTTGGCGCCTTGTCGCGCCAGTGCCTTGGCGATGCCCAGGCCGATGCCGCTGGTGGAGCCGGTGACGAGAGCGGTTTTGTTGGCAAGCATTTGAAATCTCCACTTCCATTACGATTGATTGAACGGTGTCCGATTCATTATCACGGACGCCATCGGCTCACCCACCTCTTCGCACCATGCCAGCACCCCAACTCCAACATCTCACCGTGGGCGGCGCGGCCGCCGCGACGGGTGCGCCCCGCCGACTGGCTTACTGGGACTGGCCCTGCCGGGCTGCAGAGCACCACAGTGTTGTGGTGTGCGTGCATGGCCTCTCCCGCCAGGGGCTGGATTTCGACACCCTGGCCCAGACCCTGTGCCAGAGTTCCCGCGTGATCGCCGTGGACGTTGCAGGGCGTGGCCACAGCGACTGGCTGGCAGACCCCATGGGTTACCAGATCGCCACGTACGCGGCCGACATGGCGACGCTCTTGATGCATCTGCGCGCCGAGACCCCCGATGTCCGTATTGACTGGGTCGGCACCAGCATGGGCGGTCTCATCGGCATGGCACTCGCAGCCCAGCCGCAGATGGCGCTGCGCCGGTTGGTGCTCAACGATGTGGGGCCGGTGATTCAGTGGGAGGCACTGCTGCGCATCGGGACCTACCTGGGCCTCAACCCATCGTTCGACGGCGAACAGGCGGCTGTGGATTACCTGGCTTCCATCTCGGCAGGTTTTGGTCCTCACACGCCCGAGCAGTGGCGCGCACTGTCGCTGCCCCTGCTGCGTCAGCGCGATGGCCGCTGGTGGTTCCACTACGACCCGGCAATCGCAACGCCGTTCAAACTCATGACGGCCACTGCCGACGAGGCAGCCGCGCGGCAGATCGTGCAGGCCGGCGAGACCGCGCTTTGGGGTCTTTACGACGCGA
This sequence comes from Burkholderiales bacterium, assembly GCA_003241965.1. Classification (GTDB taxonomy): domain Bacteria; phylum Pseudomonadota; class Gammaproteobacteria; order Burkholderiales; family Burkholderiaceae_C; genus Hydrogenophaga. Next base: position 42,430 of record QBMB01000015.1, on the reverse strand, counting down.
TCCAGGTGCCAACGCTGCTGCTGCGCGGCGCGCAGTCCGACCTGCTCACGCCCGAGACGGCGCAGCACATGACGCAACGGGGTCCCAAGGCCCACCTCGTCATGTTCGACGGCGTGGGACACGCGCCCACGCTGATGGCTGACGATCAGGTTGCCGCGGTGCGCGATTTTTTCTGGGCGGCCTGATGCCGAATCCAGGATGAAGCGCTCTTCCATGTCCACCCCGCCAGATCCAGGGGATACCCACGCGGTGTTCCCCGCCGATGGTGGTGCGGTTCAGCCGTCCGCCATCGTGATGGCCACGGCCGACAGCCTTCCTTACCAGGCGCAAGCGCTGGTGCGCGCACGGGCGTTTGCCGAACCCTTGCTGGCTCATGAAGAACTCGACACGGGGGAGAACATCCTCGCCCATGCCAATGCTGTGGCCGACGTGCTGTCCGACATAGGTGGCTCGGAGGCCATGCAGGCCGCAGCCTATCTGGTCTATGCCTGCCAATACCTGAACCGCCCGCAGGAAGTGATCACCAAGGCCTTTGGCGAGAACTTTGCCGCGCTGGCCCTGGAGACCACCAAGCTCGTGCAGTTGCAGCGCCAGGCGCGCATCAAGACCGCCGAGGTGCAGGCCAAAAAAGAAGAAGAGCGTCTGGCGGCACTCGACCCGACGTCGGCGGCCAACAAAGGGCCCGTCTCCGAGCTGGCGGCCAGCCAGACCGAGAACGTGCGCAAGATGCTGCTGGCGTTCTCGCGCGATCTGCGTGTGGTCATGCTGCGCCTGGCCTCGCGCCTGCAGACGTTGCGCTACTTCGCTGCGAGCAAGGGCGACCCTGGGCAGGCCCTCGCCAGCGAATCACTGCATGTGTTTGCACCCCTGGCCAACCGGCTGGGCATCTGGCAGATCAAGTGGGAAATGGAAGACCTCGCATTCCGTTTCCTGGAGCCCCACACCTACAGGGACGTGGCGCGCCTGCTGGATGAAAAGCGCACCGAGCGTGAAGCCCATGTGGAGCAGGTGCGCCAGCAACTTGAAGTCGATTTGCAGCAGCATGGCGTGTCGGCGTCCGTGCAAGGCCGCCCCAAACATATCTACAGCATCGTCAAGAAGATGCGCGGCAAATCGCTGGACTTCGATCAGGTGTTCGACATCCGCGCGCTGCGTGTGATCGTGCCGCAGGTGGGCGACTGCTACGCCGTGCTGGCGCATGTGCATGCCCAGTTCGCGCCCGTGCCCGACGAGTTCGACGACTACATCGCCAAGCCCAAACCCAACGGCTACCAGTCGCTGCACACCGTGGTGCGTGATGGCCAGGGCAGGGCGTTCGAGATCCAGATCCGCACACAGGCCATGCACGACCACGCCGAGCATGGCGTGGCTGCGCACTGGGCCTACAAAGAAGCTGGCTCCAAGGGTTACGCAGGCGTGTCGGCCAGTTCCGACTACGACGCCAAGATCGCCGTGCTGCGCCAGCTGCTGGCCTGGGAGCGGGACCTCAGCGGTGCGGCCCAGGGGTTGTTCGACGACCGCATCTACGTGCTCACCCCCGATGCCGCCATTGTCGAGTTGCCACAGGGTGCTACCGCCGTGGACTTCGCCTACACCGTGCACACCAACCTGGGTCACCGCTGCCGCGGCGCACGCGTGGACGGGTCCATGGTCACGCTCAACACACCGCTGCAAAACGGCCAGACCGTGGAGATCACCGCCGCCAAGGAGGGCGGGCCTTCGCGCGACTGGCTCAATGGCGAACTGGGCTATCTCGTCAGCCACCGGGCCAAGAGCAAGGTCAGAGCATGGTTCAACGCGCAGGCCATGGAAGAGACCATGGCACGTGGGCGCGAGGCGGTGGAGAAGCTGTTGCAGCGTGAAGGCAAGACCGCGCTGAAGCTCGACGATCTCGCCGTCGCGATGGGCCTGGCGTCGGCGCAGGAGTTGTTCGAGCAGGTGGGCAAGGACGAGTTGTCGCTGCGCGCCATCGAGCAGCATCTGCGCCCACCCGAGGTGACTGCACCCGATGAACCGCCGGTGTGGCTCAAGAAGCCGCGCAAGAACTCGGGCGCATCCGCCGGTGGTGTGCTGGTCGTGGGCGTGGACTCGCTCATGACGCAGCTCGCCCGGTGCTGCAAGCCTGCGCCGCCCGACGAGATTGGGGGGTTCGTGACGCGCGGAAAAGGTGTGAGCATCCACCGCGCCGACTGCACCGACTTCGCCCACTTGCAGCGCAAGAACCCAGGCCGGGTGATCGAAGTGCAGTGGAGCGGCCAAACGGGTGCCGGTCGAGACGGACAGGCTTCGGTGTACCCGGTGGATGTGGGCATCGAAGCACAAGACCGCCAGGGGTTGTTGCGCGACATATCGGACGTGTTTGCGCGCGAGAAGATGAACGTCATCGGCGTGCAGACGCAGTCGGTGCGGGGCGTGGCGTGGATGACTTTCACCATCGAAGTGCTTGACGCGCGGCAGGTCGCCAGGGCGATGGCGGTGGTCGGCGACGTGGCTGGCGTGCGCGTCGTTCGCCGTCGCTGAAAGTGGCCTTGGAGTGCTGATATACTTCGCAGCTTCGAATCGTTTGTAGGCGCGTAGCTCAGCTGGTTAGAGCACCACCTTGACATGGTGGGGGTCGTTGGTTCGAGTCCAATCGCGCCTACCAAACTTTTTCCGGATGCAAGGCATCCAGCAACCAAGCCCGACCCTGAGTCGGGCTTTTTTGTGGCCCGTTCTGGCTGTTCTCCTGAAAAGTGCCGAGATCGTTAGCATGCACAGGGAAAACCCATGCTGCAGTGCAGATCAAGCGTTTCTAGAATGCCTTTTGAACAGCCGGCAATGTCTGGTGGTTCGTCACCTTCTTTCCAGAAAGATCCATCAGTGCAAAAAAACAAGGCCGAGAGTGGCTCCCAGCCCGCTGTGCGCGTCATCAAGAAGTACCCGAACCGGCGGCTGTACGACACCGACACCTCGTCGTACATCACGTTGGCCGAGGTCAAGACGCTGGTGATGGACAACGAGCTCTTCGTGGTTCGCGATGCCAAGACCAATGACGACCTCACACGCAGCATCCTGCTGCAGATCATTCTGGAAGAGGAAACCGCTGGCGTTCCGATCTTCACCGAGCAGGTGTTGGCCAACATCATCCGGTTTTACGGCCACGCCATGCAGGATTTCATGGGTGCCTATCTGGAAAAGAACGTGCAGATCTTCATGGACCTGCAGCACAAGATGACCGAGCAGTCCAACGGCGCGAATCCCGAAGCCTGGAAGCAGTTCATGAACGTTCAGTCGCCCATGATGCAGGGCATGATGGGCACGTATCTGGAGCAGTCACGCAGCGCATTCAACCAGATGCAGGAGCAGATGCAGAAGAACAGCGAGCAGATGCTGGCAGCGCTCGGGCTCAAGCGCTGAATCCAGGATCTGCGGCAATGCAGCGGGTCTGAGACAATCGGACCATGTCTGAAACGCTCGTCCCGGTCGCCAATGCGGCCCCCAAAGTCGGTTTTGTCAGTCTGGGTTGCCCCAAGGCGCTGACCGACTCCGAACTCATCCTCACGCAGCTCAGCGCTGAGGGCTACCAAACTTCCAAGACCTTCGCCGGCGCCGATCTGGTGATCGTCAACACATGCGGCTTCATCGACGACGCCGTGCGTGAGAGCCTTGACACCATCGGCGAGGCCCTGGCCGAGAACGGCAAGGTCATCGTCACCGGTTGCCTGGGAGCACGCGAAGGCGAGGGCGGTGGCAACCTGGTGCGCCAGATGCACCCCAGCGTTCTCGCTGTGACAGGCCCGCATGCCACGCACGAAGTGATGACCGCCGTGCACTTGCACCTGCCCAAGCCACACGATCCTTTTGTGGATCTGGTGCCGCCGCAAGGCATCAAACTCACGCCGCGCCACTACGCTTATCTGAAGATCAGCGAGGGCTGCAACCACCGCTGCACCTTCTGCATCATCCCGTCCATGCGTGGCGATCTGGTGAGCCGCCCGATCGGCGATGTGCTGACCGAGGCGCGCAAGCTGTTCGAAGCCGGCGTGAAGGAACTGCTGGTGGTCAGCCAGGACACCTCGGCCTATGGTGTGGACGTGAAATACCGCACCGGCTTCTGGGACGGCAAACCCGTCAAGACGCGCATGTTCGATCTGGTGCGTTCATTGGGTGAGCTGGCCAAAGGCTATGGCGCCTGGGTGCGCTTGCACTATGTCTACCCGTATCCGCATGTGGACGAGATCATTCCGCTCATGGTGGACGGTCTGTGCCTGCCGTACCTCGATGTGCCGTTGCAACACAGCCATCCCGATGTGCTGCGCCGCATGAAGCGCCCGGCCAGCGGCGAAAAGAACCTGGAGCGCATTGCGCGCTGGCGCGAGTTGTGCCCCGAGATCGTCGTGCGCAGCACCTTCATCGCAGGCTTCCCGGGCGAGACCGAAGCCGAGTTCGATCACCTGCTCGAATTCCTGCGCGAAGCGCGCATCGACCGCGCGGGCTGTTTTGCCTATTCGCCCGTGGCGGGAGCCACGGCCAACGCGCTGCCCGACGCAGTACCCCATGCCTTGCGAGAGGAGCGCCGTGCGCGCTTCATGGCAGTGGCCGAAGCCGTGTCGGCCGACAAGCTGCAGCAACGCGTGGGCGCGACCATGCAGGTGCTGGTGGATTCTGCGCCGGGCATGGGCAAGAAGGGCGGCGTGGGGCGCAGCTATGCAGACGCGCCGGAGATCGACGGACTGGTGCGTTTGCTCCCGCCCGAGAAGATCAGCAAGACCTTGAAGGTGGGTGAGTTCACCAAGGCGCGGGTCGTCGCGGCGCAGGGACACGACCTGTTGGCGGTCCCGATTTGATGGCCATTGCCCGCCACTTGGTGACCCCAGGCTGCGTGGCAACTGCCCTGCAATGCATGCTCCGGATTCCGGAGCATGTGATCAGCGCGTCAGCAGGCGGATATCGGCTTGCTTGCGTTGAGACAAAAGAAAAGGGCCTGCAAACATCACGTCTGCAGGCCCTTTATGATTGGTGCCCAGGAGAGGACTCGAACCTCCACGCCTCTCAGCGCTAGTACCTGAAACTAGTGCGTCTACCAATTCCGCCACCTGGGCATTTCAGGAAAAACGAAATTATAGCAGAGAAAAAGTGAACGAAAAAAACAGCCTGTTGGCCGAATATGAAGGTGTCGTCTCCGGTCATCGGGACGGCCATGGTTTTGTGATCCGCGACGATGGTCAGGCAGACATTTATCTGCCCTCCAACGAGATGCGGGCGGTGTTGCACAAGGACCGGGTGAAGGCCCGCATCGTGCGCCTGGACCGCAAGGGTCGACCCGAAGGACGTGTGACGGAAATCGTCGAACGCTCCGACTCCCCCATCATCGGCCGCCTGCTCCAGGAGAGTGGCGTGTGGCTGGTGGCGCCGGAGGACAAGCGCTACGGGCAGGACGTCTTGATACCCAAGGGAGCTACCGGCTCGGCCAAACCGGGCCAGGTGGTGGTGGTGCAACTGACCGAACCTCCTGCGCTGTATGGGCAGCCGGTGGGTCGTGTGAAGGAAGTGCTGGGCGAGATCGATGACCCCGGCATGGAGATCGAGATTGCAGTGCGCAAGTACGGTGTGCCTCACGAGTTCTCGGATGCCGCCATGGCCGAGGCCCGCGCTTTGCCCGACCATGTGCGTGCGGCCGATCACAAGCACCGTGTGGATCTGCGCGATGTGCCTCTGGTCACCATTGACGGTGAAGACGCACGTGACTTTGACGATGCGGTGTACTGCGAGCCGGCCAAGGTCGGCAAGGGCAAGGGCTGGCGTTTGCTGGTAGCCATTGCCGATGTGAGCAACTATGTGCAGACCGGATCGTCCATCGATGTGGACGCCTACGACCGCGCCACCTCGGTGTATTTCCCGCGCCGCGTCATTCCCATGCTTCCGGAGAAACTCTCCAACGGCCTGTGCTCGCTCAACCCGGGCGTGGAGCGGCTTTGCATGGTGTGCGACATGCTGGTCAACGCCAAGGGTGAGGTGCATGCCTATCAGTTTTACCCGGCGGTGATGTTCAGCCACGCACGCTTCACCTATACCGAAGTCGCTGCCATTCTGCAGAACACGCGTGGGCCTGAAGCCAGCCAGCGCAAGGCGCTCGTGCCTTATCTGCTCAACTTGCACGACGTGTACCGCGCACTGCTGACGGCGCGCGGTGAGCGCGGTGCGGTGGACTTCGAGACCACCGAGACGCAGATCGTCTGCGACGAGTCGGGCCGCATCGAGAAGATCATTCCGCGCACCCGCAACGACGCCCACAAGGTGATTGAAGAAGCGATGCTGGCGGCCAACGTCTGCTCTGCCGATTTCATCAGCGAAGGCAAACACACCGGCCTGTTCCGAGTGCACGAAGGCCCCACGCCCGAGAAGCAGGAAATCCTGCGCAACTACCTCAAGGCCATGGGCGTGTCGCAGACCATCGGCGACAACCCCAAGCCGGCTGATTTCCAGAAGATTGCGGCCGCCACGAAGGACCGGCCCGAGTCGCAGCAGATCCACACCATGCTGCTGCGCTCCATGCAGCAGGCGATTTACACGCCGATCAACAGCGGCCACTTCGGTCTGGCGTTCGAGGCCTACACCCACTTCACCAGCCCCATCCGCCGCTACCCCGACTTGTTGGTGCATCGCGTGATCAAGGCGATCCTTGCGCGCAAGCGCTATGAGTTGCCTGCGCTGCCCACGCCGGGCGAGGCCCATGCCAAGCTGAGCAAACGCTTGGCGAGCCGCGTCAAACCACTGGCGGTGGGCGAAGTGGCCAAGAAGCCTTCGGTCGACACGCTGGCCTGGCAAGCTGCCGGGCTGCACTGCAGCGCCAATGAGCGTCGCGCCGACGAAGCGAGCCGCGACGTTGAAGCCTGGCTCAAGTGCAAATACATGCGCGAGCACCTGGGCGAAGAGTTCAGTGGTGTGGTCAGTTCGGTCACCAGCTTCGGTCTGTTCGTGACGCTCGATGCCATGTACGTTGAAGGCCTGGTGCACATCACAGAGCTCGGTGGCGAATACTTCCGTTTCGACGAAGCACGGCAGGAGCTGCGTGGTGAGCGCACCGGCATCCGTTATGCCCTGGGAACACGCGTGCAGGTGCAGGTGAGCCGTGTGGATCTGGATGGTCGTCGCATCGACTTCCGCCTCGTGAGTGGTGACGACGATCTGGTGCTGCGGGCCATGCGCGACAAGACCGGTCAAGCGGGCGCAGCAGACGGCGCTGCAGGCCCCGGGCGCGGTGGCAAACCCCAGCGGGCTCGCGGCTCCGAGGGCGCGCCTGCGGGTCGTCAGGAGCGCGCGGCACGCGCGCCGGCTCTGGAGGTGAAGGCCGCGGTGAAGAAGGCCGCCGGCAAAAAATCCGACCGGGGCGGCGCTCGCAGTACCGCCAACCAACCGCGCAAGAGTCGCCGTTGAAGACCTCGCTGCCCAAGGTTTCGCCCATATCCGCCGAGCGTCCGTTGCGCATTGGCGTGTCGGCGCGGCTGCTGTACCACGTGCCCTCTGAGCTGGGCTTTCGCAACAAGAACCTGCAATACATCGAGCAGTCGCTGGCGCACTGGATCATGGAGCACGGTGCCATTGCCTTCATGGTGCCTGCCGTCGCGCACGACAGCAAACATGCCGCGCGCCACCTCAAGGTGGAGCACGTGGTGCAGGAGCTCGACGCGCTGGTGTTGCAGGGTGGGGCCGATGTGGCGCCTCAGTCCTACGGGCAGACGCCGATCGACCCGCGTTGGCAGGGCGACGTGGTGCGCGACAAATACGAGCTGGCTTTGCTCAGGACTTTTCTGGCGCAGAAAAAACCGGTACTGGGTGTGTGCCGTGGCGCGCAGCTGCTCAATGTCGCATTTGGCGGCACGCTGTACCAGGACATTCCCACCCAGTGCCCGGCGGCGCACGCCCATGTGGACACCGACTTGTACGACCAGCTCGAACACGACGTGACCTTTCTGCAAGGCACAGCGCTGACCAAGCTCTATCCCAACGCCTCACAACTGCGCGTGACCAGCATCCACCATCAAGCGGTGGCTGAGCTGGGCAAGGGCATGGTGGTGGAAGCGGTGTCGACACTGGACGGCATGGTGGAGGCGATCCGCTGGACCGGCGACGCCTATGCCCGTGGTGTGCAGTGGCACCCGGAGTTCCACCACGACCGCCACGCGCTGGCCGACAGCTCGCCGATCATGCTGGACTTCCTGGAGGCGTCTCGCGCCGCGGCCATGGAGCGGCTGGTCGCAGGCCGTGAGCCCGATCCACGTGTGCCCCGTCCGCCCCTGCGGCTGGCAGGCACCTGACCCTCTGTTCCCTGGCGCCAGGTCACCCGCATCTTCAACACGTCAGCCACGCATGCGCATCGTCTTTTTCCTGCTCGAAACCCTGTTCTTTTTCTTGATGGCGATGGCCTTGCTGCGCGCCTGGATGAACCACCTGCGCGTGCACATGTCGGCTCAGCCAGGGCGCTTTGCGATCGCGGTGACCGACTGGCTGGTGCAGCCCGTGCGGCGTGTCCTGCCGCGTGCGTTGGCGCAAAGCCGCATCGACTGGGGCAGCATCCTGTCGGCCATCCTGCTGTCACTGATTTACGGTGGCATCTGGCTGCTGATCGCGGCTGGCGTGTCAGAGGTCTCGGCCTCGCCCGCCAACTGGTTGATCACTGTCCTGAGCATGGCCCTGCGTATCCTGGTGCGAACGCTGCTGCAGGGTTTGATGATCCTGCTGATTGGCTACGCCATCCTGTCGTGGGTGCAGCCGCAGTCACCGGTGATGGGCACACTCGACCGGCTTGTGGCGCCACTGCTTCGCCCGATCCGCCGTGTGATTCCGCTGGTGGGTGGTGTCGATCTGTCGGTGCTGGTGCTCATCATCCTGCTGCAGGTCGGTTTGATGCTGCTGGGCTGATCGCCCGGTCTCTGTCAGTCGATGGGCCTGGCGCGCAAGGCCAGCGCGCCCGCCACCAACGAAGGGGGCTGGGTGGTTCGCCATTCAAAGTCGTCCCAATGGTCCGCCAGCCAACCGTGCTGGAACACCGCGCTGGCCACCCGATCCAGCACCGCAACGGGCGACGCGACCGGGCGCGCCAATGCGCTGCCGATCATGCCCGCCAGCACATCGCCGGTGCCTGCGGTGGCGAGCGCGGCATTGCCGGTGGGGTTGATGCGGGCGATCCCGGCCGGCGCGGCAATCACCGTGCCCGATCCCTTGAGCACACACAGGGCGCCGAACCGCGCCGCAATGTGGTGGGCCGCCTGCAGGCGGTCTGCCATGACCTGGGCCGTGTCGATGCCCAGCAGCCGCGCGGCTTCCAGCGGGTGCGGCGTGAGCACGGTGATCCAGCCGCGCCCCTGCCGGTGTGTCAGTTGGGTTTGCAGGCCGGTGTCGCGTGCGATGGCGTTGAGTGCATCGGCGTCCATCACCAGCGTGGTGGCGCTGGACAGCAACCGGGGCAGCAGCGCTGCCACGGATGCACCACCGCCACAGCCGCAGACAACGCTGGCCTGTCGCAGCAGCGAGGTGTCCAGCAAGGTGTCGGGTCGGCGAAACATGAGCTCGGGGCACACCGGGTCCCAGGTGGTTTCGTTCGGTGATCCCGCTTCCAGCAGGCCGACAAACACCCTGCCAGCGCCCGCGTGCAAGGCGGCGCGCGCCGCCAGAATCGCCGCGCCTGTCATGCCGGCGCCGTGGGCGGCCACACCCTGGCCACCCACGACCACCACATCACCGAAGCTGCCTTTGTGGCTGGCGTGCGCCATTGAAGATTTGGCATCGACAGGTGCCGCCCGACCGGCCAGCCAGGCCGTCACGGGCACATTGGCAGCGGGCATGACACCCAGATCGTCGAACCACACCTGGCCCGCCGCGTCTCGCCCGTGACCGGTGAAGAGCCCCGGTTTCAGGGTCAGCAGCGACAGGGTGTGGCGCGGCCCCGCGCGCGTTGCGCTGGAGCCGCCGTGCCCGATCGCTGCCAGAGCGCCGGTGTCGGCGTGCAAGCCGCTGGGCAGGTCGACACACAGCACCGGCGCAGCGCTGGTGCGCAGCTGGTACAGCCAGGTGGCGAGCAGGCCTGTCAGCGGCCGCTGGGCGCCGATGCCCAGCAGTGCATCGATCGCAAAGTCGGCGTCGTCCGGTGCCGACGCCTGGAACAGGACGCCCGCGGCTCGCGCGTCGGCCAGTGCCTGGCGCGCGTCAAGCGGCAGCCGAGAGAGGTCCGCATCGTCGGGCGCGGCGAGCGTGACCACCACCCGCAGATCGCTGCCCGAGCGTTGTGCCCATAGGTGCAGGTGCGTGGCAGCCACCAGACCGTCACCCCCGTTGTTGCCGGGGCCGCAAGCCACCCAGATGCAGCGGGCATGCGGAGCCAGCGCACGTGCGAGTTGCGCAACGGCCAGGCCAGCCCGCGCCATCAAAGTGTGGTGGGGCAGGGTGGCCTGGGCGGTTTGCTCGATGGCGCGCGTGGCCGCCGTGTCAAAGAGGGGCTCGCGTCGATCGGTGTGGATGATTCGCATGGGCCCCAGTCTGGCTCAAAGTCCGTAGCGTTGCGGCGAACAGGCGGCCAGGTCGATGTCGGGTTCGCGGCCTTCGATGCGGTCGGCCAGTGCCCGGGCGGCTCCACACGCCATGGACCAGCCAGCTTGTCCGTGGCCCAGGTTCAGCCAGATCCCAGGCAAGCGGCTCGCACCCATCAACGGCATGCCGTCGGGCAGTGTGGCCTGAACGCCGCGCCATTCCTGCACGCTGCCGGCGGGTCCGCCCAGGCGCACAGCGCCCGGAAACCAGTCGGAGAGCGCACGGTACAGGCGCTGCAGTCCGGCTTTGGAGGGTGGGCCGGATTCGCGTCCCCACTCGGCACCGCCGGCCACACGAACGCGCTGACCCAGGCGGGCAATGGAAATGCCGTGCCGCGCATCGAGCACCGCCGATTGCGGCGCATCCATCGGTTCGCGAACCGCCGCACTCAGCGAATGGCCGACCACCGATTGCAGGGGCAACTTCAAGCCCAGCGGCGCGAGCAGGCCGGCGGCGGCCACGCCAGCGCAGATCACCACCGCATCGAAGCGCTGGGCTGTGTCTGACGGCGCTTCGCCTGACGGGTGGGACGCGGTGTGGGTGAGTGTCAGGTTCACCCCTGAATTGAGTTGCGGCTCGATGCGGCTGACGATGGTGTTGAACTCGAAGCGGCAGCCCAGTTGCTGGGCCTGGGCGCGCAACAACACGGCGAACTCCCTGCAGTTGGCCACCGCTTCCCCGCCGAGCTCCACGGCGCCGTGCAACGGTGTTTCGTTGCTGAGCGAGGGTTCAAGTGCGCGCGCTTCGTCGCACGAGAGCATCTTGGGCTTCAGACCCAGGTCGCGCAGTTGTTGCAACGGAATTTCGGCCGCTGCGGCTTCCTGCTCGCTGCGCAGCAGCACCAGCATGCCGTGGCTGCGATCGTGTTCAAGCTGGTACTGATCGGTGATGGCCTGCTGCCGCTCCTGGCTGTAGCGCACCCAACGGTGAACCTGCGCGTGGTTCGACGACAGGCGCGGCCCCTGACTGGAACGCCGCCATTGCCAGAGCCAACTCCATTCGCCCCCGCGTGGCAGGCGCGACATCTGCAGGCCGGCGCCGCTGGTGGACCAGGGCCATGCAAGGCGCTGGTGGTCGTGCGCCCAGGGCGCCGTCCAGCCCGGTGCGATGAGCGCGCCGTTGGCAAAGCTGGCTTCCTCGGCCACCGTGCTGCGCCGCTCGAACACCGTGACCTCGTGGCCGTCCTGTGACAACTCGTGTGCGCTGGCAATGCCCACCACACCCGCTCCTACGATCGCGACTTTCAAACCGGGCTCCCTGAAAACTGCATTCTGCCGGTGAGTGGCAGACGCCGTTCGGCGCTCATGAAACTGGGCTCGGTGTCAGGCATGAAGAAGGCACGCAAAGTCGCCAGGCTCCGCGCAAGCGGCAGGCCCGGTGGGGGTGGCTGAAGGAAGAGACCGGACTGCTATAATCGACAGGCTGTGTGGGTGATGGGCGAGATGGAAGTTTCGCCTGCCTCACAAAGTCAATCGCAAACCAGCCCAACCGGGTGTCGTCTGCGGCGACCAAATCGAAATCGATGGGGTGGCCAACAGGTGATCGGGGCTGGATTTTAGACTCAACCTCTGGAAAGTTATCTCATGTCAATCTCCATGCGCGAAATGCTGGAAGCCGGTGTCCATTTCGGTCACCAAACCCGCTTCTGGAACCCCAAGATGGCTCCGTACATCTTCGGCCACCGCAACAAAATCCACATCGTCAACCTCGAAAAGACGCTGCCCCTGTTTGAAGATGCAGCCAAGTTCGTGCGTCAGCTCTCCGCCAACCGCGGCACCATCCTAATGGTGGGTACCAAGCGCCAGTCGCGCGACATCGTGGCCCAGGAAGCCCGCCGCGCCGGCGTGCCTTTCGTTGACCAGCGCTGGCTCGGCGGCATGCTCACCAACTTCAAGACCGTCAAGACCTCGATCAAGCGTCTGAAGGACATGCAGGCCCAGAAAGAAGGCGGCCTGGACGCCATGACCAAAAAAGAGCAGCTGACGTTCTCCCGCGAAATGGAAAAGCTGGAAAAAGACATCGGCGGCATTCAGGACATGGCTGCACTGCCCGATGCGATCTTCGTGATCGACGTGGGCTTCCACAAGATCGCGGTGCTTGAAGCGCAGAAGCTTGGCATCCCGCTGGTGGGCGTGGTGGACACCAACCACTCACCCGTGGGCATCGACTACGTGATCCCCGGCAACGACGACTCGGCCCGCGCCGTGGCGCTGTATGCCCGCGGCATCGCAGACGCGATCCTGGACGGCCGCAGCAACGCCGTCAACGACGTCGTGCGTGCAGTGGCCGCCGAAGGCGCTGATGAGTTCGTCGAAGTCAAGGAAAACACCGCCGCTTGAAGGCGTTGCTCCCATGAAAGAGGGGCTCGTGAGCCCCTTTTTCACACCAAAAAACCGATCATTGAACATGGCCGACCTCGCCCAACTGCGTGAGGCGGCGCCAAGGAGAACACAGATGGCAATTACCGCAAGCATGGTCGCCGAACTGCGCGCCAAGACCGACGCACCCATGATGGAGTGCAAAAAGGCCCTGACCGAAGCCGAAGGCGACATGGCCAAGGCCGAAGAGTTGCTGCGCGTCAAGCTCGGCACCAAGGCCGGCAAGGCCGCCAGCCGCGTGACCGCTGAAGGCGTCGTGGCCAGCTTCATCGAGGGCACCACCGGTGGCCTGATCGAAGTCAACTGCGAAACCGACTTCGTCACCAAGAACGACAGCTTCCTGGCCCTGGCCAACGCTGCTGCTCAGCTCGTGGCCAAGCACCAGCCGGCCGACGTGGCTGCGCTGGGCGCGCTCCCCTATACCCAGGACGGCTTTGGCCCCACCCTGGAAGATGTGCGCAAGGGCCTGATCGGCAAGATCGGCGAGAACATGTCGTTCCGCCGTTTCAAGGCCTGCAGTGGCTCCACCAAACTGGCCAGCTACCTGCACGGCACGCGTATCGGTGTGGTGGTGGAGTTTGACGGCGAAGAAGCCGCTGCCAAAGACGTCGCCATGCACGTGGCCGCCATGAAGCCGGTCGCCCTGACCAGCAACGACGTGCCAGCCGAATTCATCGAGCGTGAGCGCTCGGTGGCCACGGCCAAGGCCGATGAAGCGAACAAGGAGCTGGTGGCCGCCGGCAAGCCGGCACAAAGCGCCGAAATCATGGCCAAGCGCATCGACGGCGCTGTGCAGAAGTATCTCAAGGAAGTGTCGCTGTTCAACCAGCCCTTCGTGAAGAACGACAAGCAGACCGTTGAAGCCATGCTCAAGTCCGTCGGCACCACCGTCAAGGGTTTCACCCTGTACGTGGTGGGCGAGGGCATCGAGAAAAAGGTGGACGATTTCGCCGCTGAAGTGGCTGCTCAGGTCGCCGCTGCCAAGGGCGCCTGATCGAACTGTGGCGGCAAGCGTTGCTGCCCTGAACAAGACGACGGGCCGCAAGGCCCGTTGTCTTGTGTGTAACCGGCACCGAAGGAGCGTCGCTCCTCGGTACACTTGCCGGCTGAATCTTGTGTTTTCGCTTCCTGAAAGTTGCCCCATGCCTGCCTACAAACGGATTCTGTTGAAGTTGTCGGGTGAAGCCCTCATGGGCGACGACGCCTTCGGCATCAATCGGGCCACCATCGTGCGCATGGTGGAGGAGATCGCAGAGGTCACGCGCCTGGGTGTCCAGGTGGCCATCGTCATCGGTGGTGGCAACATCTTCCGCGGCGTGGCGGGTGGTTCGGTCGGTATGGACCGCGCCACCGCCGATTACATGGGCATGCTGGCCACTGTGATGAACTCGCTGGCGCTGGCCGACACCATGGACAAAGCCGGTCTGATCGCGCGTGTGATGTCGGCCATTGCCATCGAGCAGGTGGTCGAGCCCTACGTGCGCCCCAAGGCCTTGCAGTACCTGGAAGAGGGTAAGGTCGTTGTGTTTGCGGCCGGCACGGGCAACCCGTTCTTCACCACCGACACCGCCGCTGCCTTGCGCGGCGCCGAAATCGGCGCCGAGATCGTGCTCAAGGCCACCAAGGTGGACGGCGTTTACAGCGCCGACCCGAACAAGGACCCCACCGCCACGCGGTACGCCTCGATCACCTTCGACGAGGCCATGCAAAAGAACCTGCAGGTCATGGACGCCACAGCCTTCGCGTTGTGCCGCGATCAGAAGCTGCCGGTCAAGGTGTTTTCGATCTTCAAGCCCGGCGCACTGCGCAACGTGGTGATGGGCTTGGACGAAGGCACGCTGGTTCATGTGTGATGCCCGTGGGCGCACACCACTTGCTGAAATGAGGAGTTTTCATGAGCGTTGATGACATTCGCAAAACCGCCGAGCACAAGATGATGCAGTCGGTTGAAGCGTTCAAGAACGGACTGACCAAGATCCGCACCGGTCGCCCCAACCCCGCGCTGCTGGACACCGTGCACGTGGACTACTACGGCGCCATGTTGCCGCTGTCCCAGGTGGCCAACCTCACCTTGCTCGACTCCCGCACGATCGGCGTGGCGCCCTGGGAAAAAGGCATGGGCGCCAAAATCGAGAAGGCCATCCGCGAGTCCGATCTGGGTTTGAACCCCTCCAGCCAGGGCGACCTGATCCGTGTGCCCATGCCGCCCATGACAGAAGAGCGCCGCAAGGAACTCACCAAGGTTGTGCGCGGCGATGGTGAAGCCGCCAAGATCGCCATCCGCAACCTGCGCCGCGATGCGAACGAACAGGTGAAAAAACTGGTGAAGGAAAAGCTGGCTTCCGAAGACGACGATCGCCGTTCACAGGAAGACATTCAGAAGCTCACGGACCGTGTCATCAACGAGGTGGACCGCCTCGTGGCCGGCAAGGAGCAGGACATCATGGCGGTCTGACCACAGGCCTGCTTTCAACTCCAAGCACCGCGATCCATGTCCCAGCCCACTTTCACACAAGGCGTACCCGCGGCTTCCATGCCACGCCACGTCGCCATCGTGATGGACGGCAACGGCCGTTGGGCGCAAAAGCGCTGGTTGCCCCGCGTGGCCGGACACAAGCAGGGTGTTGAAGCGCTGCGCCGTGTCGTCAAGGCCTGCCTGGAGCGAGGCGTGACTGTGCTCACCGTGTTTGCCTTTTCGTCGGAGAACTGGAACCGCCCAGTGGAAGAGGTCTCCAGCCTGATGGACCTGCTGGTGCTGGCTTTGTCGCGAGAGGTGCCCTCGCTGAGCGGCAACGGCGTGCGCCTGCATTTCCCCGGCAATCGCCGTGGATTGTCCAACCGTGTGGTGCAGGGACTGACGGCGGCCGAACGCGACACCGCTCACAACGACAAGCTCGTGCTCAACGTCTGCTTCAACTACGGTGGACGTTGGGACATCGCGCAGGCCGCGCAGCGGCTGGCCGCGCAAGGTCGCGAGATCACGGAAGAAAGCCTCAACAGCGAGTTGGCATTGGCGCATGTGCCCGACCCCGACCTGCTCATCCGCACCGGTGGCGAACTGCGCATCAGCAACTTCCTGCTCTGGCAAGCTGCCTACACCGAGCTGGTCTTCACCGAATGCCTATGGCCCGACTTCGACGCAGCGGAGCTGGACCGCGCGCTGCTGGAGTACGCCAACCGCGAGCGCCGGTTCGGCCAGACGTCCGAGCAGATCGTCCATGCAGAACCCCTGCTGGCGGTGGGCGGCGACCGACATGCTTAGACAGCGCGTCATCACCGCCTTGCTGTTGCTGGCGGTCCTGTTGCCCGCCCTGTTTTATCCCTCCATCGAACCCTTTGCAGCCCTGACGCTGCTGCTCATCGTGGCGGCAGGATGGGAGTGGGCTCGCCTCAATGGTGCGGGCCCGCGCCTGGCCCTTGCGCTGGGTCTCGGGCTGGGCGTGGTCATGGCCGCTGTCTGGTGGTTGGGCGGACTGAACCCATCCTGGCGTGTCTTGTGGATCGGGGTGGGAGTGCTGTGGGTCGCACTCTCCATCGCCATGCTGGTGCGCGGTGTGTCGGGCTGGAACGCCTGGCCCGCTGGCCTGCGCCTGTGGTTGGGGTTGGCACTGATCGGCTGCGCCTGGTTGGCCATGGTGCAGGCCCGCCTCATGGGACTGGGCTTTCTCCTGTCGGTGCTGCTGCTGGTGTGGATGGCCGACATCGCTGCCTACTTCGGCGGCAAGGCACTCGGCAGGCGAAAATTGGCCCCCACCATCAGTCCGGGCAAGTCGTGGGAAGGCGCCATCAGTGGCGCCATCGGCGTGTTCGTGCTGGCTGCTGTCTGGCTCTGGGCTGATGCCCGGGGTCTGGGCAACGCCACCAGTCTGTATGCCCGGCTCTGGGCCTTCGGGCCGCTGCTGGCTGCGTTGTCGCTGGCCTTCATGGTGAGCATGAGCGTGGTGGGTGATCTGGTGGAGTCCCTGGTCAAACGAAGTGCCGGCGTGAAAGACTCCAGCAACCTGCTGCCCGGCCATGGCGGTGTGCTGGACCGCGTGGACGCCTTGCTCCCTGTGTTGCCTTTGGCGATGATGTTCACCACCTTCTGACACCCATGAAATCCACGCAGTCCATCACCATCCTGGGCTCCACCGGTTCGATCGGCAAAAACACGCTGGACGTGCTGGCGCGCCATCCCGATCACTACCGGGTGTTTGCCCTCACGGCCTCCACGCAGGTCGATCTGATGCTGGCGCAGTGCCAGCAGTTCGCTCCGCGTTTTGCGGTGATGGTGAGCCCGGAGCACGCCAAGGCGCTGGCCGACCGGGTGCAAGAACTCGGCTTGAAGGTGCAGGTGCTTTCCGGCGAACAAGCCTTGTGCGATGTGTGTACCGATGGCGAAGTGGATGCGGTCATGGCCGCTATCGTCGGTGCAGCCGGCCTGGCGCCCAGCCTGGCGGCTGCGCGTGCGGGCAAGAAGCTGCTGCTGGCCAACAAGGAAGCCTTGGTGGTGGGGGGCGCGCTCTTCATGCAGGCGGTGCGCGATGGCGGCGCCACGCTGTTGCCCATCGACAGTGAGCACTCCGCTGTGTTCCAGTCCTTGCCGGAAGACCCGGCATCGTGGTCGCGCCGGGTCCAGAAGATCGTGCTCACCGCGTCCGGCGGACCGTTCCGCACGCGCGATCCGCAGACCCTCGCCCAGGTGACGCCCAATGAAGCCTGCGCCCACCCCAACTGGGTGATGGGGCGCAAGATCTCGGTTGACTCGGCCACCATGATGAACAAGGCGCTTGAAGTGATCGAGGCCTGTTATCTCTTTGGCCTGCCACCGTCGCAGATCGAGGTGGTGATCCACCCGCAGAGCGTGATCCATTCGATGGTCCAGTACAACGACGGTTCGGTGGTGGCGCAACTCGGCACACCCGACATGCGAGTGCCCATCGCCTACGGCCTGGCCTGGCCCGAGCGCATCGCATCGGGGGCCGCGGCGCTGGATTTCAGCACCCTGGGTGCCTTGACGTTCGAGCAGCCCGATGGATTGCGCTTTCCAGGATTGCAGCTGGCCTGGGACTCCCTCAACGGCCCGATCGGCACGACCGCGGTGCTCAATGCCGCCAACGAGGTGGCCGTGGCGGCGTTTCTCGACCAGCGCCTGCGTTTTGACCAGATCCATGCCATCAACGATGCAACTTTGCAGGCATTGATCCCCTCCAAGCCCAACGACTTGCCCGACCTGTTGGCCATCGATCAGCAGGCCCGCCGCCTGGCTGAAGCCCAAGTCGATCGCCTGTCTCGCTGAACTGCCTGACCCGCAGGCGCTGAAGCAGACGTTCACAACTTCACGACCCGCTCACCATGCTCACACTTGTTGCCTTTGTGGTCGCCCTCGGCCTTCTGATCGCAGTGCACGAATACGGCCACTACCGGGTGGCAGTGGCCTGCGGCGTGAAAGTGCTGCGCTTTTCGGTCGGGTTCGGCAAGCCGCTGCTGACCTGGCACAAAAAAGGCAGCTCCACCGAGTTCGTGATCTGCGCGCTGCCCCTGGGCGGTTATGTGCGCATGCTCGATGAACGCGAGGCGCCGGTCGACGCTGCCGAACGCCATCTGGCGTTCAATACGCAGCCCTTGCGCTCCCGGGCCGCCATCGTTGCCGCCGGCCCCGCCGCCAACCTGTTGCTGGCCATCGCGCTGTACGCGGTGGTCAACTGGAGCGGCGTGGAAGAACCCAAGCCCGTGTTGGCCAGTCCGGCGGTCGGCTCGTTGGCTGAAGTGGCGGGGCTGCGGGGTGGCGAGTGGGTGTCGCAGGCAGGATCCGATGAAGAGAGCCTGGCCGACGTGGCCTCTTTCGAAGACCTGCGCTGGCGCCTCACCCAGGCGGCGCTTTCCAACGAAGACATGACGCTGCGCGTCAGCAACGAGGAGGGTGGTCCATCACGATCCATCGTCCTGCCGCTGGCCCAGCTGGACGTGCGCGAAGCCGACGCAACCCTGTTCCAGAAGATCGGCATCACCGGCCCCTGGACGCAGCCGGTGGTGGGTGAGGTGATGGAGGGCGGCGCTGCCGCAGCGGCTGGCCTGCTCGCCGGCGATACGGTGCGCACGGTGGATGGCGCCGCTGTGGCGGATGGCCAGCGCCTGCGCGCGCTGATCCGCGCATCAACCGGTCCTGCCGGCGAAGCGCGCGAGCAGCTGTGGTCTGTGGAGCGCAATGGTCAGCGCATCGTTCTGGCGGTGAAGCCGGTGCCTGAAAAGCAGGGTGAGCTGTGGGTCGGTCGGGTCGGCGCCTACATCGGCGCGGCGCCACAGATGGTGACCGTGCGCCACGGACCGGTCGATGGTCTGGTCAAGGGGGTGGTGCGCACCTGGGAGGTGTCGTGGCTCACGCTGAAGATGATGGGGCGCATGTTGATCGGCGAAGCGTCGGTCAAGAACCTCAGCGGGCCGCTGACGATCGCCGACTACGCGGGCAAGTCGGCCAGCCTGGGCATCACCTCTTACATCCTGTTTCTGGCCCTCATCAGCGTGAGTCTGGGGGTGCTGAATCTGCTGCCGCTGCCTGTCTTGGACGGGGGGCACCTGATGTATTATCTTTGGGAGGGTGTGACCGGTCGCAGCGTGTCTGATGTCTGGATGGAGCGCCTGCAACGCGGTGGTGTCGTGGTTCTCATGGCGCTCATGTCCGTTGCCTTGTTCAATGATGTGGCCCGCTTGGCTGGCTGAACACTTTTCCTCATGACAAAAAACAAAAACGGTCTGCGTGGCCTGACCCTTTCAGCGCTCGCGGCCGCCTTGCTGAGCGCTTTGCCCGCCTGGGCCGTTGACCCCTTCACCTTGCGCGACATTCGCGTTGAAGGTTTGCAGCGGGTTGAGCCCGGCACGGTGTTCGCCTCGTTGCCGTTTCGCATCGGTGACCAGTACAGCGACGACAAGGGCTCGACTGCGATCCGTTCGCTGTTCGGGCTCGGCCTGTTCAGCGACATCCGACTCCAGATCAATGGCGATGTGCTGGTGGTGATCGTCGAAGAGCGGCCCACGGTGGCCGATGTGAGCTTCTCGGGCATCAAGGAGTTCGACAACGAAGTGCTGACCAAGGCGCTGCGCGACATCGGCTTGACCGAAGGGCGGCCTTTTGACAAGGCGTTGGCCGACCGCGCCGAGCAGGAGCTGAAGCGCCAGTACATCGGCAAGAGCATGTACGCCGCCCAAGTCGTGACCACAGTGACGCCGGGTGAGCGCAACCGGGTCAACCTCAATTTCAGCGTGGTCGAAGGCGACGTGGCCAAGATCAAGGAAATCCGGATCGTGGGCAACCAGGCCTTCTCCGAGTCCACCTTGCGCAACCTGTTCGACCTGGACACCGGCGGCTGGCTCAGCTGGTACACCAAGTCCGACCGGTACTCGCGCGCCAAGCTCAACGCCGACATCGAGACGCTGCGCTCCTATTACCTCACGCGAGGCTACCTCGAGTTCCGCATCGATTCCACGCAGGTGGCCATTTCGCCCGACAAGCAGGACATGTCGATCACCCTCAGCATCACGGAGGGCAACCGCTACGTGGTGTCGTCGGTGGCGCTGGAGGGTGAGTACCTGGGCAAGGAAGAAGAGTTCAAGTCCCTGGTGACCCTGCGCGCCGGTGAGGCCTACAACTCGGAAGACGTCACGAGCACGGTGAAGGCCTTCACCGACTACTTCGGTGCCTTCGGTTACGCCTTCGCTCAAGTCGAAGCCACCCCCGAGATCGATCGTGTCAACAAGCGCGTTTCGTTCGTGGTGCGTGGCCAGCCGGCACGCCGTGTGTACGTGCGCCGCATCAACGTCGAAGGCAACAACCGCACACGCGATGAAGTCGTGCGTCGCGAATTCCGCCAACTCGAATCGGCCTGGTACGACAGCGACCGCATCCGACTGTCCCGCGACCGGGTGGACCGCCTGGGCTTCTTCACCGAAGTCGGTATCGACACCCAGCCGGTGCCGGGCTCGCCAGACCAGGTTGACCTCACCGTGTCGGTGGCTGAAAAACCCACTGGCAACCTGTCGCTGGGCGCGGGTTACTCGCAAGCAGAAGAACTCTCCATCATCGCGGGCATCCGCCAGGAGAACGTGTTCGGCTCGGGCAACTACCTCGGTATCGACGTCAACACCAGCAAGTTCAACCGCCAAATCGTGGTCAGCACGGTGGATCCGTACTTCACACCCGACGGTATCTCGCGCAGCATCGATGCGTACTACCGCACCACGCGGCCCTACAACACCCAGTCTGAAAACGGCGACTACCGCCTGATCACCAAGGGCTTGTCGACGCGGTTCGGCGTGCCGTTCACCGAGGCAGACACCGTGTTCTTCGGTGCGGGTGTGGAGCAGACGACGATCGAGCCAGGCGTTTTCCTGCCAGTTGCCTACAGCGACTACGCCCGGGATTTCGGAGCAACCAGCAACACATTGCCGTTGACGGTCGGCTGGTCACGCGATACCCGTGACAGCGCGTTGGTGCCCACGCGCGGCCGGCTGCAGCGTTTCAACACAGAATTCGGTGTGGCAGGCGACGCGCGCTACATCAAGGCGAACTACCAGTTTCAGCAATACATTCCCCTGAGCAAGCAATACACCATCGCCCTGAACAGCGAGCTGGGTGCCGGCAAAGGCCTGGGCGGTCGTCCTTACCCCATCTTCAAGAACTTCTTTGGCGGTGGCCTTGGCTCGGTGCGCGGCTTCGAGCAAGGCACGCTGGGCCCGAGTTCACCGGTGACGAACTCGCCGACGGGCGAGAGCATCAACATCGGCGGCAACCGCAGCATCGCGCTCAGCGCCGAGTTCATCACCCCGTTCCCCGGCGCCGGCAACGACCGCAGCCTGCGCATGTTCGGTTTTGTGGACGTGGGCAATGTGTTCGGTGAGAACGACACCCGTGCCAATGCCAAAGATCTGCGTGCTTCCGTGGGTGTCGGCCTGAGCTGGATCTCGCCCGTTGGCCCACTTCGATTCGCCATCGCCAACCCCATCCGGAAATTCACCGGCGATAAAATCCAGAAATTCCAGTTTCAGATCGGAACCTCCTTTTGATGAAGACACTTTCCAGCCTGTTCAACCGCAAGACGCTTGCAGCCGTGGTCCTGGGGTTTGCAACCCTGGGCGTTGCTGCTCAAGACCTGCGCATCGGCTTCGTGAACCTGGAGCGCATCTTGCGCGACTCCAATTCGGCCAAGGCCGCCCAGACCAAACTCGAGCAGGAGTTCTCCCGCCGCGAGAAAGAAGTCCAGGCGTTGGCTGCCCAGCTCAAGACGGCGTCGGAGAAGTTCGAGCGCGAAGCGCCCACGCTGCCCGACAGCCAGCGCACCGTGCGCCAGAGACAACTGGTTGACCAGGACCGCGACTTCCAGCGCAAGCAGCGCGAGTTCCAGGAAGACCTGAACACGCGCAAGAACGAAGAGCTGCAAAGCGTGCTGGAGCGGGCGAATCGCATCATCCGCCAGGTGGCTGAGGCGGAGAAGTTCGACCTGGTCATCCAGGAAGCCGTCTACATCAACCCCAAGCACGACATCACCGACAAGGTGCTCAGCGGCTTGAACAGCAGCAAATAAGTCGCAGGAACCGGGCGTGTCAAGACCACTGGGCTCCATCGTCGATGCCCTCGGTGGTGAGCTCGTTGGCCCACCCGGCTTGGTGATCCGTCGGTTGGCTCCATTGGCCACGGCTGAGCCCGATGCGCTGGCTTTCGTTGCACACACCCGCTACGCATCTCAAATCGCCATCACCCGGGCGGCTTGCCTGATCGTGCCACCGTCGCTGCGCAGTGCTGCCAGCGAGCGCGGCGCATGCATCGTCACCGACGACCCTTATCTGTACTTTGCGCGCCTCACCCAGTGGTGGAGACGCGAGCACGCGCCTGCGTCGCAGGTCGGCATCCATCCCACCGCCGCAGTGCATCCCACGGCCGAATTGGCGCCAGGCGTGGACGTGGGCGCGTTTGCAGTCGTCGGCGCGGGTGTTTGCATCGGCTCGGGTGCTCGTATTGGCGCGCACGGAGTGCTGGGCGAGCATGCGCAGATCGGTGCGAACACGGTGCTTCATCCCCGCGTTACGGTGGGCGAGCGCTGCAGCATCGGTGAACGTTGTGTGGTGCATTCGGGTGTGGTGATCGGTGCCGATGGTTTCGGTTTTGCGCCACACCAGGGGCAGTGGATCAAGATCGAGCAACTGGGCGCCGTGCGCATCGGCAATGATGTGGAGATCGGCGCCAACACCTGCATTGATCGCGGTGCGCTGGACGACACCGTGATCGAAGACGGCGTGAAGCTGGACAACCTCATTCAGATCGGCCACAACGTCCAAGTGGGAGCCCACACGGCCATGGCTGGATGCGTGGGGGTGGCGGGCAGCGCCACCATCGGCGCGGGCTGCACCATCGGTGGTGGTGCCGTCGTGTTGGGTCATTTGAAGTTGGCCGATGGTGTGCACGTGTCGGCCGCGTCGGTGGTCACGCGGTCGCTGCTCAAGCCGGGCCACTACACCGGCATGTTCCCCATCGACGACAATGCGAGCTGGGAGAAAAATGCGGCATCCCTCAAGCAGCTCAACCGCATCCGTGAACGCCTCAAGGTGGCGGAACATGCGATCGAACAAGCCCTCCAGAACAACACAAAGCCATGATGGACATTCACCAGATTCTCAAGCAGTTGCCCCACCGTTACCCCTTCTTGCTGGTGGACCGGGTGCTGGAGCTTGAAAAGGGCAAGCGCATCAAGGCACTCAAGAACGTGACCATCAACGAGCCGTTTTTTGTGGGCCACTTCCCGCACCGCCCGGTGATGCCGGGCGTGCTGATGCTGGAAGCCATGGCGCAAGCGGCGGCCTTGCTGGCGTTCGACACCCTGGGTGTGACGCCCGACGACAAGACGGTGTACTACTTCGCCGGTATCGACGGTGCGCGTTTCAAGCGCCCGGTGGAGCCTGGCGATCAGCTGGTGATGGACGTGACGCTGGATCGCATGAAGGCCGGCATCTTCAAATTCAAGGGCATCACCCGCGTGGGCGAACAGGTGGCGTGCGAAGCCGAGTTGATGTGCACCATGCGCACCATCGCCTGACCGTGGGGGAGGGCGCCCTGTGTCTTTGATCCACCCCACCGCGCTGGTGGACCCCGCAGCCGAACTCGACAGTTCGGTCGCGGTCGGCCCCTACACAGTGATCGGTCCGAACGTGAAGGTCGGTGCGGGCACCACCATCGGCGCGCATTGCGTGATCGAGGGGCACACCACCATCGGGCGGGACAACCGCATCTTCCAGTTCAACTCGCTGGGTGCGGTGCCGCAAGACAAGAAGTACGCCGGCGAGCCGTGTGAACTGGTCATCGGCGACCGCAACACCGTGCGCGAGTTCTGCACCTTCAACATCGGCTCGCCCGGTGATCGGGCGATGACCGAGGTCGGCAACGACAACTGGATCATGGCCTATGTGCACCTGGCGCACGACTGCCAGGTGGGCAACCACACCATCTTTGCCAACAACTCGCAGCTGGCGGGCCATGTGGTGGTGGACGACTGGGTGATCCTGGGTGGATTCACCGTGGTGCACCAGTTCGTGCGCGTGGGTGCACACGCCATGACCGCCATGTGTTCGCTGTTGTTCGCCGATCTGCCGCCGTTCGTGATGTGTCAGGGCCAGCCGGCACAGGCGCGTTCTATGAATTTCGAAGGGCTGCGCCGCCGGGGCTTTTCGCCCGAGCGCATCTCGGCCGTGAAGGCCATGCACAAGGCCCTGTACCGCGAAGACCTGAAGCTGGATCAATCGGTGGAGCGCATCCGTGCCCTCACTGACAAGACGCCGGAAGCCGCGCCCGACGTGGCCATGATGCTGGACTTCCTCGGGCAGGTGTCGCCCCAGCGCGGCATCGTGCGCTGACCCCGCCATGGTGCCTTCCAAGCGTTTTGCCCTGGTGGCGGGCGAAACGTCGGGCGATCTGCTCGCCGGCCTGTTGCTAGGTGGCGTGCGCCAGCGCTGGCCTGATTTGCAGTCCTACGGCATCGGTGGCCAACAGATGGCAGCGCAAGGTTTTGATATCTGGTGGCCGAGCGAAAAGCTCGCGGTGCGCGGGTATGTCGAGGTGCTGCGCCACTACCGCGAGATCGTCGGCATCCGTGCGCAGCTGCAGCAGCGCCTGCTGTCCACCGACCGGCCCGACGTGTTCATCGGCGTGGACGCACCCGATTTCAACCTGGACCTGGAAGCCAACCTGAAGGCGCACGGTGTGCGCACCGTGCATTTCGTGTGCCCGTCTGTTTGGGCCTGGCGTGCCGAGCGGGTCGAGAAGATCCGGCGCAGTGCCGACCATGTGCTGTGCATCTTTCCGTTCGAGCCCGAGCTGCTGGCCCGGCACGACATTCCAGCCACGTATGTGGGCCATCCGCTGGCCAACGTCATTCCCCTCGTGCCCGATCGAGTGGCAGCGCGCGCCACGCTGGGTCTGCGCGACGAAGACACCGTGGTCGCCATCCTGCCGGGCAGCCGCGCGTCTGAAGTGCAGTACCTCGTCCAGGTGTTCTTTGAAGCCGCCGTGCGCCTGCGCAGCGCCCGCCCGGGCATCCGGTTCGTGGTGCCGGCCGTGCCTGCGCTGCGCGAGCACATCGAAGCCGCCGCCCGCAGCGCGGGCCTGGGTGCCGAGCTGCAGGTGATCGCGGGTCAGTCGCACACGGCGCTGGCCGCTTGCGACGTGACCCTGATCGCCAGCGGCACGGCCACGCTGGAGGCCGCGCTGTTCAAGCGCCCCATGGTGATTGCGTACAACATGAATTGGTTGTCGTGGCAGATCATGCGGCGCAAGCAGTTGCAGCCCTGGGTGGGCCTGCCCAACATCCTGTGCGGTGAATTTGTGGTGCCCGAGTTCCTGCAAGCGGCGGCGTCGCCCCAGGCGCTGGCGCAAGGCGTGCTGGACTGGCTTGACGCGCCTGAGAGAATCGAGGCCTTGCAGCAGCGCTTCACCACGCTGCACCACACCCTGCGGCGCGACACCGCCCAACTGGCCACCGATGCGATCGAAAAAGTTCTTGAAGGCTGAACAGGCCCACCTGGTCTGGGACGTGCCTGGTCTGGTGGCCGGTGTGGACGAGGCCGGGCGCGGTCCGCTCGCCGGGCCGGTGGTGGCTGCGGCCGTGATCCTGGACGAACGCTCGCCCATCAAGGGGCTGGCCGATTCGAAACAACTCACCGCCTTGCGCCGTGAACGCCTGTACGACGAGATCCGCGCCAAGGCACTTTGCTGCAGCATCGCGCAGGCTTCGGTGGAAGAGATCGATCGGCTCAATATCCTGCAAGCCACGATGCTGGCCATGAGACGCGCGGTGCTGGGCCTGCGGCTGAAGCCGAACAAGGTGTTGGTGGACGGCAACCGCCTGCCCGCGCTGGATGTGCTGGCCGAGGCCATCGTGTCGGGCGACGCGCTGGTGCCTTGCATCTCGGCGGCGTCCATCCTGGCCAAGGTCACGCGCGACCGGCTGCTGTGCGAGCTGCACCTGCAGCACCCCGAGTACGGTTTCGACCGGCACAAGGGATATGGCACCGCCGACCACCTGCGCGCGCTGCAAGAGCACGGGGCGTTGCCCATCCATCGACGAACATTTGCACCCGTGGCGCGGGTGCTGGCCCAAGCCGGTGGTGAACGGAGCACACCGGCATGAGTGAACCCACCGTCATCACCTCGCGCGACAACCCGCTGCTCAAGCGCCTGCGCGTGCTCGCGCAGGACAACACCGCCTACCGCAAGCAGGGACAGGTCTGGCTCGAAGGCGACCACCTGTGCCGGGCCCTGCTGGCGCGCGGTCACCGGCCCGCCATGGCCGTGTTCACCGACGACTTCTGGATTCAGGCGCCGCACGACCTGCGCGATGCGTCCGACCACACCGTGACCGTGCCGCGCGCGCTCATGGCCACCATCAGCGGGCTCGAATCACCCGCCGGTGTGGGTTTTGTGTGGGACCTGCCCAAAGCCATGGCGCTGGAAGCGGGGCAGGCGGCCGTGGTGCTGGACTGCCTGCAGGACGCCGGCAACGTCGGCTCGATCCTGCGCAGCGCGGCGGCGTTCGGCTTTGGCCAGGTGCTGGCGCTCAAAGGCACGGCGGCGCTGTGGTCGCCCAAGGTACTGCGCGCGGGCATGGGCGCGCACTTTGCGCTGCGCCTGGTGGAAGGCCTGTCGGTCGACGACCTGGCCGCGTTGGACGTGCCCTTGCTGGTGACCAGCTCACACCAAGGCGATCTGCTGCACCAGGCCGCTTTGCCTTGGCCGTGTGCCTGGGTGTTCGGGCACGAGGGGCAGGGTGTGAGCGCCGCGCTGCAGGCTGTGGCCTTGCAATCGGTGCGCATTGCGCAACCGGGTGGCGAAGAGTCGCTCAATGCCGCGGCTGCAGCGGCGATCTGTCTCCACGCCAGTGCTAAGGCTGCGAGGTAAGCAGCGGAGGAGTGTGGGGGTCGGCATATAATTCCGGGGTTTACCCGCAATCAGCGCAACGCGCGCTCACCCCGGTTCCTCACCCCAGGTTGTCTCCGTTCAGGTCCCCAGAAAGTGCGGGCCAGGGCGGGTGCGAAGCCTGCGCGGCACCAACCGCCGGTGGCCTGCGTTTCGCCCCACTTCTGGAGTCCCATCCGTGCTTCCCGTCCACCCGAAAGCCCTTCTCGCGCTCGCCGACGGCACGGTCTTTACAGGCGTCTCCATCGGCGCCACCGGTCAGACCACGGGTGAGGTGGTGTTCAACACCTCACTCACCGGCTACCAGGAAATCCTCACCGATCCGAGTTACTGCCAGCAGATCGTGACCCTCACGTATCCGCACATCGGCAACACCGGCATCAACGCCGAAGACGTCGAAGCCAGCCGCATCCACGCCGCCGGCCTGATCATCAAAGACCTGCCTCTGCTGGCCTCCAACTTCCGCAGCACCGAAACCCTCTCGCACTACCTGCAGCGCGAAGGCGCGGTGGCCATTGCCGATCTCGACACCCGCGCGCTCACGCGCCGCCTGCGCACGCACGGCGCGCAAAACGGCTGCATCGTGGCGCTGCCGGCTGGCGAGGTCATCACCGAAGCGCACCGCGCCGCCGCCCTGGCTGCTGCAAAAGCCGCGCCAAACATGGCAGGGCAAGACCTGGCCAAGGTGGTCTCGGCCACCGAGCCCTACGCCTGGACGCAAACCGAGTGGCAACTCGGCTTTGGTTACGGCGAGCAGATTGCCCCGCGTTTCCACGTGGTGGCCTACGACTTCGGTGTGAAGAACAACATCCTGCGCATGTTGGCGCAGCGCGGCTGCAAGATCACCGTGGTGCCCGCGCAGACGCCAGCCTCCGATGTGTTCAAGCTCAAACCCAACGGCGTGTTCCTCTCCAACGGCCCGGGCGACCCGGAGCCTTGCGACTACGCCATTGCCGCCACGCGCGAGATCATCGAAGCCGGCGTGCCCACCTTCGGCATCTGCCTGGGCCACCAGATCCTGGCGCTGGCCAGCGACGCCAAGACCTTCAAGATGAAGTTTGGCCACCACGGCGCCAACCACCCGGTGAAAGACCTGGACAACGGCCGCGTCTCCATCACCAGCCAGAACCACGGCTTTGCGGTGGACGAGAAAAATTTGCCGGCCACGCTGCGCGCCACCCACGTGAGCCTGTTCGACGGCACGCTGCAGGGCTTGGCCCGCACCGACAAACCTGCGTTCTGCTTCCAGGGCCACCCGGAAGCCTCACCCGGCCCGCACGACATCGGCTACCTGTTCGACCGGTTCATCGATCTCATGCAGGCCCGCGTGCCTGCCACCGCCTGAGGACGTCGCCATGAAGCTCTACAGTTTCCCCGTGTTCACCATCGAGAAAGCCATCGGCAAGCGTTTGTTGACACTGCAAGCGCCGCACAAGGACTGGTTCGCTCAGCGCTGGGCACAGAAGCCTTACCGCAAGGCATTCCTGGAGAGCAAGGCCATGCCGCTGGTGACGCTGCTGGCCAAGGGCAAGACCTGGGACGACGAAACCTTCAACACCGAACTGGCGGCCTGGGATGCGCGTTTCCACGCCGCTGAAGTCGAGGTACTGCGCCCCTTGATCGAAGGCGACGGCCTGATGCAGCTGATGCAGAAAAACGTGCCGGCCGAGCGACTGCAGGCCTTGCTGAACACACTGGACACCCAGCGCCAGGCCTGAGAGACATCTCTGACCCGGCGCAACTCACTGCGAACCTCATGCCCAAAAGAACCGACATCCAAACCGTCCTCATCATCGGCGCCGGCCCGATCATCATTGGCCAGGCCTGCGAGTTCGACTACTCCGGCGTGCAGGCCTGCAAGGCGCTGCGTGAAGAGGGCTACAAGGTCGTGCTGATCAACAGCAACCCTGCGACCATCATGACCGACCCGGCCACGGCCGACGTCACTTACATCGAGCCCATCACCTGGCAGACGGTGGAGAAGATCATCGCCAAGGAGCGCCCGCTGGCCGCTGGCGGCTTCGCCATCCTGCCCACCATGGGTGGCCAGACCGCGCTGAACTGCGCGCTGGATCTCTGGCGCAATGGCGTGCTTGCGAAATACGACGTGGAGCTGATCGGCGCCACGCCTGAAGCCATCGACAAGGCCGAGGACCGTCTGAAGTTCAAAGATGCCATGACCAAGATCGGTCTGGGCTCGGCGCGCTCGGGCATTGCCCACAGCATGGAAGAGGCCTGGAGTGTGCAGAAGACGCTGGGCTTCCCCAGTGTCATCCGCCCCAGCTTCACGCTGGGCGGCACCGGCGGTGGCATCGCCTACAACCCGGAAGAGTTCGAGACCATCTGCAAGCGCGGCCTGGAAGCTTCTCCGACCAGCGAACTGCTGATCGAAGAATCGCTGCTGGGCTGGAAAGAGTACGAGATGGAAGTGGTGCGCGACAAGGCGGACAACTGCATCATCGTCTGCTCGATCGAGAACCTCGACCCCATGGGCGTGCACACCGGCGACTCGATCACCGTGGCGCCCGCGCAGACGCTGACCGACAAGGAATACCAGATCCTGCGCAACGCATCGCTGGCCGTGCTCCGTGAGATCGGTGTGGACACCGGTGGCTCCAACGTGCAGTTCTCCATCAACCCGGCCGACGGCCGCATGGTGGTGATCGAGATGAACCCGCGTGTATCACGCTCGTCCGCACTGGCCTCCAAGGCCACCGGTTTCCCCATCGCCAAGGTCGCGGCAAAACTGGCCATCGGCTACACGCTGGACGAACTGCGCAACGAGATCACCGGTGGCGCCACACCGGCTTCGTTCGAGCCGTCGATCGACTACGTGGTCACCAAGATCCCACGTTTTGCCTTCGAAAAATTCCCCACCGCCGACAGCCGCCTGACCACGCAGATGAAGAGCGTGGGCGAGGTCATGGCCATGGGCCGCACCTTCCAGGAGTCGTTCCAGAAAGCCTTGCGTGGCCTGGAAGTGGGCGTGGACGGCATGAACGAGAAGACGCAGGACCGCGAGACGCTGGAGCGCGAACTCGGCGAGCCCGGACCGGACCGCATCTGGTACGTGGGTGACGCGTTTGCCGCCGGCTGGACCATGGAAGAAGTACACCAGTTCACCAAGATCGACCCTTGGTTCCTGGTGCAGATCGAAGAGATCGTGAAGATCGAACTCGCGCTGGAGAAAACCAGCCTGGAGGCGATCAACGCCGAGACGCTGCGCGGCCTGAAGAAGAAGGGTTTCTCGGATCGCCGCCTGGCCAAGCTGCTCAAGACCAACGAGCAGATCGTGCGCGAGCGCCGTGTGGCCGAGAACATCCGCCCGGTTTACAAGCGGGTGGACACCTGCGCGGCCGAGTTCGCCACCGACACCGCCTACCTGTATTCCACGTACGAGGGCCACGGCGACGGTGAGTGCGAGGCCGAGCCGACCACCAACAAGAAAATCATGGTGCTCGGCGGTGGTCCCAACCGCATCGGCCAAGGCATTGAATTCGACTACTGCTGCGTGCACGCCGCGCTCGCCCTGCGCGAAGACGGTTACGAGACCATCATGGTCAACTGCAACCCCGAGACTGTGTCGACCGACTACGACACCAGCGACCGCCTGTACTTCGAGCCACTCACGCTGGAAGACGTGCTGGAGATCGTGGACAAGGAAAAACCGGTGGGCGTGATCGTCCAGTACGGCGGCCAGACGCCTTTGAAGCTCGCGCTCGGCCTGGAGGCTGCAGGCGTGCCCATCATCGGCACCAGCCCCGACATGATCGACGCGGCCGAAGACCGCGAGCGGTTCCAGAAATTGCTGCACACGCTGGGCCTGCGCCAGCCACCCAACGCCACCGCGCGCGCCGAGCCCGAGGCGCTGGAGAAGGCCGCCGCGCTGGGTTACCCGCTGGTGGTGCGCCCGAGTTATGTGCTGGGTGGCCGCGCCATGGAAATCGTGCACGAGCAGCGCGACCTGGAGCGCTACATGCGCGAGGCCGTCAAGGTCAGCCACGACTCGCCGGTGCTGCTCGACCGTTTCCTGAACGACGCCATCGAGTGCGACGTGGACGCGATCCGCGACCACACCGGACGCGTGTTCATCGGCGGTGTGATGGAGCACATCGAGCAGGCCGGCGTGCACAGCGGCGACTCCGCTTGTTCGCTGCCCCCGTACTACCTGAGCAAAGCCACGGTGGACGAACTGAAGCGCCAGACCGCCGCCATGGCCGAAGGCCTGAATGTGATCGGTTTGATGAACGTGCAGTTCGCCATTCAGGAGGTCGACGGCCAGGACGTGATCTTCGTGCTCGAGGTGAACCCGCGTGCCTCGCGCACCGTGCCCTTTGTGTCCAAGGCCACCGGCATCCAGCTGGCCAAGGTGGCGGCGCGCTGCATGGCCGGCCAGTCGCTCGACGACCAAGGCATCGGCGCCGAGGTCACACCCCCGTACTTCAGCGTCAAGGAAGCCGTGTTCCCGTTCGTGAAGTTCCCGGGTGTGGACACCATCCTCGGCCCCGAGATGAAGTCCACCGGCGAGGTCATGGGCGTGGGCAAGACCTTCGGCGAAGCCTTCGTCAAGAGCCAGATAGGCGCCGGCACCAAGCTGCCGACCTCGGGCAAGGTGTTCCTGACCGTAAAGAACGGCGACAAGCCGCGTGCGGTGGACATCGCCCGCCAGCTGGTGGACATGGGCTTCGAACTGGTGGCCACCCGCGGCACCGCCGCCGCCATCAGCACCGCGGGTGTGGCGGTGCAGACGGTGAACAAGGTAACCGAAGGCCGTCCGCACATCGTCGACATGATCAAGAACGGCGACATCGCGCTCGTGGTCAACACGGTGGAAGAGCGCCGCAACGCCATCGCGGACTCGCGCGCCATCCGCACCTCGGCCCTGCTGGCCCGCGTGACCACGTTCACCACCATCGCCGGCGCCGAAGCCGCCGTGGAAGGCATGAAATACCTGGACAACCTGAGCGTGATCTCGGTCCAGGAAATGCACGCGCAGCTCTGAGCCCGCTTCGGGTTGTTCCCCGGTTGAAGGCCTGGGGTCGACCGGGGCATAATTGAACGCAGTACACCGCCGACCGGCAACGCTCGGCGGTTTCCTTTTGCATCGACGCAGGCACAGGCTGCTGCATCTCCGTGTTCTGGAGCACCACATGACAACCTTACCCATCACCAAGCGCGGCGCTGAAAAACTCAAGGAAGAGCTTCACCGCCTGAAAACCGTGGACCGCCCCTGGGTGATCAACGCGATTGCCGAAGCCCGTGCCCAGGGCGACCTGAGCGAAAACGCCGAGTACGACGCCGCGAAGGACCGCCAGGGCTTCATCGAAGGTCGCATCGGCGAGATCGAGGGCAAACTCTCGGCCGCACAGATCATCGATCCGACCGCGGTGGATGCGGGCGGCAAGATTGTGTTTGGCGCCACGGTAGAGCTCGAAGACGAAGCCAGCGGGGCAGCGGTCACTTACCAGATCGTGGGCGAAGACGAGGCCGACCTCAAGCTGGGCCTGGTCAACATCGGCAGCCCGATCGCACGCGCACTGATCGGCAAGGAAGAGGGCGACGTGGCCGAGGTGCAGGCCCCCAGCGGCACCAAGCGCTTCGAAATCGTGGCCGTGCGCTACGCCTGATGCCGCTGCAACGGCTCGCTGTGCTGGTCGCCGCCCTGTGGTGGGGCGGGCTCTCGGCGCTGAGTTTTCTCGCGGTACCGCTGCTGTTCGCCACCTTGGGCAGCCCAGCGGTTGCCGGCTCCGTGGCGGCAAAGATCTTTTCGCTTCAGTGCTGGGCCGGCCTGGTGCTGGGGTTGGTGCTGTTGCTGATCCTGCGCCGCTGGCGTGGGGAGGGTTCCAGCTTGTCGCCGGTCGCGCTCACCACGATCGGTTTCGTGTTGTTCGCCATGCTGCTGGCTCTGTTGCAGGAGTTCGGCGTGGCCCAGAACATCGTGACCGCGCGCGCCAGTGGCGGCAACCTGCGCCTGTGGCACGCCCTGGGCAGCGTGATGGTGCTGGTGCAGTGGCTGTGTGCTGGCGTGGTGCTGTGGCGACTCGCTGCACCCACGCGCACCGGACCCGTTTAACCGAGCAGGCGTTCGGCCGATTCGAGTGTGTTGACCATCAGCATGGTGATGGTCATGGGGCCCACGCCACCCGGCACAGGCGTGATGTAACCGGCTACCTGTTTCACGCCGTCAAAGTCCACATCACCGCACAACTTGCCCTCGTCGTTGCGGTTCATGCCCACGTCGATCACCACCGCACCGGGTTTCACCATGTCTGCGGTGAGCACGTTGAGCTTGCCCACGGCGGCCACGACCACGTCGGCTTGCAGCGTCATGGCTTTCAGATCAGGCGTGCCGCTGTGGCAGATGGTGACGGTGGCGTTCTGCTGCAGCAGCATCAGCGCCATGGGCTTGCCCACGATGTTGCTGCGGCCGATCACCACCGCGTGTTTGCCCTTGAGTTCGTAGCCGATGCTCTCCAGCATCTTCATGCAGCCGTAGGGCGTGCACGGCCAGAAGCCGGGCATGCCGGTCATGAGTGCGCCAGCGCTGGCGATGTGAAAGCCGTCCACATCCTTGGCGGGTGAGATCGCCTCGATCACCTTTTGCGCGTCGATGTGGGCAGGCAGCGGCAGCTGTACCAGGATCCCGTGGATGCTGGCATCAAGGTTGAGGGCCTCCACCCGGGCCAGCAGGTCGGCCTCGGTCAGCGTGGCGGGCCAGCGCTCCAGCACGGAGTGCATGCCGGTGTCTTCGCAGGCCTTGACCTTGTTGCGCACATACACCTGCGACGCTGCGTTCTCGCCCACGAGGATCACCGCCAGACCAGGCGTGATGCCGTGCGCCTTCAGGGCGGTGACGCGCGCGGTCACGTCGGCGCGAAGTTGGCGGGAAAGGGCGTTGCCGTCGATGAGTTGTGCGGTCATGGGGTGATCGGGCTGCGGTTGAAATGGAAACGCCCGCCGGGAAGGGCGGGCGTTGATCGGGTGTGTTGGCGGCTGTCTGGGTGTCAGGCTTTGGCCGGGGTCTGTCCCAGCGCGATCTTGAGCAGGTCGGCGACGGTGTTGGCGCCGAGTTTTTCCATGATGTTGGCACGATGCGCCTCCACCGTCTTGATGCTGATGCCCAGGTCGTCGGCGATCTGTTTGTTCAGCCGGCCGGCCACGATGCGCTCCAACACCTGGGCTTCACGGCTGGTGAGCTTGGAGAGCAGGGCGTCGCGGCTCACCGCTTGCTGGTGGGTGGTGAACGCTTCACGCGCGTGCTCGAGCATGCGCTCGACCAGCGTGACGAGCTGGTCTTCCTTGAAAGGTTTCTGGATGAAGTCAAGCGCTCCCTTCTTCATCGATTCCACCGCCATGGGCACGTCGCCGTGGCCAGTGATGAAGACGATGGGCAGGGGCGACTGGCGCTCGATGAGCCGCTCCTGCAGCTCCATGCCGGTCATGCCGCCCATGCGGATGTCGGCAATCAGGCAGGCAACTTCGCGTGCGTCGTAGCGGCTGAGGAATGCTTCGGCCGATTCGAAGCAGCGGACCCGGAAGTCCTTGCCTTCGAGCAGCCATTGCAATGAGTCGCGCACCGCTTCGTCGTCATCGACCACATAGACGGTGCCTTTTTTCGGGATCAAACTCATCTCGCTCTTTCTGTGTCCGTCACCGACGCTGTGGCTGGTTCGGTCGATGTGTCGCTGACTTTCAATCTGGAGATCACGGGAATCCAGAAACTGAAGCAGCAACCCACAACCTCTTCGCCATTGTAGATGTTGTGCACATGCATCCTGCCGTGGTGCGATTCAACAATGCTGCGGCACAGCTTCAAGCCAATGCCCATGCCTTCGCTCTTGGTGCTGTAGAAGGCCTCGTAGATGCGCTCGATCATCTCGTCAGGCACGCCGTTGCCGGAGTCGCGCACCGAGAACTCGACCACGTCCAGATCGTCCTGGCGCCGCGGTCCCACGCGCAGTTCCACGTAGCGCTCACCGGGCGCACGACCCGCCTGCATGATGGCCTCGCCCGCGTTTTTCAACAGGTTGATGAGCACCTGCTCAATCAGGATCGGGTCGACCATCAGGCTGGGCAGGCGCGCCGCCACGTATGGCGACAGGCGCACCTGGTGACGGCGCAGCTCGATGTCGGCCAGCTCGATCGCGTTGCTCACCATCTGGGCCACATCGGACGGCGCCGGGTTGGGCTCGCTGCGCTTCACGAAAGCCTTGATGCGCTGGATGATCTGCCCGGCGCGCTGGGCCTGGCGCGCGGTCTTCTCCAGCGCGCCCAGCAAGTCTTGTGTGCTGATCTTGTTTTCGTTGACGCGCGAGATCATGCCGTTGCAATAGTTGCTGATGGCGGTGAGCGGCTGGTTGAGCTCGTGCGCGACGCTGGACGCCATTTCGCCCATGGTGATCAGGCGGCTGGCGGTCTGCGCGCGTTCGGCCTGGCGCGAGGCTTGTTCCTCCGCATTGCGCCGCGGCGTGATGTCACTGGCAATCACCATTTGCGCCAGGCGTCCGTCCACCCAGGTGAGGTAGCGCGTGCGCACCTCGAGCCAGCGGTCGAGCTCTTCCACGAACACCTCGGCGTTCTCTGCCCCGGCGTCTGTGAGTGTTTCGGTCGGCATACCGGCAAACGCGTCCACCGCATCGCCGTCGTCCGGGCTGGGCGAGGGCTGGTTGCCCGCCAGGTCCACCAGATGGCGATGACCCTGGCCGCGCGTGCCGAACCACATGCGGTACATCTTGTTGGCGAACAGCATTTCGTCGCTGCCCAGCGGCGCCACGGACACGGCGGAGTCCAGACTCTCCAGCACCGTGGTGAACCGCTCGTACGACGCCGAGAGTTCTTCGCGGATGCGTTTGGGCTCGGTGATGTCGGTCATCGAGGTCATCCAGCCGGTCTGGTGGCCCTTGGGGTCGATGAGTGGCGAGACATACATGCGTGCATCGAAGATGCTGCCGTCACGCCGCTGCACCCGCACCTCGAAGCCGCCCGGTGTGGAGCGCCCGCGCAGCTCGTCTTCCAGGCGTGCGGCCAACTGGTCGTGGTCTTCGTCCGGCCAGTAAGGGAAGGGCGCCGTGCGGCCCACCAGCTCGCCCTCGGTCCAACCCGTCATGGAGCAGAAGGCCGGGTTCACGTAGGTGATGCGGCCTTGTATGTCGAGCGCGCGCATGCCGGTCAGCATGGAGTTCTCCATGGCGCGGCGAAAGTTGGTCTCGGACACCAGGGCTTGCTGGGCCTGCACGCGACGGCGTGTGTGGCGCCAGGTGCCGAGCAGCATCCAGACCGTGAGGGCCGAGAGCGCGCCGATTACCCAGAAGAAGCCGCTGCCGACGATGTCCTGCGAGGTCCGGTAGCCCTGGGCCTTCACGATCAAGCCATTGCCCACTGGTGAGACGGGCACCTCGTGCTCCAGTGGCGGGTTGGACCAGGGCAGCAGGCGCAAAACATCGCTGGGTGTCTGCAAGGTGCCTGCAAGCACCTGGCCGCGATCGTCCACCAGCGCCACGGCATAGCGCGCCATGATTTCCGGCGGCATGCCGTAGCGCATGAGTCCGTCGATGGCGTACTCGCCCATGACCGTGCCGGCAAAGCGGCCCTGTTCGCTCAGCGGCACGTGCAGCATGAGCGTCGAGTTGCGCGGGTCCTGGGTTTCCAGCGGGCGCGAGTAGGTGGGCTGGCGCAGGTCGCGCGCGAGGTCGAAGGTGCCGTCGGTCTCGTTGGGCGAGAGCGTGCTGCCAACGGGGCGCATCAGCCGTGCCGGCGCACTGGGCGATGCGTAGGTGGCGAGCACGTTGCGCCGCGCGTCGACCCAGGTCACAGCCATCAGCTCGGGAAACTGGCTCACCAGGGCCTCCACCTGAAAGGCGAATTCTTCGGTGTCGATGTCCCGGTTGTCGATCTCTCGTGCCAGGCGCATCAGCTGTTCCTGCCGCTCCAGCAGGCGCAAGCGCAGGCGCTGCTG
>QBMB01000015.1:0-5087 GCA_003241965.1 Burkholderiales bacterium | reverse complement strand
GGTAGGTGATGGCCACGACGATGGCGGAGAGAAACAGCAGCACCGACAGCAGCGGCGCCAGGGTGGCAAAGCGGTCTTGGCGCGAGGGCGGAAGGCGTCGCCACCACCGCTTCCACAAGGGCGGCTGTGCCGCTTTTGGCGGGGTGGAAGCAGGGGTGGACGGCGCTGGACTCATAGCCTGCCGAGTCTACGTGAGGGAGCCCCTGTTGCTTCGATTTGTGCAGCGTCTGGAGCTTGTCGAAGCACATTTTTGACGACCTGAAATTTCACAATGTAGAAATCTAAAGCACATATTGAAATTCTGAAAACATTGTGGGAAACTCCGTGACAGCACGGAATGCCCCCCGTAAGCTCGATTTCAATCAACAGGAGACAAGCATGGCAGCGAACAACGCTCAGGACGGCAATGGCGCCGCGGACCTGGACACCCAGGAGACGCGCGAATGGATGGAGGCGCTTGGCGCCGTGATCGAACGGGAGGGCCCGCAGCGCGCCCACTTCTTGCTGGAGCAGTTGCTCGAAGAAGCCCGCCAGCACAGCATCGATCTGCCGTTTTCGGCCACCACCGGCTATGTGAACACCATCGAGCCCAACCAGGAAGAGCGTTGCCCCGGCAACATCGAGATCGAAGAGCGCTTGCGCGCCTACATGCGCTGGAACGCCATGGCCATGGTGGTCAAAGCCAACCGACACAACCCCGAGGACGGTGG
The DNA here is from genome assembly GCA_003241965.1 of Burkholderiales bacterium. Taxonomy (GTDB): domain Bacteria; phylum Pseudomonadota; class Gammaproteobacteria; order Burkholderiales; family Burkholderiaceae_C; genus Hydrogenophaga. Next base: position 4,377 of record QBMB01000015.1, on the reverse strand, counting down.
TGATCTGGGCGGCCACATCGGCTCATTTGCGTCGCTGGCCCACATGTTTGGCGCTGGTTTCAACCATTTCTGGCACGCCGAGAGCGAGAACCATGGCGGCGACTGCCTGTACATCCAGGGCCATGTGTCGCCCGGCGTGTACGCCCGCGCTTACCTCGAAGGCCGCCTGACCGAAGAACAACTGCTCAACTTCCGCCAGGAAGTGGACGGCAAGGGTCTGTCGAGCTATCCGCACCCCAAACTCATGCCCGAGTTCTGGCAGTTCCCCACGGTGTCCATGGGTCTGGGCCCGCTGATGGCGATCTACCAGGCGCGCTTCTTGAAATACCTACACGCCCGCGGCATCGCCAACACCGAGAACCGCAAGGTCTGGGTGTTCTGCGGTGACGGCGAGATGGACGAAGTGGAGTCGCTGGGCGCCATCAGCCTGGCCGCGCGCGAGAACCTGGACAACCTGATCTTCGTGGTGAACTGCAACCTGCAGCGCCTGGACGGCCCGGTGCGTGGCAATGGAAAAATCGTGCAGGAGCTCGAAGGCGAGTTCCGCGGCTCCGGCTGGAACGTGATCAAGCTGCTGTGGGGCAGCGAGTGGGACCCGCTGCTGGCGCGCGACAAGGACGGTGCGCTGCGCAAGATCATGATGGACACGGTCGACGGCGACTACCAGGCTTTCAAGGCCAACGACGGCGCCTATGTGCGCAAACATTTCTTCGGTCGCGACCCCAAGACGCTGGAGATGGTGGCCCACCTGAGCGACAACGACATCTGGAACCTCAAGCGCGGTGGCCACGACCCGCAAAAGGTCTATGCGGCGTACCACAAGGCGGTGAACCACAAGGGCCAGCCCACCGTGCTGCTGATCAAGACCGTCAAGGGTTTCGGCATGGGCAAGTCGGGCGAGGGCAAGAACACGGTGCACCAGACCAAGAAGCTCACCGACGAAGACATCAAGATCTTCCGCGACCGCTTCAACCTGCCGATCCCGGACAGCGAACTCTCCAAGATCCCGTTCTACAAGCCGGCCGACGACACGCCGGAGATGAAGTACCTGCACGAGCGCCGCCAGGCCCTGGGCGGGTATTTGCCCAAGCGCCGCACCAAGGCCGACGAGAGCTTCACCGTGCCCTCGATCGAGACCTTCAAGGCCGTGATGGAGCCTACCGTGGAAGGCCGTGAGATCTCGACCACGCAGGCCTACGTGCGTTTCCTCACCCAGCTGCTGCGCGACCAGGCCCTGGGCCCGCGCATCGTGCCCATCCTGGTGGACGAGGCGCGCACCTTCGGCATGGAGGGTCTGTTCCGCCAGATCGGCATCTACAACCCCGCAGGCCAGCAGTACACCCCGGTCGACAAAGACCAGGTCATGTACTACAAGGAAGACAAGGCTGGCCAGATCCTGCAGGAAGGCATCAACGAAGCCGGCGGCATGAGCAGCTGGATCGCGGCGGCTACCAGTTACAGCACGAGCAACCGCATCATGGTGCCGTTCTATGTGTATTACTCCATGTTCGGCTTCCAGCGCATCGGCGACCTGGCGTGGGCGGCGGGCGACATGCAGGCACGCGGCTTCCTGCTCGGCGGCACCTCCGGGCGCACCACGCTCAACGGCGAAGGCCTGCAGCACGAAGACGGCCACAGCCACATCCTGGCCGGCACGATCCCGAACTGCATCAGCTACGACCCGACGTTCGCGCACGAGGTCGGCGTGATCCTGCACCACGGTTTGAAGCGCATGGTGGAGAAGCAGGACAACGTTTTCTACTACCTGACCCTGCTGAACGAAAACTACGCCATGCCCGGCCTCACGCCCGGTACCGAAGACCAGATCATCAAGGGCATGTACCTCTGCAAGGAAGGTCCAAAGCTCACACCGCGTGTGCAACTGCTGGGCTCGGGCACCATCCTGCGCGAATCGATTGCGGCGCAGGAACTGCTGGAAAAAGACTGGGGCGTGGCTGCCAATGTATGGAGCTGCCCGAGCTTTAACGAACTCACCCGCGACGGCCAGGACGCCGAACGCTGGAACCTGCTGCACCCCACCGAGCCACAGCGTGTCTCGTTCGTGGCCAAGCAGCTGGAGAAGCACACTGGCCCCGTGGTCGCTTCTACCGACTACATGAAGAATTACGCCGAGCAGATCCGGTCCTTCATTCCGAAGGGTCGCACCTACAAGGTGCTGGGCACCGACGGTTTTGGCCGCAGCGACTTCCGCAGCAAGTTGCGTGAGCACTTCGAGATCAACCGCTACTACATCGTGGTGGCTGCACTCAAGGCGCTGAGCGAAGAGGGCACAGTGCCGGTGGCCAAGGTGGCCGAAGCCATTGCCAAGTACGGCATCAAGGCCGACAAGATCAACCCGCTGTACGCCTGATACGGCGAGGAGACAACAACATGGCACTCATAGATGTGAAGGTCCCGGACATCGGTGACTTCGACGAGGTGGCAGTCATTGAACTGCTGGTGAAGGTGGGCGACACGGTCAAGGCCGAGCAGTCGCTGATCACGGTGGAGTCCGACAAGGCGTCGATGGAGATTCCTTCGAGCACGGCCGGTGTGGTGAAAGAACTCAAGGTCGCGCTGGGCGACAAGGTCAAGCAGGGTTCGGTGGTGCTGGTGGTGGAGGCTGCGGGTGAGGTTGCGGCTCCTGCCGCTGCTCCAGCTGCGGCAACACCTTCCGTTCGGGCTGAGCCCGCCCTTCGACAAGCTCAGGACGATCGGAATTCAGGTCAGGCGAGCCCTTCGACAAGCTCAGGGCGAACGGAGGTTGCAGCAAGCGGTCCGGTGGAGGTCCACATCCCCAACATCGGCGACTTCAAGGACGTCGCGGTGATCGAGGTGCTGGTCAAGCCCGGCGACAAGATCGCGCTGGAGCAAAGCCTGATCACGGTGGAGTCCGACAAGGCTTCGATGGAAATTCCGTCGTCGCACGCCGGTGTGCTCAAGGAGCTCAAGGTCAAGGTGGGTGACACGGTCAACATCGGGGACCTGCTGGCGATTCTGGAAGGTGCTGTGGCGGCGTCGAGCCCCTCACCCCAGCCCTCTCCCCAGGGGGTCGAGGGAGCCAAGCCCGCTGCTCCGGCGGCACCCGCTGCGGCGGCACCGCAGGCTGCGAGCGTTTCTGCGCCTGTAGCTCCTGCGCACAACCCCACCGCGTCTGCTCCCTTGGGCCTGCCCCACGCCTCGCCCTCGGTGCGCAAGTTCGCCCGCGAGCTTGGCGTGCCGCTGGCCGAGGTCAAAGGCTCGGGCCTCAAGGGCCGCATCACAGCCGAAGACATCCAGTCGTTCACGAAGTCCGTGATGACCGGTGCGGTGCAGACCACCGCGCAAGCGGCCAAGGCGCCGGCGTCTTCGGGCGGCGGAGGCTCCGAGCTGGGCCTGATCCCCTGGCCGAAGGTGGACTTTGCCAAGTTCGGCCCGATCGAGCGCAAGGAGATGGGCCGCATCAAGAAGATCAGCGGCGCCAACCTGCTGCGCAACGCGGTCATGATCCCGGCCGTCACGAACTTCGACGATGCCGACATCACCGACCTCGAAGCCTTCCGCGTGTCCACCAACAAGGAAAACGAGAAGAGCGGCGTGAAGGTGACCATGCTGGCCTTCCTGATCAAGGCCTGCGTGGCCTCGCTCAAGAAATTCCCCGAGTTCAACAGCTCGCTCGATGGTGACTCGCTGGTTTACAAGCAGTTCTGGCACATCGGTTTCGCCGCCGACACGCCCAACGGCCTGATGGTCCCGGTGATCAAGGACGCTGACAAAAAAGGTGTGCTGCAGATCAGCCAGGAAATGGGCGAACTCGCCAAGAAGGCGCGCGAGGGCAAGCTGAGCCCGGCCGAGATGAGCGGTGCCACCTTCACCATCTCCAGCCTGGGCGGCATTGGCGGGCGTTACTTCACGCCCATCATCAACGCGCCCGAGGTCGCCATTCTGGGTGTGTGCAAGAGCCAGATGGAACCGGTGTGGGACGGCAAGGCATTTGTGCCGCGCCTGATGCTGCCTTTGTCGCTGACCTGGGACCACCGCGTGATTGACGGCGCTGCGGCGGCGCGCTTCAACGCGTACCTCGGCCAGATCCTCGGCGATTTCCGTCGTGTTCTTCTCTAAGGAGTGACGATGGCCATCATTGAAATTCATGTTCCCGATATTGGTGACTTCGACGAAGTTGCGGTGATCGAGCTGCTGGTGAAACCCGGCGACACGGTGAAGGTCGAGCAATCGCTCCTCACGGTGGAGTCCGACAAGGCTTCGATGGAGATTCCGTCATCAGCCGCTGGCGTGGTGAAGGAGCTCAAGGTCAAGCTGGGCGACAAGGTCAAGCAAGGCTCTGTGGTGTTGACGCTGGAGGCGGCAGAGGTCGCCGCCGTGCCCCCACCCCAACCC
>QBMB01000159.1:3621-4718 GCA_003241965.1 Burkholderiales bacterium | reverse complement strand
CCCTGTGGCCCGCCCACGAGCGCGCCCACATCCACGGCGTGCTGACCGACATCGACGACACCCTGACGACCGACGGCGCAATCACGCCCGACGCGCTGGACGCCCTGCACCGCCTGCGCGCCGCCGGTCTGCCGGTGCTGGCCATCACCGGGCGGCCAGCCGGCTGGAGCGAGGCCTTTGCCCTGGCTTGGCCGGTGGACGCCATCGTGGCGGAAAACGGCGCCGTGGCGCTGTGGCGCGGCGACGGCGGGCAGCTCTGCCGGGACTATCTGCAAGACGCCCCCACCCGGGCCACCCACTTCGCGCACCTGCAAGCCACGGCACAACGGGTGCTGCACGAACTGCCCCAGACCCGCCTGGCCACCGACAGCCCCGGACGCGAGACCGACATCGCCATCGACCACAGCGAGTTCGCCCACCTGAGCGAGCCCGAGATTGCGCAGGTGGTAGCCCTGATGCGCCGCGAAGGCCTGAACGCCACCGTGAGCTCGATCCACATCAACGGCTGGATCGGTGAGCACGACAAGCTGGCCGGCGCGCGCTGGATCGTGCAAACGCGCCTGGGTCGCGACCTCGACACCGAACTCGACCGCTGGGTCTACGTGGGTGACTCGACCAACGACGCGCGCATGTTCGGCCACTTCCCGCACAGCGTGGGCGTGGCCAATGTGGCGCGCTTCTGGGCCGCACTCAGCCACCACCCGCGCTTTGTGGCGCAGGGCGAGCGCGGCGCGGGTTTCACCGAGGTGGTCAACGCGGTGCTGTCGGCAAAGGCAATCGCATGAGCGAGCACCCGCTGCCACCCCAGCACAGCCAGGCCCTCACCGGCACCGCGCCGCCCGCGCTCGTGCCCACGCAGGCACGGCTCGGGCTGGTGGCGATCTTCGGCTCCACCTTCTTCCAGCTGGTGGGTTACTTCATGCTCATGCCGCTGCTGCTCTTGCGGCTCAAGGGCGACGGCGTGTCCACCGCGCTCGCCGGTGTGTTCGTGGCCACCGGCTGGCTCGGCGTGTTCGCCATGACACCCTTCGCCTCGGCCATCACACAGCGCCTGGGCCGCCGGGCTGCGCTGGGTGCTGGCCGAGGCGGTGGTGGCC
>QBMB01000159.1:0-3611 GCA_003241965.1 Burkholderiales bacterium | reverse complement strand
CCCTCGCACTCACTGTGCTCGGCCTGGGCTGGAGCCTGCTGATTCCGCGAATGCCGGCCGCGGCCGACGCGCACAGCGCGCGGGTGGGTGTGTCGGGTGTGTGGCACGCGCTGCGCGCGCACCCGCTGATCATGAGTGTGGGCTTTGTGGGCGGCTTTTTCGAAAGCGGCCTCACCTCCATCCTGCCGCTCTACGGCCTGGCGCTCGGCCTGGGCGCCACGGCCGCTGCGCTGCTGGTCTCGGCCAGCGGACTGGGCAGTGCGCTCATGATGCTGCCCGCCGGCCTGCTGGCCGACCGGCTGGCCCACCACCCCACGCAGCGCTGGGGCAGTGCGCGCGACACGCGGCTGAAGATCATGCGGGTGTGTGCCCTGATCACGCTGCTGGCCACCCTCGTCATTCCCTTCGTGGCCGGTACGCCCTGGCTGGCCGCGCCGGTGGCATTTCTCTGGGGCGGCGCTGGCGGCAGCCTGTACACACTGGCCATGATCGACATCGGCTCGCGCGAAGACGGCATCACCCTGGTCAACAGCACGGCGGTGCTGGTGCTGTCGTACACGCTGGGTGGGGTGCTGGCGCCGGCAGCGGGTGCAGCCGCGCTGCAGTGGGCGCCCACGCTGGGCTTCCCCCTGCTGCTGGTGTCGGTGGCCGGGCTGGGCTGCTGGCTGTTGAGAGGCGCGGCAACGGCCCCATCTGCGGGAACCCCGCCGGGTTAAGCTGCTCCCAAGGGTGCACCCCGCGTTTTCCGCCCTGCGAAAGGACCCCCATGGCTCTCCCCTGGCTGCTTGCCCTCAAAGTGATTCCCTGGGGCGACGTGATCGAACACGCGCCCAAGGTGCTCAACGCCGCCCGCAAGCTGATGGATCGGCAGAAGTCGCCCGCAAGCCCCACGGTCAACCCCAAACCACTGGACCTCGCCGCCGATGCGCAGCCCAGCCTGGGTGAACTCAAAAACCGCCTGATCGAAGCGCGACAGCTCATCGACCAGCAGGCCGAGGTGCAACTTCAGATGACGCAGACCCTGGGTGAATTGGCCGAGCACAACGCGCGCCTGGTGGCGGCGGTGGAGTTGCTGCGCGTGCGAACCCGGGTGCTCATGTTCGTCATCGCTGCGCTGGCCATCGGCGTGCTGGTGTTGTTCGCGCGCTGATCAGCCGCGCTCACTTTTCAGGCTTGCGTCACAACCCACACCCGCCGCGATCCAACGGCCCGCCAACCTCTGCAACACCGGCGCCGCCCAGCGCCAGCGCGGGCCCAGCACATCGGCCGCATCGGTGACCGCGCCGCAGCGGTAGACCAACAAGGTTTCGTCCCAGCGCAGCGCATCACACGCCCCGGTGCGCTTGCGCGAAATTACCTGCCCCAGTGGGCACGGTTCGGCCAGGCAACACACACCACAGCCATTGCACGGCGCGCCCAGCGCGGGCTGGGCCGGCGCGGCTGGGTGGATGTGGATGACCTGGTGTGGCACGGGCCGAGAGTAACGCAGGCGTCACGCGTGTGGAGGTCGCGGCTTGCGTGGTACCGCCGCACGGGTCTATGGTGGTCACTCAACAACACACAGGAGACAGCATGGCCATCGATCCGCGTTTCTCGGTTCTTGTTTCGGGATACACCTTCCTGGAGAGCCCCCGCTGGCACGACGACCGCCTCTGGCTGTCGGACTTCTACACGCACCAGATCCTGCGCGTGGACTTGCAAGGCCGGGTGGACGTGGTGGCCGACGTGCCCGGACAGCCGTCGGGCATGGGCTGGTTGCCCGACGGGCGCCTGCTGGTGGTGTCCATGCGCGAGCGGAAGGTCCTGCGCCGGGAAACCGACGGCACGCTCGTCACCCACGCCGACCTGTCATCGGTGGCGGGTGGCCACGCCAACGACATGGTGGTCGATGCCCAGGGCCGTGCCTTTGTGGGCAACTTCGGTTTTGACCTCATGGGTGGTGGCACGCCACACACCGCCACGCTGGCCCGGGTGGATCCCGACGGCTCGGTGCACGCCGTGGCACACGATCTCCACTTTCCCAACGGCAGCATGATCACGCCCGACGGCAAGACCCTGATCGTGGGCGAGACCATGGGCAACCGCATTTCGGCCTTCGACATGTTGCCCGACGGCGCGTTGGGTCCGCGCCGCGACTGGGCCTCGTTCGGCCCCTTGCCGGCGCTGACCGACATCGGCTCCGTGCTGGGCAGCCTCAAGGCCGCGCCGGACGGCGCCACCCTGGACGCCGAGGGTGCCGTCTGGTTTGCCGACGCCATCGGCAACCGGGTGGTGCGCATGGCGAGCGGCGGCGAGATCCTGGACAGCATCTCCACCGGCGCCCTGGGCGCGTTCGCCTGCACGCTCGGTGGCCCGGACGGACGCACGCTGTTCATCTGTGTGGCGCCCGACTTCAACGAACACGCCCGCCAGCAGGCACGGGAAGCGTCGGTGTGGACCACCCAGGTCGGCGTGCCCGGCGCCGGGCGCCCCTGATCAGCGCGCCAGCACCGGCCCCAGCACCCGACCGGTGTGCGTGTCCAGCCGCACCACCTCGTCGGGCGGCGCCGCGGCCACGATGAGGCCACCACCACCACCGCCTTCGGGGCCGAGGTCGATGATCCAGTCGGCTTCAGCCATCACGTCCAGGTCGTGCTCGATCACCACCACGCTGTGGCCGCCGTCCACCAGGCGGTGCAGCACGCGGATGAGTTTTTCCACGTCGGCCATGTGCAGGCCCACGGTGGGTTCGTCCAGCACGTAGAGCGTGTGCGGCGGCTTCTGGCCACGGCGCGTGATGTCGTCGCGCACCTTGCTGAGCTCGGTCACCAGCTTGATGCGCTGTGCCTCGCCGCCACTGAGCGTGGGGCTGGGTTGGCCCAGCGTGAGATAGCCCAGGCCCACGTCTTTCAGGAGCTGCAGCGGGTGGCCAATGCTGGGCATGGCGGCGAAGAAGTCGACCGCTTCGTCCACCTCCATCTGCAACACGTCGCCGATGCTTTTGCCCTTCCACGTCACGGCCAGTGTCTCGGGGTTGAAGCGCGCACCGTGGCAGACCTCGCAAGGCACTTTCACGTCGGGCAGGAAGCTCATCTCGATGGTGCGCATGCCCTGGCCTTCGCAGCCGGGGCAACGGCCTTCGCCGGTGTTGAAACTGAAACGCCCTGGGCCATAGCCGCGCGCCTTGGCTTCCAGCGTGTCGGCGAACAGCTTGCGCACCGTGTCCCAGAAACCGATGTAGGTGGCCGGGCATGAGCGCGGCGTTTTGCCGATGGGTGTCTGGTCGACTTCGAGCACACGGTCCACGGTCTCGTATCCGCTCACGCTGGCGCAGCCGGACCACGCGGGGTACTCGCCCTGCTCCATCGCGTCGCGGCCCGCCCGGGTGCTGCGTTGCAAGACAGCGGCGGCCACGTTGGTCAGCAGCACGTCGCGCGCCAGCGTGGATTTGCCGGAGCCGGAGACGCCGGTGATGACGACCAGGCGTTGCAGGGGCACGGCGGCGTCGAGCTGGTTGAGGTTATGGAGCTGGGCGCGGTGGACCTGGAGCCAATGACTTGCTCCCTCCCCCGCTGGGGGAGGGTTGGGGTGGGGGCTAGCCTGAGCCGCTGCATTCGGAGCGCCTGCCCCCA
>QBMB01000158.1 GCA_003241965.1 Burkholderiales bacterium | reverse complement strand
CCTCTCCACCCTCCCCCCCCGCGACAAGGCCGAGATCCTGGCCCAGGCATTGCCCTACATCCGCAAGTACCACGGCAAGACCATGGTCATCAAGTACGGGGGCAACGCCATGACCGACCCGGCGTTGCAGCAGGACTTTGCCGAGGACGTGGTGCTGCTCAAGCTGGTCGGCATCAACCCCGTGGTAGTGCACGGTGGTGGTCCGCAGATCGAGACACTGCTCAAGCGCCTGGGCAAGCAGGGCCAGTTCATCCAGGGCATGCGCGTGACCGACGCCGAAACCATGGAAGTGGTGGAGTGGGTGCTGGCCGGTGAGGTGCAGCAGGACATCGTGGGGCTGATCAACCAGGCCGGCGGCAAGGCCGTGGGCCTCACCGGCCGCGACGGCGCCATGATCCGCGCGCAGAAGCTGCGCATGACCGACCAGAAAGACCCGAGTCTCGAATACGACGTGGGCCAGGTGGGCAACATCGTGAGCATCGACCCCAGCGTGGTGAAGGCGCTGCAGGACGACCAGTTCATTCCCGTCGTCAGCCCCATCGGCTTTGGTGAGAACAACGAGAGCTACAACATCAACGCCGACGTGGTGGCCGCCAAGCTCGCCACGGTGCTGCAGGCCGAGAAGCTGCTCATGCTCACCAACATCCGCGGCGTGCTCGACAAGGACGGTCAATTGCTCACGGAGCTCACACCCCGGCAGATCGACGAACTCGTTGAAAACGGCACCATCTCCGGCGGCATGATCCCCAAGATCGCGGGTGCGCTGGACGCGGCCAAGAGCGGTGTGAACGCAGTGCACATCATTGATGGGCGCGTGCCGCATGCGTTGCTGCTCGAAGTGCTCGGCAACGAGCCCTTCGGCACCATGATCAAAAGCCACTGATGCAGAAGCAAACGCCGCCTGCCGGCGCGAGGTGTCTGCTCCAGGGCGCCCGCGGATCCGGCTCCGCCGGTCCCAGGGTGTGTCCCCCCTCGGGGGGAACGCGCAAAGCGCGGCAGGGGGGGCGATGAGACTCCTTCTGGTTGAAGACGACGTGATGGTTGCCAGCGGCATCAAGCTGGGGCTGTGCGACGCCGGTTACACGGTGGACTGGGTGCCCAGTGCCGAGCGGGCCGAGCCGGCCTTGCAGAACGACAGTTTTGACCTCGCCATCGTCGACATCGGCCTGCCCGGCGTGGACGGCCTGGAGCTCACGCGGCGCTTGCGAGCACGGAGTCTGAAAATGCCGGTGCTCATCCTCACGGCGCGCGACGCCTTGCTCGACCGGGTGCAAGGACTCGATCTCGGCGCCGATGACTACATGGTCAAACCCTTCGAGCTGCCCGAGCTGCTGGCGCGCCTGCGTGCGCTGCTGCGCCGCTCGCAGGCGGCCACCTCGGCGGTGCTGGGCTTCGGGCCGGTGGAGATGGACACCGCGCAGCGCCGCATCACCCTGGCGGGTCAGCCCATGGAGCTGGGGCCGCGCGAATGGACGGTGCTCGAATACCTGCTGCTGCAAGCGCCCAAGCCCGCCGCCAAAGACAAGCTGCTGCAGGCGCTCACCGGCTGGGACAAGGAGATCACGCCCAACGCGATCGAGGTCTACGTCTCGCGCCTGCGCGCGCGGCTGGAGCCCGCGGGTGTGTGCCTGCGCTGCATCCGGGGATTCGGCTACCGGCTGGAGCTGACCGGAGACGCGGTTGAAGTGGCCTCCCGCTGAGGCGAGCGCTGCCCCCGGCCTGATCTGGGGGCTTCAGCGCCGCCTGCTGGTGCTGCTGTTGCTCACCATCGCACTGATCGGCGCGGTCAGCGTGGTGTTCCACTTCCAGAGTGCAGGGGCTGTGGCGCTGCAGAAGGATCAGCGCCTGCTGCGGCTGGTGCCTTTGCTGGCCGATTCTGTGGTGGTGATGAATGCCGCCGAGCGCAACCCGTCAACACCGGAAGAACTCACGATCGGAGCCACCGACCGGACGCAGGCGCCCGCACTCGCCCTGCTGCTGGCACCCCCGGTGGAAGAGTTTCTTCAGGAACACAAGGGCACGTCGGCCTTCGGCGTGTTCGACGCGCGGGGCGGTCTCTTGCTGGGCGAGCGCTGGTTGCCCACCGTGCTGCCCGGCAGCGACGACCCCGAGTTCCTGAGCGTGGTGGAAAGTGGCGTGACCTACCGCGTTGTGGCGCAGCGCATGCGCTCCACGGCCGGGGAGCTCATCGTGATGCTGGCCGACGGATCGGACGCGCAGCAGCACTGGGCCAGTTCGGTGTTCACCCGCGTGCTGCTGCCCAACCTGCTGCTCTTCGCGGTGGCCTCCGGGCTGGTCGCCTGGGTGGTGGCGCGCGCATTGCGCCCGCTGATCGATCTCAACCAGGCGGTGGAACGCCGGTCACCGCGCGACCTCAGCCCCATCAGCGCCGAGAGTGCGCCGGCCGAAGTGCAGCCGCTGGTGGCTTCGCTCAACCGACTGTTTGGCCTGGTCAATGCCCAGACCGAAGCGCAGCGCCGATTCGTGGCGGACGCGGCGCACCAGCTGCGTACGCCGCTGGCCGGCTTGCAATCGCAGGTGGAGGCCTGGGCCCAGGCCGCGCGCAGCATGGGCAGCGGCGACCTGCTCAGCCTGCGGGCCGACCAGGTGCTGCGCCTGCGCGACGCCACCCGCCGCACCTCGCAGCTGGCCAACCAGTTGCTCGCCCTCTCTCGCGTGGACGCCATGGGCGGCGACGAGCAGGCCGTGCAACAGGTGGATCTGGCCGAGCTGTGCGAGAACATCCTGGGCCTTTTCCTCGACGCCGCGAGCAGCAAGCAGATGGACCTCGGGCTGGAGATCGAGCCTGCCCAGACGCTGGGCCATGCGTGGCTGCTGCGCGAACTGCTGATCAACCTCGTGGACAACGCGGTGAAGTACACCCCCCCCGGCGGGCGCATCACGCTGCGCTGCGGACGCTCGCAGTCACCCACCGGACCACAGGCCTGGATCGAGGTGGAGGACGACGGCCCCGGCATCCCGGCCAGCGAGCGGTTGCGCGTGTTGCAACGCTTCTACCGCGTGCCTGGCACGGCCGGCGAGGGCAACGGGTTGGGGCTGGCGATCGTGGACGAGATCGCGCGCGTGCATGGCACCCACCTGCATCTGGACACTGGCGCACTGGGGCGTGGTCTGCGTGTTCGCATGGCGCTGGATGCGATTGCCCACTGACCGCCCGTACCCCGTCCCCGCTGGATTCGTGGCGCTGCGGCGATGTGCGAAAATTCGTAACAGGAAGACCAGCCCGGGCCGGCAATGCGGCCACCAGCACCCATCAGCACCCACCGATCGGACCGCCTGCCCATGACCTCCAACGCCCCCGAGTCTCCGTCCCCGGAAGACGCTGCAGCCCTTGAAGCGGCCAGCGTGATCGAAGCCGCCGCGCACGCCGAAAGCACCGGGCGCAAGCGACCCAAGCCCGGAGAGCGCAGGGTGCAGATCCTGGAGGCGCTGGCCACGATGCTGGAGCAGCCCGGTGCCGAACGCATCACCACCGCCGGCCTGGCGGCACGGCTTGAGGTGAGCGAAGCAGCGCTCTACCGCCACTTCGCCAGCAAGGCCCAGATGTTCGAAGGCCTGATCGAATTCATCGAGCAGTCCGTGTTCGGACTCGTCAACCAGCTTGGCGAGCGCGAGCCCGACGCCAACGCACGCTGCCGCAAACTGGTCACACTGCTGCTGCAGTTCGGCGAGAAAAACCCCGGCATGACCCGCGTGATGGTGGGCGACGCCCTGGTGTTTGAAAACGAGCGGCTGCAACAGCGCATGAACCTGTTCTTCGACAAGATCGAATCGGTGCTGCGCCAGAACTTGCGCGAAGCGGCCGTGGTGGCCGGCGTGGCCACACCCACGGTGGACGCTCAAGCCGACGCGTCGGTGATCACCGCCTTCTGCGTGGGTCGGCTGCAGCGTTTTGCGCGCAGCGGCTTCAAGCGCACGCCCAGCGAACACCTCGAACACAGCCTGGCCCTGCTGCTGCCGGTGGCACGGCTCTGACCCTGCCCGTGGTGCCGCGCGCGCCCTGGGTGCCGGTGACGCTGGCCGAGGGCCTTTCAATCTGGCTCCACCCTTCGGGCGCGGCCTTTCTCCCGGACCAAGCCACGCTGCTCGTGGCCGACGTGCACCTGGGCAAAGCCGCGAGCTTTCGCCGCCTGGGCGTGCCGGTGCCCGCCGGGTCCACCGCCACCACGCTCGACGCTGTGGGTGATGCGCTGGCGTCATTGGGCGACACATCTGTGCAACACCTCGTGTTTCTGGGCGACCTGCTGCACGCCGCGCGCGGACGCAGCGCGGAGCTGAGCCTCGTGGTCGGGCGGGCACTCACCGACTGGCGCAGCCGTTGCCCCGGCTTGCACATGCATCTGGTGCGGGGCAACCACGACCGTGCTGCGGGCGACCCGCCGCCCGAATGGGGCATCGAACTGCTGAACGAGCCTTGGGTGACAGGATCTTGGGCCCTGTGCCACGAGCCGCAGACCGTGCCGGGCGCCTACACCCTCGCCGGGCACTGGCACCCGTGCATCAGCTTGAGAGGCGGCGCACGCGAGCGGCTGCGGCTGCCGTGTTTCTGGATGGGCGATCCCGCGCGCCATGCCATCGGCGTGCTGCCCGCCTTCGGCGATTTCACCGGCATGCACCCGATCGAGCAACGCGCAGGCGACCGTGTGTGGGCGGTGGCGGGTGAGGCGGTGCGTGAGCTTCCTCCGGCCTCGCGGTGAGCATTTAGAGC
>QBMB01000157.1:630-4868 GCA_003241965.1 Burkholderiales bacterium | reverse complement strand
TTTTCGTCCAGATCGAGGGTCATGCGGGCCAGCCACCCCGGGCACCACCTCGGCCAACGCGCCGGCGCCGGATGTGCTGGCCCGCATGACCCTCGATCTGGACGAAAAAGGCCACTTTTCCACGGGCGAACTGCTGCTCACCGCCAGCACGCTGGTGCAGCTGTCCGCGCGAGGCGAGCGGCAAACCTGGCCCCTGGAGAGCACGCAGCGCCTGCAGCACACCGACCTGGCCGGTGTGGCCACGCTGGACCTGCAGGGCAGCACCGGTCTGCTCCATCGCTGGCGCTTCACCCTGGCGCAGAACCCGGCCGCGCTGCGGCTGGTGCGCCAGTTCGACCAGGCCATCGCCCGCCTGCAAGGCGGTGAGGCGCCCATTCCCGAGGCGGGTCTGCGCTGCCCCTCGTGCCAGTCGCCGCTGAGTCCCGACAGCGAGGTGTGCGAGGTCTGTGCGCGCCAGCTGGTCGAGATCCCCTCCACCTGGGTGCTGCAGCGGCTGTGGCGCTTCGCGCGGCCCTACCGCTGGAAACTGCTGGCCGGCTTCCTGCTCACGCTGGCGTCCACCGCTGCCACGCTGGTGCCGCCCTACCTCACCATCCCGCTCATGGACGAAGTGCTGATCCCGTTCCAGAACGGGCAGCAGATCGACACCGGTTACGTGGCGCTGCTGCTCTCGGGCCTGCTGGGCGCCGGGCTGGTGGCCTGGGGCCTGGGCTGGGCGCGCACCTGGCTGCTGGCGCTGGTGTCCGAGCGCATCGCGGCCGATTTGCGCACCAGCGCGTTCGACCACCTGCTGGGCCTCTCGCTGGACTACTTCGGCGCCAAGCGCACCGGCGACTTGATCGCGCGCATCGGCTCCGAGACCGACCGGCTCTCGGTGTTCCTCTCGCTGCACGCGCTCGACTTCGCCACCGACGTGCTCATGCTGCTCATGACCTCGGCCATCCTGTTCTCCATCAACCCCTGGCTGGCGCTGGTCACGCTGCTGCCATTGCCCTTCATTGCCTGGATGATCCACCGCGTGCGCGACCGCCTGCGCACCGGCTTCGAGAAAATCGACCGCGTGTGGGGCGACGTGACCAACGTGCTGGCCGACACCATTCCCGGCATTCGCGTGGTCAAGGCCTTCGCCCAGGAGCGGCGCGAATCGGGGCGCTTTCACGAGGCCAATGCGCAGAACCTGGTGGTCAACGACCGCATCAACAAGACCTGGAGCCTGTTCACGCCCACCGTCACCCTGCTCACCGACATCGGCCTGCTGGTGGTCTGGGCGTTCGGCATCTGGCAGATCTCCAAAGGCGACATCACGGTGGGCGTGCTCACCGCCTTCATCGCCTACATCGGGCGCTTCTACGGCCGGCTCGACTCCATGAGCCGCATCGTCTCGGTGACTCAGAAAGCCGCGGCCGGCGCCAAGCGCATCTTCGACATCCTCGACCACGTGTCCAACGTGCCCGAGCCCGCCGAGCCGGTGCAGGGTGTGCAGGTGAAGGGCGGCCTGAGCCTGCACGGTGTGGCGTTTCGCTACGGCAACCGCTCTGTCATCCGCGACCTGCATCTGGACATCCGTCCCGGTGAAATGATCGGGCTGGTGGGCCACAGCGGCTCGGGCAAAAGCACGCTGGTCAACCTGATCTGCCGCTTCTACGACGTGACCGAAGGCCGCATCGAACTCGACGGTACCGACATCCGGCGTTTTCGCGTGGCCGACTACCGCCGCCACATCGGCCTGGTGCTGCAGGAACCCTTCTTGTTCTTCGGCACCATCGCCGACAACATCGCCTACGGCAAGCCCGGCGCCACGCGCGAGGAGGTCGTGGCCGCCGCGCGCGCGGCGCACGCGCACGACTTCATCCTGCGGCTGACGCACGGCTACGACTCGCTGGTGGGTGAGCGCGGCCAAGGCCTGTCGGGCGGTGAGCGCCAGCGCATCAGCATCGCGCGTGCGCTGCTGATCGACCCGCGCATCCTGATCCTGGACGAGGCCACCTCGGCGGTGGACACCGAGACGGAAAAAGAGATTCAGAAAGCGCTGGACAACCTGGTGCAGGGCCGCACCACCATTGCGATTGCGCACCGCCTGTCCACACTGCGCAAGGCCGACCGGCTGGTGGTGATGGACCGCGGCGAGGTGGTGGAAGTGGGCCCGCACGACGAGCTGATGGCGCGCCAGGGCCACTACTGGCGCCTGCACGAAGCGCAGGCCCGACAGGCCGCCGCCGAAGACCCCGACCACATCGACAACGCCCTGGCCCACCACCTGCCGCAGCCCTCGGCACACACCGGCAGCCGCCCACCATGAACGCGACCACCCCCTCCCCGACCGACTTCGATCTGCAGCGCGACGCCCAGGGCCGCTGGGTGTGCCGCGTGGCCGGCGGCCCGGAGCACGTGGGCGTGCAGGTGGTTCGCTCGTTTCCGCTCAGTGCACCCGATGAAGCAATGTCCATCGTCGGCCCCGACGGCCATGAACTCGTGTTCGTGGCGCGGCTGGACGCCTTGGGTGGTGCGCAGCGGGCCGCGGTCGATGAGGCCCTGAGCGAGCGCGAGTTTTCGCCCGTCATCCTGCGCATCCGCGAAGTCAGCACCTTCGCCACGCCCAGCACCTGGCGGGTCGACACCGACCGCGGCGCGACCGAGCTCGTGCTCAAGGTGGAGGAAGACATCCGCCGCCTGCCGGGGCAGCCGCGCCTCTTGATCACCAGCGCACACGGCGTCGTGTTCGACATCCCCGACCGCAACCGGCTGGACCGGGCATCCCGCCGCTTTCTCGAGCGTTTCCTCTGAAGCGCTGAGCCTCGGCGCCCAGCCTCAGGGCTTTTGGCGCGGGGCCGGGGCGGCAGGTGGTGCCGAGGGCTTCGCAGCGGCCTGTGCAGGCGCTGCGGCCACCGTGCAGGGGTCGACCGGGTTGGTGGAGCCCTGCTCGATCAGCGGCAACAAGGCCGCCGCCGGGCCGGCCACCGCGCCCAGGGCCACCGCACCCAACACCCGCCCGACCAGGCCCTTCGCCTCGATGCCGATTTGCGGCTGGCCCAGGCTGCCGGTCACGGTGACGGGCGTGCGCAAGGACAGCGGCGACCAGTCTTTGGGCTGCGTCACGACGCGCAGCGCAAGCGATTCGTCGCGCAGGCTCACCTCGCCCGTGATGCGGATCGTGCTGTCGCGGTTGTCGATCACGGCCAGCGTGGGCGTCACCACGCCCGCGCGGCTGATGAGATCGAAACGAGCACAGCGCAGCGGCAGGGCGTCGTCGCCCTTGATCAGCACGCCCAGCGACTGCGCCACGTCCAGCCCCAGGGCCTCGGTGGCCAGGTGGGACAGCGTGCCGTCGCGCAGGGTGAGCTGCACCGGGCCGTCCAGGCTGGCCAGAATTTCGCTGGTGGAGCGGCCGGCGCCGCGCACGTTGACGCGCCCGAACAGCTGGCCGGTGAGGTAGGTCTTCACCACCTGATCACCGCCTTGGCGCGCTTGGTTGCGCTCGCGCTTGAGCGCGGCCGCGCTCTGGGTCGGGGCCGGCGTGGTGGGCTGGTCGGTGGTGCTCAGGCCGGGCAGCCAGCCGGCCATGTCGATGCCGGTGAAGTCGAGCTCGGCGGCCCAGGCGGCCGGGCTGGCGTTGGCGTCGAGCTGGGTCGAACCCTTGATGGAGCCCCCGGACGCCGTGGCCTGCAGCGCGCCCAGGCGCAGCACGCCACCGTCCAGCTGCACGCGGGTCTGCAAGGCCTTCAGCGGCGCCATCTTGGGCGTGCCGAAATCCACTTCGTCGATGTTCACCTGCACGTCGGCGTCCATGGCCTTGAGCGAGGGCAGGTCAAAGCGGCGCTGTGGCAGCACGCGCCCTGATGGGGTCGTGTCCGGTTCGGTGGCGGCAGGCCCCTGCGTACCGATCGCCGGGCCCAGGTCGGCAAACGCCAGCTTGGCGCCGGTGAGTCGGCCGGAGAGTTTGGCTGGCTCCACGCGCTGGTCAAACAACAAGTCGCCCGCCAGGCGGCTGCTGCCGATCACCGCGCGGGTGGCTTTCAAGCGCCAGGCGCCGCCGTCGTGCGCCAGCGTGCCACGCAGGTCAAAGGGCGGCGTGCGCGGCAAGGTGATGCCCAGCGGATCGCCCACATCGGCCAGAGAGCGCCCCTTGAACTGCAGCTGGCCTTCCAGGCGCGGCGTGCCGAGCAGCGCGGCGGCCTGGCCGTCAAACAGCAGACGCGACGCGCCCACGCTGCCTTCCACCCGCATGGGCACCCTGGGTG
>QBMB01000157.1:0-620 GCA_003241965.1 Burkholderiales bacterium | reverse complement strand
GTCCTGCAGCAGCGGCAAGGTGCTGCCGGCCTGCACCTCCAGCTTCAGCGGCAGGGCCTGGTAGCGACCGCTGAAGGTGGCCACATACCCGGCCGCTGCGCCCTGCAGGGCATCCCCCTCGCGGCCCTGCACCGCCACCTTCAGCGCCACATCCAGCAGCGCGTCGTCCAGCGTGATGCGGCCCTGGTCCATCACCAGCGAGCCGAAGCGTGGCAGCGCCAGCGGCGCATCCGTGTCGCTCGCTGCGTCGGGCGCACCCAGCTGCCAGTTGGCGCCGCCATCGGCCAGGCGCACCAGGTGCGCGTCGAGCTCTTGCGCGCGCAGCGCCTGCACCCGCAGCGGTTCGCCCTGGCGCCAGCGCCAGACATCGCCCCAGGCCCAGGCCAGCGTGACACCCCGCGCATCAAGCAGGTGCGCCACCTTGAAGCGGTCGTCCGATGCAATGCGCAGGTGGCCCACTTCCAGGCGCGGGCGCCACAGCAGGTGCAGCTTCACGTCGCCCTCCAGCTGCACCGGCACACCGGCGCCACGCGTCATGACGCGCTCCATCGGTTGGCGCAAGACGGGCCAGCCGCTGACCTCGCCCCACACCCCGCCCAGCACCAGCAAACCCACCACGC
>QBMB01000156.1:2354-5026 GCA_003241965.1 Burkholderiales bacterium | reverse complement strand
CCCGCACCACATCGGCCAGCCGACTGGCCGATGTGGTGCGGGTGTTCCGCCTGTCGGGTTCGGCACACGCTTGAGGCACCGCTCGCCCCGGGCCATGGCGGCGCGCGGGCGCACGGGCGGGCCACCCTGCCTATACTGCCGAGGGTAGAGCCCCGGTCTTCGCGGGGCTTGCCGCCTGGAGACCGCCGCCATGAACGCCCGCCTGCCCCACGCCCTCCCGCCGCTTGACCCGGTGGCTCTTCAGGCCCACATCGAATCCGCGTGGACGAAGACCATCATTCCCGAGCTGGTGCGCTACATCGAGGTGCCGGCCAAATCGCCATCCTTCGACCCCGACTGGGCCAGCCACGGCCTGCTGGAGCGCGTGTTGCGAAGCGCGGCCGACTGGGTGCGGGCGCAGAAAGTCGAAGGCCTCACGCTGGAGGTGATCCAGCTCAATGACGCCCGTGGTGTGCCGCGCACGCCGGTGCTGTTCTTTGAAGTGCCGGCCAGCGCGGGAAAAGATGGCACACCTGCCCCTGCCTCAGGCCAGACCGTGCTGATGTACGGCCACCTGGACAAACAACCCGAGTTCACCGGCTGGCGCAGCGACCTCGGTCCCTGGACGCCCAAGATCGACAACGGCAAGCTCTACGGGCGCGGCGGGGCGGACGATGGTTATGCGGTGTACGCCAGCATCGCCGCGCTGCAGGCCTTGAAGGCCCAGGGGGCAGCGCACCCGCGCATCGTCGGGCTGATTGAAACCTGTGAAGAAAGCGGCTCTGGCGACCTGCTGCCGTATGTGGACGCGCTGCGCACGCGACTGGGCGATGTGGGCCTGGTGATCTGCCTGGACAGCGGTGCCGGCAACTACGACCAGCTCTGGCTCACCACCAGCCTGCGCGGCATGGCCAGCGGTGTGCTCAAGGTCGAGGTGCTGACCGAAGGCATCCACTCGGGCGACGCCTCGGGCCTGGTGCCGTCGAGTTTTCGCATCATGCGGCAGGTGTTGGACCGGCTCGAAGACAGCGCCACCGGGCGCCTGCTGCCCACCAGCTTCCACTGCGAGGTGCCCCCCGAGCGCGTCGAGCAAGCACGCGCCACAGCGGCCATTCTGGGCGAGGACATCTACAAACGTTTCCCCTGGGCGCACCACGACTGCGGCGGCTCCACCGTGTTTGCCCTGCCCACCACCACCGACCCGGTGGACGCGCTGCTCAACCGCACCTGGCGGCCCACGTTGTCGGTCACAGGCGCCGACGGTTTCCCCGAGATGCGCAACGCCGGCAATGTGCTGCGGCCCTACACCGCCTTCAAGCTGAGCCTGCGCCTGCCGCCGCTGGTGGACGCGCCGGCCGCCGTGCAGGAGCTCAAGGCCCTGCTGGAAGACAACGCGCCGTACCAGGCCAAGGTCACCTTTGAAGGCGAAGGGGCTGCCAGCGGCTGGAACGCACCGACCACCACGCCGTGGTTCGAGCAGGCTTTGCAGGACGCTTCGCAGGCGCACTTCGGCGCGGGTTGCGGCACCATCGGCCAGGGCGGCACCATCCCGCTCATGAACATGCTCAGCAAAGGTTTCCCGACCGCGCAGATGATGGTGTGCGGCGTGTTGGGTCCCAAGAGCAATGCCCACGGCCCCAACGAATTCCTGCACCTGGACTACGCGCAAAAATTGACTGCGACGGTGGCGCAGGTGATCGCGCGCATGCCCTGATTGCGAACTGCCCACCCGCACTGTGCCGACATGACCGACACGACCCAGGCTCCCTTCACCCTGCGCGATGGCCTGAACCTGGCCATGTACGACTGGCCCCTGCCGATGCGCCGGCGCCCGCGCGGCGTGGTGCTCATCGTGCACGGGCTGGGAGAACACGCCTGGCGCTACGACGCGGTGGCGCGCCGCCTCAACGACTGGGGTTTCTGCGTTCGCGCCTTTGATCAACGTGGCCACGGCGACTCGGGCGGTGCCCAGGGCGTGCTGCCCGAAGACGACGCGCTGCTGGACGACCTGGCCGAGGTGCTGGACGACACCCGCCGCCACATCGCCGAGCCATGGGCATGTCCGCTGATCCTCCTGGGGCACAGCATGGGTGGGCTGGTGTCGGCCACCTTCGTGCAGCGCGAGATGGCCCGGGTCGATGGCCTGGTGCTTTCATCGCCCGCGCTGCAGGCCGGCATCGGTGCGGTGCAGCGCAAGCTGATCCAGCTGCTCTACCGGTACGCGCCCAACAAGACCCTGTCCAACGGCCTGGACGCCAGCAAGATCTCGCACAACCCGGCCACGGTGGCGGCCTACGAGCGGGACCGCCGGGTGCACAACCGCATTTCCGCGCGGCTGGCGCATTTCATCGACAGCAACGGGCCGCGCGTGCTGGAGGCTGCGCCCGACTGGCGCGTGCCGACTTTGCTCATGTACGCAGGCGACGATCACCTGGTCCAACCCGAAGGCAGCCGCGCATTTGCGGCAGCAGCACCTCGCCACAAGGTGCACGCCCAAGGCTTCGAGAGCCTGTACCACGAGATCTTCAACGAGGCCGACCCGTCGGCGGTGTTTGGCACGCTCAAGGCGTGGCTGGATGTGCTGGCGCCGCTGCCCCGCGCCACCGCCTGAGGCCTCAGCAGCGCGGCGGCCTCAAACCGGACGGGCCTGCCGACCGCGCCATGCAAGCCAGATCAGGGCCGCTGCGGTGAGT
>QBMB01000156.1:0-2344 GCA_003241965.1 Burkholderiales bacterium | reverse complement strand
GCAGCAGCGAACCCAGGTTGAGCCAGTGCCAGCCTTGTGTGGTCACCAGCGCCCCGGAGGCAAACGATGTAAGGGCCATGGTGGCAAACACGCAGAAATTGATGGCCGCCTGCGCGCGGTCCTTTTCTTCGGGGCGGTACGCCTGCAGCGAGAGTGTGGTGCTGGCGGTGAAGAGGAAATTCCAGCCCACGCCGAGCAGCAGCAATGCGATCAGGAACTGGTGCAACTCCACACCCGAGAGCGCGATCACCACGCAGGCCACGTTGAGCGCCACACCCACACCCATGATGCTGAGCACGCCGAAGCGCTTGATCAGATGCCCGGTGAAGAAGCCTGGCGCAAACATGCCGATGACATGCCATTGCAGCACCAGGGCCGCGTCTTCAAACGGGAAGCCGCAGACCTGCATGGCCAGCGGCGTGGCGGCCATCAGCAGGTTCATCACGCCGTAGCCCAGGGCCGCGCCTGCGGCGGAGACGATGAACACGGGCTGGCGCATGATCACGCTCAAGGGTCGGCCACGGTCGGCCTGCGCGGCTTTGGCGGGCACGGGCGGGAAGCGCACGAACGACATCACCGCCAGGGACAGCACGGCCACCACCGCCAGCGACAGGTAGGCGCCCACGAACGGCGTGTCGAACAAGGTGCGTGTGCGGCTGGCCAGATTGGGCCCGAGCACGGCGCCCATCAACCCGCCCGCCAGCACCAGCGACACCGCTTTTTCGCGGAACGCCGCCGCGCTCAGTTCGGCTGCGGCGAAGCGGTAGAGCTGGCCGTTGGCGCTGTAATAACCAGCGATCACAGTGGCGCTCACGAGCAGCCAGAAGTTGCGGTCCATCACCGCCCAGGCGCAGAGCAGCGCCGAGCCCAGCGCCACCAGCAGCCCGATCTGGAATGAGCCCTTGCGCCCGAAGGCGCTTTGCGTGCGCGCCACCAGCGGCGTGGACAGCGCGCCTCCCACCACATAGCCCATCACCGGCAGCGTGGCCATCCAGCCCAGCGGCGCCAGCGACAGGCCCACCAGGCCGTTGATGGCGATGAAGACCACGTTGTTGGTGAGAAACAGGCCTTGCGCGGCGGCCAGCAGCCAGAGGTTTTTGTTCATGGGCGCTTGGTTATACAGCGACCCCCAAGGCGTCCCGATGGCGCCAAGGCCTGTCGCATGCTGCAGGGTCGGCACATCAGCGTCATGAAAACGACATATTTGCTATCGATTAATGAGCGTCCACACCAACACAATCAGGCTATTCGAAAGATCCGTTGATCACTTGCGCTCAAGTCTGGCGCTGGCGACCCGAAAAGCATCAAGGAGCTCCGCCGGGGCGCTTGGCTTGTTGTCTGGATTTCTCATGAATTGGCTTTCCCACATTTCGGTGCGCGCGAAATTGGCGCTCTTGTTGGGCCTGTGTGCCCTGGGCATCGTGGTCGTTGCCGCTGCGGCGCTGTTCGGTCTGCAGCGCGCGGTGGCCGCGGGTCAGCAACTGGTTCTCACAGAAGTCAGCGCCGTGCGCACGCTTGGCGAACTGCGCGCTGACGTCGGCAACATGCGCCGCTACGAGAAAGACATGTTTCTCAACCTGGCCGAGGAAGAAGCGCTCGAGCGCTACCACAAGAGCTGGCGTGAACAAGTGGCAGGCGGCTTGCAGCGCATGACGGTGCTTGAGCCCTTGCTGCGCCCCGAAGAGCTTGAGGCCCTCCAGCGCATGCAGGCTGGCATCAACCGCTATCGCGACGCGGTCGAGCTCATTCACGTGGGGATCTCGCGCGGTGAAATCAACGATCCGTGGCGCGCCAACCAGGCCATGGAGCCCGCCAAGGCGGACGTGCGCGCTGCCGACACCGCCTTTGGAGAAATCAGTGTCGCCGTGAGCGCTCGGGCCGATGCGATGGTGGGTCAGCTGGCCGCATTGCAGCACCGCGCCGTGGTGCTCACCGCGGCTGTGGCGGTCGCTGTGCTGACCCTGGCGCTGGCCTTGGGCTATGCGATCGGTGTGCGCATCACGCGTCCGCTGGATGCGGCAGCGCGTGCGATGGACCGTGTGGCCGCAGGAGATCTGTCCGTGTCTGTGCAGGTGCAGGGAACCGACGAAACAGCCCGCGTGCTGGCCGGTGTGCAGCGCATGCAGCACGCCCTCACCGGCATGGTGCGCGACATCCGCAGCGGCGTCACCGCGATGGGCCACGCCAGCGCCGAGATTGCCTCGGGCAACCAGGATCTCTCGGCACGCACGGAGCAGGCGGCGAGCAACCTGGAAGAGACCGCAGCCTCGATGGAGCAAATCACCAGCACGGTGCGCCAGAGCGCCGATGCAGCGCGCCAGGCCAACCAGTTGGCCGCGAGCGC
>QBMB01000155.1:545-5232 GCA_003241965.1 Burkholderiales bacterium | reverse complement strand
CAACCCCGATGGCCCCTTGCGCGCCATGATCGTGGACAGCTGGTACGACGCCTATGTGGGGGTGGTGATGCTGGTGCGCGTGGTCGATGGCCACCTGCTCAAGGGTGAGCGTTTCAAGATGATGGCGACCAACACGGTCTACAACGCCGACAGCATGGGCGTGTTCACGCCGGGCAACGAGCCGCGCGAATCGCTGGAGGCTGGCGAGGTGGGCTACATCATTGCCGGCATCAAGGAACTGCAGGCGGCCAAGGTGGGTGACACCATCACGCTGGAGAAGAAGCTGCCCAACAATGCAGGCCCGGCGACCGAGGCCTTGCCCGGCTTCAAGGAAGTGCAGCCTCAGGTGTTCGCCGGTCTGTACCCGACCGAAGCCAACCAGTACGACTCGCTGCGCGATGCGCTGGAGAAGCTCAAGCTCAACGACGCATCGCTGCAGTACGAACCCGAGGTGTCGCAGGCGCTGGGCTTCGGCTTCCGTTGCGGCTTTCTTGGCCTGCTGCACATGGAGATCGTGCAGGAACGCCTGGAACGCGAGTTCGACCAGGACCTCATCACCACCGCCCCGAGCGTGGTGTACCAGGTGATGAGGCCCGATGGCGAGGTGGTGATGGTGGAGAACCCCTCCAAGATGCCCGACCAGGGGCGCCTGGAGGAGATTCGCGAGCCGATCGTCACCGTGCACCTGTACATGCCGCAGGAGTACGTGGGTGCGGTCATGACGCTGGCCAACCAGAAGCGCGGCCTGCAGCTCAACATGGCCTACCACGGCAAGCAGGTCATGCTGACCTACGACATGCCCCTGGGCGAGATCGTGCTGGACTTTTTCGACAAGCTCAAGTCGGTGAGCCGGGGCTATGCCTCCATGGACTACGAGTTCAAGGAGTACCGGGCGGCGGACGTGGTGAAGGTCGACATCCTGCTCAACGGTGAGAAGGTCGACGCCCTGTCCATCATCGTGCACCGTTCGCAGTCGCAGTACCGAGGGCGCGCGGTGGTGGCCAAGATGCGCGAGATCATCAGCCGGCAGATGTTCGATGTGGCGATCCAGGCGGCCATTGGTGGCAACGTGATCGCGCGCGAGACCATCAAGGCACTGCGCAAGAACGTGCTGGCAAAATGCTACGGCGGCGACATCTCGCGCAAACGCAAACTCCTTGAAAAACAGAAAGCAGGCAAGAAGCGCATGAAACAGATCGGCTCGGTGGAAGTACCCCAGGAAGCGTTCCTCGCCATATTGCAGGTGCAGGACTGATGCAGGCACTCATGGGAACGGTCACCGCGGTGATCCTGGCGGCCTTTGTCGCTTATGCCGGCGCCTGGTACGCCGGGGTGGTGGAGGGCAACTTCGCCCTGCTGCTGATGCTGGCCACGGTGGTCACCGGTTTGTACTGGCTGCTTGAGCAGGCCGTGTTTCTCCCGCAGCGCCGGCGCGCCGCCGAACAGTTGCTGGTGGAGCACAACACCCGCAAGGAAGCCCTGATCAAACAAGGTTTCAGCCAGATCGAGGGCGAGGTTGAGCCCGCTCGACAAAAGCTGCTCGCGCAGCCCTGGTGGCTGGACTGGACGGCCGGGCTGTTCCCGGTGATCCTGGCTGTGTTCGTGCTGCGTTCCTTCCTCTTCGAGCCCTTCAAAATCCCGTCGGGCTCGATGATTCCCACCCTGAGGGTGGGCGACCTGATCCTGGTGAACAAATTCCACTACGGCGTCCGTTTGCCGGTGTTCAACACCAAGTTGATCGCCAACAACGAGCCGCAGCGCGGCGACGTGATGGTGTTCCGCTACCCCCCACAACCCAGCCTGGACTACATCAAGCGGGTGATCGGCGTGCCCGGCGACGAGGTGGCCTATCTGAACAAACAATTGACCGTCAACGGCAAGGCAGTGCCCCGGGTGGCGCAGCCTGACTTCTTTGATGGCGATTCGATGCGCTATTCAAAGCAGTTCTCGGAGACGCTGGACAAGCGCCGGTACAACACCCTGAACGACGACGACCGTCCCGCTTTTGTGCCGGGGGCCAGCGAGTTCCCGTTTGCCGACGGATGCAAGTACACGGTCGAAGGCGTCACTTGCAAGGTGCCCGCCGGGCACTACTTCATGATGGGTGACAATCGGGACAACTCCCTTGATTCGCGTTATTGGGGCTTTGTGCCGGAGCGCAACATCGTTGGCAAGGCCTTCTTTGTCTGGATGAATTTTGGTGATCTGGGCCGCATCGGGTCCTTTGAATGACAACCCCCACCCCTGGAGCATGACGTCATGAAACTGAAGCGACAACAACAAGGCCTGACCTTCATGGGGCTGATCATCGTGGGCATCTTGCTGGCGTTGGCGGGGGTGGTGTTTGCGCAGATCGTGCCGACCTACATCGAGTACATCGCCGTGCAAAAGGCCGTGGACAAGGCCGCTGCCGGCTCCACGGTGGCCGAGGTGCGCAGCACGTTCGACAAGGCTGCGCAAATTGACGACATCCGCACCATTTCGGGCAAAGACCTGGTGGTGGGCAAAGAGGGTGATCGTGTGGTGGTCTCCTATGCCTACACCCGGGAGATCCCCCTCGCCGGTCCGGCCTACCTGCTGATGAAGTACGAAGGCCGCTCGAAGTGACATGCAGCCAGGGCAGGGAGCGCTCGATGGAGCGCCCGCATTCTTGAACCCGGAACTTCTGGCGCTGCAACGGCGCCTGCAACACAATTTTGCCAATCCGCGCTTGCTGGAGCGCGCGCTGACCCACCGCAGTTTCACCGCCGACCACAACGAGCGACTGGAGTTTCTGGGCGACTCGGTGCTCAACCTGGCGGTGTCCGGGCTTCTGTTTGAAAAACTCAGCCAGTTGCCTGAAGGCGACCTGTCCCGTGTGCGGGCCAACCTGGTCAAGCAGGACACCCTGTTCGAGATCGCATCGCGCTTGAACCTGTCGATCTGCCTGCGGTTGGGCGACGGTGAAAAGCGCTCTGGTGGGCAGAAACGCCCCTCGATCCTTGCAGACGCACTGGAAGCGGTCATCGGTGCGGTGTACCTGGACGCCGGCTTCGAAGTGGCGGCTGCCTTGGTTCGCCGCCTCTACAGCGACCTGGAACTCAATGCGCAGATGAGTGCGATGGGCAAAGACCCCAAGACCGAATTGCAGGAGTGGCTGCAGGCGCGCAAAATGAAACTGCCGGTCTACCGCGTGGTGGCCACCCTGGGCGAGGCGCACAAACAGACCTTTGATGTGGAGTGCACCGTGACCGAGACCGGCCGCAGCGAACGTGGCATCGGGGCTTCGCGGCGGGCCGGTGAGCAAGCCGCTGCCGCGGCCATGCTGCAGCACCTCACCGCCGATCCCAAGCAGGCCGATGCCTTGCCTCCCGCGACCACCGATGTCGCCCCTTCTGCCAAGGTACCTTGAAGCCATGCCCCGCACACCTGTGAATCCCCCGTCCAACCCCGAACTCGATGCCATGCTGGCCAAGGCCTTGAGCAAGGAAACTGCGGTGGGCCCCGCGGGCGAAGCCGCCGAGCCCGTCGAGGAAGCGCCGGACGTCGATCCTGCCGAACAACGCTGCGGCTTTGTCGCCATCGTCGGCAAGCCCAACGTGGGCAAGTCGACGCTGCTCAATGCTCTGGTGGGGCAAAAGGTCAGCATCACTTCGCGCAAGGCGCAGACCACGCGCCACCGCATCACCGGCATGCGCACCCTGGGCCCCACGCAGTTCATCTTTGTGGACACCCCCGGTTTCCAGACCCGCCACGGCAACGCGCTCAACCGAGCGCTAAACAAGACCGTGATGGGCGCGGTGAGCGACGTGGACCTGATTCTTTTCGTGGTGGAGGCCGGCCATTTCAACCTGGCCGACGCCAAGGTGCTGTCGCTGTTGCCGGCCAACGTGCCGGTGATCCTGCTGGCCAACAAGTTCGACCTGGTGCACCGCCGGGGTGATCTTGCGCCGTGGCTGCGCTCCATGCAGGAACGCCACCCGTTCGCCGAGTTCGTGCCCATGTCGGCCAAAACCGCCAAGGACATTGAGCGCCTGTTCGGCATCTGCGAGAAATTCTTGCCTCAGCAACCCTGGATGCACGATCCGGAGGAGCTGACCGACCGCAGCGAACGCTTCATGGCCAGCGAGATGGTGCGCGAAAAACTCTTCCGCCTCACTGGCGACGAATTGCCCTACACCTCCACGGTGATCATCGACAAGTTCGAGGAAGAAGGCTCGCTCAAGCGCATTGCCGCCACCATCGTGGTGGAGCGCGAAGGCCACAAGGGCATGGTGATCGGCGAGGGCGGTGAGAAGCTCAAGCGCATCGGCACCGAGGCGCGTCAGGAACTCGAAAAGTTGTGGGACTGCAAGGTCTTCCTGGAGCTGTGGGTGAAGGTGCGTTCGGGTTGGGCCGACGATGACGCGCGTGTGCGTTCGTTCGGCTACGAGTGAGCCACTGGCTGCCTGACCCGTGGCCCTGAAACGCGTTTCCGAGGAACCCGCTTTCGTCCTGCACCGCTACGACTGGAGCGAAACCAGTCTGGTGCTGGAGGTGTTCACCCGCCACTACGGGCGCATCGCGCTGGTGGCCAAGGGCGTGAAGCGGCCCACCTCCCAGTTCCGCCCGGTGCTGCTGCCCTTGCAGCCGCTGCACCTGTCGTGGACGGGGGAGGCCGAGGTGCGCACGCTCAAGTCGGCCCAATGGCAGGGTGGGCATGTGATGC
>QBMB01000155.1:0-535 GCA_003241965.1 Burkholderiales bacterium | reverse complement strand
TGTGATGCCCACCGGCGAAGCGCTGATCTCGGGCAGTTACCTCAACGAGTTGCTCATGCGCCTGCTGGCGCGCGACGATCCGCACGCCAGCCTGTTTGACCACTTCACCATCGCTGTGCAATTGCTGGCCGAGAAGAGCGATGCACAGCAAGTGATCTTGCGCGCGTTCGAGCTGCTTCTGTTGCGCGACGTGGGCCTGCTGCCCGACTTGGCGCAAGAGGCCAACACGCTGGCGCCCCTGGACCCCGACGCGCTCTATGTGCTCACACCCGAAAGCGGCCTGCGCGCAGCCCACGCGGACGATGCGCATCCGCTGAGCGGTGAGCAGTGGCTGGGTCTGCAAGTCGCCATGGACGCTCCGGCGCCCTTCATTGCCACGCTGCGGGCCTGTGCCGGCGCGCTGCAAGCCCTGCGTCCGCAGCTGCGCCATTTGCTGCACTACCATTGTGGCGTGCGGGTGTTCAAGACGCGGCAACTCATGCTGGATGTGCAAGCGATGACGCGACCCCGCTTTGCCAAAGCGCCCGTGCCGGAT
>QBMB01000154.1:1190-5399 GCA_003241965.1 Burkholderiales bacterium | reverse complement strand
CCCCCCCGCCCGCCACAAAAAAGCGCACACCCCGCACGTTCGGCTCGGCGAAGGCCTGCGCCAGACCCGGCAGCCAGCTGCCGGGCTGCGCTCCGTAGAGATCGACCATGGCCTCACTCACATACACCGCGACGACGCGTTCACCGCCTGTCACGGGTGGGGCCGGCAGCGGGTTGCCCACCAGCGGCAGGCTCAGCGCCGAGCCCGGTTCCATGTGCAGTGGACGCGAGAGAAGCACCACGGCAGGGCGCACCGGGTCCATCTGCACCGGTGTGGCGCGCAAGGTGTCCATCCGCGCCACCCCCTCCACGCCCTCCACCGCCGCCACGAAAGCGGTGGGCAGGTGGTTGCTGTCCAGACCATTGCTGCCACTGCTGCGCACGTAGAGCTGCGCGGGCAGCACCGCGTCAAGCCACTGCGTGACCGATTCGCGAAAGCTCGCCACCATCACCGTGAGTGCCACCGACAGGGCCAGGCTGGCCACCACGCCGCTGGTGGCCACCGCAGCGGTCTCGCGCAGGCGGCGCGCGCGCTCCACCGCCAGCACCGGCAGCGCGTGCCGCGTGATGTGGGGGGCGATGCGGTCCAGCAGCCAACCCACCGCCAGCGGCAGCGCCGCAATGCCGCCCACCAGCAGCAGCCCGACAGAGACATAGGCCGCCAGCGGAATGCCTGCCACCGGTGGCGCCCAGGCCAGGGCCGCGGCCAGCGCCACCAGCGCCAAGGCCAGCGTGTGGCGGCGTGCGCCCGGTGGCGCCGGTGCGCCCAGGCCTTTGAGGGCCAGTGCCGGTGCCATGCGTGCCGTGGCGCGAGCGGGCCACCAGCCGCCCACCACCGAGGCCGCCACACCCAGCCCGCCGTACACCAGCCCAGCCCAGGCGCTCCATTGCAGGGGCGGCGCCACGCCGGAGAAATAGCCGCCGCCCAGATCGCCGCCCAGCAGCCTCAAGGCGAGTGCGGCCAGCGCCGTGCCCAGCGCAACACCAAGCGCGCTGCCCAGCAGACCCAGCAGCGCCGACTCGGCCAGCACCAGGCGCAAGCGTTCGTTGCTTGACAGGCCCAGCACACCGAGAAGCGCGAACTGCGGCTGGCGCCGCGCTACCGACAGGGAGAGCACGGAGAACACGAGGAAGGCGCCGGTGAACAAAGCCACCAACGCCAGCACGGTGAGGTTGACCCGGTAGGCGCGCGAGAGGTTGCTCACGCGCTCGCCCGACTGCTCGGGCCGCTGCGCGATCACCTGGGCGGGCAGCGCGAGCGAGGCCAGCACCGCATCCAGCTGCGCGCCGGGCGCCAGACGCAGGTCGATGCGGCTGAGCTGGCCTGCGCGGCCCATCAGGTCTTGCGCGGCGGCCACGTCCATCACCAGCAGCGGTGCGCCCGGCGCGTTCACCCGACCGGCCACGCGCACGCTGCGCAAGCCCAGGCCGATCTGCAGTTGCAGTGTGGCGGTGTTGCCCAGGGCCTGCTGTGCGGCGGCGTTCATGAACACCGCATCGGGCGCAAACAGATCGAAGCGCCGCGCCGCAGCGTCGCCGGTGGCTGCCTCTGGGATCGGCATGAGCGCGGGCGACAGGCCCGCCACCACAAGCGCGTCCACGCCCAGCAACTGCATGGCCACGCGCTTCCCACCGGGCAACACGGCCTGGACGGACGACTCCAGCACCGGGCTGGCCAGCGCCACTTCGGGGTGCGCAGCCACTCGGTCCAGCAGCGCGTCGGGCAGCGGACCCTGGCGCGCGCGCAGCTCCGCGTCGGGCTGGCCGTTGACCGAGCTCACCGCGCTGGAAAACTCGGCCAGCGCCGAGGCGTTGATGAGGTGCACCGCGAATGCCAGCGCCACGCCCAACATGACCGCCACGACGGCGGTGGCGTTGCGCCACGGGTGGTGGCGCAACTCTTGCAAGGAGAAAGTGGAGAGCAGCGCGCGCATGGCATTCGAGCTTACGCCCAAGCCCTTTGTCCCGATTGAAAGCGGGACAAGGTGCCTTGGCGCACAGAAGAAGTTTTCACAGGCGCGTACCATGCTTCAGATCACCGCCCCCGACGCCCACAAGGCCGATCCACCCCTTCATTCACGGTGACCCCATGGTTCGTATTCATCTCGCCATCGACCTGCAATACGAGGTCAACCAGCCCGGCGCCGACTTCATCTTCAATGTGCAGGCCGCGCACGCGCCGCAGCAGACCGTGGTGTGGGAAGAGCTGCAGGTCAGCCAACCCGTGCCCATGGTCTCGCACACCGATCCCGCCACGCGCACGCGCATCCTGCGCCTGACCGCCAGCCCCGGCCCGCTCCAGGTGCGCTACCGCGCCACACTGGACATCGTTCACCATGTCGCCCAGCCAGACAGCGTGTTCGAGACGCCCATCAGCCAGTTGCCGGCCGAGGTGCTGACCTACATCTACCCCAGCCGCTACTGCCAGTCTGACTGCGTGACCGCCATGGCCAACAACCTGTTCGGCCACCTGCCGCAGGGCTATCGCCGCGTGCAGGCGATCCAGCACTGGGTACAGAGCCAGGTCACCTTCGAGTCCAACACCAGCAACTCCATGACCTCGGCGCTGGACACGCTCAACGACCACAAAGGTGTGTGCCGCGATTTCGCGCACCTCATGATCACGCTGTGCCGCGCGCTCAACATCCCCGCGCGTTTCACCACTGCGATCGACTTCGGTGCCGACCCAGCCCTGGGCCCGACCGATTTCCACGCCTACGTGGAGGCCTACATCGGCCACCGCTGGTACATATTCGACCCCTCCGGCACGGCGATTCCCATGGGCTTCGTGCGCATCGGCACCGGGCGCGACGCGGCCGACGCCTCATTTGCCACCATCTTCGGCAATGTGGTCACGCAAGCGCCGCGCATCGACGTATCGGCTCAGACCAGCGCCCGACATGGCTGGCACATGCCGGTGCGCCGCCCCGAGGCTTTGTCCACCGATTCCGCATTCACCTGGAACGCGGTCGACGCTGCCTGACCCGCGCCAGGTCCTTGTGGCCTAATAGCGTGTTACGCACTTTCCGAAACTTTCTCAGGATCCAGTCATGGGCAACAAAATCGTCACCGAAGCCGACCGCAAAGCCACCCCCCGCCCCACGCCCGTCGCTGGCGTGTCCTTGACCTCCCCTGGCCGTGGCCAGCGCGTGAGCCTGGAGCGTGGCGTGGCCACCCGCAGCAAGAAGAACCCCGGCAAGCGCTCGAAACGGGGCGGCTGATCAAGCCCCTGGCCAATACGGCCAGACCCCATGCAAAAGGCCCGCGAACGCGGGCCTTTTGCATGGGCGCACGACCCTGCGGCCCTTGCGGTCATTCAGGTTGCCTGGATAAATATTGCCTAGGCATGTATATTCGCGGTTTCCTGATCGACTCCCTCCCTCCATGGCACGCACACCTCCCCCGGCCGACTTCTACGACGCCAGCACCTACACCTCTGATCAGAGCGTGGGTTTTCTGCTCAAGCGTGTGTTGCTGTCCATCGTGTACCAGGCCGACAAGCGCCTGGGGCCGCACGACCTGACCACCGCCCAGTGGGGTCCGCTGATGCGGCTGCGCATGAACGGGCAGTCCACCGTGGCGGAACTGGCCAAGTGGGCACAAACCGATGCTGGCGCCATGACCCGGCTGCTCGACCGGCTGGAGAAAAAGGGCCTGTGCAAGCGGGTGCGCTCCACCGCAGACCGCCGCGTCGTGCAGGTCGAGCTCACGCCAGAAGGTGAGGCCGCCATGGTGCACGTGCCCGAGGTGCTGGCCGATGTGATGAACCAGCATCTGGCGGGTTTTTCCAAGACCGAATGGACCGCCTTGATGGGCTACCTGCGCCGCATGGCCGAGACCGGTGATGCGCTGCGCGAAACGGGCTGATCAGGTCCTGCGAACCTGCCTGCAGCGCACGCCCGTGCCCCGTTTTTTTCGCTCAAATCACTGCCTAAGCAAATGAAGCCCTATCAACGACCTGAGTTCCGTGGACCTGTACGGCGCCTGAAGACGGCGCTGTCTCTCGGTGTGGTGGTGCTGGTGGCCGGATGTGCCAGCAGCGCCGGTATCGCCTCGAAGGCCGCAGTGCTGGAGTCCCAGGCAGTGGGGCTGACGCCCACCGCCAGCGCCGCGCCGTTGCCGCCGGTGCAAGCCGACTGGTGGCGCGACTGGGGCGATGCCTCGCTCTCCCGCGTGATCGAACAAGCCTTGCAGGCCCAACCTTCGCTGA
>QBMB01000154.1:0-1180 GCA_003241965.1 Burkholderiales bacterium | reverse complement strand
GGGCGCGTTTGCGCCGGGCCCAGGCCGCCACCTCGGGCGAGGAGGCCGCCGATGGCTTGCAAATCAACGGCAGCGCCGACGTGACCCGCCAGCGCTTCAGTGCCAACAGCATTTACCCCGCGCCGCTGGGCGGCTCCATCCGCACCCTGGCCAATGCGCAGATCGCCGGCAGCTGGGAGATCGATTTTTTTGGCCGCCACCGCGCCGCCATTGAAGCCGCCGTGGGCAGCGAACGTGCCGCTGCTGCCGAGCTGCAGGCCGCGCGCAACGTGCTGGCCAGCAACGTGGCGCAGACCTATGTACAGCTCGGCCGCCTGCTCGCACAGCGCGAGGTGGCGCAGCAGTCGCTCGCCCAGCGGGACCAGGTGCTCGCGCTGATCCGCCAGCGGGTCGATGCCGGGCTGGACACCCGCGTGGAGCTCAAGCAGGGCGAGGGCGCCTTGCCCGAGGCGCGCGTGCAGATCGAGCAGTTGAACGAGCAGATCGCCATGGCACGGCACGCCCTGGCCGCGCTCGCTGCCTTGCCGCCGCAAAGCTACGACCAGCTCCAGCCCGACCTGCAAGGCATGAAGACGCTGGCGCTGCCGGCCGTGCTGCCGGCCGACCTGCTGGGCCGCCGTGCCGACGTGAGCGCCGCGCGCTGGCGCATGGAAGCGGCCACGAAGGGTGTGGATTCGGCCAAGGCGCAGTTCTATCCCAACGTGAGCCTGACCGCCTTCGTGGGCCTGTCCAGCATCGGGCTGGACCGCCTGATCGAATCGGGCAGCCAGCAATACGGTGTGGGCCCGGCGATCCACTTGCCGATCTTCGACGCGGGGCGCTTGCGTGCCCAGTTGCGCGTGAAAACCGCCGACCTCGACGCTGCGGTGGAGAGCTACAACGGCGCCGTGCTCGAAGCTGTGCGCGATACCGCCGACCAGCTCGATGCGCGCCAGTCCGTTGAGCGCCAGCGCGAGCAGCAGGCGCTGGCCTCCAGCGCCGCCGAGGCCGCGTACGACATCGCCACCCAGCGCTACCGCGCGGGACTCAGCGGTTACCTCACCGTGCTCACCGCCGAGACCGCGCTGCTCAACCAGCGCCGCCTGAGCGTCGATCTGCAGGCCCGCACGCTCTCGGCCCAAGTGGGGCTGGTGCGCGCGCTCGGCGGAGGCTTCGAGCCCGCTGCCGACGAGCGCCAGGC
>QBMB01000153.1 GCA_003241965.1 Burkholderiales bacterium | reverse complement strand
CACCCGCCCCGCTGCGTGAGGCAGCCACCGTCCTGCTGCTGCGCGACAGCACCGACCCCGCCCGCCCGGGCATCGAAGTCTTGATGACCCGCCGCTCCATGACGGCGAGCTTCGCACCCGGGGCGTATGTGTTTCCTGGCGGCGGCATTGATGTGGCCGATGCGCAGTCCCATGGCATCGCCACGCGCCGCGCCACCCAGAGCGATTTGCACCTCACGCAGGCCATCGCAGCGATCCGCGAGAGTTTTGAAGAGCTCGGCGTGCTGCTGGCGCACCGGGCCGATGGGTCTGCCGTGGACGACGGCGACATCGCCACGCTGGACCGCCAGGCCCCGTTCGCCGAACAGTGCCGAACCAAGGGCCTCACGCTGGACGGCGCTGGCGTGTTCGTGCTCGCGCACTGGATCACAGACCGCGACCTGCCGCGCCGCTTCGACGTGCCCTTTCTCGTGGCCCGCATGCCCGAGGGTCAAGCCCCGGTGGCCGACGAAGCGGAGCAGTTCGAGCCGGTCTGGGTGAGAGCAGCGGACGCGCTGGCGCGCCACGAAGCGGGCAACTTCTTCATCATTTTCCCCACCATCCGCACGCTGGAGCGCCTGAAGGCCTACGCGTCCGTGGAGGATGTGCTCAATGCCTGCGCCGTGAATGACCAACCCCTGTGGACGAGTTGTCCCCGGGCGGGCTTGCTGGCGGGACACGAATCTCGCCACATGGAGCACGAGGCGCCCTTCGGTGAACTCGCTCTGGTGTGTCCCGATGGGCAGATCGCGCACAGCCTGGACTGGCAGCACGAACAGCCGGTGCAGTTGCTCAAGAACGTGCAGCGCCTCACTGCACCCAACCCCGGCTTCATGACCGGCCCGGGCACCAACAGCTATGTGGTGGGCGACCCGGCCAGCGGCCACATCGTGATTGACCCGGGCCCGGACGATCCCGAGCACATTGAACGGCTGTGGCGCGCGGCGGGAGGCAGCATCCAGGCCATCGTCTGCACGCATTCGCACCCCGACCACTCACCCGGTGCCCCAAGGCTTCAAGCCTTGTGTGTGGCCGCCGGCCTGGAGCGACCGCCCATCCTGGGACTGCCCAGCCAGCCCACCGCACGCGAAAACAGCCGCTTCGTACCCGAGCGTTCGCTGGCCGACGGCGAACAACTCATGCTGATCGGGCAATCGGGCCAGACGACCATCTCCCACACGCTGGAGGTGGTGCACACGCCCGGCCATGCCGCCAACCACCTGTGCCTGGTGCTGGTCGAGGACGGCCTGCTCTTCACCGGCGACCACATCCTCAACGGCAGCACGACCGTGATCGATCCGCCCGACGGCAGCATGGGGGCGTACCTCGATTCGCTGGACAAACTGGCCGACCGATGCCGCACCCACAGCATTGAGTTCATCCTGCCCGCCCACGGTTACGTGCTGGGCGACCTGCGAGCCAGCGCCGAGCACCCCGGTGCACCCACCGAAGGGGGAGCGCTGGTCGCGATTGCGCAACTCAAGGCGCACCGGCTGCGGCGCGAATCCAAGGTGGCACAGGCCTTGAAGGTCGCGCCGCAAGGCACGCCGGACGACTGGGTGAAGCTGGCCTATGACGATGTGCCCGAGCGGCTCTGGCCCGTGGCCAAGCGCTCCCTGATGGCGCACGTGGAACGCCTGCAAAGCCTCGGCGGCTTCAACCTTTAGGAGCCAGGCCATGAAGATTGCGATCCTGTCCGACATCCATGGAAACCTGTCGGCCCTCAAAGCCGTGGTCGAAGACATTGCCCGGCGCGGGGGTGTGGACGAAGTGATCAACCTGGGCAACATGGTCAGCGGCCCCCTCATGCCGCTGCAGACCGCCCATTTCCTCATGCAACAAGACTGGCTTCAGGTCGCCGGCAACCACGACCCCCAGGTCTTGCAGGTCACCACCGGTGTGCGCAGCTCGTCCGACGCCTTTGCCGCGGCGGAGCTGGACGACCCGGCACGCTGGTGGCTCACCTCGCTGCACGATTCGCTGGACCCTCGCCTGCACAACGGCGAGCTGTGGGCTGAACGCCTGGGCGGTGCAGTGGCAGGGTGCCACGGCACACCGCGCAGCACGATCGAGTACCTGCTGGAGACTGCCGAGGGCGAGGGTGTGCGCATGGCGCTTTCGCACGAGATTGCCGAACGTCTGGGGGATCACATGCCGCCGCATGTCCAGTTGCTGGTCTGCGGGCACACCCATGTGCAGCGCGCCCTGCGCCTGCCGGGAGGTCTGCTGGTCGTCAACCCGGGGGCGGTGGGCATGCCGGCGTACGACGTCAGCCGCGCCCACCCGCTCTCGAACTATCACCGCGTCGAGAACGGCAGCCCCGACGCACGCTACGCGGTGGCCGAGCAGGTGAGTGGCGTGTGGCAAGCCGAGTTGATTTCAGTGCCCTACGACTTTGAATCCGCCGCGCGGCTGGCCATCAAGAACGGGCGGCCCGACTGGGCCCACGCCCTGCGCACCGGCTACATGCCCCGGCTGCTGACGATGACTTGACAGCCACAGGTCTGTGCTTGAAGCGCAGACCTGTTCAGCAGCACGAGGCGGCCGGGCCCGCACGCCAGCGCGCCCGAGCCGACCAGCTGCGCCGCAGCACCGGCCAGGGCTTCCACCGGCACATCCAACATCTCCGTCAGGTCACCCAGATCCAAGGCCAGAGCGTCGCCAGGGACGCGGTCAAAGGCGTTGAGCAGCCAGCGGCACAGGCGCTGCTCCACGCTGTGAATCTTCTCGCAGACTGCCGTCTGTGCCATCTGGGTGGTCAAGGCCATCACATGTATCAACACCGGCTGAATCAACTGTGCCGATTGAAGATAGTCGCCCACCAGCGCGGTGGCAGCCAGTCGCCAGGCCGTACCAGGGTGCAGCACCACCGCGCGACTCTCCTCGGGAGGTGCACCAAGGAGTGCCGCCACGCCCACCACACCATCGCGTCCGACCAGCGCCACTGGAACTTCATCGCTTCCAGAAGTGGCGCGCAACATCACGACAAGTGCACTGACGGGGAAATGCACATGGGAGACTTCGACCCCCGGTGACTGCAGCTCTGCCCGTGCGGGGAGGTCCACCAACTCAAGGCGCGGACCCCAGGGCAGCTGATCGTCAGCGGCCAGGGCAGCGAGAATCTGGTTGACGGCACGGTCGACTGGCAATGTCGGAACTCCCGCCCGGCGGGCGATCAAGCGTGCGAGGCCGACATGACCGCGCGGGAACCAGTGTAGGTGCAATGGCTCCACCGTATGTTCGATACCGAACATTCAAGGCTCGCCCTCGGCGCTCTGCACTTGCGTGTTGGCGGGAAGGTTGGTGTCCACTCCGCGACCAAACCATGTGCCGACTCACGCACCGACTCACAGGCCACGTACACTTCTCGTCACAAGACGTTAGTCCGATCTGGCAATTTCGCCACTTGCTCTCGCCGCAGTGTTGTCTTTCAACCTTGAACGGGAGCCCTTTTGACTTTGATGCACAACGGCCTTGTGGCCCAGTTGTCAAACGAAGACTTGCGCTTGCTGGAGCGCTGTTGTGAACCCGTCGAGTTGAAAACGGGCGAGACCCTGGCGACGCCCCACCAACCTTCGGGACACGTGCACTTTCTGACCAGCGCCAGCGTGGCCCTGATGGTGAGGCACACCGACGGCAGCGGCCTCGCGGTCGGGCTGGCCGGCCGGGAAGGCGCCGTAGGGCTGCAACATGTGTTGGGGCAAGGACCGGGCAACCTGACCCTTCATGTGCAGCGCGGAGGCAGGGCGTTTCGCGCCGACGGAGACGTCTTGCGGCGGCTCGTCGCGCGCCGCCCGAGCATGCTCCGGGCATTTGCGATCTACCTGTGGGTGTTCTCGCAAGAGGTGGCCCAGCTGGCGGCCGTATCGCAATCGCACGACATCAAGGCCCGGCTGGCAAACTGGATCCTGCTCAGCCACGCCCGAAACGCGCACGAAGATCTGTTCCTGACCCACGCCCACCTGGCCGACATGCTGGGCGTGCGCCGGGCGGGGGTGACGCTGGCGGCGGTTGAACTGAAGACAATGGGACTGGTGGACTACCGGCGCGGTCGCATCCACATCCTGGACATGGACGGCCTGCAGGCCGTGGCCAGACGCCCGGCCTTGAGCCATGGACTGCCTGCAGCCTGATCAAAAAGTGTGAAGCGCGCCGTTACGCCGGATTCTGTGCATCCGGAACCCTCTTGCGAAGGCCCGGATGTGACCGCCATTCATCTGGGCCGGGGGTTGCCCACCCGGCTCGGTGCTACCTACCCGCCAACTCTCCTTGCGGAACCACAAGGATCATCAACACGGCGAACCGTGTCGCCTCAGGCTGGCCTATTTGGTATTGCTGCGCGTAGAGATTGCCCGTTTCACCCGCACTGAAGCGGCTCGTCTCTGTTGCTCTGATCCTCACCTTAGGGCCCGGCAAGCGAACTCGCCGGGCTTGTCGGTGGGGAGGTGTTACCTCCTACGCTGTCCTGTGCAGTCCGGACGTTCCTCCAGCACCCCCTTTCGGGTCCTCTTTCGAGGCAGTGCCAGCGACGGTCTGGCGCGCTTCACCCGCGCATTATCCCGCTTGAACCGAGCCCCCCTGCTTGACAACACGTTCACCCAAAGTAAGACTCTTACTTTTGAGAAGTAAGAACCGTGAAAATCACCAGCAAAGGCCAGGTCACCATTCCCCAGGCGGTCCGCGAGCAGGCGCGGCTGTACCCACACAGCGAGGTCAGCTTCGAGGTGCTGCCCAATGGCGATGTGCTGCTGCGCGCTGCGGCCACCGCCACGTCGCCCACGCGTCGCGCCTTCGAGCGCGCGCGCGGCAGCGCCAATGCCGCCGCTTTCAAAGGCATGGGCACCGACGAGTTCATGAAATACCTGCGCGGCTGATGAGCACGCGCCGCCACCCCACCAGCGCCAGCGCGCGGGAACCCGATGCGCGTTACCTGCAACCCGCACCGGCAGTCAGCACCTTGGTGGACAGCTGTGTGCTGATCGACGTGCTGGCCGATGATCCTCAATGGGCCGACTGGTCGATCACGCAGCTGGAGCGTTGCGCGCAGCAGGGACCGCTGATCATCAATCCGCTGATCCTGGCCGAGTTGAGCCCGCGTTTTGAAACCGCAGCCGAGCTGGAGGCCACGCTGGCCGAGCTGCCCCTGCAACGCCAGGCACTTCCTTGGGACGCGGCGTTTCTCGCCGGCCAGGCCTTCAAGCTGTACCGCCAGCACAGCGGCCACCAGACCTCACCCATGCCCGATTTCTACATCGGAGCCCACGCCTGGGTGAACCAGCTGCAGCTGCTCACGCGCGACGCGGTGCGCTACCGGCGCTACTTCCCCAAGCTCACGCTGGTCGTGCCCTGAAGGTGTCGGACAATCGAGGTTTTGCCCTTGGATTGCTTGATCGCCACAAGCCACCCTCCGCCATGATCCGA
>QBMB01000152.1 GCA_003241965.1 Burkholderiales bacterium | reverse complement strand
GAGCAGCGCACACCGCGTCCGCGAGCCCGCGACACACAGGCCAGAAATCCCCGAACCCAGCCCCTAAACTCAAAGCATGCCCTGGCACGCCCAACTCGACCTCCACTACCGCCGCGACGAACAACGCACCGTGCTGCAGCACCGCCACACCGGTCCGCTGCGCATCTTCAAAAGCCTCTACCCCGAAGGCGACGGCATCTGCCACAACGTCATCATCCATCCGCCCGGCGGCCTGGTGGGCGGTGACATGCTGGAGGTCAACGTGCACGCAGCAGCGCAGTCCCACGGCTTGCTGGCCACGCCCGGCGCCACACGCTTTTACCGCTCGGACGGCCCCGCCACCACACAACAGGTGACGCTCACGCTGGAAGAAGGCGCGCGGCTCGAATGGCTGCCACTCGAAGCCATTGCCTACCCTGGCTGCCTCGCACACAACAGCCTGCGCGCCACGCTGGCCGAGGGCGCCGAAATGATCGGCTGGGACGTGTGCGCGCTCGGCCTTCCCAACGCCCACCAACCGTTCGACCGGGGCTGCCTCACGCAGCACCTGGAGATACCCGGCCTGTGGCTGGAGCGCTCGCGCATCGACGCCGCCGACACCCGGCTGCTCGAATCACCCCTGGGCCTGGGCGGGCACAAATGCATGGGAACACTCTGGCTGGCCTGCGGCACCCCCATCACCCGCGAGCGGCGCGAACACCTGCTGGAAATGGTGCGCGCTGTGCTGGGCGACGGGCACGGGACCGAAGTGGGCGCCACCTGCCCCAACCCGCGCATGCTCGTGGTGCGATCCGTGGCGCCCATGGTGGAGCCGCTGATGGCCCTGTTCCAGCAAGTCTGGGCCACACTGCGCACCGAAGCCTGGGACTTGAGCAACACACCACCCCGCATCTGGAACGTCTGAACGCACCGATAGAGGTGCAAACCGCCCGCTGATCGGTGCACCACATCGGAGGAGGCGTGCGCAGAATGGGGCAGCCATTGATGGGCGAGCACTGTGCGCGCCTTGAACCATTCCATGCCCATCGCCCCGAACAACCTGCAAGACGCCCACGCGCTCGTGATCGAGGGCAACCTGCAGTCGCGCTCCATCATCGTTTCGCAACTGCGTGAGCTCGGTGTGGGCACGGTCTCGCAGTGCACGCGGCTGGTGGATGGCCGGCGCAAGCTGGAGGTGAACCGCTACGACGTGGTGATCTGCGAACAGCACTTCGAGCGCGACTCCATGTCGGGTCAGGACCTGCTGGACGACCTGCGGCGCAACCAGCTGCTGCCGTTCTACACGGTGTTCATCATGATCACGGCCGAGGCGTCTTACGCCAAGGTGGCCGAAGCCGCCGAGTCCGCGCTCGATGCCTACCTGCTCAAGCCCCACACCGGCGCGCGCCTGTTCGACCGCATCGTGCAGGCGCGCGAGCGCAAGCAGGCGCTGCAAGCCATCTTCATCGCCATCGACGCCGAGCAGTTCGACCACGCCGCCACCCTGTGCCTGGAGCGCTTCGAGGCCCGCGGAGCCTACTGGCTCTATGCCGCGCGCATCGGCGCCGAACTGATGCTGCGCAACGGCGAGATCGAAGACGCACAGAAGCTCTACGAGGCCGTGATCGCCGCCAAGACCCTGCCCTGGGCCCGTCTGGGTGTGGCGCGCGCACAGCTCGAAGGCGGCCACCCGGTCAAGGCGGTGACCACGCTGGAGAGCCTGATCCAGGACGACAACACATACGCCGATGCCTACGACGTGATGGGGCGCGCACAGTTTGAACTGGGCAACTTTCAAAGCGCGCTGACCACCTACCAGATGGCCACCAAGCTCACGCCCTCATCCATCAGCCGCCTGCTCAAGCACGGCATGCTGGCCTACTACACCGGCGAACGCAGCGAAGGTGTGGAACTGCTCGACCGCGCCACGCGCCTGGGGCTGGACTCCAAGATGTTCGACGCCCAGGCCCTGCTGCTGCTGGCCTTTGCGCGGTTGGACAACAACGACCAGCGCGGCCTGGCCCGCACCGTGGACCAGCTCACCCGCCTGCGCGACCGCAGCCACGCGCCCGCCCGACCCCACCGCCTGCTGGGCATAGCAGAGAGCCTGCTCGCGCTGCAACACAACAACACAGCGCGCGCGCTCGACGACGTGCGACGCTTGGCCAACGATGCGCTCAGCCCCGACTTCGACTTCGAGACCGCCTGCAACCTGCTCGCGTTGATGAGCCGGCTGAAGATGCGCTCGATCGCGCTCAACGAAGCCGAAGCTGGGGTGGACACGCTGGCACTGCGCTTTTGCACCAGCAAGGCCATGAGCGAGCTGATGGCCTGCGCGGCGTCGGGCGGGGAAGGCTTTGCCGACCGGGTGCGCAGCGCACACAGCCAGATTCTGAAGATGACCGAGCAGGCGATGACGCTGAGCATCAAAGGCGACCCGCAGGGCACGGTGTTGAAGCTGCTGGAAGACGGTGAGCGCACGCTCAACGCCAAGCTCATCGAGTCGGCCCACCAGGTGCTGCAGCGCTACACCGTGCGCATCGCCGATTTCGCCGCCTTGAGCGAACGCACCGACGCACTGCGCGAGCGCTACCGCACTTCGGTGCAGCATTCGCGCCTGGGGGAACACACGGGCGCCGTGGGGTCCCCTGGTGGCGTGTCGTTGCCTGCGGGTTACAAGCCCCCGAGCGCGCAAGGTCTGCTCGGCAGCTAGCCGGCAGTCTGACGATTCCAGATGTGGCTGGAAGCATGTGGAGTCGCGCCCCGCACATTCCTCCCGTGCAACTCAAAGCGTGGATGCCTCTCGGGCTTGCAAGCGGCGCTGGTTCAGCTGGGCCAACAGGCCACACGATCAGATGGCCACGAGCTGGCGCACGCCCTTGGCCTGCATCTCGCTGCCGGGGCCGCTGGCGATCACTTCGCCACGCTCCATGACCACGTAGCGGTCGGCCAAGGCTTCGGCGAAATCGTAGTACTGCTCCACCAGCACGATGGCCATGTTGCCCCGGTCGGCGAGCATGCGGATGACGCGGCCGATGTCTTTGATGATGTTGGGCTGGATGCCTTCGGTGGGCTCGTCCAGGATCAACAGCTTGGGCCCTGCGGCCAGCGCGCGCGCAATGGCCAGCTGCTGCTGCTGACCGCCCGAGAGGTCGCCACCTCGCCGACCCAGCATCTGCTTGAGCACGGGAAACAACTCGAAAAGCTCCGGCGGGATGGGCGTGTTGCCTTTCTTGGTGGCCAGGCCCATGAGCAGGTTTTCCTGCACGGTGAGGCGCCCGAAAATCTCGCGGCCTTGCGGCACGAAGCCCACGCCCATGCGGGCGCGCTCAAAGGGTGTGGCGCTGGCAATGGGCACGCCATCAAGCGTGATGCTGCCGCTCTTGATGGGCACCAGGCCCATGAGCGATTTGAGCAGCGTGGTCTTGCCCACGCCGTTGCGCCCGAGCACCACGGTGACCTGGCCGAGTTCGGCAGTGAGGTTCACGTTGCGCAGGATGTGGCTGCCGCCGTAGTACTGGTTGACGTCTTTGACTTCGAGCAGGCTCATTTTTTTGTCCTCAGCGGCCAAGGTAGACCTCGATCACTCGTTCGTCGGCCTGCACCTCGTCCAGCGTGCCCTCGGCCAACACCGCGCCGTCACACAACACCGTGACCTTCTCGGAAATCGTGCGGATGAAGCTCATGTCGTGCTCCACCACCATCAGCGAATGTTTGCCCTTGAGCGTTAGAAAGAGCTGCGCGGTGCGCTCGGTTTCTTCGTCGGTCATACCGGCCACGGGTTCGTCGAGCAGCAGCAGTTTCGGGTCTTGCATCAGCAGCATGCCGATCTCCAGCCACTGCTTCTGGCCGTGGCTCAAGTTGCCGGCCAGGCGCGCGGCGCTGTCCAGCAGGTGGATGGTCTGCAGCACTTCGCCCAGGCGGTCTTTCTCCTGCCCGGTGAGGCGAAACACCATGGAGCGGCGCACGCCTTTGTCGGTGGCCAGGGCGAGCTCCAGGTTTTCGAAGACGGTGAGGTGCTC
This sequence comes from Burkholderiales bacterium, assembly GCA_003241965.1. Classification (GTDB taxonomy): domain Bacteria; phylum Pseudomonadota; class Gammaproteobacteria; order Burkholderiales; family Burkholderiaceae_C; genus Hydrogenophaga. The sequence continues at coordinate 1,495 of QBMB01000152.1, read as the reverse complement.
GAACACGGTGGGCTTTTGAAACTTGCGGCCGATGCCCATGGCCGCAATGTCGGCTTCGCGGTAGCGCAGCAGGTCGATGGTGCTGCCGAAAAACACGCTGCCGGAATCGGGCTTGGTCTTGCCGGTGATGATGTCCATCATGGTGGTCTTGCCCGCGCCGTTGGGGCCGATGATGCAGCGCAGCTCGCCGGGTGCGATGTCCAGGCTGAGGTTGTTGATGGCCTTGAAGCCGTCGAAGCTGACGTTCACACCGTCGAGGTACAGGATGCGGCCGTGCGTGGTGTCCACCTGGCCCGGGTTAACCAGCCGCGAAAATCCCGCCGCGCGGCCACCCGATTCGGTGTTGCCAGTCGCGCTCGCAGCCGCGAATTTCTGCAGGCGCTGCGCGCCCTCTTCCATCAGGTCGGGCGTCATGCCTTGCTTCCGATCTGGCCACGCCATTTTTTCACAAGGCCCACCACGCCTTGCGGCATGAAGAGCGTGACCACGATGAACAGCACGCCCAGGAAGTACAGCCAGTACTCGGGAAAGCTCACGGTGAGCCAGCTCTTGGCGCCGTTGACGATGAAGGCGCCGACGATGGGGCCGATCAGCGTGGCGCGCCCACCCACGGCAGCCCAGATCGCAATCTCGATGCTGTTGGCGGTGCTCATTTCGCCGGGGTTGATGATGCCGACCTGCGGCACATACAGTGCGCCGGCAATGCCGCACATCACGGCCGAGATGGTCCAGATGGTGAGCTTGTAGGGCAGCGGGTTGTAGCCACAAAACATGACGCGGCTTTCGGCGTCGCGCACGGCCTGCAGCACGCGGCCGAACTTGCTGTTGACCAGCCAGCGCGCCCACAAAAAGAAGCCCAGCAGCGTGAGGCCAGTGATGACGAACAGGGTCATGCGCATGTTGGGCGTGGCCAGGGGAATGCCCATGATGCGTTTGAAATCGGTGAAACCGTTGTTGCCACCAAAGCCGGTCTCGTTGCGGAAGAACAGCAACAGCGCGGCGAAGGTGAGCGCCTGCGTGATGATCGAGAAATACACACCCTTGATGCGCGAGCGGAAGGCGAAGTAGCCAAACACGAAGGCCACCACACCCGGTACCAGCACCACCAGCAGCAGCGTGGCGATGAAGCTGTCACTCAAGGCCCAGTGCCACGGCAGTTCCTTCCAGTCCAGAAACACCATGAAGTCGGGCAGTTCACTTTTGTAGTTGCCGTCCAGCCCGATCTGGCGCATGAGGTACATGCCCATCACGTAGCCGCCCAGCGCAAAGAACAGGCCGTGGCCCAGGCTCAAGATGCCGGTGTAGCCCCAGATCAGGTCCATGGCCAGCGCGCAGATGGCGTAACACATGATCTTGCCCAGCAAGCCGACCATGTAGTCACTCAAATGGAAGATGCTGCCCTCTGGCACGAAGAGGTTGAGAAGGGGTGCCACCGCGCACACCACCAGCAGGGCGACGACGAAGCTGCTCCAGCCGGTGCGTGTGAGCAGGGGAC
>QBMB01000151.1 GCA_003241965.1 Burkholderiales bacterium | reverse complement strand
CCACCACCACCACCACCACCGTTGCCGCGGGCCTGCTGGGGCTCACCGGCTTTTTTCTCCCGCACGCGCTGCATCATTTCCGTGCGCGCTGCCTTGGCGGCAGCGGCCATCACGTCGCGGCTCGGCGGCTTGCCGGCACCACCCCAGATGGTCTGGCGGCCCATGGCGATGGGCTCGGCTTTCTCACCCGGCTCGGGCATGAAGTCGGGGAACATCTGCACCGGAATGCGCTGCTTGGTGAAGCGCTCGATCTCCATCATGAAACCTTCTTCGTCCAGGCTCACGAGGTTGACCGCTGCGCCGTCGTTGCCCGCGCGGCCGGTGCGGCCGATGCGGTGCACATAGTCTTCGCAGACGTTCGGGATTTCGTAGTTCACCACGTGCGGCAGTTCGTCGATGTCGATGCCGCGCGCTGCGATGTCGGTGGCCACCAGGGCGCGGATGTCGCCGCTCTTGAAGCCGGCCAGCGCCTGGGTGCGGGCACCCTGGCTCTTGTTGCCGTGCAGCGCCATCGCCTGGATGCCGTTTTTCGTGAGGAACTCGGCAACGTTGTTGGCGCCGAACTTGGTCCGGGTGAACACCAGCACCTGGCTCCAGTTGTGCTGGTTGATGATGTGCACCAACAGGGCTTTTTTCTTGCCGCGACCCACCGGGTGGATCACCTGGGTGATGCGCTGCACCGTGGTGTTGCGCGGGGTCACCTGGATGTGCAGGGGGTCCTTGAGCAGGTTGCTCGCGAGATCACGGATCTCGTCGCTGAAGGTGGCGGAGAACAGCAGGCTCTGCTTTTCTTTCGGCACCAGCGCCAGGATCTTCTTCACGTCGTGGATGAAGCCCATGTCGAGCATGCGGTCGGCTTCGTCGAGCACGAGCATCTGCACGCCGGAGAGGTCCAGGAAACCTTGCTGCTGCAGATCGAGCAGGCGGCCTGGGGTGGCCACGAGCACGTCAACGCCGCGCTTCATGGCGTTGATCTGCGGGTTCATGCCCACACCACCGAAGACCACCGTGGAGGTCAGCGTGAGGTGTTTGCCGTAGGTGCGCACCGACTCTTCAACTTGCGCTGCGAGCTCGCGGGTGGGGGTGAGCACCAGCGCACGGATGGCCACGCCGCCGAAGCGGTTCTTGGCACGTTCACCGTCGGCCAGGCGCTGCAGCAGGGGCAAGGTGAAGGCAGCGGTCTTGCCGGTGCCCGTCTGGGCGCCACCGAGCAGGTCGCGCCCGGCCAACACGGCGGGAATCGCCTCGGCCTGGATAGGAGTGGGGGTTTCGTAACCATGCTCACGCACGGCTTGCACGATGGCCGGGGCCAGATTCAGATCGTCAAAGGTCATTTTTTGGAGGCGCCCGTCCAGGGCGCTGGGGGCATCGGCCACTCCGTGAACCGCCTCTTTGTTGGAAGCAGGACCCGGCCAGTCTGGGGCAGATGGATTCAGGGGTTTGGTGTCGGCCAGTGGTTGGCGGCACCCCAGCGGAAGGCTGGTGTTGAGCCAACTGAAATGCCCAACGAGACGTATTGTCGCATGCTGGGATAATCCAGGGTTGCGCGGCCGTCCTGGCTGCAGATTTCTCAGGCACACAGCAATGGCTCAATACGTCTTTTCCATGAACAAGGTCGGCAAAATCGTGCCGCCCAAGCGTCAGATCCTCAAGGACATCTCGTTGTCTTTCTTCCCCGGTGCCAAGATCGGTGTGCTCGGCACCAACGGCTCGGGCAAGTCCACGCTGCTGAAGATCATGGCCGGCATCGACAAGGAAATCGAAGGCGAAGCCATTCCGATGCCGGGCATCCGCATCGGCTACTTGCCGCAAGAGCCACAGCTCAACCCCGAACAGACCGTGCGTGAAGCGGTGGAAAACAGCATGAGCGGTGTGCGCGCCGCGCAAAAACGCCTGGACGAGGTGTACGCCGCGTACGCCGAGGAAGACGCCGACTTCGACGCACTGGCCGCCGAGCAGGCCCAGCTCGAAGCCATCATTTCCACCTCGGGCACCGACGGTGAACACCAGCTTGAAATTGCCGCCGACGCGCTGCGCCTGCCCCCATGGGACGCCAAGGTCGGCGTGCTCTCCGGCGGTGAAAAACGCCGCGTGGCGCTGTGCTGCATGCTGCTGTCCAAACCCGACATGCTGCTGCTCGATGAGCCCACCAACCACCTGGACGCCGAGTCGGTGGATTGGCTGGAGCAGTTCTTGAAGCGCTTCCCCGGCACCGTGGTGGCCATCACCCACGACCGTTATTTCCTGGACAACGCGGCCGAGTGGATTCTTGAACTCGACCGTGGCCACGGCATTCCCTACAAAGGCAACTACTCGACCTGGCTGGAGCAGAAGGAAGCCCGCCTGGATCAAGAGCAGCGCACCGAAGACGCGCGCACCAAGGCCATGAAGAAGGAGTTGGAGTGGGTGCGCCAGAACCCCAAGGGTCGCCAGGCCAAGAGCAAGGCGCGCCTGGCGCGCTTTGAAGAGCTGAGCGATGTGGACTACCAGAAGCGCAACGAGACCAACGAGATCTTCATTCCCGTGGCCGAGCGCCTGGGCAACGAGGTGTTCGAGTTCAAGAACGTGAGCAAGTCCTTCGGCGACCGCCTGCTGATCGACAACCTGAGCTTCCAGATCCCGGCGGGCGCCATCGTCGGCATCATCGGCCCCAACGGCGCGGGCAAGTCCACGCTGTTCAAGCTGATCTCCGGCAAGGAGCAGCCCGACAGCGGTGAGGTGAAGATTGGCCAGACCGTGCGCATGGCCGTGGTGGACCAGAGCCGCGACGACCTGCAGAACGAAAAGACGGTGTGGGAAGACGTCTCGGGCGGCCTGGACATGATCACCGTGGGCAAGTTCCAGATGCCCAGCCGTGCGTATTGCGGCCGCTTCAACTTCTCCGGCGGCGACCAGCAAAAACGCGTGGGCAGCCTCTCGGGCGGTGAGCGCGGGCGCCTGCACCTGGCCAAAACCCTGGCCGAGGGCGGCAACGTGTTGCTGCTGGACGAACCCTCGAACGACCTGGACGTGGAAACCCTGCGCGCCCTCGAAGACGCCTTGCTCGAATTCGCCGGTTGCGCGCTGGTCATCAGCCACGATCGATGGTTCCTCGACCGCATCGCCACGCACATCCTGGCCGCCGAGGGCGACAGCCAGTGGGTGTTCTTCAACGGCAACTACCAGGAATACGAGGCGGACAAGAAGCGGCGTCTGGGTGAAGAGGGTGCCAAGCCCAAGCGCATGCGCTTCAAAGCGCTGAAGTGATGCAGGACGTCGAAGCCGCCACGCGCCACTGGCTGGAAAAGGCCGTGATCGGCCTGAACCTGTGTCCGTTTGCACGCGCGGTGTATGTGAAGAACCAGGTGCGCATTGTGGTGAGCCAGGCGCGCCATCTCGATGCTTTTCTGGACGACCTCGACCGTGAACTCACCTTGCTGGTGAACACGCCGGCCGAGGCGATCGACACCACGTTGCTGGTGCACGCCACGCTGTTCCCGGATTTCGAGGTGTTCAACGACTTCCTCAACGTGGTGGACGACGTGGTGGACGAGCACGAGCTCGAAGGGGTGATCCAGGTGGCCCCTTTTCACCCACTGTTTCAGTTCGAAGGCACCGAGCCCGGCGACGTGACCAATTGCACCAACCGTTCCCCGTTTCCCACCCTGCACCTGCTGCGCGAAGAGAGCGTGGAGCGGGCGGTGGCCAGTGAGGGTGGCGACGCCGAGGCCATCGTCGAGCGCAACCTGCAAACCCTGCGTGAACTGGGCGCCGAAGGCTGGCAGGACCTGATGTCTAAAGCCTGAACTGATGGGGCATCTGCACTCTTTTCCCCGTTGTGAAAGAGGGCGTATGCAGATGACAATGGGTTCACCACGCCACCTCGGCCACTTGACTGAAAGAGACAGCCCGCATGGATGCCCACCCCCAGGCCTTTGAAGCCTGCCTCAAGGAGGCCCTCGCCCAGACGCGCGAGTGGGTGCCGCGCTGGCTGGACAAGCTGCACACGGCGCTCAAGGAAAAAGAGCTGTCTGCCCGTCAGAGCAACGACAAGCAGAGCCTGGTAGAGGCGCGCACATCGCTGGAGAACCAGCGTGACCTGATTGCCTCCCTGTTCATTGAAGCGCTGACCGAGGCGGTTGGCAACGCACTGCCCGGCACCAATGTGCAGCCCCGACCGGCGAAATCTGTGAGCTTCGAAGAGCTCGAACTCATGGGCGACGATCAGGTGCAGGAGACCGTGGAGCTCGCCCGCGTGCAACAGGTCGTCAGCATGACGGTCGATCATGAAATTGTGGAACTCACCGCGCGCCTGTGCACCACGCTCGGCATGCAGGTGGTCAACGTGGAAGCCAACCCGCTGCGTGCCGACGTGGTGGTGGGCGCCCTGATGAAGACACTCAAGGGGCTGAACCTGGCGCCCTCCGTGCGCTCGCGGTGGTTGCAGACCGGTGCGATTCCCCTGGGCAACGAACTGCAGGCGCTCTACACGCGCCTGAGTGCCATGCTCGATCGACAGGGCGTCCAGGCTGCGGGCTACGCCGTGATCCAGTCGCCCGACACGCGCCCCTTCGCGGGTGATTCGACCCTCGGTCGGCGCGGCAGCGCACCCCAGGAGGAAGCCCTGGGCACCGAGGCGCTGCTCACACTCGACCACCTGCACCAGCTGCTGGTGGGCAACCTTGAGCAGCCTGACGAAGAAAGCCAGCGCCAGCCGGGCACCCTGGGTGCGGGCAATGCCATGGTGCGCACGCTCGCCAGCGAGGTCGTCTCGCTCATGCTCAAGCAGATTTCAACCGACGAGCGATTGCTGCGTCCGTTGCGCGAGATGCTTCAGGACATGAAGCCCGCCCTGCTGCAGGTGGCTCGAACCGAGCCGCGATTTTTTGCGGATCGGGAGAATCCCGCTCGCCGCCTGCTCGACGCCATTGCGGAACACAGCCTGGCCTACACACATGAGCAAGACCGGGGTTACGCCGTGTTTTCGCGCCATGTGAGAGGCATCATCGACGCGCTGCAGAAGCCCGGCCCCGATCTCGCGGACCGGTTTCCGGGACTGCTTCAGAACTTCAACCGCTCGCAGACCGAGGCCATGGCGCCCGAGCATGTGCAGGCGCGAGGCCTGGCGGTGAAGACCCTGGTGCGGGTGGAGCAACGCAACCTGCTGGCCGAGCGGGTGGCGGCCGAATTCCGCTCCCGCAACGATTTCGACCGCGCCCCGGGCGTGGTCCGCCGCTTCCTCACCGGACCCTGGGCCCAGGTGGTGGCGCAGGCGCGGCTGGAAGTCTCCAATGCCACCGGGCTGGCCACGGCCGACGTGCCTTCGATGCGCTACACCGACATGCTGCCGGACCTCTTGTGGTCGAGCCAGCTGGCGCTGGCCAGTCTGAACCGCCCGCGCCTGGTCAAGATCATTCCCGGCGTGCTGCGCACACTGCGCGAAGGCCTCGATTCGATCGACTACCCACGCGAACAGACAGAAGCCTTCTTTCAGGCACTGATGGGCTTGCATGAGGCGGCGTACAAGACGCAGCGCGCCGAGCCGGTGCAGGATGCGCAGCCCAGTGTGCAAGGCGAGTTCGATCCCGAACCCTGGCTGCATCCGGCCGAAGCCCGTGACACCGGCTTCATGGACGACGCGTTTCCCGAGTCC
>QBMB01000150.1 GCA_003241965.1 Burkholderiales bacterium | reverse complement strand
CACCCATGAAGTCCACCGCACCCGACGCCGCGAAGCTGCCCGACGGCACCAGCGGCCAGGGCGTCTGAGCCCACCGAGAACATCAAGATGAGCAACACCGACTTCGCCCTCGCCGTGGAAGACCTCACCGTCTCCTTCGACGGCTTCAAGGCCATCGACGCCCTCACGCTCTACATCGACAAGAACGAGCTGCGCGTGATCATCGGGCCCAACGGCGCCGGAAAAACCACGCTGCTCGATCTGATCTGCGGCAAGACCAAGGCCAGTGCGGGCAGCATCAAGTTCAAGAACGAAGAGATCATCCAGGTGCCCGAACACAAGCGCGTTCGCTTAGGGATAGGCCGCAAGTTCCAGACCCCCTCGATCTACGAAAACCTCTCGGTGTTCCAGAACCTCGAGGTGTCGTATCCCTCGGGCCGCTCGGTCTGGGGCGCGCTGGCGTTCACCGCCACCGTCGCCATCAAGGCGCGCGTGCAGGCCGTGGCCGAGGACATCGGCCTGGGCGACAAGCTCGACACCGAGGCCGGCCTGCTCTCGCACGGGCAGAAGCAGTGGCTGGAGATCGGCATGTTGCTGATGCAGGAGCCCGAGCTGCTGATGCTGGACGAACCCATTGCCGGCATGAGCGCACGCGAGCGCGACCTCACCGCCGAACTGCTGCAGCGCATCTGCCAGAACCGCGCTGTGATCGTGATCGAACACGACATGGATTTCGTCAAGAAGATCGCGCACAAGGTCACCGTGATGCACCAGGGAAAGATCCTCGCCGAAGGGCCGATGGACCAGGTCCAGGCCGATCCCAAAGTGATTGATGTCTATCTCGGCCACTGAAGGAACCACCATGTTGAAAGTCAAGGACCTCGTTGTCGCCTATGGCCAGAGCCAGGCGCTGCACGGCATCTCGTTCGAGACGGGCGAGAACGAATGTGTGGCCATCATGGGCCGCAACGGCATGGGCAAGACCACGCTGTTCAAGAGCCTCATCGGCATCCTGCCGGTGAAGACCGGGCACATCTCGATCGCCGGCCAGGAGGTCTCGCAGATGGAGAGCTTTCAGCGCGTGGCCAAGGGCATTGCCTATGTGCCGCAGGGCCGCATGATTTTCCCCACGCTCACGGTGGAAGAGAACATCCAGACCGGCCTGGAGAACTCGAAAGACAAGACCATTCCCGCCGAAATCTACGCGCTGTTTCCAGTGCTGTGGGACATGCGCCGGCGCAAGGGCGGCAACCTCTCGGGGGGCCAGCAGCAGCAGCTCGCCATCGCCCGCGCACTCGTCACCGACCCCAAGGTGTTGCTGCTGGACGAGCCCACCGAAGGCATCCAGCCTTCGATCATCAAGGACATCGCCAAGGCGCTCAACGAGATCCGCAAGATGCGCAAGATCACCATCGTGGTCTCCGAGCAGGTGCTCTCGTTCGCCATGGACGTCGCCGACCGCCTGTTCGTCATCGAAGGGGGCCGGCTCGTGCACGAGACCGCGCGCAGCGACACCGACCTGCAGCACATCAAGTCCTACCTCTCAGTCTGATTTCCCTTCCCACCCACCAAGCCCCCAGGAGAACACCATGGCCGAAACGCTCATCAAGGTCGACCTCACGAAGTCGCCGCTGGAGAACGAGAACATCCACAACCGCTGGCACCCCGACATCCCCATGGCCTGCTGGGTCAAGCCCGGTGACGAGTTCATTCTGGAAACCTTCGACTGGACCGGCGGCTTCATCAAGAACAACGACAGCGCCGACGACGTGCGCGACATCGATCTGAGCACCGTGCATTACCTCAGCGGACCGGTGGGCGTGAAGGGTGCCGAGCCGGGCGACCTGCTGGTGGTGGACCTGCTCGACATCGGCGCCAAGGACGACAGCCTCTGGGGCTTCAACGGCTTCTTCAGCAAGAAGAACGGCGGCGGTTTCCTCACCGAACATTTCCCGCAGGCGCAGAAGTCGATCTGGGACTTCCACGGCATGTTCACCAGCTCGCGCCATGTGCCCGGCGTGAAGTACGCCGGCCTCATTCACCCCGGCCTCATCGGCTGCCTGCCCGACCCCAAGATGCTGGAGCTGTGGAACACGCGTGAGCAGGCGCTGATCGACTCCGACCCGGCCACCAGTGGTCTCGCCAACCCGCCGTTCGCCGCCACCGCCCACATGGGCAAGTTGACCGGTGCAGCGCGCGACAAGGCCGCGGCCGAGGGCGCACGCACCGTGCCTCCACGCGAACACGGCGGCAACTGCGACATCAAGGATTTGTCGCGCGGTGCCAAGGTGTTCTTCCCTGTGTATGTGGAAGGCGCGGGCCTTTCGGTGGGCGACCTGCACTTCAGCCAGGGCGACGGCGAGATCACCTTCTGCGGTGCCATCGAAATGGCCGGCTGGGTGCACATGAAGGTCACGCTGATCAAGGGCGGCATGGCCAAGTACGGCATCAAGAACCCGATCTTCAAGCCCAGCCCGATCACGCCCACCTACAACGACTACATCATCTTTGAAGGCATCAGCGTCGACGAGAGCGGCAAGCAGTATTACCTGGACGTGAACGTGGCCTACCGCCAGGCTTGCCTGAACGCCATCGAGTACCTGAAGAAATTCGGCTACTCGGGCGCACAGGCCTATTCGATCCTCGGCACCGCACCGGTGCAGGGCCACATCAGCGGCGTGGTCGACGTGCCCAACGCCTGCGCCACGCTGTGGCTGCCCACGCAGATCTTCGACTTCGACATCAACCCCAACGCCAGCGGCCCCATCAAGCACCTTGATGGCTCGGTGGTCATGCCCCTGTCGCCCGACCTCTGAAGCCCGCCATGCCCACCTACGACTACGACTGTCCGGCGTGTGGCGGCTTCGACGCCTTTCGCCCCTTGAGCGAACGCAACGAGCCCGCCGCCTGCCCGGACTGCGCCACCGCCTCGCCGCGCGTGTTTGTGACCGCACCGCGCCTGGCGCTGATGGACAGTGGCACGCGCAGCGCCATGGGCGTCAACGAACGCGCGCGCCACGAGCCCAAACGATCGGGTGACTACGCACGCCTGAAACACCCGGCGGGCTGCGGCTGCTGCAGCACCGGCCGCAGCAAAGCCACGGTGACCGCACCCAACGGAGCCAAGGCATTCCCGAGCAAGCGCCCCTGGATGATTTCTCACTGAAGGAACCCGAGCCATGATGCACGGCGACATTTCGAGCAGCAAGGACACGGTCGGTGTGGCCGTGGTCAATTACAAGATGCCACGGCTGCACACCAAGGCCGAGGTGCTGGACAACGCACGCAAGATCGCCGACATGATCGTCGGCATGAAATCGGGCCTGCCGGGCATGGACCTGGTGATCTTTCCCGAATACAGCACGCACGGGATCATGTACGACTCGAAAGAGATGTACGACACCGCAGCCACAGTGCCCGGTGCGGAGACCGAGATCTTTGCCGAGGCCTGCCGCAAGGCCAAGGTGTGGGGCGTGTTTTCGCTCACGGGCGAGCAGCACGAAGAGCACCCTTACAAGGCGCCGTACAACACGCTGATCCTGATGAACGACCAGGGCGAGATCGTGCAGAAGTACCGCAAGATCATGCCGTGGGTGCCCATCGAAGGCTGGTACCCGGGCAACTGCACCTATGTGAGCGAAGGCCCCAAGGGTTTGAAGATAAGCCTGATCATTTGCGACGACGGCAACTACCCCGAGATCTGGCGCGACTGCGCCATGAAGGGCGCCGAGCTCATCGTGCGCTGCCAGGGCTACATGTACCCCGCCAAAGACCAGCAGGTGCTCATGGCCAAGGCCATGGCCTGGGCCAACAACACCTATGTGGCCGTGGCCAACGCCTCGGGCTTTGACGGCGTCTACAGTTACTTCGGGCACAGCGCCATCATCGGTTTCGACGGGCGCACGCTCGGCGAGTGCGGCGAAGAGGACTACGGCATTCAGTACGCCGCACTCTCCACCAGCCTGATCCGCGATTTCCGCAAGAACGCGCAGAGCGAGAACCACCTGTTCAAGCTGCTGCACCGCGGCTACACCGGCCTGATCAACTCGCGCGAGGGCGACAAGGGCGTGGCCGCCTGCCCCTACGACTTTTACGCGCGCTGGGTCAACGACCCCGAAGGCACGCAGAAGGCAGTGGAGGCGTTCACAAGGCCGATGGTGGGCACCGAGGAATGTCCTATCGAAGGCATACCGAACCCGGACACGGTGGGCCACCGCTGAAGCGCAGTGGTGACGGATCAACAAGCCGATCCGCTGGAAGACTGGCGGCTGCCGGACGAGCCTTACTACCAGCCGGTGGGCAACGAGATCGCGGCCTTCGAGGCCGCGCGCACCGCGCGCCTGCCCGTGCTGCTCAAAGGCCCGACCGGTTGTGGCAAGACACGTTTCGTGGAACACATGGCCTGGCGGCTTGGATTGCCACTGGTCACCGTGGCCTGCCACGAAGACCTCACCGCCAGCGACCTCGCCGGCCGTTGGCTGCTCGACGCGCAAGGCACGCGCTGGCTCGACGGCCCGTTGGCCCTGGCCGCGCGCCACGGCGCGCTCTGTTACCTGGACGAACTGCTCGAAGCGCGTTCCGACACCACCGTGCTGCTGCACCCGCTGGCCGACACGCGCCGCGTATTGCCGCTGGAGCGCCGCGGTGAACTGCTGAAGGCGCACCCCGACTTTCAACTGGTGGTGAGCTACAACCCGGGCTACCAGGGTCTGCACAAAAGCCTGAAGCCGTCCACCCGCCAGCGCTTCGTGGCACTGGGCTTCGACCACCCCGAGCCGGCGCTGGAAGCGGCCATCGTGGCGCGCGAAGGCGGCGTGGACGAGACGCTTGCGCTGCGGCTGGTGCGACTGGCGGTGCGAACAAGGCGCATGGCCGACGAAGGCCTGATGGAGGGCGCCTCCACCCGCATGCTGGTGCACGCCGCGCTGCTGGTGCGCGCGGGTCTCGCACCCCAGGCAGCGGCTTTGCAGGCGGTGGCCGATCCGCTGAGCGACGAGCCCGACGTGGTCGCAGCCCTGCACGGGCTGGTTCGCGCGAGCTTCTGACACCGTGCGGGCGCACGCCGATCCGCTGCACACGGTGCCGCTCCTGGCACGTGCCTTGTGGGGCGACGCGCTGGAGGCGAGCCCCATCAGCGGATCCGATGCGCTCACGCAGCGCGCGGTGCTGAGTCGCCCTGACCAGGGCCGGTGGATGCTGCACCTGCCCGTGCAACCGGACAGCGAGGACACGGTCGACTGGGCCCACGCTCTGGCCTGCCACGCCGCCGCGCACCGGCGCTTTGGCGGACCGGCGCAAGCGCGCACCGGGCTCAAGCCGATCCAGCAGGTGCTGCTGGGCGTGCTGGAGGACGCGCGTGTGGAGTGGCTCGCGCTGCAGGAGCTGCCGGGCCTGCGCGCGGTCTGGTGGCCGTTTCACAGCGGTGACGCAGCACGGCGCGGCAACGGATTCGACGACCTGCTGGCGCGCCTCTCGGCCAGCCTGCTGGACCCCACGCAGCCCGAACCGCACCCCTGGGTGGCGCGGGTGCGCCAGCACTTCTTCGAGTCCGACGGCCACACCCTCGCCCTGCGATCGCACGAAGCGGTGCGCGCCCTCGCCTCCACCCTGGGCAACGACATCGGCCAGATGCGCCTGCCCTTCAACGCACGCACATACCAGGTGCACGCCCGCTACCGCGACGACAACAGCCACCTCTGGCTGCCCGACGACACGCTGCCCGCGTCCGACCTGACCCTCTCGCTCGACGCGGACCCGCCGCAGGACGC
>QBMB01000014.1:48331-67458 GCA_003241965.1 Burkholderiales bacterium | reverse complement strand
TGCTGATCACGCTGGCCTTGGTGGGCCTGGTGTCGATGATGACGCTGCCGCTGTACGAGATGTCGGCCACACGCGCCAAGGAAGCCGAGCTGCGCCAGGCACTGAGGACCATCCGCGCCGGGCTCGACGCCTACAAGGCCGCCACCGACGCGGGCACCCTTGCGCGCGAGGTGGGCGCATCCGGCTACCCACCCTCGCTGGCCACCCTGACCGAGCCGCTGGACATGCAGGGCAAGCGCGAGTTGAGCGACTCGCTCGCGGCGCAACGTCTGGTGATTCTTCGCCGGCTGCCCCGCGACCCGTTCAACACCGATCCCGAGCTCACCGCCGCCGAGACCTGGAACACCCGGGCCTACGCCAGCACGGTCGACGATCCCCAATCGGGCGACGATGTCTTTGACATCTCCTCCAGGTCCGAGCGCCGGGCACTGGACGGCACACCCTATGCCAGCTGGTGATGGCCATGTCCACTCCACGCAGTCCCATTCGAATGCAGCGCCACAGCCTCCTGCGCCGCGGCTTCACCTTGATCGAAATGCTGGTGGTCATGACCCTCGTGGCTTTGCTGCTCACGCTGGCGGTCCCCCGCTACTTCATCGCGCTGGACAACGGTCGCACCCGCGTACAGCAGCAAAACCTGGCCACGCTGCGCGATGCCATCGACAAGTTCAATGCCGATCTGGGCCGCTACCCGGAGAGCCTGGAAGAGCTGGTGGTCAAGCGCTACTTGCGCCACGTCCCGCTGGACCCGGTGACGGAAGCACCCGACTGGGTGGTGATCGCCCCCGCAGACCCGCAGACCGGCGCGGTCTACGACGTGCAACCGGCACCCGTGGTTGCAAAACCTGCCGAGGAGCGCTGAGTGATCCACAGCAAGCCTTCCAAGGTGCGCCGAGCCGTCCGATGGCGGCCCGATCACGGCTTCATGCTGTTGGCCTTGCTGATCGGGTTGGCTCTCGCTGGCATCGTGCTCATGGGGGTGGTCGACATCTGGACGGTTCAGCGGCAACGCGACCGGGAACAGGACCTTCTGTTTTCGGGCGACCAATACCGCCAGGCCATCCAGCGTTATTACTACGCCGCCCCACCCGGCACACCACGGGTCTTGCCCGCGAAGCTGGCGGACCTGCTGGAGGACGATCGTTACCCCATGCCGGTGCGCCACCTGCGCCGTCTCTACCCGGACCCCGTGACGGGTCAACCCGAATGGGGCGTGGTGCGGGTGGACGATCGCATCGCCGGTGTGTACAGCCTCTCCGACAAGCCACCCGTCAAGCAGGTCGGCTTCCCCCTCGTCTACCGCAGCTTCACCGAGCGCGCCCAGTACCGCGAATGGGTCTTCATGTTTCTGGGCGCTTCCAGGTCGGCGCTCAAACCCGCCGTACCGGGCATCAGCGGCAGTGAACAGCGCCCCGACCCGTCTCCTCGATCCAACCCCAGGCCACCACCATGAACACCAAGCTGCTTCTACTGGACGAGAACCTGCTCTTTCGCAAGGGACTGACCGCCCTGCTCTCGCAGCAGAACGATCTGTCGGTGGTGGACGACTGTGAAACCGGCAGCGAAGCCGTGCAAGCGGCCGGCATGCTGGAGCCGGATGTGATCGTCATGGACATACGCCTGGGGAACCGAAGCGGGCTGGAAGTGGCCGAGCAGCTCAAGCGCCGCCACACGCAGATCCGCATCCTGATCCTGACCAGTGCGCGCAACGAGGAATACGTGCGAAGCGCGCTGCGCGCCGGCATCGATGGCTACATCCTGAAGGACGCGAGCCTGGAGGAACTCCTGATTGCCATTCGCAGCGTGGCAAGGGGCAAAAAATACCTCAGTCCGGACGTCTCGGGCCAACTGGTCGAGAGTTTTCTGCACCCCGAAGCCAACGGGAAGTCGTCGCGGCTGGACGCACTCACCAGTCGCGAGCGCGGTGTGCTGCAGCTCATCGCTGAAGGCCGAACCAACCGCGGTGCGGCGGAGTTGCTCTGCGTCAGCCCCAAGACCGTGGAGAAACACCGCGCCAGCCTGATGCAGAAACTGGGCCTGCGCAACGCCACCGAAATGACCCTGGTTGCCATGGAAATGGGGCTGATCGAGCGCCCCGTGTCGTTCGTGCGCCTGATCGCCAGCGACACACCGCCCGACACCGGCCACCGGGCTTCAGACGGTGTGGCCTGAGGGCAGCTCTGAAGCGCGGGGGATGAGCCTCAGGGCACGATCCAGCCGCTGAGCGCTTTCATCTGCGGCTTCTCGCCCGGGACCAGCTCGACGATGGCGGCGCCCTTGGCCGCGAAACGTTGGCCCGGTGCCAGGCTCACGTTGGGGTACAGGGAAGGAATCGACGTCGTCGCCACCACGTGTTCGATGCGCTCGGCCACCAGGTCCCGGGAGAAGCTGTCCATCACATGGCCGACGGCATCGCTGAGCACGGTCAAGGCAAACTGGGTGCCGATCTGCACCGCCTCATCCACCACCGGTATGCCCTTGTTGTGCAACCAGATCGTGGTTCGCAGCAGGCGGGCTGCATGCCTGGGCGGCAGATCGGTCGGATAGATCATGCGGGCCTGAGACCCCAACGCACCCGGATTCGGTGGCGGCTTGCCGTTCAGGTGATCGAACGAGAGGTACACCGGGACTGCAAAGCCCTCACCGGGCAGCACCACCCTGGCCAGATCCTCCTGGTTCAGCCACAGCACCACGGAGCCTGCGCGCCTGGCGGCCAGCTTGCGCCAGAAACCTTCGTCGCCCGCCCCGTCGAGCACCACGTCTTCCAGCTCGGCTCCTTTGGGCAGCGCATCGCGCATCGCCTGGGCACTCGCCAGGCCCGCTTCGTCGCGCCGGTACACCTGCACCAGCGGGCCACCAACGCCACTGTCGCGCAGGAACTTCACCAACACCTCGGCTTCCAGCGTGAGCCCGCGCGAGAAGTAGAAGTTGTAGTGGTTGCTGCCCGTCACCACCGGAAGATTCACCTGCGCAAACACGCTCGGGATTTCTTTCTCCTCGCAGAACGTGTGGATGGGCTGCCAGCTCGACACCCCCAGACCACCCACCAGCGCAAAGACCGGTTGCTGAAGGTAGAAGGCGTCGAGCTGTGCGCGCCATGTCTCGCGGGGACCCGTCAACGCCCACACATGCAGCACCCACTTGCGGTACGAACGGTACATCCGCATGGTGCCGGCATCGCGGCGGTCTTCGAGATTGCGCCCAGCCCCCGCGGACTTGTCTTTGAAGAAGGCCGCCATGACCTCCAGCATGGCCTTGCGCTGAAGCTCGGGCACACCCGGCTGGATGACGGTGGCGAAGTGAATCTCCTCATCGTCCACGCCGGGTGAAGGTCTGGCCGACAAGGTGCCGAGATAGGCCACGACAGCCGCCAGATCTTCATCGCTCAGGGCGTAGCGCGGCATCACCGGGTCCAGCGGCGCACCGCCCGCATCAACGCCGTTGCGGATCGCGCGCGCCAGCAGCGCTGGCGTGTAGGGCGGTCGCAGTCGAGTGCCCAGCTGCGCCTTGATGCGTGGGCTGCGCACCCCTTCCGAGGCCTCCTCGAACAGCGCGACGGCCGTGACGGGGCGGATGTTGAGCGCCCCTTCGCTGGAGCCGTAGCCACTGCGCCGGTGACAGGCTGCGCAGGCCACCGCGTTGCCGGACAGCACCGCCTGTGCCGCGCCCTGGGCCTGCAAAGCCTGGCCCGATACGCCAATGCCCTCGCGGTACAGCCGCTGCCCCAGCGCAATCTGGCGCGCTTGTGCGGCCGCGTCGGGGCGGGTGGCCACCGGCTGTGCGCCCTGCGCCTGGGCCAGGCCCGCGCTCGCACAACCCGAGACGAAAAGCACCCACGCCAGCGCCGCGTGCTGCCGCCCGCGTGACCATGCGCTTGTGCGGGTGTGGCTCACGGCTTCAGCATCCTTCGGTACTCCCGGGCCAATGCGTCAGGTGCTGCAAAGCCATCGATGCGTACCCAAGACATTCCCGCCGTCGGACGCATCAAGGTCAGGGGCTCGTGGTTCATCTTGTTCCCGCGGTACGCGGCAAACGCGAGCTGCACCGCCTTGATGTCTTCGCTGCTGCCGGTCAGAAATTTCCAGCGGTCGTTCGCCTTGAGAGACTTGGCGTAGGCCTTCAATTGCAGCGGTGTGTCGGCCTCCGGATCAATCGAAATCGAGACCATGCGCAGCTGTTTGCCATCGGCTCCCAGTACGCCGGGCATCTCCGCAAACACATGCGCCATCACCGGGCAGATGGTGCTGCAGCTGGTGAAGATGAAGTTGACCATCACAGGGTCGCGGGTGGCCATGAGTTCGCGAAGCTTCACCGGGCGATCGTCGGCATCGATCAGCACGACGTCGGGCAAGGTGTAGGCGCTTTCCGAGCGCGTGTAAGCGGCGGCCCCGGCATCCGTTTTCCGGGCGCTGGCTGCATCGGTGTGCTTGTCCAGGCCATGCGCATGCAAGGCGGGTGCACCGACCAGCAACGCCACAACCAGGCTGCAAGCCAGCCCCCACCGAGACCCGCTGGGCGTTCGAATCGTCATGGGGTTTTCTCCGGTGGGGGTGATGTGATCCGCGCCGCAGAAACGGCCTCGGCCGAGACTGCGTTGTGCATGGCCCGCAAGGCCTTCAGAGCCGCCAGGGCGTCGATCCTTTGCAGGCCGCCGGCCTGAGGCGCGCCGGCGAGCACCGCCGCTTCCAGCTCGGCCACCGAAGCGGCGGGAAAGGCGCTCAACAGCAGTGCCATGACGCCCGACACGTGAGGCGCCGCCAGCGAGCTTCCGGAGACGGTGGTGTAAGAGGCCTGGCCACCGTGCGAGAGATCGGCCGTGCGCACCCTGACGCCTGGCGCCAGGACGCGGGGAAAGACGCTGCGATCGCAGGACGACGGCCCTCGGCTGGTCTGGCGCGCGATGTCCTGGTCTTCGTCGATGGCGCCGACCGACATCACACCCGGGTTGTTGCCTGGCGAATTGCTGGTGTTGGGCGCCGGGCCGTCATTGCCCGCGGCAAACACCACCGCAATGCCTGCACTCCTGAGCGCCTGGAGGTCGTCGCTGAATTCCATGATGCAGGACCCGACCGCCCGGCCCGAGAGCGCCCACGAAGCGTTCACCACATCCGGCGCGTCGGCGGTGGAAGGGTCACCATCGGGGTCCATCAACCACTGGAAACCACGGTGGATGTCGCTCATGCTGGCACGACCGTTGTTGTCGTACAGCCGAACACCGATCCATCGGGCTTGCGGCGCCACGCCGATGTCCGGATGGCCCAGCACCACGCCCAGCGACTGGGTGCCGTGACCCAGCGCGTCGTGGGGCAGCGGCGCCTCACCGTGCGGGTCAAACCAGCTGTTGCCCCCGCCACGCCATTTGCCACGCAGGTCGGGGTGCTCCGCGTCCACCCCCGTGTCCATGCTGGCCACCACCACGCCCTGACCGGTGTACCCCATCGACCACAGCTCGGGTGCATGGATGCTCGTGAGGTTCCAGCCCGGTTTTGCCCGACGGAAATCGGGCGCTGTTGCCGTGTCCGTCGAAGCAACACTGGCCTCACCCCGGACATCGTGCGGCGCAGGTGTGCGCTGGGACCGCCCGCCTTGCACGAAGGCGTCCAGGTCGATGCTGGCCACGCCGTCGAGTGCGGCCAGCGTCTTCACCGCCACGGCCGGCACGGTGAAGGCCAGCGCATTGATCACCCAGAGTTCACGCACCCCCACCGCACCTTGTGCCTGCAGCACAGGCCCGATGGCGGCCCGGTGGCGGCTTGCGTGTGATTGCAGGGCCAGCAGCAGCCGTTGACTGCTCTGTTTGCGCTCGCCGTGCGCGAACGCCTGCAGGTCCACCGGATCGGTGAAGCGCAGGATCACGGCCGTGTCGGCGTGTGTTCCCTTGCGCGCCATGCTGCGCTCCAGCGTCGGCGTGATGTCTCCTGCACAGGCTGGCGGGAGCGTCAGCAGGGCTCCCAGCGCGAGCGCAAAAATGCCTGGTGAGGCATGGTGTGCAAGCGGGAGTTTCATGGCCGCGCCCGGTGATCTGCCGGCCTATTGCACCGTGAGGTCGGTGATCTTCGCCTCGCCCAGCAACAGCGTCAGGCGGTCCCCGCTGCGCGCCGCCTTGCCCGGGTTGCCGAACATCACGAAATAGGTGCGGTTCTCGATGATCTTGTTGTTGCGGGCCGTCTGGCGAATGCGCCCCAGCACCGGTGTGTCGGGAACACCCAGTTTGGCGCCGCGCAGTTCGTCCAGGAGGTAGAGCTGTACCTTGCCATTGAGCAACGGGGCTGCTCTCACGGGGTCCAGCACCCGGTAGCGGAAATCGAGCATGGAGCCGGCCGAGGTCAATCGCAGGCCTTCGATGACGATGCCGTAGTTCGACTGCACCTCCTGCGCCAGCGCCTGCGCCGCAGAGGCTGGCGCGGCCTGCGGCTCCAGACCGGCACAACCACTCACCGACGACAGGGCGCCCAGCACGGCCACGAACGCCCAGCGGCGCACATGGGAAGCTCGGTCCAACGCCGCCGATCGCCAGGCCTCAGGGTGGGTGCTTTTCATGCGAGGGTCCCGCGTCAAGGCTGCGTGCCGCCGGCAAAGTCGTCCACGGTGGCGTCTTGCGTCTGCAGTTGCAAACCGATCTTGCCGCCACCGCGCCACACCCCCACGTTGGGCAGTTGCACCCCCCCGACGTACAGGCCATTGACGAACGCGGTGACGATGCCCTTGTTGTCCACCGCCGCGCTCAATGTGCCGGTGTTGGCGCAATCGGCAACGTTGAAGCTGGCCTGGTTGACGTAGACCGACACGTTGGTGCCGCCCATCATGGTGGCGACCACCACCTTGCCGGCCTCGCAGCGCACCCGCACATAGTTGGCGGGCGCTGCCGCCGTGCCACCCGTGGCCTTGAGCACCAGCGCCGACGAGTCGTTCAGGACCGAGACACTGCTGCGGAACGCTGCGCTCTGCTTGTCCAGAAACAAGGTGTTCCAGATCGCCAGTCCACCCAGACCCACCGAGACGGCCTTGGCCTGCGCGCTCACCACCTGCACATTGGGCGCCGACGCAGCGCTGCTCACCACCTGCGACCAGTTGACGCCCAGGCTGGTGCTGTCCACACGGCCAAAGTCGTCCAGCACGGCGGCCGCTGGCGCCGACGGCGCGGTCAAGGTGATGGTCACATGGGCCGAAGCCACCGCCTCACCATCGGTCACCTGGTAGTCGAAGCCATCGCTGCCGGTGAATCCGGGCGCGGGCGTGTAGGTGAAGGACCCATTGGCGTTCAGCGTGTAGGTACCGCTGTTGCCGGTGGTGGCCGTGACCGCCACCGCCCGCAGCGGCGACGGAATGCCGTCGGTGTTGAGGTCGTTGGCCAACACGCCCTCGGCAGCAGCCACGTTGAGCGCCACGCCGGTCACCCCGGCATAGGTGTCGTTGACCGCCACGGGTGGCACATTGCTGCTGCCACCGACACCCCCCGGGACGCCTGCAGCCCCGTACTGCAGATACACCAGCATGCCGCCGTCTTCCAGTCCGTTGTTGGAGAGACTCAGGCGACGGTCCAGGATCGGGTAGACCGCACCGCCGGCATCGGGCGTGAGAAGCACATCCATGGTCTTGGCAGCGGGCAACAGGGCTGTGTACTGGCGCGTCTTGTACGGGTAGGGCTTGCCGTCCTCGGCCACCAGGGTCCAGTGTGTGCCGTCGATCATGGGGACGTGGGTGGTCAGGCCCGCATTGAGAAAACGCAGCAGCGTGACGCCGGGGGAGCCGGCCAGCGTCACCACCGGGGCGTCCGGGTACACCTTGCCGTTGATGAGGAAGTATTTGGGCTGGTAGTCGAAGGTGCTGGTCGGGCCGGTGGCCGTGCCGTAGGTGCCGCCTTGCACTGCGGCGTGCAGGGCGGGGTCGATCTCGCTGTAGAGCAGGATGGCCTCGTTGTTGTAGGCGGCACCGGCATAGGCTTCGGTGGCGGATGCATTGCGGGTCACTGCGCCATACAGCCCCATCTGCACCTGCACTTGGGGCTGCGTGCCGCTCTGGTACAGGTAGGTGCCTGGCCGGGCTGGCCAGGTGTAGACGGCGGTACCGGTCAAGGCGGCCGCTTCGGTGTCGAAAGAGCGCACCCGCTTGGTCAGGTTGGCGCCGCGCGGGCCACTCGACCCATCGTTCCAGACCGGCGTCATGGGTTTGATCAATCCGTTGATCACCAGCGATGTCGGGCTGGGCAAGTTGTTCGCCAGACGCACCGTGAGCACATCGTCACCCACCGGCACCGTGAGCGCCGGACCCGGCACCGTGGCGGCGCCGCAGCTGGCCCAGCTGGCGGTGCACAAGGCGTAACCCCACATGGGGATGGCGGTGCCGCCGTTCGGGTCGGGGATGGTGACGGGCTCTGCGCGCAAGTGGTATTCCACTGCAAGCGCCTGGATCGGCACCAGCAACGCTGCGGCCACCGCAAGCGCCACAGCACCCAGAACGTTTGGTCTTGTCGTCATGATGCCGCTCCCCACTGTGAAGGCCGATGCGAACCCGTGCTGTCGATCTGTGTGGACCTGGTGGCTCATGGTGTGCCTCCTGCGAAGTCGTCCACCCGGCCGCCGTTCGGCAAGAACAGGCCCACCTGGCCAGTGCCGGTGAACGTGGTGACCGCGCTGCCCAGAAGGGTGGTCACCGCACCCGAGGTTTTCCACACGTACACGGTGCCGGTGGCATCAACCATGGCGGTGAGCGTGTCACCGTTGGCATAACTGGCGGGAAGCGTTCCGGCCGTGGCGAAAGCCACCCCCGTGTTGGTGGTCGTGGCCACTTCAACCCGTCCGCCATTGGCGGTGGAATAGCGCACCCGGATCGAGTTCTGGTACTGCCCCAAGGTGAAGGTGCCAGCGGCCTTCAGGTACAGGGCTGCGGTATCCAGGGTGTTGTTGACGAACTTGAAGGCCGCTGCCTGCGAGACACCCAGGGCACCGTTCCTGAACGCGTTGGCACCTGCGGCACAGAGGGCTCCTGAACAAGCCGCCTGGTTGCTGTTGACGCGCACTCCAGCCTGCACGCCCCCGAGGAACGGGCCCAGGTTGACCGTGAATTGCTGCCAGCCGGAACCCAAGGTATTGGCGTTGACCCGGTTGAAGTTGTCCAGCAGGCCCAGGGCCGGTATGGCGGGGGGCTGCGGGGCACCACCGCCGCCGGGATAGCCACCCGTGCCCGTGCCGGCGTCCAGGTCCACGCTCCAGGGTTCGATGATGAGCATGGTCATCATGCCCCCGGGAAAGATGTCGTCGGTGGTCACTTCCTTTTCATTGTGCGAGTGCCACATGTGGTAATAGCCACCGGTGGTGTTCAGGCCCGGATGGCCTTGGGGCAGCGTGCCCGAAAGACCCAGAAACGGGCTTCCACTGAACACCTCGCCGGCTGACAGGTCCAGCGAACTGAAGGCCACAGGGAAGGCCTTGTTGTGATCGGCACACCATTCGCGGGTGGTCACGTCGAATCCCTGACTGTCGGGTGTGCAGGTGTGCGGGTTCTTGTCCACGGTGCCGTAGATGTCCCAACCGATGCCCTTGCCGGTCCAGTCAAAGAGCAGGTCCACGGTCTGGCCGGGAACGGCGCGCACGGTGAAGTCCGGCGACGTGATGTCGGGCACGCCCGCGTTGTCCAGGGTTGCATTGAGCACCCGGCCGTCCTTGGCGATGGGCACGGCGTGGTTGCCGTGGTGGTGGAAGGGGTGCAGCTCCCGTCCGGCATTGACGACACGCATCAGCAGCTTTTCACCGGGGTGCATGCGCGGCAAGGTGTTGTAAGGCTGGGTGGGCAACCAATAGACAAAGCTGTCGAGCTGGGTGTCGGGCGAATTGCGCCCGTTGATGAACCACATGCTGGGTTTGATGGTGGTGGTGTCGATCTGCACCGGTTGGCCGCTGTAGACCTGGCCATACACCGCCCAATGCACGGCGGGGTCCATCTCCGTCAGGAGAAACAGGGTCTCGCGGTCGTACCGGGTGGCGTCGTTGCGGTAGGCCTTGCGCATGGGGTGGCTGGTGCCATCGCCGTAGGCGAACCCGGTGGGGCGCACGATGAGGGCGCCGACCAGCCCCATCTCCACTTGCAGGTCGGCATTGGTGCCGCTGTGATAGGTGTAGGTACCGGGTTCGGTGGCGATGAAACTGTAGGTCGGGCCTTGCACCGGCACGGTTGAGCCCGACGGTGCCGCAGGGGCTTCGCGGGTGAGAACGCCCGGGGTGCCGCCGGCCGCGGTCACATCCTTCTGGCCCGGGAAAACGATGGAGACCGGCACCGGCAGCGTGTTGTTCAGCACGATGTTGACCGTGTCACCCTGGTTGACGATCAGCGTGGGCCCCGGGTACTGCATGGCGAAGGTGGTGCCGCGCGCGTAGCCCCAGGTGTAGTGGCTGTTGCCGTCGGACGTGCTGATGAAGTCGTCACGGGCGGTCAGGCTGAAGGTGTGCACCGTACCCGCCTTGTCCCCCTCCCAACCCTCGACAACGGCCATGGCGTGACCGCTCAGGCACAACATCAGTGCCACCGCCCCGGTCTTGACGACGATGGACAGCGAACTGAGCATTTGGTTAGCGTTCATGGCGCCTCTCCTGATGAATGTCGATGGGGCTTTTGGCGAGCAGAGGGTGTGCCCGGGTCAGTTGCTGACGACGATCTCGGTCATCATTCCGCCGCTGTCTTCGGTGCCATTGCTCAGGAAGTTCAGGTTGGTGGTGTAGAGGAAGTAGGTTCCTGGCTCCACCTGGCGGGTGTCGATCATCACTTCGGTGGACTCGCCGCCACCCAGGGTCACCGAGCTGGTTTCGAAGTAGAGGTCTTTGCCCGGTGTGGTGCCGCCGTCGAGGCTGGGGCCTCGCAGCTGGCGCGCACCCACACCCACCACCTTCATGGGCAGGCCCTGGGCGGTCACGGTGTAGTAGTTGGTCACGTTGAGGTTGGACAGTCGCAGCAGGATGCGCTGGCCCTTGACCGCAGTGACCAGGGCATTGATGGGCTGCGAGGACTTGATGTCACCCAACGCCACGCCCCCACCGGTCAGCACGTCGATCTTCTGCGTGGGCGGATCGAGTGGTGCGGGGTTGACGGTGTCGGGGTAACCGCGGCCGTTGATCATGGCGTAGTCGTCGCGCATGTTCTTGAACGGCAGCGGCTGAACACCCAGGTGCAGATCGTGGAACTGGCTGTCCATGGACAGAAGCTGCAACGGTTTGGATACGTCGTAGCCGGTCGAACCATCACCGTCGTTGTAGACAAACCGGGTGTAGGTCTTGCCACCGAAGGACTTGGGCGTGCCGTCCTGAAGGGGTGTTACGTACAGGTTGCCCAGCATGCCCATCTGCATGTGCTCGGTGGCCTCCTGGTGGCAGTGGTACATGTAGGTGCCCGGGTCGTTCAGCCGGTAGAAGTAGGTGAACGACGAGCCCATGTTCACGCCGAACGAGCCCTCGGGCATGCCGTCAAACACCGGGGGCTGCTGCGGGAAACCATGGAAGTGCACCGTGTGCGGGTCGAACAGATCGGGCCGCATGGTCATGGCCACGTTCGTCAGGGTCAGGTAGAAGTCTTTCCCCTGCTTGAGCTCGATGGTGGGCGCCGCGAAGTTGGCGTCCAGGCTGGCCAGCGTCACCTGGCTGGCCGAGCGTTTGGTCACATCGGTGAAGCCGAAGGTGTAGAGCTCACGCCCGTCGGCCATCTTGATGAAACCGTCTCCCGCCGAGAGATGCATGCACTGTGCACCGCTGTCCTTCGTGCCGCCCACGCTGGGGTCGACGTCGTACGCCGGGCGGATCATGCCGTTGGCGTCCACCCCGGCGTTGTTGGGGCCGCACTGCACGAACACCTCGGCCCGGGCTTGCGTGCCCACGCCCAAGGTGGCGGTCGCGGCCAGTGCAATCAGGGTCCGGCGAAAGGTCTGGATGGTGGTCATGGTGTGACTCCTGCGGTTGACTTCATGGGTCTCTCAGGCATGCGTTCGGATCACGGTTCAGAGGCCGCTGATCGCCAGATTGGTCGGACTGCCCGGGCTGTTCGATGGCACCGACAAAACACCTGCCGAGGGGTTGACGCCGAACACGCCACCACTGCCGTCAAACCGGAGCTGGATCGTGCAAGTGCTGCCCACCGGGATGGTCTGGCCGGTGCAGCTGTTGGCGCCGAGCGTGAAGCGAGCACCCGACACCGTCACCGTCCCGATCACAGCCGGCGCGGTTCCGTTCGACGTCAAGGTGAGCGTGTTCACCGTGTTGGCACCCACGTTGCCAAAGCTGAAAGCGGTGCCACCCAAGAGCAGGTTTCCGGGACCGGACTCGGCTGTGAAGGCCAGTGCGGCGTTCCCGGCCGGGGGGCTGGCCGAGCCCAGCTCGTCTGCACCCACATCCACCCGGTCGGCCGTGGTGCCGGGGCGTGTCTGACCGTCGTGGTCGGTCTTGGGCACCCGGTTGCCATTGGTGCCGACGGTGGCGTTGGTGCCCTGGTTGATTGCAGCGGTGGAAGCCGCCGTGATGTGGTAATCCGCGCGCAAGACTTTCGGATTGGTCAGGTCCCAAGGGGTCAGGGGGCTCTGGATGACGTTGATGAAGTTGCCGCCCTCGTCGAAGGTGAGCGCCGTCTGCAGGATGGTGCTTTCCGGCAGCACCACCGGCTGGTCAGGATCCGTCAGCGACACGACACTGACCGGTTGGACAAAGGTCACTGCGGCACCTGTGACCAGGCTGGTGGTGGTGGGCAGCGACGAGCCACTGACGCCCACAACACCCAGATCCCAGACACCGGTATCGGCCAGCGCGGTGGTCTGCACGTCGCCGGGAGCGGGGTTGGCGGGCGTGATGCTCCAGGTGAAGGCGTGGTTGCCGGAGACGATGTTGTTGAGCAAGGTCGGGTTGGCGCCACTGACCCGGGCAATGCCGGCGACCTGCCGTGTCGATTGCACTTTCTGGCCGGGCGGGAAGGACTGGCGGTTGGTGGCCGTGCTCACGTTGTCCGCCACGGTGTTGTTCACCAGGCGCACGCTGCTGCCCACGTCGGCCACCGCCACACCACCACCGGCGAAGGCAGCGTTGTTGTTGACGATCATGTTGTTCGTCAGGACCACGGCGTCGCCACTGGCGCCGGTGCGCACAATGCTCACGCCCCCGCCAGCACCGGCACCGGCGTGGTTGTACTGGATCAGGTTGCGATCCACGGTGACATTGCCTGTGCCTTGGTCCGCTGCGCCTGCAAGCGCCACCTGCCCACCGATGTAGAGGCCGCCTCCCGAGGGATCCGCACTCTGGTTGAAGGTCTGGTTGAGCAGAATCTTGTTGTTCAGGATCTGGTTGGTCCCGCCCGAGAGTCCCACGTGGCTGATGCCGCCCCCGTCGGACATGGAGAAGTTCCCGCACACGTAGTTGTCGCTGACCCGGTAGTCGTCGGAGCCGGTGCCCAGGGTGACGCCGCCGCCACCGCCGTCACCGGTGGCGATTTCAGAAGCGCCGTTTTGCGAGATCCAGTTGTTGGCGATCACCACCCCGCTGTTGACACCCGGGGTGTAGGCGGTGTCGATGACAAGCGCGGTGTGACCCACCCGGATACCACCGCCGTAGGTGCCGTAGTTGCCCACGACGCGGTTGTTGGTGATCCGCAGGTTGCAGTCGAAACCGCTGGCCAGGATGCCGCCGCCCGCATCGGAGCCGGTGACGGTCAGTCCATCAATGCGGAACGCAATGCCTGCGGAAGCGCACGTGGTGCCTTGGGGGTTGCCGGAGCGGCCGACGGCCAGGATGCCCGGGCCCTCTTCTGCGCCGAAGAGGATGGGCTCGTTGTTGGACTTGTTGATGCCCAGCGTCTGACCCGGCAGCAGGTCGAACGTGCGGTTGGGGCCCGCCAGCAACGTGGGCGCGTTGGTGTCCGTGTCCAGCGGCGTGTTGGCCGGGCAGCCCGACTCCGGGAACGTCACGAAGTTGGGCGCAACCCCTGGGTTGCCGTTGGGAAGGCTGCAGCGGGCATCGACCTTTTTGGCCAACAACTCGCGCCACGCGGCCAGCCCGCCAGCGCTCGCCTTGGAAGCATTGATCGCCACCGAGTTGGCACCCCAGCCCTGCAGACGGACACGCTTGTCGGCGATCAGGTATTCGTTGTAGGTGCCCGGCGGAATGCTGATGAGCGCACCGGCCGGTGTGGTGGTGGCGTTGATCACCGCCTGAATGCTCTCGCCAGGCTTGACCACGATGGGGGCCGCTCCACCCACGTGAACCGTCAAGCCAACGACGGATTCCTTGTTGTTGTCACCCCGTTTGATGGTCAACTGGCCCGTCGACGCAGTGGCCGGCACATTGACCAGGATCAGGTCATCGGTCCAGGACACGACCGTCAGAACGGTGTTGCCCAGCTTGACGGTTCCCAGGTCGCCGCCAAAACCGTAGTCGCGCAGAATGGTTTTGGGTGGCAAGGGAGTTGCCTTGGGATCGTAGGCGGGGTTCGGCACTTCGACACGCCCTGCCGAGACGATGGTCAAGGTTCCACCGGCGCTCGGCACCCAGGGGCCGTTGTTGCCGTTGTTGAAATTGGGGTTGGCGTTGTTGGCGCTGTAGATGGCCGGCGTGCCGTCCTGGCATTCGCAATCCAGCGGGTTTTTCTCCACCGAGGCAAACGCTGCGATGGGCAGCACCGGCGTGTCGAGGTAGGTGGTCTTGCCCGCCAGGTACTGCAGCGTGTAGCAGAACTGGGTGTACTTGCGATTGAAGAAGGGGTCGATGATGGTCTTGCCCAGGGTGGGGTTGGCTGTCACGCCATCGGCCAGGAATGCGCGCGTGTCCACAATCGGGCCGGGGTGGTTCATGCACGACACCATCATGTTGGGCATCACGCCCGACGGGTACGGTGGGTTGATCGTGTAGCTGGACGGCGTGAGGAAGTTGTACGAACCGAACTGGTCGGAGTACACGCGGCTGATCTCGCGGCCGGTCCAGTCCTGAACCGACACCGGCAGGTGCGGCGGCGCGTACTTCTCACCAAACGAAGGTGAAAAGCGGTTGAACTCGGTGGCGGTGTCGTCCAGGATGAAGCCCACGCCATGGCCCGACACGGGCGCTTCGGTGAACAGATAGAAGTCGGCCGCCGGGTTGGCACCAGGCACCTGGGCAACAGCCTTCATGTCGCACTTGCGCCATTTCTGGCCAGCGCCGACGAAGCCCGGGTTCGGCTCGTTCGGGAACAGGGTCAGAAACCGGGGGACGTCCAGCTCCCTGCCCACGCATTGCGCCGGCAGCGCCGCGGTCGACACCTTGAGCTCGTCGCCGAATGCCACGTTCTGGTCGCCGCTGCCCACGTGCAGGTAGCCGGGCGGCGCGGCAGCTTCCACCACGTAAGTCCCCTTGCCGCCGGCACCGATGAAGACCGGAAGCTCGGCCTGATTGGCCACGCGACCAAAACCGTAGCCGCCGTCGAACACCGAGGGGCGAATCTGGTTGAAGTTGTACAGCCCGTCAAAACAATCCAGGTCGGCCGCAAACGGAATCGACCCATTGCCCACGGCACCTGCCGGGGGCTTGACGCACTTGTCGGGCAACGAATCGTCCCAGCTGTCGGTCACGGCCATGGCCGTGTGCGTTTGCTGCCCCGTTGCCTGGTCCAGGCCGCCCCACTTGAACACGTCGCCATAGCTGAACACGTCTGCGGCGGTGCCGTCTTCGGCACGCTTGTAGTCCTCTGGACCCTTGGCCGGAGTCACAGCACCGCACGACTCGGGGTCGCGCCAGCAATAGGGGAAGTTGTCCACGTCGGCCAGCTTCGCGACATAGCCAGCAGAGCTCAGCTGCGAGCATTGGCCCGAGCCGTCGTTGGCAGGCTTGTCGGGCAGGGTGTCACCGTCGCAGTCCAGATACAGGGAGACCTGCACGCGCGGCACGCCCGGTTCCCAGTTTTCTGCAGCCGCAAAGCGGGGGTCGTCTTCGGCTCGGGTGATGGCGTAATGGACGATGCCGCTGATGCCCCCGTTTTCATTCTTCGCGCCATTGAGCTGCCCGGCAAAGGGCTGCTTGCCCCACTCGATGTGGTTGGTCTGGCCCAGGAAGGTCTGCATGCCGGCCACCAGGAAGGTGCCCTGCTCGGTCGAATAGTACTTGTCACCTTCCTTGATGCATCCGGTCAGATCGATGAACTTGCCGTCGGCATCCTTGTTGGTGGCCACCTGCTCAGCCGTGCAGGTGGTCTGCAACTGCGGGTTCAGGCGGATCCAGGGGTCGTAGGCGAACGCCGGGTCGTTGCTGCCAAAGCTGCCCTTCTCGGCCTTCCACAGCTTGACGGCGTTGGCCACCGGGTCGATCTTGCCGCCGCCATCGGGAACCATGGTCGCGCCCGTGGCTTTGAAGCGCGCGTAGTCGATCTCGGCCACCATCCAGTTGAAGAACGGGAACACCTCGGTGAATGCGTAAGTGCCGTCCTTCTTCGTGACCGTCGACTGGTAGATGCTGCCGTCGCGAAAACGGATGTTGCTGGCGATGCCTGAGCCGAAAGCGGGTTTGAGATCGCCTGCGGCGTAGTTCTTCTGCTCTTCGGTCTCGATACCGGTCACCGGATCGACCTTGATGTAAGGCTTGCTGAAGGGCTGGGCAAAGAAGGGCAGGCCCGTGCCGTCGATGTCCTGGAAGACACGGCCCTGAAAGCGGCCAAACCAGCTGAACACCGGCACGTCGCCCATGGCGAGGTCGGTGGAGCCCACATTGACGATCTGGGTGCCGATGATCATGTCCAGCGGCTCGTCCCACACCACCAGCTCGTAGCTGCCCGGTGGCACGTTGGGAATGGTGAAGGTGCTGTCCTTCTTGCAGGCGGTGGCGTACAAGGCGCTGGTTCCGCCGCCGGTCTGGTTCAGGCCCACCCAGCATTCGTTGACCGGCGCACCCTTCTCGAACGCGTAGTTGGGGGTGCGCGAGTTGTGGATGTTGACGATCTTGCCGGAGATGGTGTGCGCCGTGCCGCCCGTGAGGCCCACGCAACGCCCGCCCTGGCTGCCTTGGACACAGCCGGACTTGGTGAACCCCATGAAGACATGGTGTCCGGGCGGCCCGAATTCCTGGAAGAACGATGGCTCGTTGTTCTTGACCCAGGCGTCCGAGCCCTTGGTTCCCTCGATGGTGGACGTCTGGTGCCAGTCGCTGCCCGGTGGCGGCGACATGAACACGGTGTACTTCGCGGGGAACAGGTTCTTGATGACGGCCGTGCCATCGGGCCCGGTCTTGATGATGCCGGAGCCGCGGACCTTGACCGTTCCGTCCGCTTTGTAGGTGGTCCCCAGCGGGTTGCCGAAACCATCCTGGGTCACCGCGCCGCCCGACTGGCCATAGGTGCCGCCCGCTTCCACCAGCTGCACGGTGAAGCCTGCCAAACCTTGCTCCTGCGGCAGGTCGGGCGCCCCGTTGATGGGGCTGTTGTCGTTGAACGCGAACACCGAAATCTGTGCCGTTGGCACCGGGTGTTTGTTCAGGTACACGGTGGCTTTGGCGGTGTTGCCGCTGACCACAATGGGCGCGCCCCCCATTTGATAGCCCGAAGCGGCGATGGACACGTAGTAGCGGTGGTTCACCGGATCGCCGGACACCAGGCAACTGGGGGTGGGGGCTCCCACGCACACCTGTGGCATCACGGCTTCGTTGATGCGCTTGACGTCGGGGTCCTGCAGGCCCAGTTGGGTATTTCTTTCGCTGCCCACCCGCCCGGCTGCCACCACCGGCATGTAGCTGGTGTGAAAGCTGAAGGAATAGTTGGCGGTGGTGGCCGGCTTGCCCGGTTCGGACAACTTGGTGGCGTCGCGCTCGACCGTCCAGCGGTAGTCGGAGATGATTTCCTTGGTGCCATCGGGCAACACGCCCACGACGGTGACAACCAGCGGGTCTGCATGAGCCATGAAAGAGGCAAAAAGCCAGGTTGCTGCCACCAGCAGGTGCCTGGCCGGTTGACGGAGGAATCCGAACCGCGTTGGGTTGCTCTGGCTTTTCATGGTGACGCTCCCGAGGTGCGTGAATGGGGTTCCAGTACCAGCACCAGAGAGGGGTCGAACGCGAGGCCATGTGCGCCATCAACCACCGATCCAGAACTGTTAACGCCATGTTACGAATGGGTTCTGGAGGTCACATGAGGCAACACCCCACCATGAAATTAGGGTGTTTGCTAAAAAGATCGGGCGGAAAGGGAGGATGCGCCCAGCTTCCTGAACGCTCCTTAAGAAAGTGCGGTTTTTCGCCCGCGCGCCTCGAGCTGCAGCCAGCAGTCAGCGGTCAGGCCGTGCCGTGTTTGGTCTCGAATTGCACACCCATCTTCTGCAGCAAGGGGGTGGGAAGCTCTCCGCCAGCGCACACGATGACCGCGTCGTTGCGCAAGTGAACGACCTGTCCTCGTTCTTCGATGTCCACCGTCTTCTCGTGAATGCTGCGGACCTGCGAGCTGAGCAGAACACGCAAGCGACCTTCGGCCTGCAGGCCTTCCACCCGCTGCCGGTTTTTCGCCTTGACGCGGGAGAACGCGTCACTTCGGTACGACAGCACCACTTCAGTGGACGGCTGCTCCGCCAGTGCTATGGCGGCTTCCAGCGCGCTGTCACCGCCACCCACCACCAGCACCGACTGGCCGGCGTACTGGGCCGGATCGATCAGCCGGTAGACCACCTTGGTGCGCTCTTCGCCCGGCACACCCAGCTTGCGGGGGGTGCCGCGTCGACCAATGCTCAGCAGCACACTGCGGGTCTTGTAGCTGCCCCGGTTGGTCTTCACCAGGAAACCATCACCCTGCGGTTCTATGGCTTCCATGCGCTCGTGAAACGAGATACGCAGGCCGGTCTGGCTCACCACACCTTGCCAGAATTCAAGCAGGGCTTCCTTCTGCACCTCGCCGAAACGCACCTTGCCGACCAGCGCCAGCTCCATGGGCGCGGTCATTGCGATCTTCTGGCGCGGGTAGTGGTACACCGACCCACCCAGCGAGTCCTCCTGTTCGATCAATCGGAACTTGAGCTTGTGGTGCATCGCCGCCAGACCGGCCGACAGACCGGCGGGACCACAGCCGACGATCACCACGTCGAGTTCATGCTTGCCGGTGCTGCGCTTCTTGATGAAGTCCATGGCCTGGCGGCCTTGCTCGGCCGCCTTGCGGATCAGGCC
>QBMB01000014.1:0-48321 GCA_003241965.1 Burkholderiales bacterium | reverse complement strand
GACCCCCCCCGCCACGAAGATGCCGGGCACGTTGGTCTCGAAATGCGGGGTCACGAAAGGAATGTCCACGCCCCGCTTTTCGGAGCCAAACACCAGCTTGATCGCCTCCACCGGGCACGCCGCCATGCAGGCACCGTGTCCGATGCAGGCCGACCCATTGATGAGCACCGCCTTGCCCCCCACGATGCCCAGCGCGCCTTCCGGACAGGCCTTGGTGCAGGCACCGGAGCCGATGCAGCGCGCCGTGTCCACCACCGGGTGCAGCGACGCCGGTTCGTTCAGCCCTTGTTCCACCGACTGTTGCAGCTCGGCAGCGTGGTCCGCGTGGCGTTTGCCCCGGCGCTGCATGTACAGGCCCAGGATGATCGCAAACGCAACGACGTACAGATAGACGTAGTTCATGCCAGCCTGCGTTCGAGGTTCAAGACAAGCCGCGCGGGTTCGTTCATCAGCGGACCTCTTCGCGCAGTTCGACCTGGACGCCGCTGGCGCCCACGGCCACCGTGCCCGATTGACCTGCCACGTCGCCGGGCTGTGGCGTGGCCTGGCCGCTGCGGCTGACACGCGCACTCACCACCACGCTGCTCACACCCGATATGCGGGTGGCGGGGGACATGGCCGAGCTGTCGTCCAGCGTGAACGTGATGGGCAGGTCCTTCACCTGGCGGCGCTGAATGGCCAGGGGCATGCGCATGCCACCTTCGGCGGCCCTGGCGTAGATGAACACCGTGTCGTCGGGGCGGGGCTTGGCCGCCATGGCAGGCGACAGGGTCACCGTGCCGCTGACGGCCGCACCGGCCAGGGCTTGAGCGCCGGGCGCCGGCGCCCCTGTGGCGGGTTTCGCAGCCACCGCTGCGGGTGGCAAACCACCCAGCTGCCGGGCTTCGTCCAGCCCGCCCTGCACCTGCTGCACATAGCTGCTGTCGGCGGGTGCGAACTGCTGGACCTGCTCCCAGTACTTCACCGCTGCGGCGAAATCCTTCTGGTCAAACGCATGCGTGCCCGCCAGCGAAAGCGCCTTGAGGTTGCGGGGGTCGGCCTTGAGTGCGGCCTCGACCCATTTCATGGGCTCGCCCGCCAGCTGCCGCCCGTTGTTCATGGCCAGAGAGTCGGCATAGTCGGCCAGCAGTTGCCCGTCGTCCTGGCGCAGATCCACCGCCTTCTTGTAGGCGACCAAAGCTTCGGCGTGGCGACCCAGCACGGTGTAAGACCGCCCCAGCATGGCCCAGCCCTCGGCGTCCTGCGGGTTGGTCTCCATGCGGGTGGCCAGCTTGCCGACCATAGCGGCAATTTGCTCCTGCGACGTGGCGTGCGGGGCTGCAGTACCCGGCGCGGCCCCACCGTCCGATGCGCTCAAGGATGCGCCGGCGCCAGGGCCAACGTTCCACGAATCTGGCGAGCCCATCACGGCATAGCCGGCCGCAGCCAGTGCGAGTACCCCGACGCCAAGGCCCAGCAGCAGGCGGCGCGACGAGGGCACCGGGGCCGGCACCGGCCGGGCTGCGGGCGGAGTCGATGTGCCAACCTCCGCGGGATCGGGCTCTGAATCGCCGGCCATCACACGTTCCAGCACCTGGCGCTCCAACGCAGCCTTGCTCTCCTCGAAGGCGGTGGTGGGCAGCACGCCGGATGCGTGCAATTCCTGGAGCTGCACCAGTTGGCGGCGCAGGGTGTTGAGGTCTTTGTCCATGTCTTGCAGCGTGCGTGTGGGTGTCGGGAGAGAAATACCAGGGCTCAGCGGGCCGGGCCGGCGCCCTGGTTGGCGCTTTGAGCCAAATCCTGGTCGGGGTCGGGTTCGAACAGGTCCGGGTCCATGCGGGAGCGGCGACGCAGCACCACGAACAGCGCCACCAGGCCAGAAAGCAACAGCACCCCGGGGCCAAACCAGAGCAACCACGTGGTGGTTTTCAGTGGCGGGCGGTACAGCACAAAGTCGCCGTAGCGCGCCGTCATGTAGTCGATCACCTGCGCGTCGCTGTCGCCGCGGCGCAGCATCTCGCGCACCTGGTTGCGCAGATCGATGGCCAGACCGGAGTGCGAGTCCGCAATGGTCTGGTTCTGGCACACGAGGCAGCGCAGCTCGGTGGTGATCCTGACCATGCGGGCCTCCAGCGCGGGGTCGTCTGCAGCGGGTGCGGCCTCTGCCGCCTGGGCCAGTCCGCCAGCCAGCAACAGGAGCAACGCGATGAACCATTTAGCCATTGAGCTTCCTCACCAGGGGTTCGATCACGTCACGAATGACCTCGGGGGTCAGGGGCCCGATGTGCTTGTAGCGCACCGTGCCCTGGCGGTCCATCACGAAGGTTTCGGGCACACCGTACACCCCCCAGTCGATGCCCACGCTGCCATCGCCATCGAACAACGAGGCGGTGTAGGGATTGCCGTAGCGCGACAGCCAACGCATGCCTGCGGTGCGTTCGTCCTTGTAGTTCAAGCCGTACACCGGCAGCACCTTCTTGCGGGAAAAGGCCACCAGCAAGGGATGCTCTTCCTGGCAGGCCACGCACCAGGACGCCCAGACGTTGAGCATCCAGACCTGCCCCAGCAAATCTTCCCGCCCCAAGGCGCGATCGGCGTTGTCCAGCAAGGTCAGGCGAAAGGCCGGCGCGGGCTTGTCGATCAGGGGCGAAGGCACTTCCTTGGGGTCGAGCTTGAGGCCCGCGGCCAGAAACCCCAGCAAGGCGATGAAGAGCGCCAGCGGCAGCAGAAAACGCAAGGCCTTCATGCCGCAGCCCCTGCAGAAGCCGCAGCTTCGGCCACGCGGGCTCGGGAGCCCTGGCGGTACCGGCGGTCGGTGGCGGCCAGCAGGCCACCCAGTGCCATCACGAGGCAGCCACCCCATATCCAGCCAATGAAGGGCTTCACGTACACCCGCACGATCCAGGCCCCGCTGCCCTCCACCGGCTCACCCAGCGAGACGTACAGGTCGCGTGTGATGCCGGGTGAAATGGCGGCCTCGGTCATGGGATTGCTCTGCACGCGGTAGATCCGTTTTTCGGGCCGCATGTCGGTCACGCGCTCGCCGCCGCGCGTGACCTCGACCAAGCCGCGCATGGCGCTGTAATTCGGGCCTTCCACCGGTATGGCGCCCCGGAAGGTGAAGGTGTAGCCGCTCACCGTGGTGCTGTCACCGATGTCCATCTTCACGTCGCGCTCCACCTCGTACGACTTGACCATGGTCACGCCAAAACAGAACGCCGCCACACCGAGGTGGGCCACCACCATGCCCAGGAAAGCGCGCGGCAGCTGCCGCGTGCGGCGCACCACGCCGCCCATGCCCTGGCCGGGCTGGTGCACCTTGTCCCACACGTCCGTGGCCACGGAAGCGAGCACCCAGAATGCCATGGCGAATCCAGCCGTGGCCACCAGCGAGAGGCGCCCGGCCAGCGCGCCCGTGCCCAGCGCGGCCAGCACCGTGACCGCCACCGCCCAACGCAGGCGGCGCGCCACATCGGCGAGCTCGGCCTGCTTCCAGCGCGTGATCGGGCCAATGCCCATGAGGAACAAGGTGGGCGCCATCAGGGGCATGAACACCGAGTCGAAGTACGGCGGGCCGACCGAAATCTTGCCCAGGCCGAGGGCGTCAAGCAGCAGCGGGTACAGCGTTCCCAGCAAGACGGCAGCTGCCGCCACCACCAGCATGACGTTGTTGCCCAGCAGGGCCGTTTCACGCGACACCAACGCGAAGCGGGCACCCAGCCCCACCTTGGGCGCGCGCCATGCATACAGCGCCAGCGATGCCCCCACGGCAATGGCCAGGAAGGTGAGGATGAACAGACCGCGCCGGGGGTCGGTGGCGAAGGCGTGCACCGACGAGAGCACCCCCGAGCGCACGAGGAAGGTGCCGAGCAGGGACAGCGAGAACGCCACGATCGCCAGCAGCACAGTCCACGACTTGAAGCTGCCGCGCTTTTCGGTGACGGCCAGCGAATGGATCAGTGCGGTGCCGATGAGCCAGGGCATGAACGAGGCGTTTTCAACCGGGTCCCAGAACCACCAACCGCCCCAGCCGAGTTCGTAGTAAGCCCACCAGCTGCCCAGCGCGATGCCGATGGTCAGGAACATCCAGGCCAGGGTGGTCCAGGGTCGGGTCCAGCGGGCCCAGGTGGTGTCCAGGTTGCCACCAATCAGCGCGGAGATGGCGAAGGCAAAGGCCACCGAAAAACCCACATAGCCCATGTAGAGCAGCGGGGGGTGAAACACCATGCCGGGGTCTTGCAGCAACGGGTTGAGATCGCGCCCATCGGCAGGCACAGGAAAGAGGCGCTCGAACGGATTGGAGGTGAGCAGCAGGAACAGCAGAAAGCCCACGGCCACCAGCCCCATGACCGACAGGGTGCGGGCCAGCACGGGCTGTGGCAGGTGTTTGCTGAAGAGCGCCACCGCCACTGTCCAGCCAGTGAGCATCAGCAACCACAGCAGCAGCGAGCCTTCATGGCTGCCCCAACTGGCCGCCACACGGTAGGGAAGAGGCAGCGCCGAGTTCGAGTTCGAGGCCACGTTGAGGACCGAAAAGTCGTGCCGCACGAAGGACGCCACCAGACACAGGAACGCCAGCACCACGAGTGCAAACAGCACGTAGGCGGCTGGACGCGCCAGAGACATCCACTGCGTGTTGCGAGTCTGCGCGCCCACCAGAGGCATCACGCCCAGGATCAGCGACACGCCCAGGGCGAGCCAGAGCAACAGGTGACCAACTTCGGGAATCATGGTTGTTTCTCCGTGACCAGGCTTCGGGAAATGGCGCCATCGCCCTGCCCTGCGCGTTTGAGGGCTTCCGCCGCTTCAGGCGGCATGTAGTTCTCGTCGTGCTTGGCCAGCACTTCGCGGGCGAGGAACGTCCCGCCTTGCAACTGGCCCTGCGCCACGACGCCTTTGCCCTCCTTGAAGAGGTCGGGCAGGATGCCCTGGTAGCTGACCGGCACGGTCTGCAAGGTATCGGTCACGCGAAAGCTGACCTTCACACCCTCGCGTTTCACACTGCCGGCCTCCACCAGCCCCCCAAGACGAAAGGTGCGCCCGTTCGGCGCTTCCTGATTCACCACCTGACTGGGGGAGTAAAAAAACACCAGGTTGCTGTTGAAGGCATTGAGCACGAGCGCGGTGGCGGTGCCCAGCACCGCCAGAGCGCCCAGCGCGATCGCAATGCGTTTGTGGCGGGGCTTCACGGCCTACTCCTTGAATGAATCATGGGGTTCTGCATCGGTGGCTTCTGCTGCGTCGCGCCTTGCACGGCGGTGCCGGTGCATGGCCAGCAGGGGCTCAACCAGCATGACCAGAGCGGCGAATGCATAGGAGCCCCACACGTAGAGGCCGTAGCCTCCCATGGAAAAAAACTGGTCCATGCTGGTCCAGTTCATGGGCGCGCTCCTGCGGGGCGGGCCGCCAGTTTGCGAACCCAGTCCGTGTGGTTCTCGCGCTCCAGGACGATGGCGCGCGATCGCACGAACACGACCGCAAACGCATAGGCCCAGCAGGCCAGCGTCATGAGCAGCATGGCGGTGAGCATGGTGCTGGCCATCTTGGGAGCGGCACTCATGCTGACCGTTGCACCCTGGTGCAAGGTGTTCCACCAGCGCACCGAAAAATAGATCACGGGCACGTTGACCGCACCGACCAAGGCCAGCAACGCGCCGGCGTGATCGGCCCGCTGCGTGTCGTCGATGGCCTCCACCAGCGCCATGTAGCCCAGGTACAGGAACAGCAGGATCAGCTCGGAGGTCAGGCGCGCGTCCCACACCCACCAGGTACCCCAGGTGGGCTTGCCCCAGAAGGCGCCGGTCCACAGCGCCACGGCGGTGAACAGGGCTCCGGTGGGCGCAATGGCACGCGCCACGATCGAGGCCAGCCGAACGCGAAACGCCCAGCCCAGAACGGCCCAACCGGCCATCACGAGGTACAACACCATCGACATCCAGGCCGCCGGCACATGGATGAAGATGATGCGGTAGGCCTCGCCTTGTGTGGCATCGGTGGGCGCCACGAAAAAGCCGATGTAGAGACCCGATGCGGCCAGGCCCAGGGCAAGCACCCACAACCAGGGCAGCAGGTAACCGGTGAGCGTGTAGAAGCGCGAGGGTGCAGAGAAGGTGAAGAATCGCATGGGGCTCAGGTCAAGGGCTTGTTGGGACGGTTGCGTGTTGGGTCACGCCAGAGAGATGCGCAGCGCAGCCGCCGTGGCCAGCGGGGCACCCAGCCCGCTCACCAGCAACAGCGAGGTCAACACCGACAGGTGGCCGTTGGCACTCAGCCCGGCATCCACGGCCGCCACCGCGCCGGTGCCGAAGATCAACACGGGAATGCACAGGGGCAGCACCAGCAACAACACCAGCACGCCGCCACTGCGCAGGCCCAGCGTGAGCGCAGCGCCCAGACCGCCCAGCAGGCTGAGCACCGGCGTGCCCAGCAGCAGCGTGAGGGCCAGCATGCCGACGGCCGACGGCTCCATGCCGAAAAACAGCCCGAGCAACGGGCTGGCCACGATCAGGGGAACGCCTGTGAGACACCAATGCGCCAGCGTCTTGCCGACCACGATCAGGACCGTCGAGCTTTGCGACAGCAGCATCTGTTCCAGTGAACCATCGGCCTGGTCCACCGCGTACAAGGTCCCCAGCGAAAGCATGTTGGCCAGCAGCGCACAGACCCACACCACGCCCGCAGCCATCTGCTGAAGGCGCTCGGGCTCCGGCCCAACGCCCAGCGGAAACAGGCTGGCGGCCACGACGAAGAATGCCAGCGGCAAAAGTGCATCGATGCGCCGCCGCCCAGCCAGACGCAGGTCGCGCCCCGCCACCACCCACACCATGGAGCGGCTCATTCGTCGGCACCATGGTCCAGACTGATTTCACGGGCCTGTGGCCCAGACATCAAGGGGGGCAAGTGGGAGGTGAGCAGAACAGCACCTCCACGCTGCAGATGCACCGACAGCAGCCCGTTGACGACTTCGATGCCCGCCGTGTCCAGCGCGTCGAAGGGTTCGTCCAGTACCCACACAATGGCCTCACTCTCCTGCGCCAGTCGCGCCAGCGCGGCACGACGCCGCTGGCCTTGCGACAGGTTTCGCACCTGCACCTGGCGCACATGGTGAATGCCCAGGGCACGCAGGGCCGACAAGGCCGCTGCGCGGCTGGCGTCGCGCCCGTGCAGGCTCGCCATGAACTGCAGCGACTCACACACCGTCAGGTCATCCTTCAAGGCGTTGAGGTGGCCGATGTAGAGCATGGGCGCGCGTGCGCGCGGGGGCAGCGCCGTGTTGACCGGCGCAGCCCACTCGATGCTTCCCTCCTCGGCCTGGGCAAGACCGGCCAACATGCGCAGCAAGCTGGTCTTGCCGCTGCCGTTGGCACCGCGCAGCCACACCATCTGGCCCCGGCCTACATGAAACGAGAGATTGCGAAACAGCCAGGACGGACCTCGACGGCAGGCCAGACCGGCGACACGAAGCAGGGTTGAAGAAGGCATGTCAGAAGTCGTAGCGCGCTCCAAGGTAGTAATACATGCGGTCTGACGATTCATTGATGGCAGCGCCGGTCCTGCGGGTCTGCTCGAAGGTGACTTCCGATTCCAGCGTGGTTTGCTGGCGCACACGCCAGGCCACGCGCATCGCGGGTGTCCAGCGAACGGTGAGCGTGCCGAGGTTGTCCTTCTGGCGGTAGTAGCGCAGTGAAGGCTCCAGCCGCCAGCCATCACCCAGTGCCGTCAGGTTGTTGTACGACAGAAGCACACCGTTGTAAGTCGGTCCACTGAGCAGACTGGTGATGAACACGTGGGTGTCGCTCTTCGAATACAGATTGCTGCCGATGAGCTGCGCGTCCACGCCCCACAGGTTGCCGGTGCTGGGCTGTGCAGGGAAGTTGATGGCGGGTACCGCGGGTATGGCGCCCACATTGGTGTAGCGGATGTTGCCGCCCACCTGCCATTGATCGTTGTAGGGCGTCGTGACACCGAACAAGGCCTGCGTCTGGTTGGCCGTGACAGCCTTGACTTGCTGGCGCAGGGCATCGATGGACGAGGTGAGCAACAAGTCCTGCACACGCTGCGCAAAATTGGGCTGACTCGGGTCCTGGAAAAAGAGGATGTTGCCCAGCGACAGAATGGGTGCGGTGCGCTTGTCGAAGAGGAAGTTGTAAATGGTGTTGTCCGGCAGCTGCCAGGTGCCTTGCAGAGACACGATGTTCAGGCCCTTGATCGCCATGTCGTAGTCGATCTGCGAAGACATCGACAGACCACCGCTGAAGTAGCGCAGCTCGGTGCCCACGGCTCGGCGGTCGACCTCTCCGTCCACCGTCTGCTGGTTGAAATACACGTTGCCGCTGAGCTCCTTGGTCAGGGCGTCGGCGTCGAGCCACACCCCGTAGAGGCGGCGCTTGGTCTGCAGCAGATCGTCGGTGGGCACGCCGGCGGCCGCGTTGATGCGCCACTTGGGCTTGAACACATAACCGGCCTGCGCACCGTCGAACCGGTACAGCATGCCGCCTCCGATGGGCGACTGGCGGCCCACGCGGAAGTTGGTGCCATTGACGAACGACTTCTGATCGAAGTACAGCGCCGAGAGGCGACGTCGGTTCCTCCCATTGGGCTCCAGGTTGGCGGTGTAGGCGTCCCGGTACACAAACCGCGAGTCGCTTTCGGTGGTGCGCTTGCGCCAGTTGAGATCGATGTTGCTCTGGATCTGGCCCTGGTTGGCATCGGTAAAGGTGTTCTGTCCGACCAGCTCGGGCAAGCCACTGATGGGTGAATCCTGAAACTCCTGGCTGCGCTCCTTCGAATTGCCCCCGTAGTAGAAGGACGAGAGCGAACCGCTCCAGTTGGACTCTGGTCGGGCGGGCAGGCCCTGAACGCGATCGGCCTTCGCGGGCAGCGCGGCCAGCAACGCGCGTGCACGATCGCTGTCGGCACCCGATGGATAAAGATTGAGGAAGGCGTCGAGTTCGGCTCGTGCACGCTCGGTGTCTCCCATGTTCACACGCACCTCGCCAATCATGGCTTGCGCCTGGCGTGACGAGGTGTTGGGCGGCAGGTTGAGCAACTGGCCCAGGGCTTCCAGCGCCGCGGCGTTGTCCCCGCCGGCCTGCGCCGTGCGTGCAGCGGTCATCAGTTCTGTGGCGCGTGCCTCGACGTCGGCTGGCGCGATGCGCGCCAGGCCTTCGCTGCCCGAAGGCGCCTGCAACGCCACGACACGGGCATTGGGGAACCTGGGGCGCAGCAGCGCCAATGCCTCAGCGGCCTGGATCTGGTTGGCGAAATACCCCAGGTTGATGTCGTACACGGTTTGACCGTCCACGCTGCGTTGCAGCGTGAAGGTGTCGTAAGCGCCCAGGGTTGAAGGCACCGAGCCTTCGAGGAAATGGCCCGACTGTGTGGACGACTGCAACGTGATCATGTAGCGCCGCTCGGGAGCCATCGCAGCGGCTGGACTTTGTACCGGCGCAAGCCGAACCGATTCACCCAACCCGGTGAGCACCACCTCGATGCTTCGGTTGCCCTTGCCCGTGCGGATGCGGTAGGGGACCGCCTTGGACAAGCGCACGATGAGCCTTCGGCTGAGTTCGTCGCGGCCATCGGGCTCGTCGATGACGGTGATTTCTGGAATGGCGCCGGCGCCACCGATGCGCCGCTGGCCGCTCACCAGGTTCAGGCTGTCGCGGGTGGGCAGCACCTTGTAATAGGCCTGCCCCACCGACCCATCTCCGAGCGCGATGACGCGCTGGACCTGGACGGCCGTTGTGAAGCGGATGTTGGCCACGGCGTTGTTGCCTTCGCGCCGCAGCTCCACGTCTTCGATCAGCTGTGCCATGACCACAGGGCTGACCATGGCCAGCACGGCAGGCGCCCAGAAATTGCGGAGTGCTGCGTTCATCTTGAAAGTGGAGGTGTGGGTTGCACGGTGGCAGACGGCTGTGGTGGCTCAGTTCCAGTTGCGGTACGTGGAGCCCTTGTTGCCCAGCGGCCGGTGGCAGCCAGACGATGAGCAGTCGGTGGCCAGGGTGTTGCGGCTGTCGTGGTTGAGCGCCTTCTTTTCCATGTTGCCGAGGTAGGCGGTGCCGGTGGCGTGGCAGGCCTTGCACCAGCCGGCGCCGCCGCCCAGACTGCTGTTGTGGTTCATGGCCACGCTGGTCCAGCTGCTGGTGCCGTTGTGGCAAGACTTGCAGTCCATCGCCGCGCCATTGAGCAGTTGCAGCTCGGGAATGTGGTTCACGGGCTTGGCCAGCGCGCCGGTGTTGCCTTGCGACACATAGGCGCCGCTGTGGCAGGACTTGCAGGTGGCCGTGATCACGACGTTGTGGTCCATGCGTGCGCCCACCGAGAAGCTGTTGGTGCCGTGGCAACTGATGCAGTTGGCCGTGACCGGAATGTGTGTGGCGGGCTTGCCGGTGGCCTGGCTGCCGTTGTGACATGTGGTGCAGTTGGTGGCCGCCGTGAAGGTGGTGTGGTCCACGCGCGCACCGGTCCATCGGGTCGTGCTGTGGCAGGCCGCGCAGTTGGCGGTGGTGAGGATGTGCGTGGCTGGCTTGCCGGTGGCCAGCGAACCGTTGTGGCACGACGAGCAATTGGTCGCCACGTTGAAGGTGCTGTGGTCAACCCGTGCGCCAGTCCAGCGCGTGGTGGTGTGGCAAGTGACGCAGTTGGCCGTGGTCGGCACGTGCATGGTGGGCTTGCCGCTGGCCAGTGAACCGTTGTGGCAGGAAGCGCAGTTGGTGGCCACGTTGAACGTGCTGTGGTCCACACGGGCACCGGTCCAGCGCGTGGTCGTGTGGCAGGTCACACAGTTGGCCGTGGTCGGTACGTGCACGGTGGGCTTGCCGCTGGCCAGTGAACCGTTGTGGCAGGAAGCACAGTTGGTGGCCAGGTTGAACGTGCTGTGGTCCACACGGGCACCGGTCCACCGCGTGGTGGTGTGGCAGGTCACACAGTTGGCCGTGGTCGGCACGTGCATGGTGGGCTTGCCGCTGGCCTGAGCGCCGTTGTGGCAGGTGGTGCAGTTGGTGGCCGCCGTGAAGGTGCTGTGGTCCACCC
Source organism: Burkholderiales bacterium (assembly GCA_003241965.1). GTDB lineage: Bacteria > Pseudomonadota > Gammaproteobacteria > Burkholderiales > Burkholderiaceae_C > Hydrogenophaga. The sequence continues at coordinate 37,305 of QBMB01000014.1, read as the reverse complement.
GCGCGCCGGTCCAGCGCGTGGTGGTGTGGCAGGTGACGCAGTTGGCCGTGGTGGGCACGTGAGAGGTGGGCTTGCCGCTGGCCTGGGCACCGTTGTGGCAAGACGCGCAGTTGGTGGCCGCCGTGAAGGTGCTGTGGTCCACCTTGGCGCCCGTCCAGCGTGTGGTGCTGTGGCAGTTGACGCAGTTGGCCGTGGTCGCCACGTGCGTGGTGGGCTTGCCGCTGGCCTGTGTGCCGTTATGGCAAGACGCACAGTTGGTGGCTGCGGTGAACGTGCTGTGGTCCACCTTGGCGCCCGTCCAGCGCGTGGTGCTGTGGCAAGTGGCGCAGTTGGCCGTGGTCGGCACGTGCGAGGTCGGCTTGCCGCTGGCCTGCGAGCCGTTGTGGCAGGACGCGCAGTTGGTCGCCGCCGTGAAGGTGCCATGGTCCACCCGGGCACCAGTGAAACGTGCGGTGGTGTGGCAGCTGTCGCAACTGGCTGCGGTGGCAATGTGATTGGCCGGTTTTCCTGTGGCTCGACTGCCGTTGTGGCAGCTTGCACAAGTGCCCGGCGCCACGCTTGCGTGATCGAACTTCGTTGCAGGCAGCCACGCGGAGGTGCGGTGGCAGGTGTCGCACGACGCCTGGGTGGGAATGTGGGTTGCGGGTTTCCCCGAGGTGGTCATGCCGTTGTGGCAGGTGGCACAGCTTCCAGGCGCAACACTGGCGTGGCTGAACTTCGCGCCCACGAACGACTGGCTGTTGTGGCAGCTGTCGCAGGCCTGGGTGGTGGCAATGTGGCGCATCGGCATCACGATGTTGGCGCCCGCCAGGCGTGCACCACTCACATGGCAACTGGCGCAGTCGCGTGGGGTGCCTTTGAACACACCACGCACATGGCACGACTCGCAGGCCACCGACGTGTGAGCTCCACTGAGCGCGAACCCGGTCTTCACATGGTCAAAAGAAGATCGGGCGGCGGATTGCGCGAAGGCACCGGTAGCCGCCATCAACAAGACGATGGCGCACAACCATCGAACCAGCACGACCGTCAGGGCACGGCTTGAGGGTGTGTTCATGTTCGGTTCTCCGTGGGCTGGCGATCTGCCGGGGCGCTGCCCGCTCGACCCCAGCGACTGCTCATTCCCAATGGGGACATGCTCTGCAGCACGGCCTCCATCCCTGTTCCTGTGGCATTCCTGCTCACCCGTCCCAGCACCTTCTTCCAGTTCGACGTGACGTGACAGGTCTCGCAACGCACGCCAAACTGGCCGTCGTGCACGTCATCCTTGCGGTGACAGGCCATGCAGCTGCTCCCCACCGTGGCCGATGCCTTGCCCTTGGGCGCTGGCTGCGTGTGGCAGCTCTCGCAGGCCACTTTCAGGTGGCCGCCGTCCAGGCGGTAGCTGGTGCGCCTGGTGTGGTCGAAGTCCCAGATCGCCCAACCTCTTGTGTTGTGGCAACTTTCGCAGGCGACACCGAACTTGAGCTTGTGGCGATCGTCCTTCTGGTGGCAGCCCATGCAATCCATGGGCGCGTCCTTGTATCGGCTGGACTCGTGGCATTTCTCGCACTTCACCGGCACATGCTTTCCGGTGAGCGGAAAACGCGTCTGACCGTGATCGAACTTCGTGGTCTTCCAGTTCTGGTCGCTGTGGCAGGTCTCGCACTTCAGCCCTTGCTGTCCCTCGTGCTTGTCGTCCTTCTTGTGGCAGCTGTAGCAATCCAGCGGCGTCTTTCGAAAGCTCTTGAGGTCCTTGTGGCAGGCGCTGCACTTGACCAGACTCTCCGCATGCGCGTTGCGCAACTTGAACTGGGTGGTGTCGTGGTTGAAGCGGCCCTTTGTGGTCTTCCAGTCCCGCTCGGCATGACAGTCGCCGCAACGATCGCCCAGCGTGGACTCGTGCTTGTCGTCCTTCTTGTGACACCCCACACAATCCTTGGGCGCTTCCTTGAACATCGAACTCTTGTGGCAAGCCTTGCACTCGGCGTTCACGTGTTTGCCCAGCAGTGGGAAGCTGGTCTGGTCGTGGTTGAACTTGGCCGGCTCTTTCCAGCTGCGTTCGGTGTGGCAACTGCCGCAATCCTTGCCCAGGGACTCCTTGTGCTTGTCATCGCGCTTGTGGCAGGCATAACAATCCTGACTGAGCTTGACCTTGTAGATCGGTCCCGAATGGCAATCCGCACAGGTGGTGCTTCGGTGCTTGCCGCGAAGCACATACCGGGTGTCGGTGTCGTGGTTGAAGTCGGCAGGCTTCCAGGCGCGCGCGCTGTGACACGTGTCGCACTTCTCACCAAACTGCCCTTTGTGGCCTTTGGCGCTGTCGTCATCCTTGCGGTGGCAGCCGATGCAGGTTTTCGGCGTGTCCTTGTAGACGTTGTTCTTGTGGCAGGCCGTGCACTTGGCGTCAGCATGTTTGCCGCTCAAGGCAAAGCGTGCGTCCTTTTCATGATCGAAGCGGGTGTCCTTCCAACCCGTCTCTGCATGGCAATCGGCGCACTGCGCGCCCAGAGCGCCCTTGTGGGTGTCGTCCTTCTTGTGGCACGCGTTGCACTGCATCGGCGCCTCGCTGTACTTCTTGCCGGCCTGATGGCAATCGGTGCAGACGACCTTGTCGTGTTTGCCCTTGAGCCGGTAGTCCGTGACGTTGTGATCAAAGGTCTTCTGATCGAGTTCGACGATGCGTGCCGCGCGACCTTTGTGATCGGTGTGGCATGTGCTGCAAGCCTGGGACTTCGAGCGGCCATGGAATCCGGTACGGGCTCTCACATCAGCTCCCACGTCCTTGTGGCAGGCCATGCACAAGCCGTCCTGCGCCTTGCGGTCGAACTTCACATGGCACTGCTTGCAGTCGTCTTCCAGCTTGGCGTGCCCCTGTATCACCTTGCCCGGCGCCAGGATGGACTCGATCCCTTGCGCCATGGCCTGCGTGGCGAACAGCAGAAACAGCGGCACCAGCAAGATCCGGACAAACAGACCGCCCACCTTGCGGTTCAAGGCCGCGGCAATGAAGGGCGTCCATGGCATGAATCCCTGACCCGGATCAGTAAGCGTGCACCGCCACCACATGCGCGATGGCCGTGATGATCAGCAAATACACAAACGGGAGGTGAGCGACATGCCAGAGCGAGAACAGACGCTCATAGGCTCCGAACTGCGCCACCCGGACAGCTGCATGCAAGTAACGCTTGACCAGTTTGCGGGCCAGCCGCTGCCGTTTGGCCAGCACGGCGGCATCCCATTGACCCTGCCGGGCCAGTTCATCAAGCGCGGGCTGAAGGTCGACCAGACACGCCCGGTAGGTCAGCCACTGTTTCACAGGCAACCACAAGACCCGGCGAAAACTTGCCCCCAACCCAGGCCGAACACCGACCTCGGCCCGGCTGAACGCCACAAGCCGTTGCTCCACCGCCGGGGCAAAGCGCAGGCTGGAATGCGCCTGCGACTGGTCCAGTCCGGCCCGCTCCTGGAGTGCCCGGAACTCGCTTTGTTCGCCATGCAGACCGCGATTGACACGGCTGTAGATGAAGCGTCCGACCACACCGCTGAGAGCAACGACCAGCATGCTGTAGAGCGCTGCGGCGGCGTTGAGTGAGCGGACCTGAAACGTGGAATGGATCAGGATGAGGACCGGTCCCCCGACGCCCAGCATCATGTGCGCGATGAACCACCATTTGGCCTTGCCCCAGTTTTGCGCGAAACGGAACCGCTTGCGCAAGGGGTAGCTGAACAACAGCACCATGAAAGAGGCGCCCACCACCCCGATCCAGTAGCCCATGTCGTCGCCGGGTTCGAACCAGCCTTGGCGAGTGATCTGCCAGGCACCCCAGGTGAGAAATACAAGCGCCGCGTAAACCAACAAGTCCGTCGGCACCGACGGAGCGCGCAATGCCCCTGCACGGGCGGTCGCCGCTGCTGCTGCGTCTGCATTCATGACAATCCCTCCATGCGCTCACTGGCGCAGTGGCCCGCCGTGCCTGCACGCCCGTGACCACCGCCCCATCCCTGCAGCCCCCGCTGCGTTCCCCCGTTTCCAAGGGTCTCCGTCAAGCATTCTTGTGCGCCATGTTTCGGCGGATTTGAGATCAACCCCCTCGAGTTGCTTGACCGTCAATCAGAAATGTCTTGACCGATGTGATGGTAGGAAAGTGAACTGGTGGGAACCTTAAGAGCGCCAGTAATGGTTTGTAATTTGGCTTAAGGTTGTCTTAATAATCAGGGATTTATCAGAATAAAAGAGTTCCAAAGAACTCCTTTCAACTCTGTGAAGATCAACGGACTTGTTCCATTGACGTACCCTGCTTTCAGCAGACGAAGCGAAACACTTTGTTCTGTGGTGAGTTCACCTACACCATGCTGAGTCACACCAGCCGAAGGCTCGATGGAATGCTCCGTTCATCGACCCATCCGTGGCCTGGACTGGTTTCTCAGGACTTCAAGGACCGAAGAGATCCCGACCACTCTGGAAGTGCTTGTCATCTTCGTGAGGGCTTCCTGAGCCGGCCGCGAAGCCATCACCTTTGCGGCGGGTTACCCCTGGAGCAACGCAAAGCAAAACGGGTCAGCTCATTTCTGAACTGACCCGTTGATATAAATGGTCGGCGTGGCGGGATTCGAACTCGCGACCCCTTGCACCCCATGCAAGTGCGCTACCAGGCTGCGCTACACGCCGACAAGCCTCAAATTATAGCTGCCAATGGAGGGGTTTCAGGCCGTGTGCCGAAGAAGCTCACGTATTTCGAGCAACTCGCGGCGGACCTCGTGGACCAGCAGTCCCGTGCCTGCAATCATTTCGTGAGCCTGTCCGTTGGAGGCGGTTGGTCCCTCATCGTGGATCACCGCATCGAGATCGATGACATCGATGGCTTCGTCTTCGTCATCACCCCGGCGTTTCTCACGCTCGGCCTGCACGAGCTCCTGCAACTTGTTGCGCGCACCACTGATGGTGAAGCCCTGGTCGTACAGCAGATCACGGATGCGCCGGATCATGAGCACCTCGTGGTGCTGGTAATAGCGCCGGTTGCCGCGCCGCTTCATGGGTCGCAGCTGCGTGAACTCCTGCTCCCAGTAACGCAGCACGTGTGGCTTGACACCACACAATTCGCCCACCTCACCGATGGTGAAGTAGCGTTTGGCGGGGATGGGCGGAAGCGTTTTTTCCATGAAAATCAAGGCGGTACAGACCGAACCTTGAATTTACTCTAACAAGAGCGGGCGTGCGCAGGGCAAGGTGGATTTCTGTGAGAAATGTTGCAAACGCCACCGAGGCCGGGTCGAGGCGACCGCCCGGCACCCCTGGCCGACCGTCTGGCCTCGAACGATCCAGCTGGCTGCACATTGGATGAAAAGACACCGACCCTATGGGTCTGCAGGGATCCCAAAACTGGCTTCGAAACCGGGTTCAGCCGCCAATCACGGCGGTCTGCACCTGTTCCTTGAGCTTGGGACTGGCGTGGAACGTCACCACACGGCGGGCCTGGATGGCCACGGGCTCCCCGGTGCGCGGGTTGCGACCAGGGCGCGGTGCCTTGGTGCGGATCTGGAAATTGCCGAAGCCCGAAATCTTGACGTCGGTGCCTTCGACCAGGCTGTCGGTGACCAGGTTGAAAAAGGCATCGATCATGTCTTTGGACTCCCGCTTGTTCAGACCGATCTGGTCAAACAGCATCTCGGCCAGTTGGGCTTTGGTCAGTGCCGGTGTTTCCAGGCTTTCAACAGCGAGTTCCATGCGGGGCTCCTCCATCCTCGTTCAATCAGGCGCGCAGCCGGGCGGCCACACGCGTTTGCAGGCATTCAAGGGCCGCTTTCACGGTGGCCTCGATATCCTCCTCGGTCAGTGTAGCGTCGTCGCGGTTGAGCACGAGTCGAACCGCCAGGCTTTTTTCATCAGGCGCCAACGCACCGGGCGCGGCACCGTCCGACTGTTTCTTGGGACGGTAGACGTCAAACAGCACCACGTCACGCAACCACAAGCTCTGCGGCGCTCGAATGGCTTCCAACACCGCTGCGTGGGTCACGCTTTCCTTGACCACGATGGCCAGGTCCCGCTCAACGGCTTGGTGGCGGCTCACGGCCTGATAGACCGGAACGTCCCGCGCCAACACAGCATCGAGCTCCAGCTCGAACAGCACGGGTGCCTGGGCCAGCTCGTACGACTGGCGCCAGCGCGGATGCAGTTCGCCCACATGACCGATGCAGCGGCCATGCAGCCACACGCTGGCACAACGGCCGGGGTGCATCGCCGGGTGTTCTTCTGCGCGGAACTCGGGCTTGAGTGGCGCAAGCAAAGCCTGAACGTCACCCTTGGCGTCGAAGAAGTCGGCCGTGCGCTCAGCGGTGCCCCACTGCAGCGCATCCACCGCGCCAAAACTCAGCCCGGCCACGCGCATGGGCTGGTGGAAGCCGGCCACGCTGGTGTCGCTGTCGAGCACCGATGCGTCCTTGTGGAACACGCGCCCCACTTCGAACAGGCGCACGCGCTCGGCGCGGCGGTCGAGGTTGAATTTCAGCACCGCCACCAGGCTGCCGATCAACGACGAGCGCATCACACTCATCTGGCTGGCGATGGGATTGAGCAGGCGGATCGGATTGGCGTTGCCAGCGAGCTCATGCTCCCAACGCTCTTCAACAAAGCTGAAATTGATGGCTTCCTGGTAGCCGAGTTGGGCCAGCAAGCGGCGCACCGCGAACGGACCACGCCTGGCTTCAGGCCGGATCTTGGCGGTGATGGGGGCCAGAGGCGGCGTCTCGGGGAGCTGGTTGTAACCCACCACGCGCGCCACCTCTTCGATCAGGTCTTCCTCGATCTGGATGTCGAAGCGGTACGCGGGCGGCGTGACGGTGATGGTGCCATCGCCCTCTTCCAACGCCAGCCCCAACCGCCGCAAGGCGCCTGCGCATTGCGCCTGGGTGAGCGGCATGCCGATCACCTTGTTTGCGCGCGCCACGCGCAGCGTCACGGCATTGACCGCCGGCAGATTGACCACATGGTCGTCCATCGGCCCGACTTGCCCACCGCAGATGTCCAGCACCAGTTGTGTGATGCGTTCGATGTGCTCGACCGTGGTCGAAGGATCCACGCCGCGCTCGAAACGGTGACCGGCGTCGGTGGAAAAGTTGTATCGGCGCGAACGGCCCGCGATGGCCTTGGGCCACCAGAAGGCGGCCTCGATGTAGATGTTTTTCGTCTCGTCGGACACAGCGGTCGCATCGCCACCCATGATGCCGGCCAGCGATTCCACGGCCCGGTCATCGGCAATCACGCCCACAGAGGCGTCCACCGTCACGGTGTTGCCGTTGAGCAGCTTGAGTGTCTCGCCCTCGCGGCCCCAGCGCACCTGCAGGCCACCGTGGATCTTGTCGAGGTCGAAGATGTGCGAGGGGCGGCCCAGCTCGAACATCACGTAGTTGGAAATGTCCACCAACGGCGAGACGCTGCGCTGTCCGCAACGCGCCAGACGCTCCACCATCCAGGCCGGCGTGGCGGCGCGGGTGTTGACGCCCCGCACGATTCGGCCAGTGAAACGACCACACAGGTCGCGCGCGCTGACCGTCACCGGCAGGCGGTCTTGCAAGGACAGGGCTGCCGCTGGAAACGCCGGCTCAATCAGGGGCGCGCCCGTGAGCGCGGACACCTCGCGCGCGATGCCGTACACGCTCAGGCAGTGCGCCAGATTGGGCGTGAGCTTGAGGGTGAAGAGCATGTCATCGAGCAACAGCTGTTCGCGGATGTTGCGTCCCACCACCGCATCGGCCGGCAGTTCCAGCAAACCTCCGTGGTCTTCGCTCAGCTTGAGTTCGCGCGCGGAGCACAACATGCCCTGGCTTTCCACGCCACGCAGTTGCCCCAGCTTGATCAGGAAAGGTTTGCCGTCTTCACCGGGCGGCAGCTCGGCGCCTACGAGCGCACAAGGCACCTTGATGCCCACACGCGCATTGGGCGCGCCGCAAACGATGTTGAGCAGGCTGCCCTGCCCCACGTCCACCTGGCACACGCGCAGGCGGTCGGCATTGGGGTGCTGCTCGGCAGACTTGATCTCGCCCACGACGATGTGGGAAAACGGCGGTGCCACAGGTTGCAGCTCTTCCACTTCCAGACCGGCCATGGTCAGGGTGTCGGCCAGTTGCTGGCTGGTCAGGGGTGGGTTGCAGAAGGCACGAAGCCAGGATTCTGGGAATTGCATAGCGGTGTCTTTGCGCGAAGGATCAGCGGAATTGCGACAGGAAACGGACGTCGCCGTCGAAGAACAGGCGCAGGTCGTTCACGCCGTAGCGCAGCATGGTCAGGCGGTCGGGGCCCATGCCGAAGGCAAAGCCGATGTACTTCTCAGGGTCCAGCCCCATGTTGCGCACCACGTTCGGGTGCACCTGGCCGGAGCCGGCCACCTCCAGCCAGCGGCCGGCCAGTGGCCCGCTCTGGAACTGTATGTCGATCTCGGCGCTGGGCTCGGTGAAAGGAAAGAAGCTGGGGCGAAAACGCAGCACCAAATCGTTCGATTCGAAGAACGTGCGGCAGAAATCGGTGAAGACGAACTTCAGGTCCTTGAAGCTCACGTTCTCACCCACCCACAGGCCTTCGCACTGATGGAACATGGGCGAGTGCGTGGCATCGCTGTCCACGCGGTAAGTGCGGCCAGGCGCAATCACGCGAATCTCGGGCATGGGCTGGCCCGCATCCAGCGCAACGCGGTGGCGCTTGACATGCTGCACCGCATGGCGGATCTGCATCGGGCTGGTGTGGGTACGCAGCAGATTCGGCACTTTTTCGCTGCCGCCTTCCACATAAAACGTGTCGTGCATCGAACGCGCCGGGTGGTCCTCGGGCGTGTTCAGTGCAGTGAAGTTGAACCAGTCGGACTCGATCTCGGGACCCTCAGCCACCTCGAAGCCCATGGAGCCGAAGATCGCCTCAATGCGCTCCAGCGTGAGACTCACCGGATGCAGGCCGCCCTGCCCACGCTGTCGGCCTGGCAGGGTCACGTCCAGCGCCTCGGCCTTGAGCTGGATCTCAAGCTCGGCATCGGCCAGTGCCTGACGACGCTCGGTCAAGGCGACCTCGATGGCCTGCTTGGCGAGGTTGATCGCGGCACCGCGGGTTTTCTTCTCGTCCACCGGCAGCGCGGCCATGCCCTTCATCAACTCGGTGATGCGGCCGGCCTTGCCCAGGTACTGGGCCTTGGTGTTTTCCAGATCGGCCGGGGTGGTGGCCTGCGCAAATCCTGCGCGGGCGCTGTCGACCAGTGCGTCCAACTCGTTCATGTGTGTACTTGAATCGTTGCAAACAAAAAAGGGGTTGAAGCCAGCGAGGGAATTCCCTCAAGCTTCAACCCCTTTGAGCGACCGGAGATCACCGCGTTAAGGCGGCGTCCCTGTCGTGAATCAAGCGGCCAGCTTGGCTTTGACTTGCTCCACGATGCTGCCAAAGGCAGCCGGGTCGTTCACGGCCAGATCGGCCAGAACCTTGCGGTCGATTTCGATCGAAGCTTTCTTCAGACCGTTGGCGAACTGGCTGTACGTCATGCCGCATGCGCGAGCACCGGCGTTGATACGGGCAATCCACAACTGACGGAAAACGCGCTTCTTGTTGCGACGATCGCGGTAGGCGTATTGCCCAGCCTTCATCACCGCCTGTTTGGCGATGCGGAAGACGTTACCGCGGCGGCCGCGGAAACCTTTGGCCAGAGCCAGTACTTTTTTGTGTCGGGCGCGAGCCGTGACACCACGTTTGACGCGAGGCATGTGTGTTCTCCTGTTCGTCGTTGATCAAATACCCATGCCTGGCAGCATCTGCGCCATGTGACCCATATTGGTCTCATGCACAGTGACTGTTCCACGCAGGTGGCGCTTGTTCTTGGTGGTCTTCTTGGTCAGGATGTGACGTTTGAAGGCTTGACCGCGCTTGACGGTGCCACCGGGACGAACGCGAAAACGCTTTTTCGCGCTGCTCTTGGTCTTCATTTTGGGCATCTTCATGCTCCTTTTCGTTTGTGCTCGTGAGGCGCTGCGAACCTTCCGCAGACTTGTTGGCCCCGAGCCACTTTTTATGGAAAGCCTTTCGGCTCTCCGATTCGGCGTCTGACCCTTCAGCCAGCGCCTCGGACCGGCAGGAGACTACCCTGCCCGTCCAATGCTGTTCTTCACCTCGCGGACCACTTTCAGGTGGTCGGCTGACCCACTGCAGGCGTTGCCACCTCAGCGGGTTTCGCTGCGCCGCCACCGGTCTTCTTGCGACCCGGCGCGATCATCATGATCATCTGGCGGCCTTCCAACTTGGGAAACTGCTCCACGATGATCGAATCGGCCAGCTCGTCACGAATGCGGTTCAACAGGGCCAGACCCAGATCCTGGTGGGTGATCTCACGACCGCGGAACCGCAGCGTGATCTTGCACTTGTCACCATCGTCCAGGAAGCGCCGGATGTTGCGCATCTTGATGTTGTAGTCGCCGTCGTCGGTACCGGGTCGGAACTTGATTTCCTTGATCTCGATGACCGTCTGCTTGGCCTTGGCTTCTGCCGCCTTCTTCTGCTCCTGGTACTTGAACTTGCCGTAGTCCATCAGGCGACACACGGGAGGCACGGCCGCAGCCGCAATTTCAACCAGGTCCACGTCCAGTTCACCGGCCATGCGCAGCGCTTCTGACAGACTGACGATGCCGAGCGGCTCGTTTTCCGGGCCGTTGAGGCGAACCTCGGGGGCCATGATTTCACGGTTCAGTCGGTGTGCGCGCTCTTCACGTTGGCGGCGGTCGCGAAAGTTGGTAGCTATGGTGAGTTCCTTGATGTGGGCTGATCAGGCGACAGGGCGGCCCCTCGGCCGCCCACATGCACATGAGGTGCGCCACAGCAGCATGGGCATCAACCTGGACGTTTGAAATCAAACTTTGGATGAAACGTCTGCCGCAATGAGTTTGGAAAAGGCTTCCAGCGGCATGACACCGAGGTCTTTGTTACCCCGAGCCCGCACAGCCACGGCACCAGCTTCTTTCTCTTTGTCGCCCACGACAATGATAAAAGGCAGCTTTTGCAACGCGTGCTCTCGTATTTTATACGTGATTTTCTCGTTGCGCAGGTTGGTTATGACCCTAAGCCCTTGATTTTGCAATGATTTCGCGATTTCCCGACAGTAATCGGCCTGTGCGTCGGTGATGTTGAGCACCGCGACCTGCACCGGCGAGAGCCACGTGGGCAACGCGCCGGCGTGTTCTTCGATCAGGATGCCGATGAATCGCTCCAGGCTGCCGACGATGGCACGGTGCAGCATCACCGGGCGGTGGCGCGCGCCATCTTCGCCCACGTACTCGGCATCCAGCCGCTCGGGCATGGAGAAATCGACCTGCATGGTGCCGCACTGCCACTGTCGGCCTATGGCGTCCTTCAGCGTGTACTCGATCTTCGGACCATAAAAAGCGCCGTCGCCGGGCGAAATTTCGAATTCACAGCCCGAAGCTCGCAGGCTTTCCATCAGCGCGTGCTCGGCTTTGTCCCAGACCTCGTCAGAGCCGATGCGGGCGTCCGGCCGGGTGGCGACCTTGTAAATGATGTTCTTGAAGCCGAAGTCGGCGTAGACCTTTTGCAGCAATGCCGTATAGGCCAAGCACTCGGGCAGGATCTGCTCTTCGGTGCAGAAGATGTGGCCGTCGTCCTGCGTGAAACCACGCACACGCATGATGCCGTGCAGACCGCCGCTAGGCTCGTTGCGGTGGCACTGGCCGAACTCGCCGTAACGCAGCGGCAGGTCACGGTAGCTCTTGATGCCCTGCTTGTAGATCAGGATGTGACCCGGGCAGTTCATGGGCTTCAAGGCGTACTCGCGCTTTTCACTTTCGGTGGTGAACATGTTGTCGCGGTACTTGTCCCAGTGACCTGTCTTCTCCCACAGCGACTTGTCGATGATTTGCGGGCCCTTGACTTCCTGGTAGCCGTTGTCGCGGTACACGCGGCGCATGTACTGCTCCACCTCTTGCCACAGCGTCCAGCCTTTGGGGTGCCAGAACACAAGGCCGGGCGCGTGCTCGTCGATGTGGAACAAATCAAGTTCGCGGCCGAGCTTGCGGTGATCGCGCTTCTCGGCTTCTTCGATCATGGTCAGGTGCTGCTGCAGCTCGTCCTTGGTGGCCCAGGCCGTGCCGTAGATGCGCTGCAGCATCTCATTGCGGTGGTCGCCGCGCCAGTAGGCGCCGGCCACCTTCATGAGCTTGAAGTGCTTGAGTTTGCCGGTGCTGGGCACGTGCGGGCCACGACACAGGTCTTCAAACGCGCCTTCTCGGTAGAGGGACACGTCTTCGTTGCTCGGGATGCTGGCGATGATCTCGGCCTTGTAATGCTCGCCCATGCCCTTGAAATACGTCACGGCCTCGTCGCGCGGCAAGACGCGGCGCACCACGGGCTCGTCCTTGTTTGCCAGCTCGGTCATGCGCTTTTCGATCGCCACCAGGTCGTCGGGCGTGAAGGGCCGTTTGTACGAAAAGTCGTAGAAGAAACCGTTTTCGATCACCGGGCCGATGGTCACCTGCGCTTCGGGAAACAGATCTTTCACCGCATAGGCCAGCAGGTGGGCGGTGGAATGGCGGATGACCTCCAGGCCGTCGGCGTCCTTGGCCGTGACGATGGACAGCGGGCTGTCCTGCGTGATGAGGAAACTGGTGTCGACCACTTTGCCGTCGATCTTGCCGGCCAGCGCGGCCTTGGCCAGTCCACTGCCGATGGAGGCAGCCACCTCGGCCACCGTGACCGGGCCGGGAAATTCGCGTTGGGAACCGTCGGGGAGCGTGATGTGCAACATGGGGAGGTCCAGAAAACAAAAAAGCGCGGCAGGGGCCGCGCTGGTGTGGGTCAAAAGGGAATCGGGCAGGCGCGAACTGCAGGCCTTAGAAGGCCGGGAGAGTGCTCTCCTGAGTTCGCGGTGTCATAACCAGATTGCCTTTCTCGTTCTTGCTGATTCGAAGAGCCAAATTTTCCCACAAAAAAGCCCGGGCATGCCCGGGCTCCTGTCTCCTCGGCCTCTGCGGGCCAACTTGAGCTTCAGATCAGTGGAACTGCTCTTCTTCGGTCGAGCCGGTCAGGGCCTTCACGCTGGAGGAGCCGCCCTGGATCACGGTGGTCACGTCGTCGAAGTAACCAGCGCCGACTTCCTGCTGGTGCGACACGAAGGTGTAGCCCTTGTCGCGTGCGGCGAACTCGGGCTCCTGCACCATGTTGACGTAGTGCTTCATGCCTTCGCCGCGGGCGTATGCGTGGGCGAACTGGAAGGTGTTGAACCAGTTGATGTGGATGCCGGCCAGCGTGATGAACTGGTACTTGTAGCCCAGCTCGGACAGGTCTTCCTGGAAGGACGCGATCTGCTTGTCGTTCAGGTTTTTCTTCCAGTTGAACGACGGCGAGCAGTTGTACGACAGCAGCTTGCCGGGGCAGGCAGCGTGCACGGCCTGGGCAAACTCGCGGGCAAAGCCGATGTCGGGCACGCCGGTCTCGCACCACACCAGGTCGGCGTAGGGCGCGTAGGCCACGCCGCGGCTGATGGCCTGCTCCAGGCCGTTTTTGACGCGGTAGAAACCTTCCTGCGTGCGCTCGCCAGTGAGGAAAGGCTTGTCGTTGGCGTCATGGTCGCTGGTGATCAGGTTGGCGGCTTCGGCATCGGTGCGGGCCAGCACGATGGTGGAGACACCCATCACGTCGGCGGCGAAGCGCGCGGCGATCAGCTTCTCGCAGGCTTCGTGCGTGGGAACCAGCACCTTGCCACCCATGTGGCCGCATTTCTTCACGGCGGCCAACTGGTCTTCGAAGTGCACGCCGGCGGCGCCGGAGGCGATCATGTTCTTCATCAATTCGAAGGCGTTGAGCACGCCGCCGAAACCGGCTTCAGCATCGGCCACGACGGGCAGGAAATAGTCGATGAACTCCGGGCTGCCCGGCTCGATGCCACGGCCCCACTGGATTTCGTCGGCGCGCTTGAAGGTGTTGTTGATGCGGCGAACCATGGTGGGCACCGAGTCGTAGGCGTAGAGCGACTGGTCGGGGTACATGGTCTCGGAGGTGTTGCCGTCAGCGGCGACTTGCCAGCCCGACAGGTACACCGCTTCCAGACCCGCTTTGGCCTGCTGCATGGCCTGGCCGGCGGAGATGGCGCCGAAGGCGTTCACGTAGCCCTTCTTGGAGCCGCCGTTGACCTTGTCCCACAGTTTCTCGGCACCGCGCTTGGCCAGCGTGTGCTCAATCTGCACGCTGCCGCGCAGGCGAACCACGTCGGCGGCAGAGTAACCGCGCTTGACACCTTTCCAGCGTGGGTTGGTCGCCCAGTCTTTTTCCAGGGCGTCGATTTGCTGCTGGCGGCTGAGTTGCTCGGTCAGGGATTGAGGCATGGGGATACTCCGTGAGGTTGATGGAACAGGGTCGGCTTCGTTGATGCAAGTGCGCTTGCAGGGCCGCAGCCAGTGCCTTGACTTTAAGTCTTATAGAAGACTTTTTGAAGCTCTTATGTCTTATATAAGAGAAAAATTTTTTCTATGTTTATCAACACTATCTTTCGCGTTTTTCTCAATGCGAAAATCATTTTCTTGTATTGAGAAATTTTTCCGCACTGCACCATTCTTAAATTTCACAATGAGAAACGAGCAACTGTCATCCCGAAAAGCAGTGCAGCCCAGCCATCGGGCATGATCCAGCCCACTTCCGAAGCGGTACCCCTACCTGTGACCCCGAATCCTCCTTTGAACCGCTGGTGGGCCTACGCCAGCCTCGCGCTGAGCATGGCGCTGGTGGGCAGCTACGTGGCGCTGTCCAAGCCGCTGGTGCTCGTGTTCCCCATCTTTCTGCTGGCCTGGCTTCGCTTTGGCATCGGCGGGCTGGCGATGTGGCGCTGGTTGAAGAAGCCTGAAGATGAGCCGCCCATCTCACCCCGCACCCGGCGCCTGTTGTTCCTCGAATCGTTCCTGGGCAACTTCATGTTTTCCATTTGCATGCTGTTCGGCGTGAGCATGACCACGGCCGTGGCGGCCGGCGTTGTGATGTCGTCCATTCCAGCCGTGGTGGCGGTGCTGAGCTGGATGTTTCTGCGCGAGCGTATCGGCAGGCGCAGCGCCGCCGGCATTGCCTGTGCGGCCATCGGCATTGGCCTGTTTTCGCTGCAGAAGGTTGACGGCGGTGTGGTGGTGGATACCAGCGGTCCGTTCGGCATCAGCCGGGCGCTGCTGGGCAACCTGCTGGTGTTCGCGGCGGTGGTGTGCGAGGCCTCTTACGTGGTGATCGGCAAGCGCCTCACCGAGGGGCTGGGTCCCAAACGCATCTCGGCCATCATCAACCTGTGGGGCTTTGCGCTGGTCACGCCGTTGGGGCTGTGGGCTGCGTGGTCGTTCGACTTCGGCACCGTGAGCTTGCCTATCTGGACGTTGTTGGTGTTCTACGCGTTGGCGGCCAGCGTGTGGACGGTGTGGCTCTGGATGACGGGACTCAAAACCGTGCCCGCTTCCCAGGCGGGTGTCTTCACCGTGATGCTGCCGGTGAGCGCGGCGGCCGTGGGGGTGTTGTTCATGGGCGAGACGCTAACGCCGCTGCAGGTGGTGGCGTTCGGCATCGCGCTGCTGGGACTGGTGTTGGCCACGCTGCCCGAACGCAGACAGCCCCAATCAGTCCTGTGAATCCCTGACAGGGGGACTGCGCTGCAGTGCACCGGGGTGTGCGCGCTGCGGCCTCAGCACTATGGCGACGGGCCCTGTGCGCAGAGATCATGGGGACCTCTCGTTCTCCGGCACGCGTTCGCCCAATCCCCATGTTCGACGCCGATACGCTCCATGTCCCGTCACTTGAATCCCCAGCGCCCGATGCGGCATCCGTCCATTACGGTGACGGCACAGACGCCTGGGTTCGGATCTTTCTCGATGCACACGGCGCCCGATTTCGGGCCTTTGTCCAGCGCCGCATTCGCAACGAGGCCGACGCGGCGGACATCGTTCAGCAGACGCTCTTGACGGCCTTTCTGGCACGGCCCTCGTTCCGTGGCGAGTCGCTCGTCTCGACCTGGGTATTCGGTATCGCACGCCACCTGGTGATGAGGCATTTCAGGGGTCAGCCGAGGGCGATGCGCTCGAGCGAAGACGCGGCAGACGCGTTGCTCACCCTTGAAGGGGGCGTCGATCCGTATCGCCACATGGTCCTGGTGCAGCGCCTGGCGATCATTCGCCGGGTGTTGTCGGCGTTGCCAACTGGGCACCGGGACGCCTGGCAAGGTGTGGTGGAGCATGGGTGTGCCTACGCCGACGTGGCCAGGCAGCTCGATGTTCCAGTGGGGACGGTGCGCAGCCGCGTGTCGCGGGTGCGAGCCGCACTGCGCGAGGCCATGGCGGAGGCCGAACATGGACCCTCGGGCAGATGAGCTGTGGCTGGAGCCACTGGGCGCCGCCCATGCGCCGGCGCTGGCGTGGCAATACCGTTCGCCCGCTATCGCCGAACTCACCCAGCTGCCGCCGCTGCGCGATCCCGCCCACGCTGCGGACTGGATCCGGCACCGATTGGCGCAACCCGTGTTGGTCCGCGCCCTGATGGCGCCGCACGTGGGGCTGGTGGGCTGCGTGGAGCTGATGCTCAGTGATCAGGACGCGTTCCTGTGCCTGTGGATCGGCACCGACTGGCAGGGGCGCGGCTGGGGTCAGCGCCTCATCGCGCTGAGCTGTGAACTGGCTGCCGCCCAGGGTGCGGTGTTGGTGCTGACAGCGACCCTGCACCACAACGCAACCTCGCGTGCCGCGTTCGGGCGTTGCGGGTTTTCGGAACTGCCCGGGCGGGCGCGGCCTCCCGACCAAGAGCGGGTGTTCCTGTACCGTGCGCCCACATTCATCGACCAGGCGCTGGCCTGGCAGCGACTGGTCGATTTCGCTGCGCGCATGAACACCGGGATGGACTTGGTGTCTTGAGCGCGGGCAGGCGCAGCCGCGGATGGATGCTGGATCCACCTCGCGGCGATTGCGTATCGGTGTTATCGGCGGCGGGAGAACAGGAAATCGTAGAGGTTGGCAAACAGGAGCATCGTGGAGACGCCTAATAGCGCGAAAGCCGCTCTCTGCTCCCATACATCAGGTCGGTCGGGCGTGTTCTGGTTGACCGGGTGGAGCAACATCAACGGAGTGCCGATGAGGCACCATATCACTACCATCGAGGTCGCCGGAAAGCGCACGGCCCAGTGCCCGCCGCGCATCTCTACTTCATCGTACGGCCATGGGATCGGCCGGACCGCCACCATACCCCGCCTCGTGTGTCGGTTCACGTTGATCAGAGGGGCAAAAGCCACATAGCCATAGAACATGGTCACCAAAAGCCGCTGCGCCTCTTGCACGTCGGCCTGGTGTTGCGGCGTCTCAGTCTGCAGGTCCTGCAGGTCAGCCTCCAGCGCGACCAGGCGGGTCCGCATGTCGATGTAAACGTCTTGCAGCTGTCTCAACGGCTCTCCTTGCAGGCCCTCCTGATGAGCCTGCAACAGGTGGTTTCTGGCGTCGACAAGTTGCTGCGTCAGGTCATCGATCAAGAGGCGCAGCCGCCGCATGGCGTTCACTGCGTAGTTCCTCCGCGCCATGAGAAACCCCATGGTGATGAGCGCCATGCGCATTCCAGCGGGGGCCCTGGGTCTGTTCGACATGTCGTTGATGAGGGCCCAGTTGTGGTCACCGTTGTCGCTCAGGAGAGATTGCCCCTGCAAAAAGGCGTGGAGGTTTTCATCGCCAGCGGCCAAACCCTCCTGTCTGCATTCCTCGCGCCATCCTATGGGTGCCGGCTGCGCCGCTGGCAGCACGAGGGGCGGTGGTGCGTTGTTGAGCTGCACACCCGCGTTCCAGGGACCGGCGGGTGCGGCCTGGTTGCCCGGGGGCTGTTGATTGTTATTGCCTTGTGGGTTCATGGTGATCTCCTGGTGCCTCAATGGGGGACGGCGGTGGCTGGCAGCGACTTGGCGGCGGTGAGGGCCAGCGTGTGTACCGGGTCGGCTTTCCCGGTGCTGTTGAGCACGGAGAGAAAAGCGTCCCTCGCGGCGTTGGTTTCACCAGCAGCCCACATGCATTCACCGATGCGGAATTGCGCCGCTGCCGACGTCGTCTGGGCGAGCACCCAGCTGTAGTAGGGAACCGCCTCGGTTGGGCGGTTCAGTCGCTGCAGGCAGGTGCCCACAAGAAAGGCACTGCGCCAGTCGGTCGGCGCCAACAGCAAGAGTTCCAGAGCGCCGGTTAATGCCTGAGCGAACTGTCCCTTGTCACACAAGGCGCTGACAGTGCCGTACCGAGCCTTGATTTCATCGGGCGACACGCCGAGCTTCTCGGAAAGTGTTTGGCCTTCGGCGAACGCGCTGCGGGCCGTGCTCTGGAGTGCCCACAGCTCTTCGGGCTTCATGTTGGCGATGTTGATCGGCGGTGGAGGCGACTTGGCGCCCTGGGGCGATAGGGTGGTCATGGCGGTTTCGGGGTGGTTGATGGGATCACTGAGTCACCCGCCCACCGCCATCGTTCCCAGCTACGGTGTTGCCACTGCGCCTTCGGCCTCAGGGCACCACCAGCCCGCCGTGCCCGGGGACGTTCACACCATCAAAGCGACCTGCTCAAACCCGACTCAGAGGCACCAAAGCCCGGTGGGTTGGGTGATGCCCATCCACAAGGCCCACCCCGAAGTGACCGCCAGCGCCAGCCCGGCCAGGCGGATGCCCCAGGCGCCGGAGCGCGCGCCGTTCAGGCGCAGCAGCAACCACGGCGCAGCCGTCAACGAGATCGAGGTGCCGATGGAGAACAGCGCCATAAGGGCTGCGCCCTCCAGCGCGTTGGCCGAGAGCGACGCCACCAGCAGCGCCGAATACAGCAAGCCACACGGCATGAGCGCCCAGGCCACGCCCAGCACCACCGGCGCACGCTGCCCCATGGAGGTGAGCACCGGCCGTGCCTTGCGCCAGATGTTCTGGCCCAGCGTCTCGATCCAGGCCGGCTGGCGCGCTCGCCAGAGCAGCACCACACCCAGCAGCAGGGCCGCCACGTGGAACGAGGTCCACACCGGGCGGATCACCGTGGTGTGGGTGCCCAGCCAGGCCAGGCCCTGAACCGAGCCTGCTGCGAAAGCGCCAAACAGCGCGTACCCCACCATGCGGCTGAGCTGGAATGTCCACAGGGCCTGCGTGCTGCGCGCACCCGCCGCGCGGCTGATGCCGGCGCAGGCCGCACCGCACATGGCCACGCAGTGGGGGCCACCCACCACGCCCATGAACAGGGCCGTGATCGCCATCGAGGTTTGCATGGGGCCAATGTAGTCCAGCTCAGATGATCCTGGAGAAGCGCGCGCGATCCTGGTCCACCCGCAGGTATTTGTCGAACACCATGGCGATGGCGCGCACCAGGTACCAGCCGGCTTCCGTCACTTGCAGCCCGCCCTTGTCCATGCGCACCAGACCGTGTTCGGCCAGGCCTTGCAACTCTTCGAGTTCGCGTGCGAAGTACGACCTGAAGTCAATCAGGTGCCCGAGTTCGAACGACTCGAACTGCAACTCGCCCTGGCACATCAGGGACATGATCACCGCGCGGCGCAGCAGGTCGTCGCGCGTGAGCGCCAGGCCGCGCACGATCGGCAGGCGGCCTTGGTCGAGCATGTCGCGGTACTCCTCCAGCGTCTTGGCGTTCTGGCTGTAGGTGGCACCGATGCGGCCAATGGCAGACACGCCCAGCGCGATCAGGTCGCAGTCGGGCTGGGTGCTGTAGCCCTGGAAGTTGCGGTGCAGCCGGCCCTGGCGCTTGGCCACGGCCAGTGCGTCGGTGGGCAAGGCGAAATGGTCCATGCCCACGTACACGTAGCCCGCGTCCTGCAAGGCGTCCAGCGAGGCCGACAGCATGGCCAGCTTGGCGCCACCGCCGGGCAATTCGGCCGCGATGATGCGCCGCTGCGGCTTGAAGCGCGAAGGCAGGTGGGCGTAGGCGTACAGCGCGATGCGGTCCGGGCGCAGTTCGTTGACCTGCGTGAGGGTGCGCGCGAACGACTCGGGCGTCTGCAGGGGCAGGCCGTAGATCAGGTCCACGTTGATCGACTCGAAGCCGATGCGCCGCGCTGCATCCACCAGGGCAAACACCTGTGCAGCGGGTTGCACGCGGTGCACGGCTTTCTGCACCACGGGGTCGAAGTCCTGCACGCCGAAGCTCAGGCGGTTGAAGCCCAGGCGCGCCAGCGTGCGCAGGCGCTCTTCGGTCACAGTGCGCGGATCCACCTCGATCGAATATTCACCGCCGGGCACCAGCGTGAAATGCGAGCGCAGCATGCCCATGAGGTCTTCGAGTTCGGCGTCCGACAGGAAGGTCGGCGTGCCACCGCCCAGGTGCAGTTGGGACACGTTGTGGCCCTGACCGACGTGCGCCACCTGCAACTCGACCTCTTGCGTGAGGTAGCGCAGGTACTCTGCAGCGCGTTCGTGGTGTTTGGTGATCACCTTGTTGCAGGCGCAGTAGTAACAGACCGATTCACAGAACGGGATGTGCACGTACAGCGAGAGCGGCAAGGCCATCGAGCCCACCTGGCGCTGCTCCAGCGCCTGGACGTAGTCCTGCTCGCTGAAGGCTTCCACGAAACGGTCGGCGGTGGGGTACGAGGTGTAGCGCGGTCCGGGCTTGTCGAATTGGCGCAGCAGATCGTTGGAAATGGTGTGGCTCACAGGGTGTCTCCCAATCAATGGGGCCACTGTGCAGCACCCCCGCTTGTTGAGCCTTGATCTTCATCAACAGGCGACGCGACCCGGCATGGGATACACCGACACCCCACGGGGGTATGCTGTGAGGTGTCACACATTCCAGGAATCTGCATGGATGCCCAAACCATCAAAGTTGCCTGCTCCAGCTGCAACCTGCGCGAACTCTGCCTGCCCATGGGCCTGAACCCGGACGAGATGGACAAGCTGGACCGCGTGATCTCCACCCGCAAGCGCGTCAAGCGCGGCGCGGCGCTGTTCAGCGTGGGCGACAAGTTCACCTCGCTTTATGCCGTGCGCTCGGGCTTCTTCAAGACCTGCGTGACCACGGCGGACGGCCGCGACCAGGTGACCGGCTTCCAGATGACGGGCGAGATCATCGGCATGGACGGCATCGTGAGCGACCACCACTCTTGCGACGCCATTGCACTGGAAGACGCCGAGGTCTGCATCATGCCGTTCGACCAGGTCGAAGAACTCTCGCGCGAGTTCACCACGCTGCAGCACCATGTGCACAAGATCCTGAGCCGCGAGATCGTGCGCGACCACGGCGTGATGCTGCTGCTGGGCAGCATGCGGGCCGAGGAGCGGCTGGCCGCCTTCCTGCTGAACCTGGTGCAGCGCCTGCACGCACGCGGCTTCTCACAGTCCGAGTTTGTGCTGCGCATGACGCGTGAGGAAATCGGCAGCTACCTGGGCATGAAGCTGGAGACGGTGAGCCGCACTTTCTCGAAGTTCGCCGAAGACGGCATCATTGACGTGAAGCAGCGCCACGTGCAGATCAAAAACGTGGAAGCCCTGCGCCAGATCGTCAACCCGCAGACTTGCATCTAGGTTCCGGCTGCGACCCGTTCAGCGATTGAGCTCGGAGGGCGGCACGGCCAGCAGGGTCGTGAGTGCGCTGGAGGCCATCGCCAAACCCCAGAACACAAAAAAAGCCACCGTGTAGACCGCCTCGCGGGACAACGCCAGCGGAGCGCCGAACCAATGCATGTCGCTCGGGTCCACCAGCGCAAACACCACCATCTCCAGCACGGCCGCCACCAGGAAGGCGGGCCATGCGATCCCCATCAGGCGTTTTCCCCACATGGGTTTGTCTCCCTGTTGCTGTTGTGGGTCACTGGGCCGGAATCACGGGTGACGCGGCGTTGTTGCGCGCCTGATGGGCTGGTTGCAACTTGGCCAGCGCGTCGATGCGGGCCTGGCCCTGCAACGCGTGGGCGGCCTTGAAGTCGCGCTGATAGTCGGCCTTGTTGAGCACCGGGTCGGCGCCGTTGACGGCGAAGAAGGCGGCGGTGAGGCTGGCCGCCACGCCCACCAGTGGAGCGCCCACCACCAGCCACATGTGCGGGGTGCGCCACCAGGCGGGGGCCGGGGAGGTGGTCATGGCTTGGGGTGAACTCATGGGAATCTCCTGAAGATGCAAATGGGGGTGTCGCTTCAACGCGGCACGAGGAAAGCGGCCTTCTCGGTCACCCGGGCCACCTCGTCACCGGTGGAACGGATCTCGAACTGGATCGGGTGCGAACCCGTTTCCGCAGTGCCCGGCGGGATCTGCACCCGCACGGCGGCCGAGCGCACCTCGGTGGGCAACACCTCGACCTCCGTGAGTGGGTCCAGCGTGATGCCGGGCAGGCCCGAGACACTGATGGCGTAGCGCTGTGTCTGCTCGGTGGCGTTCATGATCTGCAGGCGGTACACGTTTTCAATGCGGCCCTGCTCCACCATGCGCGCGAGCGACCCGCGGTCGCGCATCACGTCCACCCGCAGCGGCGTGCGCAGGAACAGGCTCACCCCCACCGCCGCGGTGATGGTCAACAGGATGGCCGAGTACACCAACACGCGCGGACGCAAGGCTCGCTGCAGCATCTGCTTCGTGCTCCAGCCCTGCTCCATGCCGTGCTGGGTCGAATACTTGATGAGGCCGCGCGGATAGCCCACCTTGTCCATCACGTCGTCGCACACGTCGATACAGGCCGCGCAGCCGATGCACTCGTACTGCAGGCCCTTGCGGATGTCAATGCCGGTGGGGCACACCTGCACGCACAGGGTGCAGTCAATGCAAGAGCCCAAGCCCAGTGCCACCGGATCGGCTTTTTTGGAACGCGGTCCGCGCGGCTCTCCGCGCTGCTCGTCGTAGGTCACGATCATCGTGTCCTTGTCGAACATCGCGCTCTGGAAGCGGGCGTAAGGACACATGTACTTGCACACCTGTTCGCGCATGAAGCCCGCGTTGCCGTAGGTGGCGAAGCCGTAGAAGAACACCCAGAAGGTCTGCCAGGGTCCGAGCGAGGCGGCCAGCGAGAGGGCGGCGAGCTCGCGGATCGGGGTGAAGTAACCGACAAAGGTGAAACCGGTCCACAGCGCCAGGGCGATCCACAGCGCGTGCTTGAGCCCGCGCTTGCTGAACTTGGCCGCCGACATGCCCGCGGCATCCAGCCTCAGTCGGGCCGAGCGGTCGCCCTCGACCTTCTTCTCGATCCACAGGAAGATTTCGGTGTAGACCGTTTGCGGACAGGCATAGCCACACCACAGACGCCCTGCCACGGCGGTGAACAGGAACAGCGACAAGGCCGAGATGACCAGCAGACCCGTGAGGTAGATGAAATCCTGCGGGTAGAGCACCAGACCGAAGATGTAGAAACGCCGGATCTCCAGGTCGAACAACACGGCCTGGCGCGCATTCCATTCCAGCCAGGGCAGACCGTAAAAGACGATCTGCGTGATCCACACCGTCACCCAGCGCCAGTTGGAGAACACACCGGATACCGAGCGGGGCTGGATCTTCTGGCCGGCCGCGTACAGCGACACCATCTCCCCGTCATCGACAGGCACGATGGGAATGATGGTGACGGCAGGTTTGGTGGAGGACACGGGTGGTTTCAACCAGACTCAATTGGCGGCAACGGGCGGCTTGTTCGACATGCCCCACACATAGGCGGTGAGCACGTGGATCTGGTCGGCGTTGAGCTTGCCCGCCTGCGCCGGCATCTGGTTGGTGATGCCGTTGGTCACGGCGCGCACGATGGCCTCCTCGCCCCAGCCGTGCAGCCAGATGCCGTCGGTGAGGTTGGGGGCGCCCAGCGCGGTGTTGCCCTTGCCCTCGGCACCGTGGCAGGCCGCGCACACGGCGAACTTGACCCGGCCCTGCGCCGCCTTCACCGAGTCGTGGGGTGTGGCCGACAGGCTCATGACGTAATGCGCCACGTTGCGCACGTCGTCGGGTGTGCCCACCGCCGCCGCCAGCGGCGGCATCATGCCGATGCGGCCTTGCGTGAGCGTGGTCTTGATGGCGGCCGGGTCGCCGCCGTGCAGCCAGTCGCCGTCGGTGAGGTTGGGGAAACTGCGGGCACCGCGCGCATCGGATCCGTGGCACTGCGCGCAGTTGTTCATGAACAGGCGCTCACCCACGGCCATGGCCGGCGCGTCGCCCGCCAGCTGCTCGGGCGAGAGGCCGTTGAAGCGGGCGTAGATGGGCGCAATGTCCTGCTGCATCTTGTCCACCTCGGCCTGGTGCTGGCCTTGCGAGGTCCAGCCCAGCAAGCCGCCGTATTTGCCGAAGGTGGGGTACAGCACGCCGTAGACCAGCGCAAAGATCACCGTGATGATGAACAGGTAGACCCACCAGCGCGGCAGCGGGTTGTTCATTTCCTGCAGGTCGCCGTCCCACACGTGGCCGGTGGTGTTGTCGGCCCGGGCCTTGACTTTGGTGGTGCCGCTGATCCAGAGCAGGACCGCGCAGGCCAGGATGCTGACCAGGGTGAGCCCGGCCACATACCAAGACCAGAATTCGCTGGTGAAGTCACTCATGATGGTTCTCTAGTTCTGACGTGTTCGAGGGGTTCATTCGTCCTGAAAAGGCAGCTGGGCTGCCTCCTCGAAGCGGTCCTTGTTCCGCTTGGACCAGGCCCAGGCCACGATGCCCAGGAAGGTGAACATGCTGATGAGGGTGACGATGCTGCGCAGGTCGTTGATGTCCATGGTGTCCTCCGTGGGCTTACTTGATGGCGGTGCCGAGCACCTGCAGGTAGGCAACGAGTGCGTCGATCTCGGTCTTGCCCTTCACGTCGGCGCTGGACGATGCGATCTCCGCGTCGGTGTAGGGCGCACCCAGGGTACGCAGCACTTCCATGCGCCGCGGAATGCTGGCTTCGTTCACCGTTTTTTTCGCCAGCCACGGGTAGGCCGGCATGTTCGACTCGGGCACCAGATCGCGCGGGTTGTTCAGGTGCACGCGGTGCCATTCGTCGCTGTAGCGCCCACCCACGCGGTGCAGGTCGGGCCCGGTGCGCTTGCTGCCCCACTGGAAGGGACGGTCGTACACGAACTCACCCGCCAGCGAGTAGTGGCCGTAGCGCAGCGTCTCGGCCTGCAGCGGCCGGATCATCTGCGAGTGGCAGTTGTAGCAACCCTCGCGCACGTAAATGTCGCGTCCGAGGATCTGCAGCGCGCTGTAGGGTTTGAGGCCCTCCACCGGCTGGGTGGTGGACTTCTGGAAGAACAGCGGAACGATCTCCACCAGTCCACCGACCGCGATCACCAGCACGATGAGCACGATCATCAGGAAGTTGTTGGTCTCGATCCGCTCGTGCGTGAAACCCTGGGGCTTGTCTTGGTTGGCCATGGTGATGTTCTCAGGCGTGAGCAGGGTTGAGGTCGGGCTTGAGGGCAGGAATCTGCACGTCCTGCGAGCGTCCGTTCCTGACCGTCATGAACGTGTTCCACGCCATCACCAGCATGCCGCCGAGGTACAGCAAGCCCCCGAGCAAACGAATCACATAGAACGGGTAGGTGGCCTTGACCGACTCGACGAAGGTGTAGGTGAGGCTGCCGTCGGGGTTGATCGAGCGCCACATCAGGCCCTGCATCACCCCGGCGATCCACATGGCGGCGATGTAGAGCACGATGCCGATGGTGGCGACCCAGAAGTGCAGTTCGATGGCGGGTACCGAGTACATCTTCTTCTGGCCATACAGGCGGGGAATCAGGTAGTACATGGAGCCCATGGTCACCAGGCCCACCCAGCCCAAGGCGCCGGAATGCACGTGGCCCACAGTCCAGTCGGTGTAGTGGCTCAGGGCGTTGACTGTCTTGATCGACATCATCGGACCTTCAAAGGTCGACATGCCGTAGAACGAGAGCGAGACGATCAGGAAGCGCAGGATCGGGTCGTCGCGCAGTTTGTGCCAGGCGCCCGAGAGCGTCATGATGCCGTTGATCATGCCGCCCCAGCTGGGTGCCAGCAGGATGAGCGAGAACACCATGCCCACCGATTGCGTCCAGTCGGGCAACGCGGTGTAGTGCAGGTGGTGCGGGCCGGCCCACATGTAGGTGAAGATCAGCGCCCAGAAGTGCACGATCGACAGGCGATACGAGTAGACGGGACGCTCGGCTTGCTTCGGGATGAAGTAATACATCATCCCGAGGAAACCGGCGGTGAGGAAGAAGCCCACCGCGTTGTGGCCGTACCACCACTGCACCATGGCGTCCTGAACGCCGGCGTAGGCCGAGTAGGACTTGAAGCCGTCCACCGGCAGAGCGGCGCTGTTGACGATGTGCAGCATGGCCACGGCGAGGATGAAGGCGCCGAAGAACCAGTTGGCCACGTAGATGTGGCGCACCTTGCGTTTGCCGATGGTGCCGAAGAACACCACCGCGTAGGCCACCCACACCACCGCGATCAGGATGTCGATCGGCCACTCCAGCTCGGCGTATTCCTTGCCCTGGGTCAGGCCCATCGGCAGCGTGATGGCCGCCAGCACGATCACCAGCTGCCAGCCCCAGAAGGTGAAGGCCGCCAGGCCGTCGGAGAAAATCCGCGTCTGGCAGGTGCGTTGCACCACGTAGTAGCTGGCGGCAAAGAGGCCGCAGCCACCGAAGGCGAAGATCACCGCGTTGGTGTGCAGCGGTCGCAAGCGGCCGTATGAGAGCCATTCAATGCCCAGATTGAGCTCGGGCCAGGTGAGCTGGGCAGCGATGATCACGCCCACCAGCATGCCCACCACCCCCCACACCACCGTCATGATGGTGAACTGACGCACCACTTTGTCGTTGTAGACCGCCGACTGGCTGGTCTTGGTTGTCACGGACATATAAGAACTCCTCGCAAATGTCACTGGTTGAAGTGTCTTCACTGAAGGAGCTCCCCACATTGACTTACATCAAGCGAGCTCAATCGCTTTTAAGAATCCGCTCACCTTCGCGCTCGATGTTGTCGAACTGCCCCGCTTGCAGGGCCCACCAGAACACGCCGATGATGCCGAACACAAGCACCACGGAGAGCGGGATCAGGAGATAGAGGATGTCCATGGGTGCGGTGCCTGCAGATGCGTTTCAAAGTGTCGTTTCAAGGGGTCGCTTCATGCTACGCCGATGCGGGCGCTGCAACCGTTTCGACCGATGAGCGATGGGGGCCTTGTCCAGCCAGGCGCAGGGCGTTGCCGATCACCAGCAGCGAGCTGCCTGCCATGCCCAGGCCGGCGAGCCACGGCGGCATCCAGCCCAACAGGGCCAGCGGCACGGCCACCACGTTGTAGGCCGCGGCCCAGATGAGGTTCTGCCGCACCACGCGCAAGGTGGCGCGCGCCTGGATGAGCGTGTGCACCACGTCCATCACCTGCCCGCTCTGGATCACGTAGTCCGACTGGGCCTGCGCCAGCGGCGCGGCCTGGCCCAGCGCAAACGAGGTGTCGGCGCGCGCGAGCACCGGCCCGTCGTTCAGGCCATCGCCCACCATGGCAATGGTCAGGCCCTGCGCCTGCAGCCGGGTCACCTCCACCAGCTTCTGCTCGGGCGTGGCACCTGCAATCACGTGATCCACCCCCACCGCCTGGCCCACAGCCTTGGCGGCGGCGGCGCGGTCGCCCGAGAGCAGCCAGGTGCGCACGCCCAGTGCCCGCAGCGCCTGCACCGCTTCGCGGGCGTCGTCGCGCAGGCCCTCTTCCAGCGTGAAGCTGGCCATCCAGCCTTGGTCGTCGCTCAGGTGGGCGCGCGGTGCGTCGTCAAGCGCGTCCGAACCGGGTGCGCCGCAGAACGCGGCCGAGCCCAGCCGCACAGGTGTGCCGTCGGCCAGGCGGGCCTGCATGCCCTGCCCGGCCACTTCGGTCATGTCGGCCATTTGCAGCCCCGAGCCTTCTTGCGCCAGCGCGCGGGACACCGGGTGCAGCGAGCCCGCCGCCAGCGCGCCCGCCAGCGCCAGCGCCTGTTCGCGGCTCACGCCGACCCGGGTGCTCACCTCGCGCAGCGCCAGCCGGTCGTGGGTGAGCGTGCCGGTCTTGTCGAACACCACCGCGTTGATGCCAGCCAGCACCTCGAACGCCTGCAGCCGGCGCACCAACACGCCGCGGCGCGCCAGCGCACCGGCCGAACTCAGCATGGCCGCCGGCGTGGCCAGCGAGAGCGCGCACGGGCAGGTGACGATGAGCACGGCCACCGCCACGGCGAGTGCACGGGTGTGATCGATCTGCCACCAGTACAGGCCCGCCACCGCCGCCGCCAGCAGCACCAGCACCAGAAACGGCGCGGCCACCCGATCCGCCAGGATGGCCAGGCGCGGCTTCTCTGTGGAGGCCTGCTCCATCAGCTTGACGATCTGCGCAAAGCGCGTGTCGCGCCCCACGCGGGCCACGCGCATGCGCACCGGGCCACCCAGGTTGAAGCTGCCCGCCACCACGCCCTGCCCTTGATTTCGCGTCACCGGGCGCGATTCGCCGGTGAGCAAAGCCTCGTCCACCGTGGCGCGCTCGCTCAGCAGCTCACCATCGGCCGGGAAGGCCTGCCCGGCCTGCACCCGCACCGCGTCGCCCACCACCAGGCGGCGGATCGACACCGTCTCCTGGCCGCTCAAGGTCTCGCGCTCGCACACCTCGGGCAGGCGGTTCATCAGGCCATCGAGCGCGCCGGCCGTGCGGTCGCGCGCCTTGAACTCGAGGTAGCGCCCGCCGAGCAGGAAAAACACGAACATGGTCAAAGAGTCGAACCAGACCTCGGTGCCCCAGGGACCGGTGGGGTCGAAGGTGACGGCCGAACTCACCAGGAAAGTGACCAGGATGCCGATGGAGACCGGCGTGTCCATGCCCACGCGGCCATGCTTCAGGTCGCGCCAGGCGCTGTCGAAAAACGGGCCGCTGGCAAAAAACACCACCGGCAGGCTGATCACCCAGCTGGCCCAGCGCAGCAGCTGCTCGATGTCGGCCGGGATTTCGCCGGGCACAGTCACATACGCAGGCCACGCGTACATCATCACCTGCATCATGCAGAAGCCCGCCACGAAGAGGCGCCACAAACCCTGGCGCGTTTCGCGCAGGCGCTCGCTGATGCTCAAGGCCGCCTGCATCGGCAGCAAGCGGTAGCCGCGCTCGCCCACCACCTGCGCCAGCGCCGACATGCGCGTGGCCTGCGGATCCCAGCGCAGCGTGAGCCGGCGTGTGGCCGCGTGCACGCGCGCCTGCAACACGCCGGGCAAGCCCTGCAAGGCCGACTCCACCGTGTCGGCGCAGGCCGCGCAATACATGCCCTGCACCATCAGCACCGATTCGGCGAGTTCGCCCTCGCCTTGATCGATGCGTTGGGTGAAGGTCTCCTGCTCCACCGGGTCGTCGAGCACGGCGAAGTTGTCGGTGACGGTGAGCGGGCCCCGGTGATCGCCCAGCCAGCTGCCCGCTGGCGGGGTGGGGGCGGGTTCGGCAAGCGGGGGCCGCACCGGGAGCGTGGACGCGGCCTGGTTCATGGCTGGAGGGTAGTCGGGCTCTTGCTTCATGGGCTTGATCCAAGTCAACCACAAGGTGGCTGGCTGCGCTACCCTGAGGGTTCAAACAACAAACTTGAAGGAGCAACCCATGTACAAGCGCATCCTGGTGGCCACCGACGGCTCCAAACTCTCCAAGATGGCCGTGGAGCACGCCCTCAACCTGGCCGATCTCACCGGCGCCGAGGTCGTGGCCCTGAAGGTCATTCCGCGCTATCCGCAGACCTACTTTGAAGGTGGCGTGGCGCTGGCCGCCGCCGAGATCGCCCGCATCGAAGCCCAGTGGAACGAAGAGGCCCTGGCCGTGGTGAACGCAGTGAAATCGGCCGGGCAGCTGCGCGAGGTGAAGGTCAAGCCGGTGACCGTGAAGTCGGACCTGATCGCCGAGGCCATCATTGCCGCGGCCAAGCGCAACAAGTGCGACCTGATCGTGATGGCCTCGCACGGCCGCCGTGGCTTGAAGCGTCTCTTGCTGGGCAGTGAGACGCAGCAAGTGTTGACGCATTCGCACACGCCTGTGCTGGTCTTGAGATAACTTGACCCCTGGTCACCGGGCCTGAGAGGCCCGGTGTAGAGTGGGCGTGCATTCACGCCCACGCTCCATGCCGCCCTCATCCCCAGCCACGCCGGCGTTCGTCACCGGCTCCACACTCAAACACGTCATCGGCATGACCGCCACCGGCTCCATCGGGCTGGCGGCGGTTTTTTTTGTGGATGTGCTCAACCTCTTCTACATCGCACAGCTCGGGCAGAAGGAGCTGGCGGCGGCGGTGGGTTACGCGGGCACGCTGCTGTTTTTCCTCACCTCGCTGGCCATCGGCCTGTCGATTGCGGCCACGGCGCTGGCCTCGCGCGCGCTGGGGCGTGGCGAGCGTGATCAGGCCAAGGTGATCGCAGGCGCTTCGCTGGTGCTCATGGCGGTGTTCATGAGCGGTGCGGTGGCCCTGTCTACCCGTGGCTGGCCCAGCTGCTCAGCCTGCTCGGCGCAACGGGCGACACCGCCACGCTGGCGCTGCGCTTCACGCGCTGGGTGCTGCCCTCGGCAGTGCCGCTGGGCCTGGGCATGTGCCTGGCGGCGCTGCTGCGCTCGGTGGGCGACGCACGCCGGGCGATGTATGTGACGCTGGGGGCCGGTGCGGTGTCGGCCGTGCTCGACCCGCTGCTGATCCTGGGTCTGGGCTGGGGGCTGGACGGTGCTGCGGTGGCCACGGTGCTCGCGCGTTGCTCCATGGTGGTGATCGGCTTGCACGCATTGCTGCGGGTGCATGGTCTCTTTGCCTGGCCCCGCATGGCGGTGCTGCGCGACACGCTGCGCCCTTTCCTGGCCATCGGCGTGCCGGCGGTACTCACCCAGGTGGCCACGCCCGTGGGCAACGCATTCGTCACGGCCGCCATCGCGCCGTTTGGCGACAACGCTGTGGCCGGCTGGGCAGTCATCGTGCGCCTGATCCCGGTGGCCTTTGTGGCCCTGTTTGCGCTCTCGGGATCGGTCGGCCCCATCCTGGGCCAGAACCTCGGTGCACGCCGCTTTGATCGTCTGCGCAGCACCGTGCGCGACAGCCTGAAGGTGACGCTGGTCTATGTGCTGGTGGTCTGGCTGCTGCTGGCCCTGGGCAGCGGTTTCATCGCCACGGCCTTTGGCGCACAGGGCGAAGCGCGCGAACTCATCGTGTTCTTCTGCGTGTTCGTGGCGGGCAGCTTCTTCTTCAACGGCGCACTCTTCGTGGCCAACGCGGCGTTCAACAACCTGGGCTTTGCCTTCTATTCAACAGCCCTGAACTGGGGCCGCGCCACGCTGGGGGTGGCTCCCTTCATCTGGATCGGCGCGCACTGGTTCGGCGCGCGTGGTGTGCTGGCTGGGTATGGCTTGGGGGTGGTGGTGTTTGGTTTGATCGGCGTTTGGTTGAGTCGGCGGGTGCTCAAACGGCTGGAGAGGGAAGCCTCTTCTTCTGGCCTTGTTTCCATCTAGCGTGAGGTTGATGGCCTGCGCTTCCTCGGCTCGCGGACGTGGCTTGCTCTGCTCCGCGGCTGTCCCCCGGGCCGGCTTCGCCGTCCCTCCTCCTTGATGCCGCTGCGCAGAACAAGCCACGCCCGCGAGCTGCCTGCACCTTTGCACGTCGGCCTCTGCGGGCACCAACTGTTCGCACTCCAATGAGGTCATCGGCGACCGGGGCGTCCGGCGCAGCGGCATCAAGGAGGAGAGGCGGCGCAGCCGCCTCGGGGGACAGCCGCGGAGCCGGACGCCCCGGTCGCCGATGACCGGAGCAACCCAAAACAAGATCTACGCAAACAAAGACTTGTGCAGATCGCGCAGCAAATTCTTCTGCACCTTCCCCATCGTGTTCCGCGGCAACTCAGCCACCACAAAACACCGCTTCGGAATCTTGAAGTTGGCCAACCGCGACTTGAGCGAAGCCAGCACCTGGGCTGCGTCCACCTGCGCACCCGGCCGGGCGATCAGCACGGCCACGCCCACCTCACCAAAGTCCGGATGCGGCACACCGATCACCGCGCTCTCGGCCACACCCGGCATCTCGTTGATGTAGCCCTCGATCTCGGCCGGGTACACGTTGTAGCCACCCGAAATGATCAGGTCCTTGCTGCGGCCCACGATGTGCACATAGCCGCGCTCATCGACGCGGCCCACGTCACCGGTCTTGAAAAAACCATCGGCGGTGAACTCCTCGGCCGTCTTCTCCGGCATGCGCCAGTAGCCCTTGAAAATGTTGGGGCCGCGCACCTGGATGCCGCCGATCTCACCCGGCTGCACCAGGTTGCCGTCGTCGCCCATCACACGCAGATCCACGCCAGGTAGCGGGAAACCCACCGTGCTGCCGCGCCGCTCGGTGGCGCCGCCATGGCGCGCGTCGGCACTGCAGGGGTTGGAGGTCAGCATGGCGGTCTCGCTCATGCCGTAGCGCTCCAGGATGGTGTGACCGGTGCGGGTCTGCCAGTCGTTGAAGGTCTCGATCAACAGCGGCGCCGAGCCCGAGATGAAGAGCCGCATGTGCGCCGCCTGCTGCGCGGTGAGCGAGGGCTCGGCCAGCATGCGGGTGTAGAGCGTGGGCACGCCCATGAATACCGTGGCTTCTGAGAACCTCCGGATCGCCAGCTTGGGGTCGAACTTCGACATCCAGAACATCTTGCTGCCGTTGATCAGTGCGCCGTGGATGGCCACGAACAGACCGTGCACGTGGAAGATGGGCAGGGCGTGGATCAACACGTCGTCGGGACGCCAGCCCCAGTAGGTCTTGAGCACCTCGGCGTTGCTGCGCAGGTTGCCGTGCGTGAGCATGGCGCCCTTGCTGCGGCCGGTGGTGCCGCTGGTGTAAAGGATCGCTGCGAGGTCGTCGTCGCGGCGCACGGCCGGCGCGTGCCGGTCGCTCATGTGGGCGGCGCGCTCCAGCAAACTGCCGGTGCGGTCGTCGCCCAGCGTGAACACATGGCGCGTGCCAGCGGTGAAGGCGATCTTGCTGACCCAGCCGAACTGGCCCGGGCTGCACACCACCACGGCGGGCTCGGCGTTGCCGATGAAGTACTCGATCTCCGCGCTCTGGTAAGCGGTGTTGAGCGGCAGGAACACATGGCCCGCGCGCAGCGTGGCCAGGTACAGCACCAGCGCTTCGACCGATTTTTCCACCTGCACCGCCACGCGCGACTCGGGCGGCAGCGCGAGCGAATCCAGCAGGTTGGCCACCATGGCCGAGGCGCGGTCGAGGTCGCGCCAGGAGTAGCTCAGGTCGTTGTCGGTCTCGATCGCCACGCGGTCGAGGTCCTGCGGAAAGGCCGCGCGCAGGGCAGCAAAGAGGTTCTGGTTGTCCATGTTCTGGTCAGCAAAGTGGTGTGACAAAAAAATCAGAAGGTCCGTCAAAAAACCGGCGCCCGCTTGGCGATGAACGCGGCGATGCCTTCGCGGTGTTCGGCGCTGTCGGCGTAGCGGTAAGCACCCTCGTGGGTGGCAGGCATCGGGCCCTGCGTGGCGCGCAAGGCCTGTTTGTTCAGCCGTGCGGCTTGCGGTGAGAGCGCGCTGATGCGCTGGGCGCGCGCCAGCACGGCGGTGGTGAGCGTGCCGTCGGGCAGCACGGTGTTCAGGAAGCCACGCGCCTTCATCTCGGCCGCGTCGAACACGGCTGCTTCCAGCAGAATTTCGCGCGCGGTGGCCACACCGGCCTCGCGGGCCACCAGCGCGGCCTCGCGCGGCGCCATGGGAAAACCCAGCCGGGCGATGGGCGCACCGAAGCGCGCATGGGCAGACGCCACGCGGATGTCGCAACAGCTCGCAATCTCCACCCCCGCGCCCATGCAGTTGCCTTCGATCTGTGCGAGCAGCGGCAGATCACACGCCAGCATGGCGCCCAGGCCACCCCACACATCACCTTCGTGGAAGTCGCGCAAGGCGGCTTCATCAAAGCGGAAGTCGGGGTACTCGGCGATGTCGCCACCGGCACAGAAATGACCGCCCTCACCCACCACGACCACGCAGCGCACGTCTTGTCGGATTTGCAAATCAACAAACACCGACTTGAGTTCACGCCACATCGCGCGCGACATGGCGTTGAACTTGCCCGCATGCGACAGGGTCACCCAGGCCAGAGGGCCTTCGATCGCCACACGAACGTGGCCCGTCATGGAAGCGAGGGCCTGCCGCCGGGCCGCCCCAAGGCAGGCCCAGCCCCCTCGGGGGGCAACGCAGTACACGCAGTGACAAGCGTGGGGGTCATGTTCAGTCCAGCTTGGCGCCGGAGGCCTTGACCACCTGCGCCCACTTGCGGATCTCACCTTTGACAAAGGCGTCGAACTGCGGGCCGCTGACGTTGGCGAACTCGGCGCCCTGGTTGGCCCAGACAGCCTTGGCTTCGTCCGTGCTCACCGCCTTGCGAATCTCTTCGGTGGCGCGGGCCTGCGCATCAGCGGGCGTGCCCTTGGGCGCCCACACGCCGTACCAGGTGGTCACGTTGTACTCGGGCAAGCCGAGCTCGGCGGCGCAAGGCACATCGGGGAAAGCCGCGTTGCGCTTGTTGCCGGAGACCATCAGCGCCTTGATGCGCCCGCCCTTGATGTGCGTGGCCGATGAACCCAGGCCATCAAACATCATGTCCACTTGCCCTGCGATCAGGTCGTTGAGCGCCGGACCGGCGCCACGGTAGGGAATGTGGGTGATGAAGGTGCTGGACTGCTGCTTGAACAGCTCACCCGCGAGGTGGTGCGAGGTGCCGCCGCCGGCCGAGCCGTAGTTGAGCTTGCCGGGGTTGGCCTTGACCTGCGCGAGGAATTCCTTGAAACCCGCGCCCGGGATGTTCTTGGGGTTGACCACCAGCACCTGCGGCACGCTGGCCACCAGGATCAGCGGGACCAGGTCGGTCTCGATGTTGTAGTCCAGCTTGGGGTACATGCTGGGGGCGATGGTGTGGTGCACGGCACCCATGAACAGGGTGTAACCATCGGGCACGGCCTTGGCCGCGATGCCGGCGCCCAGCGTGCCGCCAGCGCCACCGCGGTTGTCGATGATCAGGCTCTTGCCGGAGAGGCGCGTGAACTGCGCGGCCATGGGACGGGCAAACGCATCGGTGCCGCCGCCGGCCGGGAACGGCACGATCATCGTCACCGGCTTGGTGGGCCAGGTGGACTGGGCGTAGGCCCCGGCACTGAGGACGGCGGCGCCGGCAACAGCCGTGCGCAGGATGTCTCTGCGGTTGAAGCGATCTGTCATGTTTTTTGTCTCCTGTGGTGATGAAAAAGCAGCGTCAAAGGTACAGGTCTTCAATCGCTGCGGCTATCGGGATCTTTCCCTGCGCCAGCCAGGCGCGGTGTTTCTCCAGGCGTTTGAGGTCGTAGAGGTAATTGACCATCAGGCCGTACGACTGTTTGCCGCCCTTGTTGGACGGATCGCCCGCCCAGTTCAGGCGCTCCACGCGGGCGCCGTTGCCCAGATGAAACCGCGCCACCGGGTCCAGCGGCTTGCCGCCCTGCATTTCCTTGCCCAGGTAGCGCGCGGCCCAGCCCAGCAGGGTCTTGCGCTCGGGCGCGCCCTCGGTGAGCTGTTCCAGGTTCTCCCAGCTCTTGAGCAACTCAGCCGGCGCATTCTTGTGCAGCCAGGCGCGCAGACCCGGTATGGGCGAGAGCGTCACGAACACCTTGAGCTTGGGAAACTCCTGGTGCAGCGTCTCCACCACGCGCTTGATGAGCGAGTCGCCAAAGCTCACGCCGCGCAGGCCGTTCTGGGTGTTGCTGATCGAATAGAAGATCGCCGTGTTGGCCTTGGCAATGTCCACCGCAGCAGCCTCCTCGTCCAGCAGCGGCGTGATGCATCCGGCGATCTCGTTCATGAGCGCGACCTCCACGAAGATCAGCGGCTCTCCGGGCAGGCGCGGGTGGAAGAAGCCGTAGCAGCGCCGGTCACCATCGAGCCGGTTCTTCACATCGGCCCAGCTGCGGATGTCGTGCACCGCCTCGTACTTGATGAGTTTTTCCACCAGCGAGGCGGGCGAATCCCAGCTGATGCGGCGCAGCTCCAGGAAGCCCACGTCGAACCAGGTGGAGAACATGTACTCCATCTCCACGTCGAGCGCGAGCAGACGCTTGTCGCCCTTGAGGTGGGACTGCATCTCGGCGCGCAGGTCGACCAGGAAGCGGATGCCTTCGGGGTGCGCGCTGAAGCGCTGCAGGATGCGCCGGCGCGGCGACACCGTGGCGCGGCGGTACAGCACCTCGGCCGCGGCCTCGTCGGGCGTGCCCACCGCGGCGGCAAACTGGGTCTGGGCGGCCTTGATCTGCTCGGCATCGGCCACGAACTGCTCGCTCATGAGCAGCCACAGGTCCTTGCGTTCGGGTGGCGTGGCCTGGGCGTACCAGACCATGAGGGCCTGCGCGCGGCTGCCGCCTTCCACCTCGCTGAGCAGCGGATCGACGATGCCCTTGAGTTGCTCCAGCAGGCGGCGCAACTGGCGCGGCGACATCGCCTCTTCGTCGTGGCGCAGCGCACCCTTGAGCCGCTCCTGGGTGGAACGCACACCGGCCTTGGCGCCGGGGCGCAGCAGTGAGGCGCCCTTCTCCAACCAATCTGCGGTGTTCATGCGGTGATCCTCGACGTGTTGCTGCGCGCGAGTTCGCGCAAGGCCACGCGCTGGCGCGTGAGGTGGGTGCGCATGGCGGCTTCCGCGCCTTCGGCGTCGCGCGCCTTGATCGCGGCGAACACCGCCATGTGTTCGGACAGGCTCTGGGCCAGCCGGCCCGGCGCGTGCAGCTGCTGCAGGCGCGCGAGCTTGACGATCTTGCGCAGGTCACCGATCACCTGGGCCAACCAAGGGTTGTTGGCCAGGGTGATGATGGCTTCGTGGATGGCGAAGTTGGCCTGGTAGTAGTCGTTGATGCGCCGCGCCTTGGCACAGCGGTTCAAGCGGTCGTGCATCTGCTCCAGCGCCACCAGGTCGGCGTCGGTGGCCTTGCTCGCGGCCTCGAATGCACAACGGCCTTCGAGCAGCGCAATGACGGGAAAGATTTCGTCCAGGTCGCGCTCGGTGATCTGGTTGACGAAACACCCGCGGCGCGGCTCGTGGCGCACCAGGCCCTCGGCGGCCAGCACTTTCAGCGCTTCGCGCAGCGGCGTGCGCGAGATCGCCCACTCTCCGCAGAGCACCAGCTCGTCGATGAAGCTGCCAGGCGCCAGCACGCCGTCGAAAATGCGCTCGCGCAGCTTGGCGGCCACTTCGTCGTGCAGGGAGTTGAGGACCAGTCGCATGGGATGTTGGTTTCTCGTAATCACCGGTAATTACGGCCGATCTTAGAAAATCCCCGGTCGTGCGCACCGGGGATTTACCCTTGCTGCCGACGAAAGGTGAACAGATCCGCCGCCGGGCCGCCCCAAGGCGGATCAGCCCCCTCGGGGGGCAGCGA
>QBMB01000149.1 GCA_003241965.1 Burkholderiales bacterium | reverse complement strand
TGGTGCGGGTGGTCAGCCGCCGCCCGCACCACCAGCCACCAGGCCAGCAGCAAGGGCAGCACGATCGCCATCAGCGCGGCGAACGGCTCCCACCAGCCGTACAGGCCGATGCTCATGGTGCGCGGCTGGCGGCTTTCGGACCCAGCGCGAGGTTCAGCGTCAACACGTTCACGCGCGGCTCGCCGAGAAAGCCGAACAGGGTCTTTTCGGTGTGCTGCTCCACCAGGGCGTTGACGGCGTCGGGGGCGAGGCCGCGCTCGCGGGCCACGCGGGCCACCTGATAGCGCGCGGCGGCCAGGCTGATGTGCGGGTCCAGGCCGCTGGCCGAGGTGGTGATCAGGTCGACCGGCACTGGCGCGGTGTTGCCGGGGTCGGCCGCGCGCAGCGCTTCGATGCGCGCGCGCACGGCATCGGCCAGCGCGGGGTTGCCGGGGCCGAGGTTGGAGCCGCTGGACGCGCCCGCGTTGTAGGCCATCGGGCCGGTGGCCGAGGGACGGCTCCAGAAGTTCTCCGGCTGGGTGAACGACTGGCCGATGAGCGTGGAGCCCACGGCCTTGCCATCGCGCTCCACCAGGCTGCCGTTGGCCTGGTCCGGGAACACGGTTTGCGCCACGCCGGTGACGAGCAGCGGGTAGAGCAGACCGGTGACGAGGGTGAGCACCGCGAACAGCACCAGGGCCGGGCGCAGCACCGGGGCTTCGTTGATCGGCTCCTGGGCAGGGGTTGGAGGATTGGTGTTCATGAGAGGTCCTTGTGTGTTCAGGCGAAGCCGGCGGCGGAGATCAGCAGATCGATCGCCTTGATGCCGATGAAGGGCACAACGATGCCGCCCAGGCCGTAGATGGCCAGGTTGCGGCGCAGCAGCGAGGCCGCGCCCACCGCCCGGTAGCGCACTCCCTTGAGCGCCAGCGGGATCAGGAAAACGATGATCAGCGCGTTGAAGATCACCGCCGACAGGATGGCCGAGTTGGGGCTGGCCAGCTGCATCACGTTGAGCGCCGAGAGCTGCGGGTAGGTGGTGACGAAGGCCGCCGGCACGATGGCGAAGTACTTCGCAATGTCGTTGGCGATGCTGAAGGTGGTGAGCGAGCCGCGCGTCATCAGCATTTGTTTTCCCGTCTCCACGATCTCGATCAGCTTGGTCGGGTTGCTGTCCAGGTCGACCATGTTGCCTGCCTCCTTGGCGGCCTGCGTGCCGGTGTTCATGGCCACAGCCACATCGGCCTGGGCCAGTGCAGGTGCGTCGTTGGTGCCGTCGCCGGTCATGGCCACCAGGCGTCCCTGCGACTGGTGCTCGCGGATCAGCTTGAGTTTGGCCTCAGGCGTGGCCTCGGCGAGGAAATCGTCCACGCCCGCTTCGGCGGCAATGGCCGCGGCCGTCAGCCGGTTGTCACCGGTGACCATGATGGTCTTGATGCCCATGCGGCGCAGTTCGGCAAACCGTTCCTTGATGCCACCCTTGACCACGTCCTTGAGTTCGACCACGCCGAGCGCACGGTCGCCGTCGCTCACCACCAGCGGCGTGCTGCCGCGGCGCGAGACTTCGTCCACCGAGGCCTGCAGCGCGGCGGGGAAGGCGCCGCCCAAGGCCTCGACGTGTTTGCGGATCGCGTCCGCCGCGCCCTTGCGCAGCGTGCGGCCCTGGCCTTCGGTCGATTGCAGATCGACGCCGCTCATGCGGGTCTGCGCGGTGAAGTGGATGAAGCTCGCCCCGAGGGCTTGCACATCGCGCTCGCGCAGCTGGAACTTCTGCTTGGCCAGCACCACGATGCTGCGGCCCTCGGGCGTTTCATCGGCCAGCGATGCGAGTTGGGCGGCGTCGGCCAGATCGGCCTCCTTCACGCCGGGGGCTGGAATGAACGCGCTGGCCTGGCGGTTGCCCAGGGTGATGGTGCCGGTCTTGTCGAGCAGCAGCACGTCCACATCGCCCGCGGCTTCCACCGCGCGGCCCGAGGTGGCGATCACGTTGGCCTGCATCAGGCGGCTCATGCCGGCCACGCCGATGGCACTCAGCAGGCCTGCGATGGTGGTGGGGATCAGGCACACCAGCAGCGCCACCAGCACCACCAGACTCACGGGCTGGCCGGCACCGCTGGCCGCCACGCTGAACAGCGAGAACGGCAGCAGCGTGACCACCACGCCCAGGAACACGATGGTGAGTGCCACCAGCAAAATGGTCAGTGCGATCTCGTTGGGCGTCTTCTGGCGCTTGGCGTTCTCCACCATGGCGATCATGCGGTCCACGAAGGTCTCGCCGGGGTTGACCGAGACGCGCACCACGATCCAGTCGGAGAGCACCCGCGTGCCGCCAGTGACCGATGAGAAGTCGCCACCCGATTCGCGGATGACCGGGGCCGACTCGCCGGTGATGGCGCTCTCGTCCACCGAGGCCACGCCGTCGATGACCTCACCGTCGGCCGGCATCGTGTCGCCGGCCTCGACCAACACCACGTCGCCCTTGCGCAGGTTGTCGGCTTCCAGTGGCAGCCACTTCATGGACGTGCGCGGCACCTCGCGGCTGTAGCTGCCATCGAGCTTCTTGGACCAGGTCAGTTTTTTCAGGCCGCGCAGCGAGGCCGCCTGGGCCTTGCTGCGGCCTTCGGCCAGCGCCTCGGCGAAGTTGGCAAACAGCACGGTGAACCACAGCCACAGCGCCACGGCGGTGGTGAAGACCTCGGGCTTGGCGGTGGCCAGCGCGGTGGTGAAGGCGCTGCCCAGGTACACGACGAACATCACCGGGTTGCGGATCTGCACGCGGGGGTCGAGCTTGCGAAAGGCGTCGAGCAGGGCCGGACGCACCAGCGCCGGGTCGAACAAAGTCAGGGTTGTGCGGGTCATGGTGGTTCTTTCAGTGCGCCAACAGCATCAGGTGGTCGACCACCGGGCCGAGCGCCAGCGCGGGCACGTAGTTCAACAGGCCGACCAGCAGCACGGTGCCGATCAGCAGGGCCACGAACAGCGGGCCGTGGGTGGGCAGCGTGCCTTCGGTGGCGCCAGCGCGCTGCTTGGCCGCGAGCGAACCGGCCATGGCCAGCACCGGCACGATCACGCCGAAGCGGCCGAACACCATGGCCAGGCCCAGCAGCACGTTGTAGAACGGCGTGTTGGCCGACAGGCCTGCGAAGGCACTGCCGTTGTTGTTGGCGGCCGAAG
The DNA here is from genome assembly GCA_003241965.1 of Burkholderiales bacterium. Lineage (GTDB taxonomy): Bacteria > Pseudomonadota > Gammaproteobacteria > Burkholderiales > Burkholderiaceae_C > Hydrogenophaga. Next base: position 2,686 of record QBMB01000149.1, on the reverse strand, counting down.
ACAAGGCGTACAGCACTTCGGTGAAGCCGTGTGCGCCAGGGTCCTGGATGCCGGCGCGCCCGGCGTCCGTCATGACCGCCACGGCCGTGCCCATCAGCACCAGCAAGGGTGTGACCAGGATGGCGATGGACACCATCTTCATCTCGTGCGCTTCGATCTTCTTGCCCAGGTAGGCCGGTGTGCGCCCGATCATCAGACCGGCGATGAACACCGCCATGATGGCGAACACCAGCATGCCGTAGAGACCCGCGCCGACGCCGCCAAACACCACCTCGCCCAGCTGCATGAGCACCAGCGGCACCATGCCGCCCAGCGGCGTGAAGCTGTCGTGCATGGCGTTCACCGCGCCGCAGCTGGCGGCGGTGGTGATCACCGCGAACAGGCTGGAAGCGTTGATGCCGAAGCGCACCTCCTTGCCTTCCATGTTGCCGCCCGATTGCAGGGCGCTGGTGGCCTGGTCGGCCCCGAGCGAGGCCAGCACCGGGTTGCCCTGGTGCTCGAAGGTGGTGGCGGCGATCACGAAGACCACGAACAGGACCGTCATGGCGGACAGCACCGCCCAGCCCTGGCGCTGGTCACCCACCAGGCGCCCGAACACGAAGCACAGCGCCGCCGGGATCAGGAAGATGCTGAGCATCTGCACGAAGTTGGACAGCGCCGTGGGGTTCTCGTACGGATGCGCCGAGTTGGCGTTGAAGAAACCACCGCCGTTGGTGCCCACCATCTTGATGGCGAGCTGCGAGGCCACCGGGCCCATGGCCAGCGTCTGGGTGGCGCTCTCGTTGGCTTCGGTCTTTGCTTCCTGCCCGTCGGTGGCGGGCGTGCTGGTTTCCCAGGTGACCTTCTCCACCGTCTGCACCTCGGTGTAGGGCGAGAAGTTCTGGATCACGCCCTGGCCCGCGAAGAACACCGCCAGCACCAGCGACAGCGGCAGCAGCACCCACAGCGTGGCGCGGGTCAGGTCCACCCACACGTTGCCGATGGTTTTGGTCGAGTGGCGTGCGAATCCGCGCACCAGCGCGATCACCACCACGATGCCGGTGGCTGCGGACAGAAAGTTCTGCACCGACAAGCCCAGCATCTGGGTCAGGTAGCTCATGGTGGATTCACCGCCATAGCCCTGCCAGTTGGTGTTGCTCATGAAGCTGATGGCGGTGTTGAAGGCCGAGTCGGACGTGACCGCAGGCATGGCCTGCGGGTTCAGCGGCAACACATGCTGCAACCGTTGCAACGCGTACACGGCGAGCACGCCCAGGCCGTTGAAGACCAGCAGGCCCAGCGTGTAGCGCAGCCAGCCCGATTCCTGATCGGGCCGCACGCCGGCCAGGCGCCACAGCGGCGCCTCGATGCGCCGGCCCAGCGCGAAGCGCCCGGCCATCACCGCGTCGATGGCGCGCGCCAGCGGCCAGGCCAGCGCGAGCAGCAGTGTGAGGAACACCGCCAGTTGGATCCATGCCACGGTGCTCATGAAAAGTCCTCCGGCCGCAACAGCACGGCCACGAGATAGATCAGCAGACCGCCAGCCAGGGCAGCTGCGAGCAAGGTCCAACCGCTCATGACGAGACCTCCGTGCTTCGCACTGCGGTGCGAGCTGGCTGGGGGCGGCCCGGCGCGGCGCTCATGGTCGCCCCCCGCCAGTGGGTTGCAGGCGCTGGCACAGGCATGCCAGGCCCCAGACGGTCAGGCCGCAAGCGGCGGCCAGACCGAGGTAGATGAAGTCCATGGGGTTCTCCGTTCAAGACAAGCCCTGATGCTAGGAATGGCGGTGTCAAGATGGCCGCAAGACCGCACGCCGCGGTGTCAAGAAGTTGTCAAGACGCCGGATCAGGCAAGGTCTTGCAGCAGGCGCAGCAGACCCGATTCAAAGCCCGAACCCGTTCGCAAGCGGTGGCTGTTCGCCGACTTGAAGGCGCTGCGGTGCACTTGTGCAGGCGTGTCACCCCACAGCAGGCTGCGCACGGCCACGCCCTGAGCCGCGGCCTCCACCATGGCGCGCTGCAGATCGGCGCCCAGGTAGGCCGGGTCGTGCACGTCCACATCGTGCAGTTCACCGTCGGTCACCAGCAGGATCACGCGCCGCCAGCCTGGGTGCTGCCGCGCGTCCTGCGCGCACAGGAGCAGGCCGTGGCGCAGCACCGCGCCCAGGCGGGTGGAGCCTTCGCTGTGCAGCTCGGGCAGGCCCGCACCTTTGAGGGGTGCGCCCCAGGCCTTGAGGCTGGGCATGTGCACGCGGTGGCGGCCGTGGCTGGAGAAGGCCGACACCGCCGTGCGGTGCCCCAGGGCCTGCAGGGCCAGGGCGGTGGTGAGCGCGCAGCCTTGCATCTCGTGCAGCACCGACACGCCAGCCTGCCGGCCCGCTCCGGCGGTGGAGCGGGATGCGTCCACGAGCAGCAGCACCGCCAGGGGTGTGAGCAGGCGCTGCAGGTGCTGGTGGATGCGCGGATCGGGCGTGCGGCCCAGCCGCTGGTCCAGTCCGGCGTCCACCAGCGCGGCGCTGTGCAGGTGGTCGCCTTCGGACGCCCGGGCGCCCGAGTGCCGGGGCGGGCCGCGCAATGCGGCCAGCCGGTGGGTGAGGCGGCGGGCGGCTGCGTGCACGCCGCCCGGCGGGGTGGTGGTGGCCGGCGTCGGGGTCGGTGTGTAGACGCTGCACCAGTCGGCGCGGTAGCGGCGGATGCGGGGGGCCCCC
>QBMB01000148.1:5743-6027 GCA_003241965.1 Burkholderiales bacterium | reverse complement strand
ATCACCACCCGCCCCGCGCCCACCCCCGAGCGCATGCCCTTCATCGACGCGCTCAAGGCCGTCGGCTCGCAGTTCATCGTGCTGCACCACCTCGCGTTCTACGGCCCCATGTCGGACTGGACGCACCAGCTCGCCCCCGACCTGGTGGCGTGGTTCAGCCAGCACGCGCGCCTGGCGGTGCAGATCTTCCTGGTGGTGGCGGGTTTCCTGGCCGCGCGCAGTCTGGCGCCCGATGGCCGCCTGAGAACCGACCGCCCGCTGTCCTTGCTCTGGCAGCGCTTTGT
>QBMB01000148.1:0-5716 GCA_003241965.1 Burkholderiales bacterium | reverse complement strand
GGGTGAGCCTGCCGCTGATGGCCGCACTGCTCCTGGCCATGGTGTGCACCGAAATCGCACGGTGCTGGATGACGCACGACTCCCTGCCGGAGCCACCGGGCCTGTGGCAGTTCGTGGCGCATGCGCTGTTGATCCACAGCCTGCTCGGTGTGGATTCGCTCTCGGCCGGTGTCTGGTACGTGGCGATCGATGTGCAGCTCTACGCACTGCTGCTGGGCCTGCTGTGGCTGGCACGCCGGCTGGGTGAGACGGCGCCGCTGATGGTGGTGGCTGTGGTGCTGGCTTCGCTCTTCTACTTCAACCTGGACAGCGACTGGGACAACTGGGCCCCCTACTTCTTCGGTGCCTACGGTCTGGGCGCCCTGGCGTACTGGTTGAGCCGCGCCGACGCCGGTCGCAGCTCAACGGCGTGGCTGGCGGGCATGGCGTTGCTGACCGGCTTGTCACTCGCCATGGACTGGCGCTCTCGCATCGCACTGGCGCTGGGCGTGGCGCTGGCGCTGGCCTGGGCGCACCGCAGCGGCTGGTTGTTCACCTGGCCGCGCAGCCGCGCGCTGGGCTACCTGGGCCGCATTTCGTACGCGGTTTTTCTGATGAACTTCCCGGTGGCGCTGGTGGTGAACGCAGGATTCACCCGCTACGCCAGCCCCGACCCCTGGGTGCAGACGCTGGGGGTGTTGGTGGCCTGGCTGGCCTGCAACCTGGCGGGCGCGGCCTTCCACCACGGGGTGGAGCAGCGCCTCGCACGGCTGGGCCGCGCACGCCGGCCCGCCGAGCCCGCTCAGGCGATGGCGCTGGCCGTTGAAGAAGCCGCGTCGCAACGCTCACGCAGGTAGCTCAGCGCCTCTTCCACCTGATCGATCAGCACCAGGCACAGGTCCCCAGGCTGCAGGCGCTCCAGCGCCGTGTCGATGGCCACGAACTCGCCCTGGATGGTGTCAACGCGCCGGGTGCGTGTGGCGCCTTCAAGGCCCTGGCGCAGCAGCCCCGTGACCTCCCCCTCGGAGCGCCCGCGCTGGCAGGCGTCCTCGAACAGGATCACCTCGTCGAAGGCCGCGCCCAGGATGCGGGTCTGCTCGCGGATGTCTTCGTCGCGCCGGTCGCCCGCACCGCTGATGACGACCAGGCGGCGCTGCGCCGGCAGCGCTTCGGCGGCCGAGACCAGGGCGCGCATCGCGTCCGGGTTGTGGCCGTAGTCGGCGATCACGGTGGCGCCGCGCAGGCTCATCAGATTGAAGCGCCCGGGCACGCTGGCGGCGTCGCTCTGGAACGTGGCCAGGCCCTTGCGGATGCGCGCCCACGGCATGCCCAGGGCCCAGGCCGCCGCGAGCGCGGCCATGGCGTTTTCCACCTGAAAACCAATGCGCCCGCCCATGGTGATGGGAATGTCGGCCAGCGCCACTTCATGGCGGCGTTCGCCCTGGATGGCGACAATGTGCGCGCCTTCAACCCAGACGGCGCGGTGCCCTTGCGCCCGGTGCGTGGCCAGCACCGGGTGGTGGGCATCGCTGGCGAAGAAGATCACCTTGCCGGTGCACACCTCGGCCATGCGCACGCAGTGCGCATCGGCGGCGTTGAGCACGCCGTAGCCGTTGGCCGCCACGTTCTGGATGACCACACGCTTGAGCACCGCGATGTCTTCCACCGTGGTGATGTAGTTGAGCCCGAGGTGATCGCCCGAGCCGATGTTGGTGACCACGGCCACCTGGCAGCGGTCGAAGCCCAGGCCTTCGCGCAGCACACCACCGCGTGCGGTCTCGAACACCGCCGCGTCCACCTCGGGGTGCATGAGCACATTGCGTGCGCTGCGCGGGCCGGCGCAGTCGCCGCTGTCGGTCTGGCGGCCGTTCACGTACACGCCGTCGGTGTTGGTCATGCCCACGCGCATGCCCTGCGTGTGCAGCAGGTGCGCGATCAGGCGCGCGGTGGTGGTCTTGCCATTGGTGCCGGTGACGGCCACCACTGGAATGCGGCCGTTCTGGTTGGGCGGAAACAGGTGGTCGATGATGGCTTCGCCCACGGCGCGGCCCTTGCCGTACGACGGGCTCAGGTGCATGCGCAGACCGGGCGCGGCGTTCACCTCCACGATGCCGCCGCTCTGGTCTTCCAGCGGCGTAAGCACGGTCTCGCACACCACGTCCACACCACACACATCCAGCCCGACCATGCGGGCCGCAGCCACCGCGCGGGCGGCCACCTCGGGGTGCACGTCGTCGGTGACGTCGGTGGCGGTGCCACCGGTGGAGAGGTTGGCGTTGTTGCGCAACACCACGCGCTGGCCCCGGGCCGGCACGGTGTCGGGCGTGTGGCCCTGGATCTGCAGGCGCGCCAGCGCGATGTCGTCGATGCGCATGCGCGTGAGCGGCGTGGCGTGGCCGTCGCCGCGCTGAGGGTCGGCGTTGACCGCCTCCACCAGCTGCGCCACGGTGTGCACGCCGTCACCGGTGACCTGTGGCGGGTCGCGCCGCGCTGCGGCCACGAGCTTGTCGCCGACCACGAGCAGGCGGTAGTCGCTGCCGGGCAAGTACTTCTCCACCATCGGCTGGCCGTGATCAACCGCCGCGCGGTAGGCCAGCTCCAGGTGTTCTCGCGAGACGATGTTCACCGTCACGCCCTTGCCCTGGTTGCCGTCGCGCGGCTTCACCACCACGGGCAGGCCAATCTCCTGGGCCACGGCCCAGGCTTCCTCGGTGCTGTCCACCGGGCGCCCCAGGGGCACGGGCACGCCGGCGGCGCGCAGCAGGTTCTTGGTGAGGTCCTTGTCCTGCGCAATGTTCTCCGACACCGCACTGGTGCTGTCGACCTCGGCGGCCCAGATGCGGCGCTGGCGCGCGCCCCAGCCGAACTGCACCAGCGAGCCCTGCGTGAGGCGGCGGTAGGGAATGCCGCGTGCCAGCGCCGCGTTGACGATGCAGCCGGTGGAAGGACCCAGGCGCACGTCCTCGTCGATCGCACGCAGGCCGGCAATCACGGCATCCACGTCAAAGGCTTCGTCAAGCCGTCCGAGCACCACCGCGATGAGCTTCTCGGCCGCCTTGAAGGCCTCGCGCCCCACGGACTCCTCGGTGTACTCCACCACCACCTGGTAGGTGCCAGGCTCCACGGTTTCGGTGCAGCGCGAGAAGCTCACCGGGCAGCCGGCCTGGGCCTGCAACGCCAGCGCCACCAGCTTGAGCACGTTGGCGAGCGACAGGTCACTGGCCGGGCGCGGCCAGCGACCGAGCTGCGGGAAACGCTCGCGCAACGCCACCTCGAAGCCCGGCAACAGGCTCAGGGAGCGTTCTTCAGGCGAGCAGTGAACGATGGCTTCGATGGCGGTCTGGCGGGTCCAGAGATTGGGACCACGCAGGGCACGGATGCGGGAAATGTCCATGGGGGAGGGCAATTCGGTTGGAGATCGGTCGGGGAGCTGTCGGGCGGGTGGTGTGAGGGCGCTTCAGGCGCGCGGCAGGGCGTCAAAACGCTGCAGGCCGGCGGCCACCAGCGCCGGGCTCATGCCGGCGGCCCAGGCCGCTGCGGCGGCACCGCACAGGATGTGGGCCGTTGCAGGGTCGGCAATGCCTGCCAGCGGCGCGCGGGCAATCACCTCGTCGTTGTCCATGAGGCACACCGCCTCGCCTTGCCATCGCACGGTGCGCGACATCACCACGCCGGCCGGCACCGCTCCGTCGCCATAACCCAGGCTGGCGCCGTCGCAATGCCGGGCCAGTTCGGCCACGCCGGGTTCGTCCAGGTTGAGCACACAGGCGCCTCGCTCCAGCACCACGTCGACCTGGGTGCGCAGAACCCGTGGCATGTCCGAGGCATCCACGATGTCGTGTCGCTCCAGGCCTTCCCAGCCGCCGAGATCGGTGACCACGCCCACCAGGCAGCGGTCGTAGGGCAGGCCGTGGTCGAGGATGAGCGCGGGCGGGGTCTCGACCGCCAAACCCTGGATCTCGCGGTTCATGAGCAGGCGCTGGCACTGCTCCCAGTAGTCGGCGCCGGCGCGCTCGATGCGGCGGCGCCCGATGTGGATGCCCTCGCTGGAGGCCAGGCCGGCCGGCGCACCGGCCAGATCCAGCAGGAAAGCCGCCGCGCGGGCCAGCAGGGCCGTGCCCCGGGTGCCGCTCACGCCGATCAAGGGCACCCGCCCGGCCATGGCCGTGGCCGGGTCGAACAGCTGGGCCACGATGGCCTCACCCACCGGGCGGGGCTGGCCAATGGCCGGACGCAGGTGCATGAGCAGCCCGGGACCGGCGTTCACTTCAACAATGGCACCGCCCACCTCGCTCAGCGGACGGCTGATGTCCTGCGTGACCATGTCGATGCCCGCGATGTCCAGCCCCACGGCGCGTGCCGCGAGACTCGCCATGTAGGCCACCTCGGGGTGCACGTCATCGGTGCAGTCGTACGCCATGTTGCCGTTGCGCTGCACCAGCACGCGCTGGCCAGCAGCCGGCACCGCGTCGGGCCCCAAGCCCTGGCGCTCCAGCAGCAGGGCCATGGCCGGCTCGCGCTCCAGCCGGATCGTCTCCAGCGGAAACTCTTCGGCCTCGCCCCGGCGCGGGTCGCTGTTGAGCTGCAGGTCGATGAGGGTTCTGACGCTGGCCACGCCATCACCGGTGACCCACAGGCTCTCGCCGCGGTTGGCGGCCACCACACGACCACCGACCACGAGCACGCGGTGCTCGTTGCCCAGGATGTAGCGCTCGACGATGACGTCGCTGCCCTCGGCATCGGCAATGGCGAAGGCGCGCTCGATATCGGCCTGCTCGCTGAGTTCGAGCGACACACCCCGGCCGTGGTTGGCGTCGCTGGGTTTGACCACCACCGGCAGACCGAGGTCTTGCGCGACCTCCCAGGCCTCGGCGGCACTGGCCACGATGCGGCCCTCGGGCACCGGCACACCGCAGCTCAGCAGCAGCGATTTGGTGAGGTCCTTGTCGCTGGCGATGTTCTCGGCGATCGCGCTGGTGAGCTCGGTCTCGGCCGTCCAGATGCGGCGCTGGCGCACACCCTGGCCGAGTTGCACCAGGTTGCCGTCGGTCAGGCGCAGATGAGGAATGCCGCGCTCGGTGGCTGCGTTCACGATGGCTGCGGTGGATGGGCCGAGCCAGGTCGCGTCGACCACATCGTGCAAGGCCTTCACGGCGGCGGCCACATCGAAAGGTTCGTTGTTCATCGCGGCCTGCAGCAGCGCGTGCCCGTGCGTGAGCGCGGCCTCGGCGGTGGCACGGTTGCGCGCGCGAAACACCATGCGGTAGACCCCACTTTGGCGGGTGCTGCGCGTCTGGCCGAAGCCGGTGGGCATGCCGGCGAGGTTGAGCAGCTCGATCACGCAGTGCTCCAGCACGTGGCCGGCCCAGGTGCCTTCGCGAAGCCGCTCCACAAAGCCTCCGACCTCGCCCACGCCGCAGTGGTGCGCCTGCAGGCCCGGCAACCAGGCCAGCAGCCGGTCGGTCAGGCCGTCGATGGTGTGGGACGGTCGCTGCTCCAGCGCACCCAGGTCCAGCCACACCTCCATCGCGGAGCGGTAGGTCCATATGTTGGGCCCCCCGAGAAATCGGTGGCGAAGCACGGTCAGCGCAAGACGGTTTGAATCCATAACACCCGGGGTTTAACGCACAAAAGCCGGGCAGTGGGCCCGGCTGTCAACGGTGGGCGCACGCCTGTGGCGCCGCCCGGTGCAGGTGCTTGACGCACCCACGTTCCGCATTCTGCGCTGTCCCGGGGC
>QBMB01000147.1:5920-6332 GCA_003241965.1 Burkholderiales bacterium | reverse complement strand
CCACCGTAGCCGCCGCCACCACCACCACCGCCATAGCCGCCGGTGCGGGGAGGACGTGCCTCCATCGGACGGGCTTCGTTCACGGTGATGCTGCGGCCGCCAAGCGACTGGCCATTCATGCCGGCGATAGCGGCTTGCGCTTCGGCGTCATTGCCCATCTCGACAAAACCGAAGCCTTTGGAGCGACCGGTGTCGCGTTCCATCATGACTTTGGCGCTGGAGACAGAGCCGAATTCGCTGAAAGACTGTTGCAGGTCTTCGTCGCGGACGGTGTACGGCAGGTTGCCGACGTAAAGTTTATTGCCCATGGGGGACTCCTCAAAAAACACATGAAACAAAAGCGAGGGGGTCCCGAAAGCACAACAAATCCAAGAAGTACCGCCGTAGCGCGCGAAACTGACCGATCACCTAG
>QBMB01000147.1:0-5910 GCA_003241965.1 Burkholderiales bacterium | reverse complement strand
CACCTAGCTTGTGCAACCGATTGACCGGCCGCACGCGTCGATTATGCCCCCTGCAGCGACAGATTCCCACCACAGGACAAACCCCCATGCGCCGCCGACCCCGAAAAGAGCCCAATAAGCAACAGGCAGGGTCGTTTCGAGCCCCCACATGGAGACACGCAATGGCCAAACTGATTCTGGATTACGCTTTTGAAAACGAACGCCTGCGCCGGGACGAGCCCTTTCTGACCCAGCCCGTGGGCAATGGCGAGGTGGTCACTTTCACCTGGGGCCAGACCATGGACCAGGCGCGGCGCATGGCCGCCCACCTGCGGGCGCAAGGGTTCGAGCCCGGCGCGCGCATCGCCCTGCTGGCCAAGAACAGCGCCCACTTCTTCATGGTCGACCTGGCCGTGTGGATGGCTGGCGGCACCACGGTGGCGATCTTTCCCACCGAGTCGGCCCACAACATCCGCTACGTGCTGGAGCACTGCGAAGCCCGCCTGTTGTTCGTGGGCAAGCTCGACGACTGGCCCAAGCAGGCGGCGGGCGTGCCGGCGTCGATGCCCTGCATTGCCCTGCCGCTGGCGCCCAGTACCGGCTTTGACGGGCAGTGGGACGACATCGTGGCGCGCACCGAGCCACTCGCCGGCGAGCCCATGCGCGCCGCCGACGATCTGGCCCTGCTGCTCTACACCTCGGGCTCCACAGGCCAGCCCAAAGGCGTGATGCAGACCTTCGGCAGCGTGAGCGCGGCCACGGAAAGCATCGTGGAAGAAATGCGCCACCGGTTTCCCCAGGGCACCGACCTGCGGGTGCTCTCCTATCTGCCGCTGGCCCACTGCTTCGAGCGCGCCTGGGTGGAGTGCCAGGCGTTCGCGCGTGGCGACATGAAGGTGTTCTTCACCGACACCGCCGCCACCTTCATGGAAGACCTGCAGCGCGCACGGCCCACCTTGTTCATTTCGGTGCCGAGGCTGTGGACCAAGTTTCAACAAGGCGTGCTGGCCAAGATGCCCGCGGCCCAGCTCGACGCCATGCTCGACAACCCGGCCACCGCCGCTGCCGTGGGCGCGAAGGTGCTGGCCAGCCTGGGGCTGGACCAGGTGAAGAACGCCGGCAGCGGCTCCGCGCCCTTGCCGGCCGAGCTGCTGGTGTGGTACCGGCGCCTGGGCCTGAACCTGTTCGAGGGCTACGGCATGACCGAAGACTTCGCCTACTCACACGGCGGCGATGGTGAGGCTTCGCTGCCCGGCCACGTGGGCAAGCCGTACCCGGGCGTGCAGGCGCGCCTGGCCGAGGACGGCGAGATCCTTGTGAAGTCACCCGGTCGCATGGCGGGCTACTACAAGCAGCCCGAACTCAACGCCGAAGCCTTCACCGAGGACGGCTTCTTCCGCACCGGCGACCTGGGCGTGCTCAACGAACAAGGTGTGCTGCGCATCACGGGGCGCAAAAAGGAACTCTTCAAGACCGCCAAGGGCAAGTACGTTGCGCCGGTGCCGATCGAAAACCTGCTCAACGCACACCCCATGGTGGAGCTGGCCCTGGTCTCGGGCGTGGGCGAGGCCACGCCGTACGCCGTGCTGGTGCTGGACGAAGCACTGCGGCCCAGGCTGGCCGACGCGGCCGTGCAAGCGCAGGTGCAGGAAGCGCTCACCGAACTGCTGAACCAGGTGAACACGAAATTGGCCAGCTACGAACAACTGCAGTTTCTGGCTGTGGCGCGCGAACCCTGGAGCATCGAGAACGGTTGCCTCACACCCACCATGAAAATCAAACGCAGCCGCATCGAAGCCGTCATGGCGCCGCACCTGCCGCAGTGGTACGAGCAGCCGGCAACGGTGATCTGGGCCTGAGCACGACCTCAGGCTCGCTGGCTGCAGGAAGCGTTCGACGCCTGTGCGAGCAAGCCGGTCGCCATATCGGGCGTCAGTGGCTTCACCACATAGTTCTGGATGATGCCGATGGCATTGGCTGTGGCCTTGTCCACCGACCAGGCCGACGAGGTCAGCATGTGCAACTGCAGGGGTGCCAGCGGGTGCAGCTGTTCGTTGAGCACACGGGCCACATCGAATCCGTTCATGCCGGGCATGTTGATGTCGAGCAGCACCACGGTGGGCAAGGCGATCTGGTCTTGCAGAAGGAACTCGAGTGCGGACTCACCGCTCTCGAAAATCAGGATATCTCCGCCAAAGCCGGCCTTGCGCAACGCAATCTCGTGAAAGAAGTTGTCGTTTTCGCTGTCGTCGATCAGAACGATCCGTTGTACTGCGGGATGGGTGTTCATGTCGGGTTTCCGTTTCGCTCGCTCTCGATGGCGCGGGTAAGGCTGGGCAGGATCACGGAGTAGCAGTTGATGCCATTGCCCTTGCGCTCGACGTGCAGTTGGCCTTGGTGCAGATCGATGATGTGGGAGGCGATGGACAGGCCCAGACCCAGTTCACGAACATCGTTCATGGCGCGCTGGCGGGCACGGCGAGCCGACTCCGGGCGCGTTGAACCGTCCGGGGTGTCGCCTGTTTTGGGAACCGGGCTGGTCTGCTGGACTGTGATGTCCACGCGGTGCGTGAACAGCTCTTCATGCGAGCGGATGATCACCCGCAGCTCACGCGACAGCGAAGCATGACGATGCGCTGAGCTCAGCAAGTTCTCCAGAATGCTGCGGATCGCCAGACTCATGAGCGGTGCATCGACGCGGATGGTTCCCTGAACCAACAGCTCGACGTCTGCACCCTCGGCCGCCAGCTCGCCTTCAATTTCCATGAGGGCCCCGGCGTAGATGCCGTGTGCCTGGTGCAGCTGCATCCTCAGGTCGCCCGTGTCCACCTCGCTGTAGAGGCGCAGGTCTTCCAGCACCCGTGAGAGCTTGGCACCGGCCTCCTGAGCGATTCGCAGGCAGCGGAGTTCCAGCGGGTCGGAGCGCAGCATGGCGCCCTCAACCAGCAGGGCAGTCGCGTTGGTGATGGCGTTCACCGGCTCCTTCAGGTCGTGCGAGACGCTGTAGACGTACTTGCGGTTGGCCAGACGTTTGGCCTGCAGCTCTCGCACGGCTTCATCCAGCGCAAGCTCGCTTTGCTTGCGCAGGGTGATGTCGCGCGCCCGCTCGACCACGCCGTGCACCGCGCCCACGTCGCGCGCCGGGATGTGCGTGACCTCCAGGTAGCGCAGGCCCATGCCGGGAAAATCTGCCTCCAGTTCGAATTGCGATTCGTGACCCGCCAGCGCCCGGTTGATGCTGGGCTTGAACAGCGCGCGGTAGCTGCCGCGATCGATCAGATCCTGCACGAGCATCCCCGTGATCGCCCGGGGCTCCAGGCTCCAGTAGCGCTGAAACGCCGGGTTGACGAACAGGTAGCGGTGTTCCCCATCGATGAAGGCGGCCATGTCACGCCCTTCGTTGAGCACATCGCGAACGATCTGCTGGCCCTTCAGGATCTGCGCCAACCTGAGCTCGGCCTGCTCGCGCCTGCTTTGCTCGTGTTCGATGAGCTGCATGGCCAGTTCAGCCTCGTGTTTCAACATGCCGAGCTGGTTGTCGTCCAGCTCGCGCGGCAAGGTGTCCAGCATCTGGAGAAGACGCAATGTCACGGCATGTCGATGAGCGCGGCGGCGGTCTCCCGCGTGAGCGGTTTGACCTGGTAGCTCTTGATGCAGCCGATCGATTCGCACATGGCCTTGTCGACAGCCCAGGACGACGAGGTGAGCATGTGCAGTTGCAGTGGCACGCCGGGCTCCAGCATGTCGTCAAGCGTGCGTGCCAGCTCAAACCCACCCATGCCGGCCATGTTGATGTCCATGAACACCAGGGTGGGCACGCTCACACGGTCCCGCAGCAGGAACTCCAGCGCATCCTCACCCTTGCCGTAGATCTTGATCTCGCCGTCGAAGCCGCACTTGCGCAGGGCAATGTCGTGGAAGAAATTGTCGTTGTCGCAGTCATCGACCAGGATGACGCGCTGGGTGTGGGTGTCGTTGTTCATGGTGGGGCTGTGAGGCCCAATGTAGGCAGCGACAAACGCGCGCCACATGTCCTAAGACACACCCAGCACCGGATTGGTTCAACCCGGCGTGCAATGGGTCACACAACAGGCCTTGCACGGCAGCCCGGCCGCCGATCAAGCGTGAGCTAGATGAAGCGCTCTATATAAATCAACGCGCCTTCGTCGAACTGGTCGAAGTTGCGGTGGATCGTGTGTGCGGCGCGGATCAGATCGGCCTCGACGAAGCGCGGGCAGTCGATGGCCCAGAGCTGCAACGGAATGTTGGCCGCCGCCGCCAGCATCGGGCCGCTGGGCGCCCAGAAGAGCGTGCCGCTGTCGTGGCCCACCCGCAGATCTTGGTAGTTGTACTGGTAGCGGCGCGTGAACATGACCGCCACGAAGCGCAGCGCTGCGGCCATGGCCACCACCTGCGGCTGGCCAGCCGACACGAACTGGTGCTGGATGTACTGCATGCCCAGCTCCAGCGAAGGCAGGTCTTCAATGCCCGGTATCACCGGATACGGCGCCAGTGCTGCCCGGTCGGTCTGCAGCTTGTTGCCCATGAGCTTGAGCGCGCGGCGTGAGGCCTCCACAAACAGCAAACGCGGCACCGGCTGGCACGCAGCGTCCAGATCGATCTGCACCGCAGGGCCAGCGCCCTGGGGTTTTGCATCGCGTTCGTTGGGCTCGGCGTTCATGGCAGCGCGTGCAGCAAGAAACCTTCAGGCCAGCAGATTGAGTTGTGTGCCCACACTGCCGCCGATGGCCAGCGGCAGGTTGCCGGTGACGCTTTGAAGCAGCGAGAGCGTGCTCGAGCCCTGCATGTCCATGGCCTTCTTCAAGACGGCCAATTGCACTTCCTGGGCCGCGTTGGCCTGTTTGTTGGCCACATAAGCGCCAACCATTGCTGCGGGAGATACGTCCACGGTGGTTCCTGGTGGATGGAGATACCTCTTGTATCGGTCGGGGTGGGGGGATCTTGAGAAGGCGCGCTCTCCTCAGCGCACCAACCAGAGCACGCCCTCCCCCAGCGCAATCTCGTCACAGTTCCCCTGCGCCGCCGGACCGCCCCGGTCAACCACCAGAAAATCCCCCGGCACATCCAGCGCGATCAGCGGGTGGTGCCAGGTGCCGCGAGCGTAGTTCACGCCCTGCCCCGGCGCCGCCAGAAAACACCGCATTTCTCTCAGTGCGGGTGCGTCGCCCGGCACCGCCACCACCACCAGAAACGGCATGGGTGCGAGCGCCACGAACGCCTGGCTGCCCAGCGGGTGGCGCTCCATCACGGTGATGGGCATGGGGAAGGTGCGGGGCACGGCCTTGAAGATGCTCACGAGGGAGTGGCCGCCCTCGCCTGCGGTGTCGATGTGGGCGAGGTCGTGGTAACGCTCGGCGAAGCCTTCGTTGATGGTGAAGTGGCGCGCGGCGGCGCTGGCTTCGATCACGTCGCCGAACGGGCGGAAGGCCTCGGCGGTGAGGGGTTCGATGGTGAGCAGGGTGGCCTGTGGCGTCATGGCGTCCTCAGCAGTCGATGCCTTGCAGGTCGGGCGCGGCGGGCCGGTCTTTGCCACCCGCGCTTTTGCCGCCGGCGCGTTTGGCGCGCTGCGTGCGTTTGCTGAAGGCCAGGCCCATGGCCAGCGTTTGCGCCAGGCACAGGGCCGAGGTGAGCGACCTGAAGCCCAGCAACTCGGCGTCGTTCACCTCCAGCACCAGATCGGCGTCCTTGGCGATGGGGCTCAAAAAGGCGTTGGTGATGGCCAGGCGTTTGGCGCCTTGCTGTCGCACCTGCTCGCACACGGCGAGCGTGTCGCCCGCGTAGGGCGGGAAGCTGATGGCGATCAAGAGGTCCTGCGCGTTGGCACCAAACGCCTGCTCGCCGATGGCGCCGCCCAGGCCGTTGAGCTGCACGGCGGGCTGGCCCACGCGGTTGAGCGCGTAGGCCAGGTAG
>QBMB01000146.1 GCA_003241965.1 Burkholderiales bacterium | reverse complement strand
GCGCCCACCCGGTACGGGCGAGGCGGCTGGCCATTGACGGCGATCAACGCGGCACCGCCGGCTGCGCTGGCGGCCACCACCCCCAGAAGGTTGTACTGTGTGCCGGTGGCCACCGGCGCGGCCGCTGTGGCAGCAGCCTGCGGCTGCGCTCCCAGCACGCGGGCCACGGCGACCGTGTCGACTTGAATGGCCGAGGGCGGCGCCACCGCCAAGGGTGTGACGGGGGAACGCCCCAAGGCCTGCAGCACCCAATAACCGGCGCTCAGCCCCGCCGCCAGCCACAGCAGACCAGCAACCACGGCGGGACTGCGGCGGCTGGTGCTTTGCAGCGCCGCCGGACTTTCCATCAGGAATCCGGAGTGACCGAACGCAGGTGCCTTCTTCATGCTGCGGATTATGATCGACAAGCCTCTGCGCACAAGCCCGGCCAACAGGCCTGTGCATCCGGTTTTCAGGCCTTGTCATCACACCAGCGTTCGGGAGTTCGAATTGAGACACCTCAGCATCCAGCCGCGCGAGCGTGCGCCCCAGCGTTGGCAGCCCTGGCGCGCCCTGCAGCGCGGTTTCACCCTGATCGAACTCATGGTGGTGCTGGTCATCATTGGTGTGCTGGCCGCACTGATCGTGCCCAACGTGCTCGACCGCGCCGACGACGCGCGGGTGACGGCGGCCAAGACCGATGTCAACAACCTGATGCAGGCACTCAAGCTCTACCGCCTGGACAACCAGCGCTATCCCACCGGCGAGCAGGGACTCAACGCCCTGGTGGCCAAACCCACCACCGGCCCGGTCCCGCCCAACTGGCGCCCCTACCTCGACAAACTGCCCGCCGACCCATGGAGCCGGCCCTACCAGTACCTCAACCCCGGGCTCAAGGGAGAGGTTGACGTGCTTTCGCTGGGCGCTGACGGTCAACCCGGCGGCGAGAACAGGGACGCCGACGTCGGCAGTTGGCAGTGATGGTGCCCCCACGCTCCGCCGCTGCGCGGGTCGCTGCCCCCCGAGGGGGCTGTTTCGCCTTGGGGCGGCCCGGCGGCGAAACCTTGCCCCCACGCTCCGCCGCTGCGCGGGTCGCCTGAAACCCGCCCATGCAGCGCAGCCGCGGCTTCACCCTGATCGAACTCATGGTGGTGGTGGCGCTCGTGGCGCTGGCCACCGCCGGGGTGACGCTGTCCTTGCGCGATGACGGGTCGACCCGGCTGGAGCGTGAGGCCCTGCGCTTGTCTGCGCTGATCGAATCGGCCCGTGCGCAGTCGCGCACCAGCGGCCTGCCGGTGGTGTGGCGCAGCCTGCCGCAGGGGTTTGAATTCGTCGGGCTGCCACCTCTGCGAAGCAGCGCCAACGCCAGCGACAGCCTGATCGGGCCGCGCTCCTGGCTCAGTGCGGACACGCTGGCCCAGGTGATCCAGCCCCCGGGCGCCCTGACGCTGGTGCTCGGCCCCGAGCCCCTGATTGCCGCGCAGCGCCTGGTGCTGCAGCAAGGTGAGCGCCGCCTGACTCTGGCCACCGACGGCATTTCGCCGTTTGCCGTGGTGTCCGCAACGCCATGAGGCGCCCGCGCGGCTTCACCCTGATCGAGGTGCTGGTAGCGCTTGCGGTGATCGCCATCACCTTGGCCGCCGGCTTGCAAGCCACCGGCGCCCTCACCCGGGCAGCCACGCGGCAGAGCGATCAGTGGCTGGCACAGATCTGCGCTGAAAACGAACTCACCCGCCTGCGCCTGCAGCGCCAGCTGCCGGGTACCGGCGACAGCCAGACGCCCTGCGACCAGGGCGGGCGGGTCATGCTGGTGCGCCTGTCGGTGCTGCCCACACCCAACCCCAATTTCCGGCGGGTGGATGCGGTGGTAGAGGCCGATGTCGAAAGCAACCAGGTGCGGTTGTTGTCGCTCTCCACGGTCATTGGGCGCTATTGATGAACCAGTGCCCCCACGCTCCGCCGCTTCGCGGGTCGCTGCCCCCCGAGGGGGCTGTTTCGCCTTGGGGCGGCCCGGCGGCGAAACCTCGCGCCAGAGGCTTCACCCTCATCGAACTGCTGGTCGCCATTGCAGTGATGGCCATGCTGGCCCTGCTGAGCTGGCGCTCCATCGACGGCATGGCGCGCACGCAGACCATCACGCAGGAACGGTCGGACGGTCTGTTGCGGCTGCAATCGGCGGTGGGCCAGTGGATCGCCGATCTCGACGCGATGATGGACACCGGCGAGGTCGCACCGGTCGATTTCAACGGCCAGACGCTGCGCATCACCCGCCGCGACAGCGCCGAGTCGGGCCTGGACAGCCGGGGCATCCGGGTGGTGGCGTGGGCGCTGCTGCCCACCGCCGCCGGTGGGCAATGGACACGCTGGCAATCGGGGCCGCTGCTGCAGCGCGACGAACTCGCGCGCGCCTGGCAACGGGCGGCCGACTGGGGTCGTGGCGCCCGCCCCGCCTCCGCACCGACCAGCGTGGACGCCGGCGCGCTGGCGCAGGGCGCCGACAGCTCGCTGGCCCTGATCGCCATCGACCAGTGGCAAATCTTCTACCACCGCGGTGAAACCTGGGGCAATCCTTTGTCCTCGGTGGGCAACGAAGGCGCTGGCGAGAGTGGTACCGGTGGTGCGAATTTCACAAGCATGCCCAACGGCGTGCGCTTGCAACTGACCCTCTCGGGCAAACAGGGCCTCGTGGGCAACCTGAGCCGCGACTGGGTTCGCCCAACACTCGAGGCTGGCAGATGAATGGGCCCCCACGCTCCGCCGCTTCGCGGGTCGCTGCCCCCCGAGGGGGCTGTTTCGCCTTGGGGCGGCCCGGCGGCGAAACTTTGCCCCCACGCTCCAAACAACGCGGCGCGGCCCTGCTGCTGGCCATGCTCACCGTCACGCTGGTGGCCACGCTGGCGTCGGCGGCTTTGTGGCAGCAGTGGCGTTCCACCGAAATCGAGCAGGCCGAGCGCCAGCGAGTGCAGGCCGGCTGGATCCTCACCGGCGCACTGGACTGGGCCCGCCTGATCCTGCGCGAGGACGCGCGCAGTAACCAGAACAGCGGCAACGCCGATCACCTGGGTGAACCCTGGGCGCTGCCGCTGGAAGAAGCGCGGCTCTCCAGCTTCCTGGCCGCCGACAAGAACAACAACACCGACGACACGCTGCAGGCTTTTCTGTCGGGCGAAATGATCGACATGCAGTCGCGCCTGAACTTCACCAACCTCGTGCGCACCAGTGGCGGCGGCGCCACGGCCAAGGTAGAAACACCCGAAGCCGACCTGCGCGCGTTTGCCAAGCTGTTCGAACAGCTCGGCCTGCCGCAGGCCGAACTCACCAAGGCTGCGGAAGAGTTGCGCAACACCACCCAGCTCGCCCTCACCGACCCGTTGCCTTCGCGCACGGCCCTGGTGCCGCGCAAGCTGTCGCAGCTGAGCTGGCTGGGCCTGAGCCGCGCCACGCTGAGCGCGCTGGAGCCCCACGTCACCGTGTTGCCCGAACGCACCAACCTCAACTTCAACACCGCCAGCCCGCAGGCCATCTTTGCCAGCGTGCCCGGGATGGACATGGCGCAGGCCCGCCAGGTGGAGGCCGCTCGCGAACGCAATCCGTTCAAGAACCTCAGCGATGTGATCGTGGCGGTACCGGCAACGGCGAGCAAGCTCACCGATGAAGCCCATGGCACGCGCAGCCGTTACTTTGAGGTGCGCGGGCGGCTTCGGCTGGAAAACACCGTCATCGAAGAACGCTCCCTGGTCGTTCGCAACAACCTCGATGTGCGCGTGAGCTGGCGCGAGCGCTTCGCCCGTCCCTGACGCGCAGGCCCAACATTGACCCGGCTTGACCGTGCAACTTTTTGACTACCCGTCACGCAGCCTCTCTAGAATGGGATCGCCTGTGGCCTTGCGCCACGTCTGACCCCTCACTGTGCTGATCCTCACCCCATCGGATTTTTCCGTCGCCACCCCCACTCCCACATCGGCCCTGTTCGATTGGGCGAGTTCGGGCAATGAGCAGCAAATCAACGACGTGGGCCAATGCGCCGCCGCCTTGCTGCCGCGAGACGAAGAGGTGGTGCTGGTGCTGCCGCCGCGCGCGGTCTCGTGGCACCGCGTTGCATTGCCCAAGGTGGCTTCCAACCGCCTGCGCGCTGCGCTCGAAGGCCTGCTGGAAGACCGCTTGCTCACCGATGTGAGCGAGCTGCACTTCGCTCTGGAGCCCCGCGGCAAACCCGGCCAGACGGTCTGGGTGGCGGTCTGCCAGAAAACCTGGCTGCGCAGCTGGCTGCAGATCCTTGAAGGCGCGGGCCGTCCGGTGACACGCATCGTGCCATCGCTGTGGCCCTTGATCCAGTCGGAAGCACCGGTGGAGTCTGCTGGGGCTTCGCGCAGTTTTGAGCTCGACATTCCCTCCACCATTCACTGGGCGCACGGCGAAGCCGGCCAGGCCTGGCTGGGGAGCTCCAGTGTGCTGGGCGTGAGCTGCACGCCGCTGCTGGAAGCCACCAGCGGCGCCGGTGGCAGCAACAGCGTGGCCGCCGTCACAGCCCTCATGCCCGCCAACGCAGACGGCCAGGGCGAGGCCGGCGAGTACGACGTCTGGCTGGCCGATCCCAGCGTGGCGGCCATCGCTGAGCGGGTGTTGGGCCAGCGCTTCGAGCTCGTGGCCCAGCCCCAGTGGCTGCTGCGTTGTTCGCAGTCCGACTGGAACCTGGCGCAATTCGACCTCAGCCTGTCGGCCGGTGCGCGGCGCGGTCAGCGCCTGCGCCGCAGCCTGCGGCAGTGGCGCAGCGCGCCGGCGTGGCGCCCTGTTCGCTGGGGGCTCGCCGCCCTGGTGGCTGTGCAGCTGGTGGGCCTGAACGCCGCCGCCTGGCACGAAGACAGCACGCTGAAAGCCAAACAGCAAGCGGTACGCCAGACGCTGCAACAAACCTTCCCACAGGTCACCCTGGTGCTCGACGCACCGGTTCAGATGCAGCGCGAACTGGTTCGCCTGCAACAGTCCAGCGGTGCACTGTCCCAAGGTGATTTTGAAACCCTGCTGGGGGCGATCGACCAGGCCTCCGGTGGTGAGGCGTTCACGCCGACCACGGTCACCTACGCTCCCGGCGATGGCCGCTTCTCCGGCTGGCGCGCCACCGAAGACCAGTTGCGCGCGCTGCAACAGACGCTGGAGCGCAGCGGCTGGCGCGTTCGGTTCGACGGCAACGAGCTCGCCGTCAGCCCACCCGCACCTTGAACACCATGGCCACCTCTTCCAAAACCGCGTCCCGAGCCCCCACGCTGGCCCGCGCCACCGCACCTCTCTCCGCGGCTCTGGAGCGCCTGTCGACGCGCGAGCGCAACGCCGTGCTGGCCGCCGCCTGGATCGTCGGCCTGGGTCTGCTGTGGTGGCTGGCGATCGCGCCCGCGTTGACCACCTTGCGCGAAGCGCCCGCGCGCCATGCCCGCCTGGACGCGCAGCTCGGCCAGATGCAACGCATGGCGGCCACGGCGGGCGCCCTGCGCTCGGAAACCAACGCACAACCTCCGGGGCGCGATGAAGTGCTGCGCGCGCTGGAAGCCGCCACCCTGTCGCTGGGCACCAGTGCGCAACTCGCGGTGCTGGGCGATCGCGCCACTGTCACCCTGCGAGGCACCGCGCCGTCGGCTCTGGCCCAGTGGCTGGCGCAGGTGCGTATCAACGCGCGGCTGCTGCCCCTGGAAACCAAACTCACACGCGACGCCGCCACCGGTGGATGGAACGGCACCGTGGTGCTCTCCGGCCCCGGCCTGGCCAGCGGCGGCTGACCCATGAGCGCACGCTGGCCCTCACGCCTGGCCTGGTTGGGCGCCCTGCTCGGGCTCTTCGCCGCGTTGCTGCTGTTCGCACCGGCACACTGGCTGGCGCAATCGATCACCTCGGCCACCGGCGGACAGCTCCAGCTGGTCAATGCGCGGGGCACGGTCTGGCGCGGCCAGGCCGATGTGCTGCTCACCGGCGGCCAGGGCAGCCAGACTCAGACCTCCCTGCCCCAAGGCCTGCAGTGGCGCCTGTCGCCCACACTGGTGGCCGGCGTGCCGGCCATGGCGCTGCAGCTCAGCGCGCCCTGCTGCACCCCACAACCCATGGCCCTCACGCTGAGCCCCCGCTTCGGCGGCGGCGAGCTTCGTCTGGCGGCCTCCATCAGCCGCTGGCCAGCCGACCTGCTGACCGGCCTGGGCACGCCGTGGAACACCTTGCGCATGCAAGGCCTTCTGGTGTTGCAGACCGATGGCCTGACCCTGCGCTGGGACAGCGGACGCGGCAGCCTTCAGGGTGCGCTGGCGGTGGAGGCGCAAGACCTGTCGTCGCGCCTGTCCTCGTTGCGCCCACTGGGCAGCTACCGCATGGACGTGCGCGCCGAGGCAGACGGCAACACCACCACCCTGGCGCTGCAGACACTCAGCGGACGCCTGCAACTGCAGGGCCAGGGCCAGT
>QBMB01000145.1 GCA_003241965.1 Burkholderiales bacterium | reverse complement strand
CGGTGGTGGCCGCAGTGGCGGCGGCGGTTTCGGTGGTGGTGGCGGCGGTGCGGGGAGGACGGGCTTCCATGGGGCGGGCTTCGTTCACCACCAGGCTGCGACCGCCCAGGGATTGACCGTTCATGCCTTCAACAGCGGCTTGCGCTTCGGCATCGTTGCCCATTTCGACAAAGCCGAAACCTTTGGAACGGCCGGTATCGCGCTCCATCATGACTTTGGCGCTGTTGACAGAGCCATAAGCGCTGAATGCTTGCTGCAGGTCTTCGTCGCGGACGGTGTATGGCAGATTGCCAACGTACAGTTTGTTGCCCATGGTCGGGACTCCTAATAACACTGATGAAAATAGCGATGGAGCCCCGTTAGCACACAAAAACCTGTAGCACGCGAAACCGACCGATCACTTGTCAAAACGAGCGCCTTGGGCGCTCGCCGGAGGATTATGCGCGCAATGTCGCGCAGACAGTAACTATTTTTCAGGACCGTGCGGCCCCCGTTGACGCCGAGGCGGCGCTACAACATCGACCTGGCGGCCGGTGGCTGTGCGCGGTGCTGCGCGAGCATCCACGCAGGCCCGGGTGCGATGCTTCAATTTATACTGCGCCCTCACAGCGCCGATTTGTTCCGAATTGCGGGCGCTTTAAAAATGCCGCTAAAGAAGAGACTCCTGGTCCAGCATCCCGGTCTCGCTCTTGGCGGTATCGGGATTTTTTTCGGGCGCGCGCCGCCCACAGGAAACCAGATTGATCGTCACGCCCCAAACGTTCCGATTCGCCGAACCGCTGCCGCTGCGCAGTGGGGCGACCTTGCCCGCCTACGAGCTGGTGGTGGAAACCTACGGCAAGCTCAATGCCGAGCGCTCCAACGCGGTGCTGATCTGCCACGCGCTCAATGCTTCGCACCACGTGGCAGGCCGGCACGCCGACGAGCAGGGCCGGCCCATCGCGCGCAGCGAAGGCTGGTGGGACAACATGATCGGCCCGGGCAAGCCGGTGGACACCGACCGCTTCTTCGTGATCGGCGTGAACAACCTCGGTTCGTGCTTCGGCTCCACCGGCCCCACCCATATCAATCCTGCGACTGGCGCGCCCTGGGGTGCCGACTTTCCGGTGGTGACGGTGGAAGACTGGGTGGACGCGCAGGCCCGCCTGCTCGACGCCATGGGCATCCAGACGCTGGCCGCCGTGATGGGTGGCAGCCTGGGCGGCATGCAGACGCTGGCCTGGACGCTCCAGTACCCCGACCGCGTGCGCCACGCGGTGGTGGTGGCCAGCGCACCCAACCTCACGGCCGAGAACATCGCTTTCAACGAGGTGGCGCGCCGCGCCATCGTGACCGACCCCGATTTCCACGGCGGCCACTACCTGCGCGAAGGCACCTTGCCCCGACGCGGTCTGCGCATCGCCCGCATGATCGGCCACATCACTTATCTGAGCGACGATGTGATGAACGAAAAGTTCGGACGCAGTTTGAGGTCGAGTGACGACACGGATCCCAGTGCTGCAGCCGAACTCGCCTACCGCTACACCACGCAAGACGTTGAATTCCAGATCGAGAGCTACCTGCGCTACCAGGGCGACAAGTTCAGCGAGTACTTCGACGCGAACACCTACCTGCTCATCACCCGGGCGCTCGACTACTTCGACCCGGCGCGCGAGCACGGCGGCAACCTGAGCGCGGCGCTTTCCAAGGCCCGGGCCAAGTTCCTGCTGGTGAGCTTCACCACCGACTGGCGCTTTTCGCCCAAACGCAGCCGCGAGATCGTCAAGGCCTTGCTGGAAAACCGGCGCGATGTGAGCTACGCCGAGATCGACGCACCGCATGGGCACGACGCCTTTTTGCTGGACGACCCGCGCTACCTCAACGCGGTGCGCGCCTACTTTGACCAGACCATCGCAGGAGTGCCGGCATGAGCGAGCAGGCCATCATGGAATCCATCGCCCGCCTCGTGCCCCACGGATCGCGCGTGCTTGACCTGGGTTGTGGCGACGGCGCCATGCTGGCCCACCTGCAGGCCACGCGCGCCTGCAGCGGCTACGGCGTGGAGATCGACGATGCGAAAGTGCTGGCCTGCGTGCGCCGCGGCGTGAACGTGCTGCAGCTCAACCTCGAAGACGGGCTGAGCACCTTCGGCGACAACGCGTTTGACGTGGTGCTGCAGATCGACACGCTGCAACACCTGCGCAACGCCGAAACCATGCTGCGCGAGACCGCGCGGGTGGGCCGCATCGGCGTGGTGGCGTTTCCCAACTTCGCGCACTGGCCCAACCGGCTGGCGGTGGTGCAGGGCCGCATGCCGGTGACCAAGCGCCTGCCCTACCAGTGGTACGACACGCCCAACATCCGCGTGGGCACGCACGCCGACTTCGAGGTGCTGGCACGGCGCAACGGCCTGACCATCGAGAAAAGCTTCGGCCTGCACGAGGGCGAAGAAGTGCACCGTTGGCCCAATCTCATGGCCAGCACGGCCGTGTTCAGGTTCACCACCTGACGGCTTCAGGCGCGGCCAGCCTCACGCGCTGCGTCTGCCGCAAAGTCACCGGCAATCGGATTGCCTGTGTTCATGGCAGGGTAGACCTCGGCAAACACGGTTCTGATCTGATCCAGCGGCAGGTCTTCAAACACGCCCCGTTCGTTCACGTACTCCATGTGCTGGCGACCTGCGCGGTCGAACGCGTGGTAGAGCGAATCGTGCACCCCGTCGAACTCCAGCGGCAGCAGGCCGAACTTGTCGCACAGCTCGATGTTGAAGGCCGGCGTGGCCTTGCGCCAGGCACCGTCGATCCACAGCTCGGTGTAGCCGTGCCAGACGAACACATCGGTCTGCATGGTCTGGCGCAGCTTCTCGGTGGAGAGGTGGTTCTTCACGTCGGCGAACCCCAGGCGTGCGGGGATGCCTGCCGCGCGCGCCACCGCCGCCAGCAGCACCGCCTTGGACACGCACCAGCCGAAGCCTTGCGCCAGAACCGTGCTGGCCGTCATGCCGTGCTCTGAGAGGTCGATGCGGTAGGGGTCGTAGCGCACCTGGTCGCGCACCGCGAGGTAGAGCGACACCGCCTGCTCCCGCGCGCTGCTGCCCTGCGCGTGGATGTTTGCGAACACCACGATGTCGGGGTGATGGCTGTTGATGGTTGTGGTTGCGTTCAGGCAGGCGGATGAGGGCGGTGTGCATCGGTGGGTCATGCCGCCAAGCTAACCGATGTGACCGCCGATCGTTTGTGACCGTCGCGACACTCAAGTTTTTGATTCAGGCGCCGTGAGTGTGAGAAATCGCTCATTCGTTGATGAAACATAAGGATTTTTTGCCTAAAGCTTCATCTGGGCGCACCGATACGTGTAACAGATGGCATGAGTATCCGGGCCCGACAGGGAGCCAAAGGATCAAGCCGCCGGGACAGCCGCACCCCCGACCACTCTGCGGCGCCTTTGAAGTTTGGCCATGTCAAAAACCACTCCTTTGCGCGTTCGGACCCAACTGACGGCGCTGTGCGCCTTTCTCATACTTCTGATGATCGTCATCGGGCTGTGGGGGGCCTCCCTGGCCCGCCACCAATCGCAGCTCATGCTCTCCATGTACAAGGACCGCGTGGTCCCCTTGGCCCAGCTGAAGGTGGTTGCGGACCAGTACGCCGTCAACATCGTCGATGCAGCCCACAAGGCGGCCGATGGAACGGTCTCGCCCGAGAACACCCTCAAGGCCGTGGCCCAGGCGCGTGCTTCCATCCGCGAGGCGTGGTCGGCGTACGTCGCCACCGAACTCGTGCCCAAGGAAAAGGTGCTCATTGCACGGCTGGAGCCGCTCATGGCGGCGGCCGACAAGTCGGTGGTCACGCTCGAATCCGTGGTGCGTGGTGGCGACAAGCAGGCGCTGCAGACTTACACCGCCCAGGAGATGTATCCGGTGTTTGATCCCATGCAGGAGGTGGTGGGCGAGCTGATCCAGTTGCAGGTGGATGTGGCCCGCGAAAGCTACGAACTGGATCAGACCGACATCCTGGACGCGTTCATCGGTATGGGCGCGCTGGGGGCTTTGGCCATTGCCGCGGGGACTGGTTCCGCCGTGTGGATCATCCGCCGGCTCGACCATTCGCTGGGCGCCGAACCGCACGAAGTGCGCGAGGTGGCCGCAGCGATCGCGGGCGGCGATCTTGGGCAAGCGATGTCGGTTCGAGCGGGCGACTCCACCAGCCTGATGGCGACCATGCACGACATGCGCCAAAGCCTGCGTGTGATGGTGACCGAGGTGCGCGAGAACGCCAGCGGTGTGGCCACGGCCAGCGAACAGATTGCCATGGGCAACCAGGATCTGAGCTCCCGCACCGAAGAGCAGGCCAGCGCCCTGCAGCAGACCGCAGCCTCCATGGAGCAGGTCGGCGCCACCGTGACCCACAACGCCGAGAACGCCCGGCAGGCGAGCGAGCTGGCCCACGAAGCGGCCGTGGTGGCGAGCGAGGGTGGCGCCATGGTGGCCCAGGTGGTGGCCACCATGGACCAGATCAACGGCAGCAGCAAAAAGATGAGCGACATCATCGGCGTCATCGACGGCATTGCGTTTCAGACCAACATCCTTGCGCTCAATGCGGCGGTGGAAGCGGCGCGCGCCGGTGAGCAGGGCCGGGGTTTTGCGGTGGTGGCGGCCGAGGTGCGCAACCTGGCGCAGCGCAGCGCGGCGGCGGCCAAGGAGATCAAAGGCCTGATCGGTGCCAGCGAAGAACAGGTCGGCCAAGGTGTGTCCCTGGTGGACCAGGCGGGCAGCACGATGAAGAAGGTGGTGGATTCGATCCACCGGGTTTCCGCCATCGTGCGCGAGATCAGCGACGCCAGCCGCGAACAGAGCACCGGCGTCGCCCAGGTGGGTGAGGCCGTCACCCAGATGGATCAAGCGACCCAGCAGAACGCTGCGCTGGTGGAAGAGAGCGCGGCGGCGGCCGCTTCGCTGACGCACCAGGCGCAGCGCCTGGTGCATGCGGTGGCGGCGTTCCGGCTGGAGTCGGGACAGCTTCAACGGGCCTGACACCGCGTTGAGAAGGAATGCCAAAGCATTCAAGGCCCGGTTTGACCGGGCTTTGTCTTTTTATTTCCGGCTTTAGCCCGCGCTGAACTCGCCGATATTTATCTGACCCACCCGTAAACCGAGGATCTATCTCATGGACATGCGCAACGAAGCCAACCACATCGCCCGCCACGACAGCGCCCGCGCAGCGGCCGCACAGAAGGCCAGCGCCGAATTCCTCACCTTCCGCCTGGGCGCTGAGGAATACGGCATCGACATCCTGCGTGTGCAGGAGATCCGCTCGTACGAAGAGCCCACGCGCATTGCCAACGCGCCCTCGTTCATCAAGGGCGTGGTCAACCTGCGCGGCGTGATCGTCCCGGTGGTGGACCTGCGCATCAAGCTGGGTTGCGACAAGGTGGAATACAACGGTTTCACGGTCGTGATCGTGCTCAACGTGCGCGGTCGCGTCGTTGGCGCGGTGGTTGACTCGGTCTCCGACGTGCTCGAACTCGCCGGCGAGCTGATCAAGCCCGCTCCCGAGATGAACACCAACGTGGACACCAGCTTCATCACCGGCATTGCCAGCGTGGGTGAACGCATGTTGATCCTGATGGACATCGAATCCCTCATGTCCAGCGCCGACATGGGCCTGATGGACTCGACCCAATCCCTTCAATAAGCGCTTCGGCGCCTGCCCATTCCGGCACCCGTCTTCTCCGGAGATACAACGATGTTTGACAAACTCAAAATTGGCCACCGCCTGACGCTGGGCTTTGCCAGTGTTCTGGTGCTGCTGGTCGCACTCACGGCCCTGGCCTGGAGCAGCCTGCAATCCTCGCAAGAGGCCACCGCCCGCGTGATCGAGATGGATCACCGGGCTTCGTTGATGGATGAGTGGCTGGCCAGCACCCGCCTGAACATCAACCGCGTGCTGGGCGTGGCCAAGTCGGGTGCCAATCCGGAGGTGGACGGCTACTTCAAACCCCTGATCGCGCAAACCACAGAACGCATCAACGAGTTGCAAAAAACGCTCGACACCGAAATCACCAGTGAGCAAGGCAAGGCCTTGCTCAAGGACATTGCCGATCGCCGCGCCGAATACATCGCGGTGCGCAAGACCTATTTCGACACCCTCAAGGGTGGTGACATCGCGGTGGCAGCCCAGCAACTGGATTCGGCCCTGCTGCCCGCCGCCAACCGCTACACCGACACCATGGTGGAGCTGCAGAAGTACCAGCGCGAACTGGTCAATGTGGCTGTGCAGGACTCCAATGCAACGATCAGCCGACAGAGCATGGTGATGATCGCGCTGGCCGCGCTCGCCGTGCTGTTGGCCAGCCTGGTGGCTTGGCGCATCACGGTATCGGTGACCGCGCCGCTGCACGAAGCCGTGGGCATTGCCTCGGCAGTGGCTGCCGGCGACCTGAACGGCCATGTGCAGACCTCACGCAAGGACGAGCTGGGTGACCTGCTCAACGCGCTGGCGGCGATGAAGACCTCGCTGATCCAGACCGTGGGCCAGGTGCGCAGCGCCACCGACAGCATCAACACCGCGTCTTTCGAAATTGCCTCGGGCAACCAGGACCTGAGCGCGCGCACGGAGCAGGCGGCGAGCAACCTCGAAGAAACCGCAGCGAGCATGGAGCAGCTCACCAGCACGGTGCGCCAGAGCGCCGATGCAGCGCGCCAGGCCAACCAGTTGGCCGCGAGCGCGGCCGAGATCGCTGTGCGCGGCGGTCAGGTGGTGGGCCAGGTGGTCACCACCATGGACGAGATCAACCACAGCAGCAAAAAGATCAGCGACATCATCGGTGTGATCGACGGCATCGCCTTCCAGACCAACATCCTGGC
>QBMB01000144.1 GCA_003241965.1 Burkholderiales bacterium | reverse complement strand
ATCACTCACGCCTGGCGTGCCGGCATCGCTCACGTAGGCCACGCGCTGGCCGGCCTGCAGGCGCTGCACCACGGTCTGTGCGGCCTCGGCTTCGTTGTGCTCGTGCAGGGCCAGCAGCGGCTTGTGCAGGCCGTAGCCTTGCAGCAGCGCAGCCGTGTGGCGGGTGTCTTCGCAGGCCACGGTGTCCACCAGCGAGAGCACCTGCAGCGCGCGCAGGCCGATGTCGGCCAAGTTGCCGATGGGGGTGGCGACCATGTAGAGCGCGCCCTGCGGATAATGCTGGTGCGCCGCCGCGTCGCGCGCGGCCGCCAACAGGGATGGAGTGCTTGCAGACAATGTGGAGTTCCAGGAAACAGGGATCGCCGGTGGTACCTGCACCGACCACCAAGGCCCGGGGTGATGCGGCCGAAGACGCCGCACTGCAGCACCTGCAGCGCCAGGGCTTGAAGCTGGTTCAGCGCAATTTCAAGACCCCGGGACGGGGCGGTGGCGAGATCGATTTGATTATGCGTGAGCCCGATGGCACGCTGGTCTTCATCGAGGTGCGCCAGCGCGCCAGCCAACGCCAGGGCGGCGCGGGCGCCAGCGTCACGCCGCTCAAGCAGCGCCGCATCGTGTTTGCCGCGCGGCACTTTTTGCTGCGGCTCGGCTCAGAACCCCCATGCCGCTTCGACGCCGTGCTGATCGATGGCGCCACCGGCCACATCGACTGGCTGCGCGCGGCCTTCGATGCGTCCAGCGCCAGTTGATGCAGACCCCACCGCTATGATCGCCCCATGCTTCTGCAACGCATCCAGCAACAATTCATCGACAGTGCCGATCTGAAATACCAGTGCGCGCAGGCGCTCGCGCCGGTGGTCGAGGCCGCCACCAACGCGGTGCTCGCCAGCGTCACCGGTGGTGGCAAGGTGCTCTCCTGCGGCAACGGCGCATCGGCCGCCGCTGCCCAGCATTTCGCCGCGAGCTTTGTCGGCCGTTACGACCGCGAACGCCCCGAGCTGGCTGCGTTCTCGCTCTCGGCCGACGCCGCGGTGCTCACCGGCATTGCCAACGACTTCGATGTGCGCTCGGTCTACGCACGCCAGGTGCGTGCGCTCGGTCAGGCCGGTGACGTGTTGCTGGCGCTCACCACCTCGGGCAATTCGTCCAACGTGCTGGCGGCGGTGCAAGCCGCGCACGAGCGCGACATGACGGTGGTGGCCCTCACTGGCGCACGCGGTGGCCAGCTCGCGCTGCTGCTGCGCGACACCGATGTGCACATTTGTGTGCCGCACGACCTGGCGGCCCGGATTCTGGAAGTGCACCACCTGGTGTTGCACTGCATTTGTGACGGTGTGGACGCCCAACTGCTGGGTTTGCCCGACGTCTTGACCAACGAACAGGAGAGTTCCCCATGATCCATTTCCCTTTTATCGTTCGCAGCCGCGTTGCAGCTGCTGTGCTCGCCGCGGTCACGCTGAGCATCGGCCTGTCGGCCTGTGCGCCCCTGATCGTGGGGGGCGCGGTGGGCGGCGCCCTGGTGGCGGTGGACCGCCGCACCTCGGGTGCCCAGCTCGATGACCAGGGGATCGAGTTGCGGTCAACCAACCGCCTGAAAGACGAGCTCGGCGATGCGCGTGCCCGCGTCGCTGTGTCCAGCTACAACCGCCGCGTGCTGCTCACCGGCGAAGCGGCGAGCGAGGCGGTCAAAACGCAGATCACACAGATCGTCTCCGGCGTGAGCAACGTGCGTGAGGTCGTCAACGAACTGGGCGTGACCAACAGCCCGACGTTCAAGGAGCGCGCCACCGACACGCTGATCACCGGTCGCCTCAAGGCGTCTCTGGTGGATGCCAAGGACCTGGCGGCCACCACCTTCAAGGTGGTCACCGAGCGCGGCACGGTGTACCTGATGGGCCGCGTGACACAACGCGAAGCCGACCGCGCCACCGGCATCGCGCGCAACATACCGGGTGTGTCGCGCGTGGTGCGCGTGTTGGAGATCATCACCGAGCAGGAGCTCGCCGACATGCAGCCCAGACCGGCCGCCAACGAAGCGAAGTGAACCAGAAACAGCGCCTCAGGCGCTGTTTTCACTTCAGGCGTTTGATCAGGCTGGAGGTGTCCAGGCGGTGGCCGCCCATGGCCTGGACATCGGCGTAGAACTGGTCCACCAGGGCCGTGACCGGCAGGCGCGCACCGTTGCGTTTGGCCTCGTCCAGCACCAGGCCCAGGTCCTTGCGCATCCAGTCCACGGCAAAACCGAAGTCGAACTTGTCGGCCACCATGGTCTTGCCACGGTTGTCCAGCTGCCAGCTCTGCGCCGCGCCCTTGCCGATCACGTCCAGCACCTGGTTCATGTCCAGCCCGGCTTTCTGGCCGAAGGCGATGGCTTCGGCCAGGCCTTGCACGAGGCCGGCGATGCAGATCTGGTTGACCATCTTGGTGAGCTGACCGGCGCCCGACTCGCCCAGCAGCGTGAAGGCCCGCGAGAACGCCATGGCGGCAGGTTTCACCGCATCGAAGGCCGCCGCGTCGCCACCGCACATCACGGTCAGCAAACCATTGACGGCACCCGCCTGACCCCCAGACACCGGCGCGTCCACGAACGACAGACCCAAGGTCCTGGCGACCTGGTACAGCTCTCGCGCCACGTCGGCCGAGGCCGTGGTGTGGTCCACGAAGATCACGCCCGGAGCCATGCCGGCGAACGCACCGTCAGCGCCCAGCGTGATGGAACGCAGGTCGTCGTCGTTGCCCACACAGGCAAACACGATGTCGGCGCCCACCGCCGCTTCGCGCGGCGTGGGCTTGTGTGCACCGCCAAACTCTGTGACCCAGGCCGATGCCTTGGCCGCAGAGCGGTTGTAAACCGTCACCGAATGCCCCGCACGCGCCAGGTGCCCGGCCATGGGGTATCCCATGACACCCAGGCCGATGAAGGCAACTTTGCGGGCAGGGGCGGATTCGTAGGTTTTCTCGGCAACGTTGCTCATGAAGTGGTCTCTTTGGTTTTTTCAAGAATGCCGCGGAACGGGCTCCGCCCGGCCGCAGGCATTGTCCCCCTGGGGGGGTGACGCACCGCAGTTGCGGCGCGGGGGGGTTACATGATCGTGAGGTGCTCGGTGCCCGCAGCCAGATCGAGCGTCTTGGCGCGCTGGCTGTTGAGCTTGATCTGCAGGCGCAGATCGTTGAGCGAGTCTGCGTTGCGAAGGGCATCTTCGAACGTGATCAGGTTGGCTTCAAACGCGTTGAACAGCGCCTGGTCAAAGGTCTGCATGCCCATCTGGTTGCTCTTCTTCATGATCTCCTTGATCTCGGCCACGTCGCCCTTGAAGATCAGGTCGGAGATCAATGGTGAATTGAGCATGATCTCCACCGCAGCGTGGCGACCCTTGTTGTCCTGGCGCGGGATCAGGCGCTGCGACACCAGCGCGCGCAGGTTCAGCGAGAGGTCCATCAGCAGCTGGGCGCGGCGCTCTTCGGGGAAGAAGTTGATGATGCGGTCCAGCGCCTGGTTGGCGCTGTTGGCGTGCAGCGTGGCCAGACACAGGTGACCGGTTTCGCTGAACTGGATCGCGTGCTCCATGGTCTCGCGGTCGCGGATCTCGCCCATCAGGATCACGTCGGGCGCCTGGCGCAGCGTGTTCTTCAGCGCCGCTTCCCAGCTGTCGGTGTCCAGGCCCACTTCGCGCTGCGTCACCACGCAGTTCTTGTGCGGGTGCACGAACTCCACCGGGTCTTCGATGGTGATGATGTGTCCGTGCGTGTTCTCGTTGCGCCAGTCGACCATGGCCGCCAGCGACGTGGACTTGCCCGAGCCAGTGGAGCCCACCAGGATGCACAGGCCGCGCTTGGACAGCACCACGTCTTTGAGAACTTGCGGCAGACCGAGCTTGTCGATGGTGGGCAGCACGGCGGGAATGGTCCGCATGACCATGCCGACCTTGCCCTGCTGGATGAAGGCGCTCACGCGAAAACGCCCGATGGCGGGTGGCGAGATCGCGAAGTTGCACTCCTTGGTGCGCTCGAACTCGGCGGCCTGCTTGTCGTTCATGATGGCGCGCGCCAGGGCCAGCGTGTGCGAACCGTTCAGGGGCTGCGGCGACACCTTGACCACCGAGCCATCGACCTTGATGGCGGGCGGAAAGTCGGCGGTGAGGAACAAGTCGCTGCCACTGCGGCTGAGCATCAGGCGCAGCAGGTCGTTGACGAATTTCGATGCCTGGTCGCGTTCCATGGAAAAGTCCTGTTGATCAGTTGCGAAGGCCGCCGCGCAGGGCCGCCCCAAGCAAGGCCGGCCCCCTTGGGGGGCAGCGACCCGCGCAGCGGTGGAGCGTGGGGGCCGTCATGACTAGCCGGGGAAGTTTTCCGGAATCTTCGCTTTGCCGCGTGCTTCGGCCGGGCTGATCACATTGCGCTTGACCAGCTCCGAGAGGTTCTGGTCCAACGTCTGCATGCCCACGCCGCTGCCGGTCTGGATGGCCGAGTACATCTGCGCGACCTTGGCCTCGCGGATCAGGTTGCGGATGGCGCTGGTGCCCAGCATGATTTCATGGGCGGCCACGCGGCCCGCGCCGTCCTTGGTCTTGCACAGTGTTTGCGAGATCACGGCGACCAGCGATTCGGACAGCATGGCACGCACCATGTCTTTTTCTTCAGCCGGGAACACGTCGATGATCCGGTCGATGGTTTTGGCGGCACTGGAGGTGTGCAGCGTGCCGAACACCAGGTGGCCCGTTTCGGCCGCCGTCATGGCCAGGCGGATGGTTTCCAGGTCCCGCAGCTCACCCACCAGTATCGCGTCCGGGTCTTCGCGCAGGGCCGAGCGCAGTGCGTTGGCAAAGCTCAAGGTGTGCGGGCCCACTTCGCGCTGGTTGATCAGGCACTTCTTGGATTCGTGCACGAACTCCACCGGGTCTTCCACCGTGAGAATGTGGCCGTACTCGGTTTCATTCAGGTGGTTGACCATGCCGGCCAGCGTGGTCGACTTGCCCGAGCCGGTGGGGCCGGTCACCAGCACCAGACCGCGAGGGCGCAGCGCCAGGTCACCGAAGATCTTGGGCGCGTTGAGCTGCTCCAGCGTCAGGATCTTGCTCGGGATGGTGCGGAACACGGCGCCTGCGCCGCGGTTGTGGTTGAACGCGTTGACGCGAAAGCGCGCCAGCCCTTCGATCTCGAACGAGAAGTCGCACTCCAGGAACTCTTCGTATTGCTTGCGTTGGCTGTCGTTCATGATGTCGTACACCATGCCGTGGACCTGCTTGTGGTCCAGCGGTTCGACGTTGATGCGTCTCACATCACCATGCACCCGTATCATGGGTGGGAGACCGGCCGAGAGGTGAAGATCGGATGCTTTGTTCTTGACGCTGAAGGCAAGCAATTGGGTGATATCCATCCCGAGGTCCCGTGCGGTGTTGAGGTATGACGACTGATTATGACGACCATTGAAGGCAATCTCCAACAGGTTCGGGAGCGTTTGAAGCGGGCGTGTGCCCTTGCAGAACGCGATGTGAGCGCGGTCTCGCTGCTCGCGGTTTCCAAGACGTTTGATGCAGACGCCGTCTGTCTGGCCTTGGCCGCCGGTCAGCACGCATTTGGCGAAAACTATGTGCAGGAAGGCACGGAGAAGATCACTGCCCTGCGTGTTTTGAGACCTGATGCTGCGTTGCAATGGCATTGCATCGGACCGTTGCAAAGCAACAAATCCCGACCCGTCGCCGAGCAATTTGATTGGGTGCAATCGGTGGACCGGCTCAAGATCGCCCAACGCTTGAGCGAGCAGCGACCGATCGATCTGCCTGCGTTGCAGGTGTGTCTGCAGGTCAATGTGGACGGCGGCGCGAACAAGTCGGGTGTCACGCCTGAAGGTCTGGCGGAGCTGGCCGCTGCGGTTGCCAGTCTGCCGCGCCTGCGTTTGCGCGGCCTCATGTGCATTCCGGAGCCAGCGCCGGATTTCGAAACCCAGCGCGGATTGTTCCTGCGTGCCAAGGTGTTGTTCGACCAGCTCAATGCACAAGGCATGGGTCTGGACACCTTGTCCATGGGAATGAGCGACGACCTGGAGGCTGCCGTGGCCGCCGGCTCGACGATGGTGCGGGTGGGTCGGGGCGTGTTCGGCAGCCGGCCCGCCAAAGTCACTTCAACGGCTTGACCGCTCCACACGAAGCCGACAGCCATTTGCCCTGGCCGTCCAGCGTCGTGCTCACCGGCTTGCCCTGCTGTGTGGTCTTCATCAGCATGGTCATGGTGTAGGCCTTGTCGCTGATGAATGTGTAGGTGCCTTCGCCGCTGGACGGCGGGTTCTTGCAGACGAAGTTCATCTTCATGCTGCTGGCCGTGCGCGAGGTGATGGTGGTGGTGCAATCACCCTCGGTCTGCACCGGCATGTCCTGCTTGGCCGCCATTTCGGGCGTGATGCAGACTTTGAGCGCCATCCCGCCGTTGGCTCCCGGCGTGGGCACCGACATGCCTTGTTTGGCCATCATGTCCTGCATCATCTTTTTCTCGGCCGGCGACATGCCGGCCATCTGCTGCTGCATCTGGGCCATGGCCTTGTCGATCTCGGGGTTACCGCCCATTTTCTGGGTGACTTCCCACAGGCCGGGTTGGGTGCTCTGGGCGTGGGCGGCGGCGCTGGCAGTGAGCAGGCAGAGCAGCAGTGAGAGGGTGCGTGACATGGTGGCTCCTGGTGGGGGTGCTGCCATTGTGCGAAGGCGCTTGCGCCTGTCAACTCGCGCGCCACTGGATCACAAAGGCAGCTGCGAACTGTTCTTCACCTCTTCCATCACCGCGTACGTGCGCGTCTCGCGCACGCCGGGCAGTTGCCACAGCACGCTGCCGGCGAAGTCGCGGTAGGCAGCCATGTCGGCCATGCGGGTTTTGAGCAGGTAGTCGAAGCCGCCGGCCACCATGTGGCACTCCATGATCTCGTCGCGCACCTGCACCGCGGCCTTGAACTCGTTGAACACGTTGGGCGTGGTGCGGTCGAGCAGCACTTCCACGAACACCATCATTCCGCGCCCGAGTTTGAGCGGGTTCAGCCGGGCCTCGTAGCCGAGGATGAAACCGTCGCGTTGCAGGCGCTGGGTGCGCGCCAGCACGGCGGTGGGCGAGAGCGCCACTGCCTCGGCCAGTTTCAGGTTGGTGAGGCGGCCGTCGGCCTG
>QBMB01000143.1:1174-7157 GCA_003241965.1 Burkholderiales bacterium | reverse complement strand
GCCATACACCGCTGCAAAACCCGATCCGCCATGTCCTCCACCCTGGTCATCCACGCCCACCCGCGCCCGGGCCAGTCCGTCGTCACGCAGGCGCTGTTTGATGCGCTGGCCCCGATGGACAACACCGCGCTGCGCTCGCTCTACAGCCTCTACCCAGACTTCGACATCGACGTGGCGGCCGAGCAGGAGGCGCTCAGCCGCGCTTCGCTGATCATCTGGCTCGCACCGGTGCACTGGTACAGCGTGCCCGCGCTCATGAAGCACTGGATCGACCAGGTGCTGGCCCACGGCTGGGCCTACGGAGGCGACGCGCACGCACTGCGCGGCAAGAGCGCATGGTGGGTGGCCAGCGCGGGCGGCACAGAAGCCATGTATGCGCCGGGCGGCGCGCACATGCGGCCCTTTGCCGATTTCGTGGCGCCCATCGAACACACCGCGCGCTTCTGCGGCATGCACTGGTTGCCGCCCTTCGTGGTGCATGGCGGCCACAGCTGCAGCGCCCAGCAGCTGGCCGAGGCTCGCGCGAAGCTGGTGGAGCAGTTCACCGGGCACCAGCGCACCACCCTGAAAACCCTGGAAGCCCAGCCATGACACAAGCCATCCTGTTCTTGCTGGCCGCGCTTGTCTTCGTGCCGCTGGCCGTGAAGTTCAAGCTCGGTTCGGTGCTGGGCTATCTGCTGGCGGGCGTGGCCATCGGGCCCATCGGCCTGGGGCTGGTGTCGGACCCCGAGGCCATCCTGCACGCCTCTGAAATCGGCGTGGTGCTCATGCTGTTCGTCATTGGTCTGGAGCTGGAGCCCCAACGGCTGTGGGCCATGCGCAGCGCCGTGTTTGGTGGCGGCACCGCGCAGATGCTGGTGTGCGC
Organism: Burkholderiales bacterium; assembly: GCA_003241965.1. GTDB lineage: Bacteria > Pseudomonadota > Gammaproteobacteria > Burkholderiales > Burkholderiaceae_C > Hydrogenophaga. Next base: position 6,292 of record QBMB01000143.1, on the reverse strand, counting down.
CGCGCTGCTCATGCCGCTGGGCCTGGTGCTGGGCTGGAGCTGGCAGGCTTCTCTGGTGGGCAGCCTGGCCATGGCGCTGTCCAGCACGGCCATCGTGGTGGCGCTGCTGCAAGAGCGCAACCTGATGGCGCGGCCGGTGGGGCAAAAGGGTTTTGCCATGCTGCTGTTTCAAGACATCGCAGCCATTCCGCTGCTGGCCCTGGCCGCCGTGCTCGGCAGCGCAGCGCCCGAGGCCACCGCCTCACACACCAGCGCCGGGCCGCTGCTGCAGCTGGCCGCCGTGGCGGGTGTGGGGGTGGTGGGACGCTACGGGGCCTACCCCGCCATGCGGCTGGTGGCGCGCCTGCCGGTGCGCGAACTCTTCACCGGCTTCGCGCTGCTGCTGGTGCTGGGCGTGGCCGCGTTGATGCAGGCCGTGGGCCTCTCCATGGGCCTGGGCGCTTTCATTGCGGGCGTGCTGCTGGCGAGCTCCGAATACCGACATGCGCTGGAGAACGATCTGCTGCCGTTCAAGGGCCTGTTGCTCGGCCTGTTCTTCATTGCGGTGGGCATGAGCATGCAGCTGGGCCTCGTGGTGAGCGCGCCGGTGCAGGTGCTGGCGGGGCTGGTGCTGGTGGTGGCGCTCAAGGCGCTGGGTCTGTGGCTGCTGGGCCGCGTGGTGGATTTGAGAGGCTCGCAGCGAACGCTGCTGGCGGTGCTGCTCTCGCAGGTGGGCGAGTTTGCGTTTGTGGTGCTGGCCGCCGCCAAGGCCAGCAGCGTGATGCCGGCGGCCGACGCGGACCTGCTCACCCTCATTGCCGCGCTCTCCATGGTGAGCACGCCGCTGCTGCTGATTGCATTCGACCGCCTCAGCCAGCCCGACGCCAACACGCGAGAGGCCGACACCATTGAAGACGAACATTCACCGGTGCTGCTGGCCGGCTTTGGCCGCTACGGGCAGATCGTGGCGCGTTTGCTCATGGGCGCAGGCCTCAAGCCCACGGTGATCGACCACGACGCAGACACCGTGGACAGCGCGCGGCGATTTGGCTTCAAGGTGTACTTCGGCGACGCCACCCAGCCCGACCTGCTGCAGGCGGCCGGCGTGTCACACGCCAAGGTGGTGGTGGTGGCCATCGACGATGTGGCGCAGACCAACCGCGTGGTGGAGACCCTCAAGGCGCAGTGGCCGCACCTGCGCATCGTGGCGCGCGCACGCGACGCCGTGCACGCCATGGAGCTTGACGAGCTGGAGGTGCACCACGTGCAGCGCGAGGTGTTCGAGAGCTCGCTCCGAAGCGGGCGCGCGGTGCTGGAGGTGCTGGGCTTCGACCACTTTCACGCGCGCCAGATGGCCGACGAGTTCCGCCGCTACTCGACCGGTTTCCTCACCGCAGCCCGCGGCTCGCGGCACAACGAAGACGACCTGATCAAACGGGTGCGCGAAGCGCGCGAGCAGTTTGAAAGCCAGATGCAGCAAGACCTGAAACGCCAGGAACGCCGGCAGGGCGACACCGGCTGGCACCTGGAACGGGAGCACGAAGAGGCTTCGACAGGCTCAGCCCGAACGGACGGCGCTTAGACCTCCTCAAACGAACATCGCAGCCGGCGCCGCGCCTGTGACGGCGCCGCCAATCTCACGCCCGCGTGAGAGGCGCGTCATCCGCACGTCACATGACAGTCACAGTCGTTTCATGGCTGATCTTTACAACCTTGGTTTTAACCAAGAAGACCACAAGACCGCCATGAAACTGCAGACCCAGCTCACCCGCACCCATCTTTTCACCACGTCCCTGGTCATGGCGGCCGTGGTGGCCGCCTGCGGTGGCGGAAGCGACTCCCCGACCACGCCCGTGGTGGAAGCCACCCCCACCAGCCTCACCCTGGAGAAGATCGGTGGGTACAGCACCGGCCAGTACGAGGTCAGCGCGGCCGAAATTCCGGCGTTCGACGCCGCCAGCAAGCGCCTCTTCGTGGTCAATGCCCAGCTGGGCGCGGTTGACGTGCTCAACCTCGCCAACCCGGCCAACCCGGTCAAGGTGGGCGTGCTCGACGCCACAGCCGTGCTCGCCGGTGCCTCCATCAACAGTGTGGCTGTGTTCAACGGCACCGTGGCCGTGGCGATTCAGGCCGCAGTGAAAACCGACCCCGGCCGCATGGCGCTCTATCGCGCCAGCGACCTCACGCTGATCAGCTCGGTGGTTATCGGCGCACAGCCCGACATGGTGACCTTCACCCCCGACGGCAAGACTGTGATGGTGGCCAACGAAGGTGAGCCCAGCGACGACTACCAGACCGACCCAGAAGGCAGCGTGAGCATCATCGATGTGCGCAACCTCACCGCGCCCGTGGTGCGCACCGCCGGCTTCAGCGCCTACAACAGCCAGGCCACCGCGCTTCGTGCCAGCGGCGTGCGCATCTACGGCCCGGGCGCCTCCGTGGCGCAAGACCTCGAACCCGAGTACATCGCCATCTCGGCCGACGGCAAGACCGCCTGGGTGACCCTGCAAGAGAACAACGCGCTGGCCAAGGTGGACATCGCCACGGCCACCGTCACCAACATCCTGCCGCTGGGCTTCAAGGACCACGGTGTGGCGGGCAACGAACTCGACGCCTCGGACACCGACGGCAAGACGATCAACATCAAGACCTGGCCCGGCGTGCGCGGCATGTACCTGCCCGACAGCATGGCTTCGTACACCGTGGGGAACCAGACATATTTGGTGACCGCAAACGAAGGCGATGCGCGCGCCTGGGGGGAGACCAATCCCTTGTACTTCGGCACTAAAACACCGGTGGTTGCGGGTGATGCCAGCAAGGGCTTCGTGGAAGAGTTTCGCGTCAAGCACCTGGTGAACAAGAGCGGCTGGGCCGGCCGCGCCGGCGACGACCTGCCGCCCCAGCTCAGGGACCTGGCCGCCGGTGGTCTGCTGAACCCCGCCACCTTCGGCTACTGCGGTGCCATCGCCGGCGATCCATTGGGCTGCCGTGCCGACGACCAGTTGGGCCGCCTCAACATCAGCTGGACCATGGGCTACCAGGTGGACAGCGTGACCGGCAACCCCGTGAAATACACCGCTGCAGGCGTGCGCGACGACATCAATGGCAACCGCCTGATGTACGACAACCTCTACAGCTACGGCGCTCGTTCATTCAGCATCTGGAACGCCAACGGCACCCTGGTCTGGGACTCGGGCGCGGCCATCGAACAGTTCCTGGCCAGCGCCGACTGCAAGCTTGGCTCCAACCGCAGCATTCCCTGCGCCACGTACTTCAATTCCGGCCACAACGAAGCCAACGCGCTGGACAGCCGCAGCGACGCCAAGGGCCCCGAGCCCGAAGGCCTGGCGGTGGGCAAGATCGGCAACAAGACCTTTGCCTTCATCGGCCTGGAGCGCATGGGCGGCGTGCTGGTGTTCGACATCACCAACCCGGCCGCACCCACGCGCGTGGACTACCTGAACACCCGCGACGAGTGGCTGACCCAACCCAGTGCGGGAAACCTGGCCACCGTGGGCGACCTCGGTCCCGAAGGTCTGGTGTTCATCCCCGCCGCCCAGTCACCCAACGGCAAACCGCTGCTGGTGGTGGGCAACGAGGTGAGCGGTACCACCGCCGTGTTGCAGCTCAACCTGACGTATTGAGCGAACTCAGCCGGACGCCAGCGGCTTCAAGGCCGCTGGCAACCAGCTGGCCAGCCGCGCATGAATGGCGGCCTCGCGCCGCTGCCACCAGATGCCCAGCGCCACCACGCCCAGCCCCAGCAGCGTGAGCGCAAACGGGAACAGCAGGCTGTCGGCAAACACGCGGTGCGACAGGTAGCCCAGGTAGCCCGCCACGCCGATGGCACCCAGCACGGTGAACACACGCCGGCCGATGGCCGCGCCCAGGAACACCAGGCCCACGTTGATCAGCGCGTAGATCAACTTGTTCACCTCCGAGTCGCTGTCTCGCAGGCTCAGGCCGGCCCAGAACATGATGGCGCCGAAGAGGTAAAGCCAGAACGCAAAGTCTTGCCGGTTCAGCGGGTGGGTGGAAGCCAGCGTGCGCAGGTCCACCCACACCGCCAGGGCAACCGTGGCCAGGCCGAACACCAGCGACACGTCGCGCGTGAACTGCCAGTCGAAGCCTTCCTTCTGCATGAGCATGTGCGCCACATCCATGCTGAGGTACCAGATGGTCACCGCCACCGGCATCACCATGAACGGGAGCCGGAAGCTGCGCAGCATGACCACGGCCGCGGCCAGCGTGGCCAGCTCGATGGTGAGCCAGCGCCAGTCGATGTAGCGGTGGAAATCCCGGTAGCTGTCGGTGCGGTAGCTGTCGTGTGCGCCGTCGGGCCACAAACCCAACCCGCTCTGCAGCGCCCACACCGCCAGCGGCACCAGGCACACAGCCAGCGTGGCCAGCACACCGGCTGGTGTGCGCAGGCGCTGCGCCATGAGGTTGCGCGCCACCAGCAGCGCGCCCGCCATGTAGCCCAATGCCAGGGCCAGCACACCCCAGGCGCCAAACAGTTCCCAGCCCAGCGTCATGAAGAGCGTCATGGCGCCGATGGCCAGCATGCCGCCGAAGTAATACAGCGTGTTGGTGAACGAGAAGCTTGGGCCGGGCGACACGCGCGGCATGGGCGCCATGGGCACGCCCGCCGGCAGGGGTTGCGCGGCCGGTGGCGCCAACTCGGCAGCGGTCACACGCTGATAGCTCCCCGGTGAGGCCCACGAAGCCCACAGCGCATGCGCCTCGCTCGGCACGATGGCACCGCGCTCCACCGCCGCTTCAATGTCGACCCAGGCCAGGCGCACGCGCACGGAGGGCAAAAACACGTCTTCGGCCTGGGTGATCTCCCACTGCGTGGGCTCTTCATCGGGGATGGTTTCAGGGTTTTCGTTGTGCATGTTGTGTGTGCCCCCAGGGGTTTCCTCCGCTTCGCGCCAACGATACCGGATACCACCCCCGCGCAGACTGTGCGCCACGACCATTCAGCCCGCGCCACAGACCGTTTGCGCGGCGGTGGAAAGCACCGCGCCCCTAGAATGCTTTGATGAGCTCCAACACCCCCCCCAGCAAGCCCAACGGCGCCACCGCAAACGCTCCCGCAGAGAGCGAACACAAGGTCAGCAACTTCCTGCGCCAGAT
>QBMB01000143.1:0-1164 GCA_003241965.1 Burkholderiales bacterium | reverse complement strand
ATCTCGACAAAGGCACCTACGCCGCCCGCCGCTGGGCCGGCACCCCGGGCGATGCCGCGCACCACGCCGCCGGCCAGCCCGACCCCGCAAAAATCCGCACCCGCTTCCCGCCCGAGCCCAACGGCTACCTGCACGTGGGCCACGCCAAAAGCATCTGCCTCAACTTCGGCCTGGCGCGCGACTACGGCGGCGTGTGCCACATGCGCTTTGACGACACCAACCCCGAGAAGGAAGACACGGAGTACGTCAACAGCATCCTCGACGCGGTGCAGTGGCTCGGCTTCAACTGGGAGTCCAGCTTCAACGGCAACGGCCAGAGCCATCTCTACCAGGCGAGCGACTATTTCGCTTTCATGTACCGCGCGGCGGAGTACCTCATTGAAGCCGGCCACGCGTATGTGGACGAGCAGACCGCCGAGCAAATGCGCCTGGCGCGTGGCGACTTCGGCAAGCCCGGCGTGGACAGCCCGTTTCGCAGCCGCACGCCCGCCGAGAACCTGGCGCGCTTTCGCGAAATGCGCGACGGCCAACACGAAGACGGCAGCATGGTGCTGCGCGCCAAGATCGACATGGCCTCGCCCAACATCAACCTGCGCGACCCCGCCATTTACCGCATACGCCGCGCCACGCACCACAACACCGGCGACACCTGGTGCATCTACCCCATGTACACCTTTGCGCACCCCATTGAGGACGCACTGGAGCAGATCACCCACAGCATCTGCACGCTGGAGTTTGAAGACCAGCGCCCGTTTTACGACTGGCTGATGGACCGCCTGTGCGAAGGCGGCCTGCTGGCGCACCCCGCGCCGCACCAATACGAATTTGCCCGGCTCAACCTCACCTACGTGATCACCAGCAAACGCAAGCTCGCGCAGCTGGTGTACGACCACAAGGTGAGCGGCTGGGACGACCCCCGCATGCCCACCATCGTCGGCCTGCGCCGGCGCGGCTACACGCCCGAGAGCATCCAGATGTTTGCCGAGCGCATCGGCGTGACCAAGAGCGACAGCTGGATCGACTACAGCACGCTCGAAGGCTGCCTGCGCGAAGACCTGGAAAACAAGGCCCACCGCGGCATGGCCGTGCTCGACCCCGTCAAGCTGGTGCTCACCAACTGGGCCGAAGCCTTTGGAAGCGACGACTACACCGAAGACTGCACCC
>QBMB01000142.1 GCA_003241965.1 Burkholderiales bacterium | reverse complement strand
ATGCAGCTGCACCCATGGCCGCCACCAGCGTCAACGTATCGATCGCGAAGCGACGCTCACGCAGATTCTCCAATGCTTCCTTGGCGGTGAACCAGCCGCCAAAAGCGTAGGCCCCGACATACAGCGCCTTGGGAAGCCAGTCAGGCCCGATCTGGCGCCACTGCAGCAGCCAGCCTGTGGCCAGTAAAACGCCCGCAACGATCGCGAAGATCAGCTCTGATTTTTCCCCGAGAGGCCCACCTGACGCATGGCCATGACCGGCGTGCTCGTCTTTGGCCAGCGCGGGATGGGATGCATGATCCGGAATGGGAGCAGGCGCACCGCTTGATTTCGGGGCGGGGTTGGTCATGGAAATTCCTTGAGCAGAGCCTGGCCGGCGACGACGGCGCAGTCATTGGAGATGACCTTGGTGTTTGTCTCACTCTCAGAGACTTATACGCCTGTTCGTCAGAGTTGCACTGGATTTGTGAAGACTCCCTCGAGTCCCACACCATGTCAGAATTTCCACGTGCTCCATCGAGCAGCAGAGAAGACCCCGTGACAGTTGACCGGCACAAGCGGGTTGTCCGGGACTCATTCATGCCACGTCTTGCAGACAAAAAAAGCCACCGGATTCCCGGTGGCTTTTTGATGATCGGAACTACGAAAAACGAAGATCAGAACTTGTGCTGCACACCAACACCGATGAAGCTGTACTTCTTGTCAGCGAGGCCGGTTTCTTCGGACTTCGATTTGTTGAAGGCAGCGTAAGCCAGGGTTCGCTTGGACAACGTGTAGCTGGCCCCTACCGCGTAACCGGTACGCTTGGTGTCACGCCCGCCTTTGTCCTTGGAACCTGCGAAGCCGGCGGTCAGGCTCAAAGCGGACGACAAGGGCACATCGACGCCGACTTGGTAGTCGTTGGTCTTGGTGTCATAGACGTTGCGGCTGGTGCCCAAGCCGCCTTTGATGACAGCGACACCAAGATCGAAGGCTGCAGAGCCGTAGGTGTACTTTTGATCGGCGCCGCCGAAGGCGACAGCAGCGCCCTTCACGACTTCATAAGCAACAGCAGCGGTCAGCGGCCCGGCCGAATAAATGAGGCTGATGTCCGTTTGCTCTGGCACAGATGCGATCTTTTCATCAACACCGTACGACACGGCGGCGACAAAACCGCCCATGTTGGGAGTCGTGTACCGCATGCCATTGCGCTGGATGAAGTTGTAATTGTATTGGCTCATCACGGCTTCACCGCCGAGGCTGTAACCAGCTACACCGGGGGAGAACACGAACGAATCAAATAAAGGATTGCCGACGTAGAACACGTCATCAAACGCCGACCACACCGTACCAAACTGGACCGTACCGAACCCACCTTCGAGACCAACCCAAGCCTGACGGTTGAACGAAGTGGACCCCGCAGGACCACCGTTGTTGAGCGTGGTGCCGTCGGATACGTTAAAGCCTTGTTCCAGCTTGAAGATTGCCTTCAAACCGCCGCCCAGATCTTCAGAACCTTGCAGTCCGAAACGGCTCTGTGCCGTACCACCAGAATTCACGACGGTCGTGGAAACTTCAGCACCAGCTGGGCCTGATTTGGTGCGTGCTACGTACGCGTCAACCAAACCGTACAGGGTAACAGTGGACTGGGCTTGAGCAACACCAGCGACCGAACCGAGAACTGCCAAGGCAATCAGGGATTTTTTCATGGGGATTTCCTTAAAAATACCGCGGTACAACACCACGAGTTAATAAAACCGACATATGGATGGTATGGGCGAACAACGGTACGGGTAAGGGTAAGCCCTGAAAAACGTACAAATTCGGGGTCAGTTCGTTGTCACACTGCAACAGCAAAGGAGCCATCGCCCGACAAGCAGCCCTGAACCCGCGGGAGGCGAAAAAAAACCGCCGGTCGTGAAGACCGGCGGTTTCTGCCTCTGGATCAGCTGGCACGAAGCCAGCTTGAACGATCAGAAGTTGTGCTGCAGACCGACGCCGAAGCCGGTGCTGGACTTGGTGCCGTCGCCGCCGTTAGCGGTCACAGCGGCGCCAATCCAAGCAGCGTTACGACGTGCGAGTTGCACGTACGCTTGGGTACGCTTGCTCAGGTTGTATTTGTAGCCACCGATGACCGTGCGGCCATCAGAACCGGCCTGCTCGTTCACGTTGTAAGCAGCGTACAGAGCGCCGGGACCCACTGGTGCGGTCACGCCCAAGGCGTAGGCAGTGTCTTCAGCAGAAGCCAAGCCGCCTTGGTCACGGTACGTGAAGAACAGCTTGGCAACGCTGAAGTCATACGCCGCGGCAATCTGGTTAACTGATTTAAGCGGGCTGGTTGAAAGCTTGGCGCCTGTGTAGTTGGTGAACGACACGCTCAGCGGACCACCGTCGTAACGAACAGCCAAGCCGGTGCCGGCCTTGTTTCCAGCCAAGCTGGACTCGGAAGGTGCGAACTCAACCTGAACCTGCACACCGCCAAAACGGGGTGAGTGGTACTGCACGGCATTGGGCACATACACCGAACTCGAAGCACCAGAGGTCTTGGCGTTAGCCGTTGCGTTACCGCTCACCACACTGTTGGAGTCGTGCAGCGATACACCCTTGGTGCCGTTGGCAAACATGGCGTTGCCGTACAGCGTGTTGACTGGACGGCCGGCGCGCAAGGTACCGAAGCCGCCGGTCAGGCCAACGAACATGCCGTTGTTACCCAGCGCGTTCGCGGTCGTGGTGGTGCCGTCGTCAACGTTGAACGAGGTCGACACTTGGAACACTGCCTTCAGGCCGCCGCCGAGGTCTTCAGCGCCGGACAAGGTCCAGTTACTGGTGCCGTTGCGGTTGGAAGTCATGCGGGTGGCGTCACCAGAGAAGCGCTTTTCAATACCCACGTCCAAAGTGCCCGACAAGGTCACGGTGGATTGTGCGAAGGAGGCGCTAGCGGCTGCCACGGCGGCCAGAGCGATCAGGGTCTTTTTCATGGGAGGGTTCTCCAAGGGTTGAATAAGGACTGGTGGTCTATGCCGCCGAGCCGACCTCCATCAGGAAGCTGAATGGATTGCATCAGAAAGTCATGCAGGACGCCACGGTGGTGACCGCATTTCTGCCCTATGACGGTGCTTGTGTTGCACCACCGCGACGCAGTCGGTAGTAACCCGTACGGTATTTGTTCACAGATACTCGGCTCCGTACCGTGTGTGAGCGTCTCGACGACATTCGATGGCTTTTCCCTCTCCCGACTTTGTGCGCCAGATCGTGGCAGCATAGCCTTCCATTTCATGACCACAGCCCGCCCATGACCACCGCCACTGATGCCTTGATCAACGCCGCCGATTCGGCCTTGAGGACCTTGTTCGTCACACCCAGAGCATCGCGAGACTGCCCGACCGTGCCCGAGCGAGCCACCGACCACGAGCTCAGCGGCGCAGACAAGCACCTCTCTGGTGCCTTGATGCGGGTGAATCACGTGGGTGAGGTGTGTGCCCAGGCGCTGTACACGGCGCAGGCGCTGACCGCGCGCTGGCCTGGCGGCTCGAAGGCACCGAACGAGCCGCTGGCGGCCCAGCTGGACGCCGCCGGCAAGGAGGAGACCGATCACCTGGCCTGGACACAGACCCGGCTGGACGAACTGGGTGCGCGCGCATCGCTGCTGAATCCGCTGTGGTACGCCGGTGCATTCGGGCTCGGCCTGATTGCCGGGCGCCTGGGGCCGGCGGTGAGCCTTGGCTTTGTGGTGGAAACCGAGCGGCAGGTGGAGGCGCACTTGGCCGAGCACATGGAGCGCTTGCCGGCCGGGGACCACGCTTCGCGCGCCATCGTGGCGCAAATGAAGCAGGACGAGGCGCGCCATGCGCGCGAAGCTCAAAGCGCCGGGGCTGTGGAGTTGCCAGCGCCGGTGAGGGGGCTGATGCGGATGGCGGCCAAGGTCATGACGACGGTGGCGCACCGCCTCTGATCGGCTGGATCAGGCCTCCAGCACCTCGAAGCTGGTGGTGATGACTGCTGTCTTGCCCAGCATGATGCTGGCCGAGCAGTATTTTTCGTGGCTCATGGCGATGGCCCGCTCCACGGCGACGGGCGGGATGGCTTTGCCGCTCACTGTGAAGTGCATGTGGATCTTGGTGAACACCTTCGGGTCGGTCTCGGCGCGCTCGGTTTCGAGCTTGACGCTGCAGCCCCGCACATCGTGACGACCGCGCTTGAGGATGAGCACCACGTCGTAGGCGGTGCAACCACCGGTGCCGGCCAGCACGGTTTCCATGGGGCGCGGCGCCAGGTTGGCGCCACCGTTCTCGGGTTTGGCGGCGTCGGGCGCGCCGTCCATGGTGATCACGTGTCCACTGCCGGTTTCGGCCACAAAACCCATGTGGGAGCGGGTGCCGGCCGCGCCGGTCCAGGTGACGGTGCATTCCATGGAAGAAGTCCAGTCGTGAAATAGTGGGGAAATGGGGCGAGGAGCCTGGGAAGGCACCAAAAAACGACGGCACATGTTGCGTCGCAACATGGCTTCTATATACTCGCGGCATTGTATGTAAGGTTGTCTCCTCTACCCTCCCTGGGTGGATTCAAGCCCGGACCGGTTCTGCCAGTCCGGGCTTTTTTTCGCCATCGATATGATGCGGTTGGAGAAAATTCATGACAGCCCGCGCCGCCAAGACCCAAAAATCGCCTCAGCCGACCCCTTCGCCCGTGACCACCATGGGCCCGGCCGACTACCTGAAAAAGATCCTCACCGCGCGCGTGTACGACGTTGCGGTCGAATCTGCACTGGAGCCGGCCCGCAACCTAAGCGCGCGGCTGCACAACACGGTGCTGCTCAAGCGGGAAGACCAGCAGCCGGTGTTCAGCTTCAAGCTGCGTGGCGCCTACAACAAGATGGCGCACCTCACGCCCGAACAGCTCAAAAAGGGTGTGATCTGCGCTTCAGCCGGTAACCACGCCCAGGGTGTGGCGCTGAGCGGGCGCAAGCTGGGCACACGGGCGGTGATCGTCATGCCGACCACCACGCCACAGCTCAAGATCGACGCGGTGCGCGGCTTCGGCGGTGAGGTGGTGCTGCACGGCGAGAGCTACTCGGACGCCTACGACCACGCCGTGGCACTGCAAAAGAAGCAGGGGCTCACGTTTGTGCACCCCTTCGACGACCCGGACGTGATTGCGGGCCAGGGCACGATCGCCATGGAGATCCTGCGCCAGCTGCAAAGCCTGGGCTCCGACCATCTGGATGCGGTGTTCGTGGCCATCGGCGGCGGCGGCCTCATTTCGGGGGTGGCCAACTACATCAAGGCGCTGCGCCCGGAGATCAAGGTGATCGGCGTGCAGATGAACGACTCGGACGCAATGATCCGCTCTGTGCGCGAGGGCGCGCGCACCACGCTGGCCGACGTGGGCCTGTTTTCCGACGGCACGGCCGTGAAGCTGGTGGGCGAAGAGACCTTCCGCATCGCCAGTGGCCTGGTGGACGAATTCATCACGGTGGACACCGACGCGGTGTGCGCCGCCATCAAGGACGTGTTCGTGGACACGCGCAGCATCGTGGAGCCGGCGGGCGCGTTGTCGGTGGCGGCCATCAAACAGTATGTGGCCACCCACAAGACGCGCGGCGAGACCTACGCGGCCATTCTGTGTGGCGCGAACATGAACTTTGACCGGCTGCGTTTCGTGGCCGAACGCGCCGAGGTGGGCGAAGAACGCGAGGCGCTGTTTGCAGTGACCATTCCCGAGGAGCGCGGCAGTTTTCGCCGATTCTGCGAGCTCATCGGCGACCTGCCCGGTGGTCCGCGCAACGTGACCGAGTTCAATTACCGCATTCACGACGGCAGCAAAGCCCATGTGTTCGTGGGGCTGACCACGCAGGGCAAGGGCGAGTCGGGAAAGATTGCGAAGAACCTGATCAAGCACGGCTTCCAGACGCTGGACCTGACCCACGACGACCTGGCCAAGGAACACATCCGGCACATGGTGGGCGGGCATTCGCCGCTGGCGCATGACGAGCGCCTGCTGCGCTTCGTGTTCCCCGAGCGGCCGGGCGCGCTGCTCAAGTTTCTGAGTCTGATGCGCCCGGGCTGGAACATCAGCCTGTTTCACTACCGCAACCAGGGTGCCGACTACGGTCGCATCCTGGTCGGCCTGCAGGTGCCTGAGAAAGATCACAAGGCGTTCGACAAATTCCTGGAAACGCTGGGCTACCCGTGCGTGGAAGAGACCGACAACCCGGTCTATCGGTTGTTCCTGCAAAGCTGAACGCAACGGACCGCGCCATGGCACACGACCCCATCTTTGCACCGGTCTCCAAACGCTCAGCGGCCTTGCCGGCGGCGCTGAAGCTGCCCACCGTGTCGGGCACGTCGGACACCATGCTGGAGTTTGCGCTGCGCCAACGCCTGGCCCCGGAAGGACTGCCGGAGCACGCCCTGGGCCGCATGGAAGCGCTGGTGTTGCAACTTGCGCGCGCTCAAAACGGAACGTCCCTCGAGTTTGATCTGCTGGCCTTCGACTCACCGCAGCTGGTGGTGTTTGCAGCCGACCACGGCATTGCCGACGAAGGCATGTCGTCGTTGGCGCCGACAATGACCGAACAGATGGTGATGCAGTTGCTGCGCGGCCAAGCCCCGGTGAATGCGCTCGCGGCTCTGCATGGCTTTGACCTCACCGTGGTCGATGCCGGCATGGCCAAGCCCATCTCGGCACCCACCGACACCAAGCTGCGCGGCTCGTTGCTGCTGCGCAAGATCGGCTACGGCACGCGCAACCTGATGATCGGCCCGGCCATGTCCCCCGCCCAGGCGGTGTCGGCCGTGCACGCCGGCATGGACGTTGTGCGCCATCTGCCGGGCAATGTGCTGGCCCTGGGTGATGTGGGCGTGGCCAATTCGGTGAGTGCGGCCCTGCTGCTGTCGCGCCTGTGCGGCGTGCCGCTGGTGGATGCGTTTGGCCGGGACGAGGTCGACATCGGCAACCTGGACGATACCCAGCATGTGCAGCGGGTGGAGAAGCTGTCGGCAGCGGCCGCGCGCCACCGCAACGCCATCGGGCCGTTTGAAGCCTTGGCGGCGCTCGGTGGTTATGAGATCGCCATGATGACCGGCGCCATGCTGCAGGCCGCCAGCGAGCGGCGCGTGGTGCTGGTGGATGGCTATGTGGCGGGCGCTGCCGCCCTGGTGGCGCGGGGCCTGTGTCCGGACGTGGTGGACTACCTGGTGTTCACGCACCGCGCCGCCGACGCCGGGCACCGGCTGCTGCTGATCCACATGCAGACGCAGCCTTTGCTCGACATGGGTTTGCGGGTGGGCCAGGGCACGGGCGCCTTGCTGGCCTGGCCGATGCTGCTGGCGGCTCAGAGTCTGCTGGAG
>QBMB01000141.1:7041-7383 GCA_003241965.1 Burkholderiales bacterium | reverse complement strand
CCCAGACACCCGGGAAGGACATCCGGAACATGGTGCAATGCACAAAGACCACTCTGCGGCCCTGCCCATGACCACCTCAACCCGCGCAAAACGCAAGACACCTCCCCGCACTGCCAGCGGCAAACTGCCGATCGATCTCGCCCTGCAGGGAGGCGGTTCACACGGCGCCTTCACATGGGGCGTGCTCGACCGCCTGCTGGAAGAAGAGTCGCTGGAGATCTCGGCCATCAGCGGCACCAGCGCCGGCGCCATGAACGCCGTGGCCCTGGCCGCTGGCCTCATGGACGGCGGGCGCGCGGGCGCCCGGCGCGTGCTGCGCCAGTTCTGGACCCGCGTGGCCGA
>QBMB01000141.1:0-6941 GCA_003241965.1 Burkholderiales bacterium | reverse complement strand
CGCGCCGGGCGCGCGGGCGCCCGGCGCGTGCTGCGCCAGTTCTGGACCCGCGTGGCCGAAATCTCACCCTTTCACAAGCTGCAAAGCAGCCCGATGGGCACCGCGTTCGGCCCGGCGCAGGCGCTCATGGCGCCGTGGCTGGCGCCCATCAAGCAGTTCAACGCAGCGCTGGGCGCGCAGCTCTCGCCCTACCAGCTCAACCCGCTCAACCTCAACCCGCTGCGCGACATCCTGGTGGAGACGGTGGATTTCAAACGCGTGTGCGCCTGTCACAAGACCCAGCTCTTCATCGCAGCCACCCAGGTGCGCACCGGTGCGCTGCGCGTCTTCGGTCAGCACGAACTCACGGCCGACATGGTGATGGCCTCGGCCTGCCTGCCGCTGCTGTTCCAGGCGGTGGAGATCGACGGTGAAGCCTATTGGGACGGCGGTTACGCGGGCAATCCTTCGCTCATGCCGCTGATCACCGACACCCCGGCCGACGACCTGCTGCTGGTGCAGATCAACCCCGTGTTGCGCGACACCGTGCCCCGCAGTGCCAGCGACATCCTGGACCGCATCAACGAGGTCACCTTCAACGCCAGCCTGCTCAAGGAGATGCGCAGCGTCGCCCTGCTCAAGCAGCTCATCGAAGGCGAAGGTCGCACTGGTCAGCGCCACCGCCAGCCGCTGTTCAAACGCGTGCAGGACCTGCGCGTGCACCTGATCGACGGCGGCGAATCACTGAGCCCGCTGGGCGCGGCCAGCAAGACCGAAACGCAGTGGGCGTTTCTGTCCAAACTGCACGACCTCGGTCACGCCTCGGCCGACCGCTGGTTGGCCGCCAACCGCCATCACTTGGGCGAGCGCAGCAGCTTTGATCTGGCCGCCTTGCTGGACTGAGCGGCCTGGCGCTGCGCGTAGCTGCCTTGGGCCGTGCGTTCGATGTGCTGCAGGAACACCGTGGCCACCGGCGACAGGCGCTTGCCGCGCGGGTAGAGCGTCCACCAGTTGGACTGCACCGGGAAACCCGCCACCGGCAGCTCCACCAGCCGCTGATCCGGCATGGGCGTGGTCAGCGCGTGGCGCGAGACCACCGCGAGACCCATGCCCGCGGCCACCGCTTCCTTGATGGCCTCGTTGCTGCCCAGCTCCAACCGCACCTGGGGCACGAAACCTTGCGCTGCGAAATGTGCGTCGCAGGCCAGGCGGGTGCCGGAGCCGCGTTCGCGCACGATGAAACGCTCGGTCTCCAGATCGGCCAGCGCCAACCGGCGCCGCTGTGCCCAGCGGTGCGAGGCCAGGGCAATCACCACCAGCGGATTGGGCAGGAAAGCGTGCTTGTCCAGGTCGATATCGCCCGGCGGCATGGACATGATGTAGAGGTCGTCGCGGTTGTGCCGCAGCCGCTCCACCACCGCGTCGCGGTTGAGCAGCTCCAGCGCGATGTCGATCTCGGGGTGGGCATCGCAAAAACTGCCCAGCAGGCTGGGCACGAAATACTTGGCGGTGCTCACCACCGCCAGCCGCAACCGCCCGCGCGTGAGGCCCTTCATGGCGTCGATGCGCTGCTCGAACGCCGCCCAGTCGTCTTCCATCAGGCGCGCCGTTTCCACCAGCGCTTCACCGGCCTCGGTGAGAAACAGCCGCTTGCCGATCTGCTCGTACAGCGGCAGGCCCACCGCGTCGGCCAGCTCCTTGAGCTGCATGGACACCGTGGGTTGCGTCACATGGCAGGCCCGCGCAGCGGCCGTGATGCTCTTGTGCTCTGACAGGGCGAGGAAGAGCCGCAGTTGCCGGAAGGTGAAGTTCATAGCCTTTGCTCGATGGAAACCATCAGGAGAATTGATTTTTTATTATCAACTGGCGCAACTAGGATCGCGTCCATGCCCAACTTGCTCGATCCCGCCATCCTGTTTTTCGTCTTCGGCGTGCTCGCCGGCACCGTGAAGTCCAACCTGGAGATCCCACCCCAGATCTCGCGCTTTCTCTCGCTCTACCTGCTGATGGCCCTGGGCCTGAAGGGTGGCTTTTCGCTGGCGAAATCCGGGCTCACTCCCGAGGTGGCCACCACCCTGGGCCTGGCCGTGCTGCTCGCCATCGTCATCCCGGCCATCAGCTACCAGCTCCTCAAGCGGCGCCTGAGCGGGTTCGATGCCGCCGCCATCGCCGCCACCTACGGGTCGGTCAGTGCCGTCACCTTCATCACCGCGGTTCAGTTCCTGGAGAACCAGGGCACCGCGTTCGGCGGACACATGGCCGCGGCCATGGCGCTGATGGAGTCGCCCGCGATCATCATGGCGGTGCTGTTTGCCAACAGCATGCGCCAGCAACCGGCGCTCAACACGGCCGGTGGCGGCACGCTCGCCCTGGGCGCGGGCACGGGCGCACCGATCCGGCTGGGCAAGATCCTGCACGAGTCGTTCACCGACGGGGCCCAGTTGCTGCTGCTGGGCGCCATGGTCATCGGCATGGTCACGGGCGAAGCGGGCCAGGCGGTGATGGCGCCCTTCTCGACCGACCTGTTCAAGGGCATGCTGGCCTTCTTCCTGCTCGACATGGGCCTGCTGGCTGCGCGCAACCTGGGTGAGATCAGGGGCAAACCGCTCTGGCTGCTGGCCTACGCCGTGCTGGCGCCGCTGGTGCATGCCGCGCTGGCCCTGGCCCTGGCGGCGGCCGCCGGCGTGAGCGCGGGCAATGGCGCACTGCTGATGGTGCTGGCGGCCAGCGCCTCGTACATCGCCGTGCCCGCCGTGCTGCGCCACGCCATCCCCGAAGCACAGCCTGCGCTGTACTTCGGCATGTCGCTGGGCATCACGTTCCCGTTCAACATCGTGGTGGGCATTCCGCTGTACGTGGGCATTGCGCAGCGCGTGCTGGGGTGAGGCCCAATGGATCGGGGCCGCGCGTTTCGTTAAACTCGCCGACCCCACACGACCACTGCGACCCATGCCCTATTCCGTCTCCCACCACAAGCTCAAGCAGATCCTGTCCGCCCACGGATTGAAGACCGGGGACGCCGGTGGCATCGACAAGCTCTTTGGGGGCAACGACGGCTACTACTGGTTCGGCACCGTGCGCGACCTGTGCCCGCCGGGCAAGACCATGGTCTGGGAAACCCAGTACGACATGGTCAACGCCATCCAGGCGCACGAAAACGCCACCGCCGCCGAAGACGAGATGAAGCCGCAAACCCCCAGCGCGGCCAACATCGCGGCGCTGTCCAAGGCGCTGCACGACCCGCTCTGAAGGCGGCTTCGCCCTCGCTGCTCATCAATCGAACGGGGCGACCAGCACATCGCTGTCCGCCCACTTGGCCAATCGCTGGGCCACGCTGCCGGTGAAGAAGTGCGCCAGCAACGAACTGCGCCGTTTTCCCACCACGACCAGCTCGGCGCGTGTGGCTTGCTGGTGCAGCGCGGTCGAATAGGCGGGGTCACCATTGCCGACGTCGAAAGTCAGCGGGTGAGGCCGCAGCCCGCACGCGGTCTCGTCCAGCCCGTCAACGAGCTGTGCAAGGCGTTCCCTGGCGTGCAGGCGTGAGCCCAACCAGTTGGCCTGGATCGTTTCGCCCGACACGTTGGCCAGGCGCAGCTTGCTGTCCTCGATCATGTCGATCGCGTGGAACAGCTTCAGCACCGAGGGATCTGAAAACCGGCGCGCGAAGTCGATCAACGGTTTTGACCGTGGCGACAGATCGATGGCCACGAGCACACGCTCGTACGGCGTGACCGGTGCCCGCCTGACCACCAGCAACGGGCACACGCTGCCGTGCACGGCCTGGTCGAGGGTCGTGCCACGGTGAAACCGCTTCCAGCTGCGCAGCGACAGCGGCCCCATGACCAGCAGCGAAGAGGCATGGGCCTCGGCAAGCACCTGCTCCAGCGACGCGGATTTCTCCAGGGAATGCACAGAGATCTCGTGACGCCTGGCCAGCTGCCGCGCACGCTGCCCCAGGCGCGCAATGGGATGGGCCGGGACCTGCTGTGGGCCTTCAGAGAAATGGATCAGCCTGAGGGGCGCCCGGTGTTGCCGGGCCAGGAGCGCTGCGCGATCAAGGGCGTGCTCTGAAAGCACCGTGAAATCGGAGAGCGCAAGGATGGAGTCGAAGTTCATGAGAATTCCTGGACGAACGAGGGCCTGCCCCGCAGCGCATGGCCAGCGGGGCGCAATCGGTTGCGACGAACCGGTCAGGTGGTGTAGTCGCCGCTGGCTTCGGGCTGAAACAGCAGCGCGACGATCTCCGCTGCGCAGGCGTCGCCGTTGGGCGTGCGCCAGTGGGCGGTGGCGCCCACGCTTTGGCCGAGCAGGCTCGCGCCCACTGGAGAGAGCACGGAGATGAACCCCAGGTGGGGCTCGGCGTCAGCGGGGTAACACAGCGTGAGCTTCTGCCGCTTCTTCGACGCGATGTCTTCGACGACGACCTGCGAGTACATCGTGACGATGTCGGGTGGAATCTCGCGCGAAGGAACGGGTTCCAGGGATTCGAGCGCGCTGACCAGCTCGGGCGGAAGTTGTGCGCCGCGCAGCTTGTTCAGGCGTGCGAAATCGATTTCGGTGAGCAGCCGCTCACCCGCAAGGCTCTTGTGCATGTTGCACTCCAACTGGTGCAGGCTCGCCGGACAAAAAGGCGGCGCCCGCGATCGCGCTGGGCTTGGGCCCGGCGATAGATGGATGCGCAAAAAAGAGGAAGGGGTATCGCCGGGCTCAGGAATGTGCGGCCGGCTGGCGCAGTCCCGCCGAACCCATCAGCTTGCGACCCGCCACGGCATCGCATGCCGCAAGGGGCATGCTCGCTGCGAGCTGGACCGTGATGGTGGGGAGGGAAGCCATGGGGGGTATTGTAGGTCGCCCTCACACCGGGGGCAGGCCGAAGCAGAAAGCAGCCCCGCCACCGACCGTGCCTTCGCCGCGCACCCAGCCGCCATGGCGCTCGATCACACGGCGCACCGTAGCCAGGCCAACGCCCGATCCCTCAAATTCGTGGTGGGCATGCAGGCGCTTGAAGGGTTCGAAGAGCTGGTCGGCATAGACCATGTCGAAACCGGCACCGTTGTCGCGAACACAGAACTCCACAACCCCATCGACCCGCTTGGTGTGGGTGAACGACACCACGGCCTCAAGCGTCTGGCCGGTGTACTTCCAGGCGTTGCCCAGCAGGTTCTGCAGCACCACCCGCATGAGGCCAGGGTCGGCGATGACCTGCATGTCTTCATCGATGTGCCACTGCACGCTGCGACCCGGGTCTGTGCTGGCCAGCTCCTGGGCAATCGAGCTGGCCATGCGCGTGAGGTCCACCGGCTCCAGACGCAGCTCGGCGCGGCTCAGGTGGGCCAGGGTGAGCAGATCGGAGATGAGTCGACCCATGCGCCGTGACGAGGTGCGGATGCGGTTGACGTAGGTCTTGGCGTCTTCGGTCAGCACCGCGCCGCTGTCTTCTGCCAGCAGGCTGGCAAACCCTTCGATGCTGCGCAGCGGGGTGCGCAGGTCGTGCGAGACGCTGTAGGCAAAGGCTTCCAGCTCGCGGTTGAGCACGGACAACTCGCGCGTGCGCTCGGCCACGCGCTGCTCCAGTTCTTCGTTCAGCCGCTTGAGCGCCTCTTCTGCCGTGTGCACTTCGGTGATGTCCTGCACCGTGCCCACGCTGCGCAGGGGAAGGTCGCCGTCGAACTCGGTGAAGCCCGACACCCGCACGTGTTTGATGCGCCCGTCGGCCATGAGCAGGCGGTGCACCAGGTCATAGGTTTCGCGCGCATCGACCGAGCGCTGGTAGGCCTCCGCCACGAGCGCACGATCGTCGGGATGCACGCTGGTGATGAAGATCTTGTAGTTGGGTTTGACAGTGGCATCCACCTCGAAGATGCGGAAGATTTCGTCAGACCAGCTGAGTTGGTGGGTGGTGAGTTCGCGCCTCCAGCTGCCCACTCGGGCCAGCCGCTGCGCTTCCTTGAGTCGGGCCTCGCTGGTCTCCAACGCCGACGCCTTGCGTCCCAGGTACACCAGCAGCGCGATGATCAGGCCACCGCTCACCAGCAGCAGCGTGATGAGCGCAGCGGAGACCTGCCGGTTGCTTTCGAGAGCCGGCGCCAGGGGCGCCAGCACCGCTTGGTCGGCGATGCCGATGGCCACCACCAGCCCGCTGGTTTGCAGCCGGTACCAGCCGTAGGTCCGGGCGATGCCGTCGACCAGCCCCTCGGTGCGAAAGCTGCCACTGCGCGCGTCTGGATCGGTCAGGAACGGCCGTTGCGCCGGTACGCTGGTGCCCATGGCCTCCTCATGGTCCAGGCTGCGGGCGAGAAAGGTGCCATCGGGAGAGATCAAGGTGACCACGTCTTGCCCGGAGAGCTGCAAGGCGCCCAGTCTGCGCGCAATGAAGGCGGTGGAGACCATCATCTGCACCGAGCCCACAAAGCGCCCGTCCAGCAAAATCGGACGGTTGACCACCACCACCCAGTCCTCGGCGATGCGCGACTTCACCGGTTTGCCGATCACGAGGCGATCGTCGGTCGCGGCATCGCGCTGGGCCTGGAAATGCGCCTGATCGCCAATGAACGCGGCGTCCGGCTTTTCAAGGGTGTCGTAAATCACGTAGCCGTCGGCATTGGCCACCGAGATGTGGGACACGAAACCGCGTGGCAGGGCCTCGATGACCCCTCGCGCAACCTCGTTGAACGCGCCTGGGTCGCGCAACCACTCGTGGCGCAGATCGCGCAGCTGCAGATCAAGCGTGGTGATCAGGCCGCTGACCTGCCCGCCCATGGCGTCTGCCAGGTGCACGCTGCGCTTTTCTGCCTGCAGCAGCACTTGCTCGCGCAACAACGACTGGGAACGCTCCGACTGCCACCACAGAAACGCGGCCGCCGCCACCGTGAGCAGTGCCACCAGGGCGGGCACGAGGCGGGCACGGTTGCTCACAGGCGGTGCCTGGAGACGGAAAAGATCGACACGGCGCAGCGCATTCG
>QBMB01000140.1 GCA_003241965.1 Burkholderiales bacterium | reverse complement strand
CGGGCCGCACACCGTGCCCACCTGGGACGACCTCACCACCCAACTCGTGCCCTATGCGGTGGACATGGGTTTCACCCACCTGGAGCTCATGCCGGTGAGCGAACACCCGTTCTACGCCTCGTGGGGCTACCAGCCCACCGGCCTGTACGCGCCCACCGCGCGCCATGGCTCGCCCGAGGCGTTCCGGCGCTTCGTGCAGACCGCGCACGCCGCCGGTCTCAAGATCATCCTGGACTGGG
The DNA here is from genome assembly GCA_003241965.1 of Burkholderiales bacterium. Classification (GTDB taxonomy): domain Bacteria; phylum Pseudomonadota; class Gammaproteobacteria; order Burkholderiales; family Burkholderiaceae_C; genus Hydrogenophaga. The sequence continues at coordinate 11,160 of QBMB01000140.1, read as the reverse complement.
TGCCCGCGCATTTCCCCACCGATGAACACGCGCTGGCCCGCTTCGACGGCACGGCGCTGTACGAGCACGCCGATCCGCGCGAAGGTTTCCACCGCGACTGGAACACCCTCATCTACAACTTCGGCCGCTTCGAGGTGCGCAATTTCCTCGTGGGCAACGCGCTGTTCTGGGTCGAGCAGTACGGCATCGACGGCCTGCGGGTGGACGCGGTGGCCTCCATGCTTTACCGCGACTACAGCCGCCCCGCTGGCGAGTGGGTGCCCAACGAACACGGCGGGCGCGAGAACCTGGAGGCCATTGCCTTCCTGCGCGAGGTGCACGAGGTGCTGCACCAGGAAGCGCCCCGCGCCGCCACGATGGCCGAAGAGTCCACCGCCTTCCCGCGCGTGACCGGACCGGTGGCCGAAGGCGGGCTGGGCTTCGACCACAAATGGAACATGGGCTGGATGCACGACACGCTGTCGTACTTCGCGCTCGACCCGGTCCACCGACGCTGGCACCACCACAAGCTGACCTTCGCGATGATGTACGCGCACACCGAAGACTACGTGCTGCCGCTCTCGCACGACGAGGTGGTGCACGGCAAGGGCTCGCTGCTCAACAAGATGGCCGGCGACCGCTGGCAGCAGCTGGCCAACCTGCGCGCGCTCTACGCCTGGATGTACGCCCACCCGGGCAAGAAGCTGCTCTTCATGGGCGCCGAACTGGCCCAGCCGACCGAGTGGGACCACGACGCCGAGCTGCCCTGGCACCTGCTGACCGATCCGTCGCACGCCGGCGTGCAGCACCTCGTGCGCGACCTCAACCACGTCTACCGCAGCGCGCCCGCCCTGCACGCGCGCGACACCGACCCCTACAGCTTCCAGTGGCTGGTGGTGGACGACGCCGACCACTCGGTGCTGGCCTTCGCCCGCTACGGCCACGCGCTCGAAGACACGGTGGTGGTGATCGCCAACCTCACGCCCATGGTGCGCCACGGTTACCGCGTGGGCCTGCCGCACGGCGGGCACTGGCAGGAGCGGCTCAACCCCGACTCCAGCCACTACGGCGGCAGCAACGTGGGCAACCACGGCCGTGTGCTGGCCGAAGACCTGGCGCAGCACGGCCAGCGCTGGTCGGCGAGTTTCACGCTGCCGCCGCTCGCTGTGTTGTGGCTCCAACCAGAACAGGCATGACAATCCCCTGCGCCGCTCCTGCGCTGGGCGCACACCTGCGCACCCAAGGTGGTGTGGACGGCGTGCACTTTTCGGTCTGGGCACCCGATGCCCACGGGGTCGAAGTCTGCCTGTTCGAACCCGGCGCGCCGGCCGAACACCGCCGCGTGGCGCTGCAGCCCGCAGGCGACGGCGTGTGGGCGGCCTTCGTGCCCGGTGTGAGCGCCGGCCAGCTCTACGGCCTGCGCGCCAGCGGCCCGTGGTTGCCCGAAGCCGGCCACCGCTTCAACCCCGCGCACCTGCTGCTCGACCCCTGGGCACTGGCCCTGGTCGGTGACACCGAGCGCCTGGCCTTGCAGACCGGCCACGCCTGCGCCGACCCGCTGCATCCCACACAAGCCTGGGGCGAGCACCAGCCCGACCCCACCGACAACGCCGCCCACATGCCCCGTTGCGTGGTGGTGGATGCGCAAGCCGAGCTGGCCGCAGGCCTGGCCATTGCGCCCCGACCGGCCATCGCCGCCGACCGCGTGGTGATCTACGAGGCGCATGTGAAAGCGCTCACCCGCCTGCACCCCGAGGTGCCCGAATCGGAGCGCGGCACCTACGCCGCCCTCACCCACCCCGCCGTGGTGCAGCACCTGCAGCGCCTGGGCATCACCACCGTGTGCCTGCTGCCGGTGCACCAGCACATCAGCGAGCGCCACCTGATCGAACGGGCCTTGAGCAACCACTGGGGCTACAACACACTGAGCGCGTTCGCACCCGAGCCGGCCTACGCCGCGGCCCGCACCGACGACACCACCGCCGTTCGCGCCGAGTTCCGCCACATGGTCGACACCCTGCACCGCGCGGGCATCGAGGTGGTGCTCGACGTGGTCTTCAACCACACGGCCGAGAGCGACCTCGACGGTCCCACGCTCTCCTGGCGCGGGCTCGGTCAGAACCGCTGGTACGCCATGGGAGACCACGGCGTGCCGCACAACTTCAGTGGCACCGGCAACAGCCTGGCCATGAGCGAGCCGCGCGTGCAGCAATGGGTGCTGGACAGCCTGCGCTGGTGGGTGCAGGCCTTCGGCGTGGACGGCTTCCGTTTCGACCTCGCCGTCTCGCTGGGGCGCGACGCAGCGCTGGGCCACGCCTTCAACCCGCGCGGTGCGCTGCTCAGCGCCATGGCGCACGACCCGGTGCTGCGCAGCGTGCGCCTCATCGCCGAGCCCTGGGACATCGGCCCCGACGGTTACCACGTGGGCGGCTTCGAGGCCGGCTGGCTGGAATGGAACGACCGCTTCCGCGACGGCGTGCGCGCCTTCTGGCTGGGCCACCAGGGCACGCGTGGCGAGCTCGCCACGCGGGTCTGCGCGAGCGGGGACTTCTTCAACCAGCGCGCTCGTTTGCCCACCGCCAGCGTCAACATGGTCACCGCGCACGACGGCTTCAACCTGGCCGACCTCACGGCCTACCAACACAAACACAACGCCGCCAACGGGGAAGACAACCGCGACGGCCACAGCCACAACCTCAGCGCCAACGGCGGCGTGGAAGGCGCCACCGACGACCCGGTGGTGCTGCACCACCGCGGCCTGTGGCGCCGCGCCCTGCTGGCCACGCTGTTCTGCGCCCAAGGCACACCGCAGCTGCTCGCGGGCGACGAGATCGGCCACAGCCAGCACGGCAACAACAACAGCTACTGCCAGGACAACGCCACCACCTGGCTGGACTGGGCAGGCGCAGACACCGAACTCGCCGATTTCGTGGCCGGTCTCGCTGCGTTGAGAAGCCACCACCCGGGTCTGCGCCACGCGCGCTGGTTCAGCGGTGAGGGCAACCCCAGCAACGCCTCGCCCGACATCCTCTGGCTCGACACCGACGGCCAGGCCCTGCGGCCCGAGGCCTGGCAGGCGGATGACCGCCGCACGCTCACTGCCCTGGTCACCGTCGGGGAAGGCAACGCACCGCCCTCCGAGCGCCTGCTGTTGGTCTGGCACGCCGATCAAGGCCCGTGCACGCTCCCGCTGCCCCCCGGCGGCTGGGGCGTGCTGCTGGACAGCGCCCGGGCAACGGTCGCAGCGGATGGCCAGGCCAGCGACACCGTCACCGACCAGCTCACGCTGCAAGAGGCGGGTGTGAGGGTGCTGGTCCAGAGCTTGCATGGGTCACTGGACCCCCGCGCCAGCCCTCCATGAACACGTCGATCCACCCCTTTCTGTCGCGCCGCACCAGCGGCGTTTTGCTGCACATCACCAGCCTGCCCGGCCCCAACGGCTCGGGCGACCTCGGCATCGGTGCGCGCCACTTTGTGGACTGGCTCGCCTCGGCCGGCCAGTCGATGTGGCAGATCCTGCCGCTGTCGCCGGGCGGCCCGGGCAACTCGCCCTACCAGAGCGTCTCGGCCTTCGCCGGCAGCCCGCTCATGGTCGACCTGGACGATCTGGTGCAACTCGGCTGGCTGCCCTGGATGCCGACCCAGGGCTTCGACCACCACCGCTGCGACTTCGCCCGCGTGGCGCCCTGGCGCATGGCCTGCCTGCGCAAGGCTTGGGACGGCTTCAACCTGCGCGCCAGCGAGGAACACCGCGACGCATTGGCAGGCTTCTGCACCGAACACGCGCATTGGCTGGACGACTACGCGCTCTTCATGGTGCTCAGCGAACGCCACATCGGCAGCTGGCCGCAATGGCCCGCGCCACTGGCGCAGCGCGACCCGGCGGCCCTGGACGAGGTGCGCCAGCACTCGCCCAAGGCGCTGGGGTTCTGGCAGTTCGTGCAGTGGCGTTTCTGGGTGCAGTGGCAGGCGCTGCGCGACTACGCCCGCCACCGGGGCGTGCAGATGGTGGGCGACGCGCCCATCTTCGTGGCCCACCACAGCGCCGACGTGTGGGCCCATGCGGACCAGTTTTTGCTGGGCGACGATTTCGAACCCGAGGTGGTGGCGGGCGTTCCGCCCGACTACTTCAGCGCCACCGGCCAGCGCTGGGGCAACCCGCTGTACAACTGGCCGGTGATGGCGCACAACGGCTACCGCTGGTGGAAAGACCGGGTGGCGCACCTGTTCCAGCAGGTCGACGTGGTGCGGCTGGACCACTTTCGCGGCTTCGAGGCGCACTGGGAAATCCCGGCCAGTGAGCCCACTGCGGTGGCCGGCCAATGGCAGAGCGGCCCGGGCCTGCCGCTGTTCGCCGCCCTGCAGGAAGAGCTGGGTCCGCTGGCCATCATTGCGGAAGACCTTGGCCTGATCACACCCGAGGTGAACGCGCTGCGCGAGGCCTGCGGCTTTCCCGGCATGCGCATCCTGCAGTTCGCGTTTGGCGGCGACGCGGCCAACCCCTACCTGCCGCACAACCTGGAACGCAACTGCGTGGCCTACACCGGCACACACGACAACGACACCACCCTGGGCTGGTGGCGCGCCGCCTCCGCCCACGACAAGGCCGCCGCGCGCGCCTACCTCGGCCCGGCGGTGGACACCGAACCGCACTGGACACTGATCACCGCGCTGTCGCAATCGGTGGCCAACACGCTGGTGCTGCCGTTTCAGGACGTGGTGGGCCTGGACGGCAAACACCGCATGAACACACCCGGGCAAGCCACCGGCTGCTGGGAATGGCGCTTTGACTGGCGCCAGATCGATCACCGCCCGGCAGAGCGACTGCTCGCCATGACCCGGGCACACGGCCGAATACCCTGAAACGCAACGGCCTGACGGATTCCCGTTTCAATGAGCCAGTGCGCACCAAGACGCACCCGCCCCCACACCAATGGAGACAAGCATGGAAAAGACAACGCCCCAGCAACTGGCCAAACGCACCATTGCCCTGGTGCTGGCGGGCGGACGCGGCTCGCGCCTGCACGCCCTGACCGACCGGCGCTCCAAACCTGCCGTGTACTTCGGCGGCAAGTTCCGCATCGTCGACTTCGCGCTCTCCAACTGCCTGAACTCGGGCGTGCGCCGCATCGGCGTGCTCACCCAGTACAAGTCGCACAGCCTGCTGCGCCACCTGCAGCGCGGCTGGAGCTTCCTGCGCAACGAGTTCAACGAGTTCATCGACCTGCTGCCGGCCCAGCAGCGCATGGACGATCAAAGCTGGTACCTGGGCACGGCCGATGCGGTCTACCAGAACCTGGACATCCTGCGCGCGCACAAGCCCGAATACATCCTGGTGCTCGCGGGCGACCACATCTACAAAATGGACTACGCCACGCTGATCGCCGACCACGTGGCGCTGGGCAAGAAGTGCACCGTGGCCTGCATCGAGGTGCCGCTGGCCGAGGCCACGGCTTTTGGCGTGATGGACATCGACGCCGACCGCAACATCGTGCATTTCCTGGAGAAGCCGGCCCAGCCACCCCACATGCCGGGCAAACCCGACGTGGCGCTGGCCAGCATGGGCGTGTATGTGTTCAACACCGAGCACCTGTTTGAAGCCCTCAAACGCGACGCCAACACCCCGGGCTCCAGCCGCGACTTCGGCAAGGACATCATCCCGGCCATGGTGGCCGCCGGCGATGCGGTGGCCCATCCGTTCGGCATGTCCTGCGTGAAGAGCTCACCCGATGCACCGGCCTACTGGCGCGACGTGGGCACCGTGGACGCCTACTGGGCCGCCAACCTCGACCTCACCAACACCATCCCCGAGCTCGACATGTACGACCGCGAGTGGCCGATCTGGACCTACCAGGAGCAGTTGCCGCCGGCCAAGTTCGTGTTCGACGACGACGGCCGCCGGGGCTACGCGGTGGACTCGCTGGTCTCGGGCGGCTGCATCATTTCGGGCGCGCTGGTGCGCCGATCGGTGCTGTTTTCGCGCGTGCGCGTGCATTCGTATGCGTCGGTTGAAGAGTCGGTCATCCTGCCCGAGGTCGACATCGGGCGCGACTGCGAACTGCACAAGGTGGTGGTCGACAACGGCTGCGTGATCCCACCGGGCATGAAGATCGGTGTGGACGCGGCGGAAGACGAACGCCGCTTCTTCCGCACCCCCAGCGGCGTGGTGCTGGTGACCAAAGAAATGCTCGAAGAACTGCAATGACCCTCAAGGTTCTGTACGTCTGCTCTGAAGTTTTCCCGCTGCTCAAGACTGGCGGGCTGGCCGACGTGAGCGCGGGCCTGCCGCCGGCGCTGCAAGCGCTGGGCGCCGACGTGCGCCTGTTGTTGCCGGCCTTCCCCAGCGTGGTGGCAGGGGTCACACCCGAAGGCCCCACGCTCTTGGTGCCGGCCGGGGGCAGTCCGGGCTTGCCCGACGGCGTGGGCCCGCAAGCCACGTCGGCCCACGGCCCCACGCCGTGGCTGCGCGCCGGGCGCATCACCGAGAGCGGAATGCCCGTGTGGCTGCTGCACGCGCCGGGTCTGTACGAGCGCGGGGGCAACCCCTACCTGGACGCCTCGGGCCAACCCTGGCCCGACAGCGCCGAACAATTCGCCTGGCTGGGCTGGGCGGCGGCCTTGTTGGGCACCGGTTTGAACGCTGCGTGGGTGCCCGACGTGGTGCACGGCCACGACTGGCACACCGGTCTGACCTTTGCCTACCTGCACGAGCTGGCGCACACGGCCGAGCACCGGCCGGCCGGCGTGTTCACCGTGCACAACCTGGCCTACCAGGGCGTCTTCAACGTCGGCCTGCGCCCGCGCCTGGGCCTGCCCGACGGACTCTTCCACCTGCAGGGGCTGGAGTTCCACGGGCAAATCAGTTTCATGAAGGCGGGGCTGAAGTACAGCGACGCCATCACCACCGTGAGCCCGACCTACGCGCACGAGATCACCGGACCCGAACAAGGCTGTGGGCTGGACGGCGTGCTGCGCCAGCGCCAGGCGCAGCTGCACGGCATCCTGAACGGCGTGGACGACGCGGTGTGGAATCCCTTGACCGACCCGCTGGTGCAGCCCGGTTTTGACGCCGACCACCTGCAGGGCAAGGCGCAGGCCAAGGGCCGGCTGCAGCAGCGCATGGGGCTGAAACCACAACCCGATGCGCTGCTGTTCTCGGTGGTGAGCCGCCTCACAGAGCAGAAGGGCCTGCACCTGCTGCCGGCGGTGGTGGACGAGCTGGTGCAGCGCGGCGGACAACTCGCGGTGCTGGGCTCGGGCGATGCGGCCATCGAGCAGGCCCTGCGCGACTGCGCGCTGCGCCACCCGGGGCAGGTGGCGCTCACCGTNTGTCCGCCGCGCTGCACCAGCTCGTCCACCACCGCCGGCAGCAGGTGCAGGCCCTGCGCGACTGCGCGCTGCGCCACCCGGGGCAGGTGGCGCTCACCGTGGGTTACGACGAAGACCTGGCGCACAGCGTGATCGCCGGGGCCGACGTCATCGTGCTGCCTTCGCGCTTCGAGCCCTGCGGCCTGACCCAGCTCTACGGCCTGCGCTATGGCACGCTCCCTTTGGTGCGCTCCGTGGGCGGCCTGGCCGACACCGTGGTCGACTGCAGCCTGGAGCACCTGGACGATGGCAGCGCCAGCGGTTTCGTCTTTCGCGAACTCGCTGTACCAGGCCTGCTGCGGGCGATGCGCCGCGCGTTTGCACTGCAGCGCCGCCCAGCCGACTGGCGCGCGGTGCAACGCCATGCCATGGCGCTGCGCTTCGGCTGGGAGCGTGCGGCCAGCGAGTACCTGCAGGTTTACCGCTCGGTGGTGCCGCTCTGAGCACCACGCCAGCACGCTTATTGCTTCAGCCTTTCAGCCCCCACCACAGAGCTCACCGCCATGCCTGACACCACGCACCCCATCAGCCCTGTCCCGTTTGAATACGACCAGCTCGACAACGGCGTGGACGCCTTGCGCAAGTCCATCGCCAACCGCCTGGTCTACTCGGTCGGTCGCGACCCGCGCTCGGCCACCCGGCGCGACTGGCTGTTTGCCCTGTTCCACGCTGTGCGTGACCGCATGATGCACCGCTGGCGCGAGACCCTCGCCACCGCGCAGGACCACGACGCCAAGCGCGTGTACTACCTGTCCATGGAGTTCCTGACCGGGCGCGCACTCACCAATGCGCTGTTGTCGGTCGGCATCCTCGACGAAGCCCGAACCGCCTGCACCCAGCTCGGGGTGGACTTCGACTCGCTGATCGATCTGGAAACCGACGCCGGCTTGGGCAACGGTGGCCTGGGGCGCCTCGCCGCATGTTTCCTGGACTCCATGGCCACCGTGGGCATTCCCGGCATGGGCTACGGCATCCGCTACGACTACGGCATGTTCGCGCAGCGCATCGTTGACGGCCGCCAGGTGGAAGAGCCCGACTACTGGCTGGTCAACGGCAATCCCTGGGAATTCATGCGCCCGGAATTCAGCTACACGGTGCAGTTTGGCGGGCGCCTGGTGCAGGCCGACGGGCAGGTGCGCTGGGTCGAGACCGACGACGTGATCGCCACCGCCTACGACACCGGCGTGCCCGGCCATGAGCTCAGCAGCGTGGCCACCATGCGCCTGTGGACCGCACGCGCCACCAGCGGCATCAACCTCGACGCCTTCAACAAAGGCGACTACATGCGCGCCGTGGAGGCCAAGAACGCGTCCGAAAACGTCTCGCGCGTGCTCTACCCCGACGACAGCACCGAGCACGGCAAGGAGCTGCGCCTGCGCCAGGAGTACTTCTTTGTCAGCGCCTCGCTGCAGGACATCGTGCGCCGCTTCATCAAGCACCAGGGCAACTTCGACCTGTTCACCGAGCGCGTGGCCATCCACCTCAACGACACCCACCCCGCGCTGGCCGTGCCCGAGCTCATGCGCCTGCTGGTCGACGAACAAGGTCTGGAGTGGGACGCCGCCTGGGCCATCTGCAAAAAGGTCTTCAGCTACACCAACCACACGCTCATGCAGGAGGCGCTGGAGACTTGGCCGGTGGAACTGCTGGGCCGCCTGCTGCCGCGCCACCTGCGCATCATTTACGACCTGAACGCCATCTTCCTGGCTGAAGTGCACGAGCGTTTCCCCGGTGAAAACGACCTGCTGCGCCGCGTGTCGCTGATCGACGAACGCGGCCAGCGCCGCGTGCGCATGGCCTACCTCTCGGTGCTGGCCAGCCACAAGGTCAACGGTGTCTCGGCCCTGCACAGCCAGCTGATGGTGCAGACCATCTTTGCCGACTTCGCAAGGCTCTACCCCGAGCGCTTCACCAACAAGACCAACGGCATCACGCCGCGGCGCTGGCTCTCGCAGGCCAACCGGCCGCTGGCCAGCCTGATCGACGCGCGCATCGGCACCACCTGGCGGCGCAACCTGGACGAGCTGGAGCAGCTGCGCCCACTCGCCACCGACCCCGAATTCGTCAGCGCCTTCCAGGCCGCCAAGGCGCAGAACAAACACCGGCTGGCCGAGCGCATCGCCACAGAGACGGGCGTGATCGTGAACCCGGCCAGCCTGTTCGACGTGCAGATCAAGCGTATGCACGAGTACAAGCGGCAGTTGCTCAACGTGCTGCACGTGGTCACGCGTTACCAGCAGATCCTGGCGCACCCGCACGCCGACTGGGTGCCGCGCACGGTGGTGTTTGCCGGCAAGGCGGCCTCGGCCTACTTCATGGCCAAGCTCGTCATCAAGCTCATCAACGACGTGGCACGCGTGGTCAACAGCGACAAGCGTGTGGGCGACAAGCTCAAGGTGGTGTTCATCCCCAACTACCGGGTGTCGCTGGCCGAAGTCATCATCCCCGCGGCCGACCTCTCCGAGCAGATTTCCACCGCCGGCACCGAGGCCTCGGGCACCGGCAACATGAAGTTCTCGCTCAACGGCGCGCTCACCATCGGCACCTGGGACGGCGCCAACATCGAGATTGCCGAACACGTGGGGCTGGAGCACATCTTCATCTTCGGTCACCGCACCGAGCAGGTGGCGGCGCTTCGCGCCAGTGGCTACAACCCGCGCCGCTACTACGACCACAACTACGACCTGAAGACCGCCATCGACCGCATCGCCGAAGGTGCCTTCAGCCCCGAGGAGCCCGGGCGTTTCCACGACATCACCCGCACGCTGCTGGAGTCCGACTACTACCTGCTGCTGGCCGACTACACCGACTACCTGGCCACACAGCACAAGGTGGACGCGCTGTACCGCCAGCCAGCCGAATGGACGCGCCATGCTGTTCTGAACGTGGCCGGCATGGGCGCCTTCTCGTCGGACCGCACCATCCGCGAATACGCCAGCGAGATCTGGAACGTCAAGCCGCTCTTCCCCTGAGCCGGCGACGCGCCGCGAAGGCGCGTGCCAGAATCCGCCGCATGCAACGGCCTTGGCGTTTCTCTTGGTGGTGGGTGTTGGGCGGGGCGGTGATCGCCCTGGCCGGCGCGACCGCCATCGCGCGTCAGTCGCTCGAACAGCAACGCGCGCTCTTCGAGACCGACGCGCGCATCGTGCACCGGCTGCTCAGCCAGCAAGTGGTGCAGCACGACGCGATCCTGGCCACGCTGGCGCTGCTGCAGCCTGCGCCCGACGCACCCGCTGCACTTGGAAGAGGCTCCCCCGAACAGCGACTGCCCGCGCTTTACCCGCGCATCCTCTCGGTGCAGCGCAGCGACGCCACCACGCCCTGGCCCGACCCCGGTCTGGCCGAGGCCGAGCGACTTTCGCGCCAGAGCGGTCGCGCAGCGCTCGCACCGCAGGACCTGAGCAGTGGCCGCTACCGGCTGGTGCTCGCCTCCGAGCCCGCCAGTTACGCGCTCACGATCGACCTGCAGGCCCTGGTGCCTTGGGCCGAATGGCCGATGGCACCCCAGACCAGCGCGGTGCGGGTCGAGCTCGTGCACGCGGGCCAACGCCACCTCGTCCAGCCGGGCCGGCTGCAGGCCGGTGCCGGCTCGCGCTTCGAGTTCCACAAGGTCGTGGCGGCGGAGAGCCAGCCTTTCGACGTGGTGGCCACACAGACCGTGGGCTGGCGCCAGTGGCCTTGGGCACGCATGGTCGCCTGGGTGCTGGCGGTGGTCGCCCTGCTGGCGGCGCTGCGGCACCTGCAGCGCCAGCGTCTGGCGCGCCGACGCGCCGAAGAGTTGCTGCGCCTGGGCCAGGTGGCGCGCCTGAACAC
>QBMB01000013.1:65398-71642 GCA_003241965.1 Burkholderiales bacterium | reverse complement strand
TGCTGGCGGTGGCTGTGTGCCAGCGCCTGCCGCTGTGGCGCGCGCGATTCCTGTTGCCCGTGATGGCGGTGGCGGGCCTGCTCGCTGCAGCGGTGAGCGCGCTGGCCCGCCTGCCGGCCGACGAGGCTGCGCGCGTGGCCGGCACCACCGGCGCCGGCGTGATCCTGAGCGTGGTGATGCTGTTTGTGCTGGCGGGGGCTTGCAGGCGCATCAACGTGTACGACGCCTTCATCGACGGCGCCAAAGAAGGTTTTGGCGTGGCGATCCAGATCGTGCCCTACCTGATTGCCATCCTCATCGCCATCGGTGTGTTTCGGGCGGCAGGCTGCATGGACTTCCTGCTGGCCGGCATTGGCGCTGGCGTGGCCGCGATGGGTTGGGACACCGATTTCCTGCCGGCGCTGCCAGTGGGCTTGATGAAAGTGCTCTCCGGCGCCGGGGCACGCGGCCTGATGATCGACGTGATGCAGACGCACGGCGTGGATTCGTTCGCCGGTCGTCTCGCCGCCATCGTGCAGGGCTCGACCGAAACCACCTTCTACGTGCTCGCGGTGTACTTCGGCAGTGTGGGTGTGCAACACGCGAGGCACGCGCTGGCGTGTGCGCTGTTTGCAGATGCTGTCGGGCTGGCCGCTGCCATCGGAGTGGGTTACGCCATGCTGCGCTGAGAGGTGCCCAGCGAGACCCACCGGGGGCCAGGGCATGGTGCGGCCAGTAGGAATCGAACCTACATCTGGCCCTTAGGAGGGGCCCGTTCTATCCATTGAACTATGGCCGCGAAGAGTGCCCGCATTGTACGGGGGCTGTCACGCACGAGAGGCTGCGGGCGTGCGCAGCAAGCTGCCGCAGACGGGCACGTATTCCCCCAGAAAATCCAGAAAACTGCGCACCGCTGGCGACAGGCCCCGGCGCGAGGGAAACACCGCGTGCACCACACCCACCGGCGTGGACCACTCGGGCAGCAGGCGCACCAGCCGGCCGACGCGCAATTCGTCCTCGCACATGTAGTCGGGCAGCCAGCACATGCCGCTGCCGCCGAGCACCGCGAGCTTGAGGGTGAGCAGGTCGTCGGCGATGTAGCGCGGGCGGTGTTGCAGCACCGCTTCGCGTCCGTCCACGCTGGTGAGGCGGATGTTGACCAGTCCGTCGGTGGCCGACATGGCCACGCTGTCCAGTCGGCTGGCCTCGTCCAGCGTGGTGGGGGTGCCCTGGCGCGCCAGCAATGCCGGGCTGGCCACCAGCACCGAGCGCGCTTCGTCCAGCCGCTTCACAACGAGGCTGCCGCTGTCCTCCAGCGTGGGGCGCACGCGCAGCGCCACGTCCACCCCGTCTTTCACGAGGTCGACCACGCGGTTGTTCACCTCCATCTCCACGCGCACCTGCGGATGGCGCGCGAGGTAGATCGGCATTACGTCGGCCAGCACGGTCTGCGCCAGCGTCACCGGGCACACCACGCGAATGGTGCCGCGCGGCTCGGTCTGGGCGTGGGCCACGGCGTCGGCCGCGGCCTGGGCCGATTCGCGCAGGGCCTGGCAGTGGCGCAGGTAGGTTTCGCCCACGGCGGTGAGTGAAAGCTTGCGCGTGGTGCGCTGGAGCAGGCGCACGCCGAGCTGGGCCTCCAACCCGGCCACGCGTCGCGACAGGCGTGACTTGGGCAGGCCCAGCGCCCGGCCGGCCGCGGCGAAGCCGCCGCGCTCGACCACTTCGGCGAAATACAGCATGTCGTTGAGGTCTTGCATGGCTCGCTTCCAATGATTGTCCCGTTGATGGAACGGTGAAGCCCGATTTTGCCGACTTATCAAACATTCGATCCAGATTCAAACTCCATCCATCGCCACGAAGCGTGGCACCCAATCTTTCAGGAAAACCTCATGCAACTGCTTCACATCGATTCCGCCATCACCGGCGACCAGTCCGTTTCCCGCCAGCTCACCGCGCAAACCGTGGCCGCCTGGTTGGCCAGCCACCCCGGCACGCAGGTGCAACGCCTGGACCTGGCCGCCGACGTGGTGCCCCACCTGAGCGCCGACGCGCTGGGTTTTCGCACCGGCCAGGCCGCTGCCACCGACGCGCAGCGCCGTGAAAACGCGCTGTCCGAAGCGCTGGTGAGCCAGTTCCTCGCGGCCGACGTGGTCGTGATCGGCGCACCGCTCTACAACTTCACCATCCCGACCCAGCTCAAGGCCTGGATCGACCGCGTGGCGCAGGCCGGGCGCACCTTCACCTACACCGACAAAGGCCCACAAGGCCTGGCCGGCGGCAAGACGGTGATCGTGGCGCTGACGCGCGGCGGCGTGTACTCCACCAGCGAAGGTGGCCGCGCCATGGAACACCAGGAAAGTTACCTGCAGACGGTGCTGGGCTTCTTCGGCATCACCGACGTGCGCTTCGTGCGCGCCGAGGGTGTGGCCATGGGCCCGGACGCCAAGGCGCAGGCGCTGGCCGCAGCCGAAGGCGAGATTGCCAGCCACACGGCCGAGGCCGCGCTGGCCTGAGCCTCAGTCGTACTGGATGGTGAAGATCAGGTCCAAGGCGTTTTCTTCACCGGCCCGTGCCCGCACCGTGAGGCGGCGTGACACGTCGTAGAAGATGCTGACCGTGCCCAGCGCGCCGGCCAGGCTGCGTTCGTAGCTCAGGTAGAGGTTGTTCGACAGGCGTTTGCCCAACGTGAGCGCGGCGGCGGCGGCCGAGCCGTCGGCGTTGGTGGCGCTGCCGGCGATCGAGAGTTCGTCCAGGCCCAGCGCGCCGGCGAGGCCACCATCCAGGCGACCGTCGCGCCCCGCCAGCAAGGCCAGCGCCGCTTGCTGCAACACGGCGGCCTCGGCCCCGGCGCCACTGGCCGGACGGCCCAGCACCAGCCAGGCGAGCTTTTCGCTGTCGGGCAGTTCGGGGTCGGAGAACAGGCGCACCCGCGGTGACTGCGCGGTGCCGCTGATCTGCACGCCCACGCGCTGGGTCGTGTTCGGCCGCACGGCGGTGATGTCCAGCGTGGGGTTGTCGTACGGCCCGGTGAAACGCAGCACGCCGTTTTCAATCGTGAGTTGCTGGCCGTAGGCGCGGTAGGAGCCGCGCACGGTGCGCACGTCGCCCAGCACGCGCGGCGTGGGCAGCTCGGGCGTGCTGCGCACATTGATCTGCCCGGCCAGCCGTGTCTGCAGTCCCTGGCCGCTCACCTGGAAGTCTTCGCCCAGATCGATGTCCACCAGCACGTCGGGCCGCACGCGGAACGCGCCCGGTGTCACCAGCGCGGTCTCGGTGCCGCGCACCACCACGTCGGCGCCCAGGCTGGGGGTGGATTCGTCGGGCAGCACGAAGAGGGCGGAATCGGCCAGCAGCCGGCCGCGAATCTGCAGCGCCGTGCCCACCAGCTCGGCCTGCAGCTGGCCCGAGAGCGTGAGGCGCCGGTCAGCCCGCGATGACACGCGCAGCTTGGTGGCCGTGGCCTGCAGGTTGATGTAGGGCTGGCGCTGGCTCACGCCGTCCACCGTGACGCGCTTGAACTCGGTGGTGCCGCTGGCCAGCAACGTGCCGCCCACCTCGGCGCCGCCTCGGCCCTGCAGATAAAAGCGGTCGATGGTGATGCGCTCGCCGGCCAGCGTGGCGCGCAGTTCTCCGCGCGAGAACGAGATGCCGTTGACGATGGATCGCAGCGCGAGCTGGTCGGCCTGCAAGGTGCCGTTCCACAGCGGTGTGGCGCGTGTGCCGCTGAGCGTGGCGCTGGCGGCCAGCGTGCCGCGCACACGCCAGCCCGGTGGCGCCAGCGCCGACCACACGCCCACCTGCGGCAGGCTGGCGGTGATGGTGCCGCGCAACGGGGCGTCGGCCGCCCAGTGCCAGGCGGTCTGCTCGCCATTGGGTGGGCTGAGCGTGGTGCCGAGGTCGGCGCTGGCCTGGCCCAGCCGCTCGCTGTCCCAGCGCAGGCTGGCCTGCACGTTGGCGCCTTGGGTGGTCACGCTCAGCCGCGCCTCCTTGATGCCGGTCTGCAGGCGCTGGGTGGAGGTGGTGTTCTCTTCAAACGCGCCATCGGTCTGCACCGACAGGTCGCCGCTGCGTCGCTGCAGTTGGGCCGTCAGTCGCGGCGGGGTGGCCGCATCGGCCGGCAAGGACAAGTCCCAGCTGCCGTCGAACACCACATCGCCACCCAGTCCGGCCTGGCTCAGCGGGCCGCTTTTCGCGCCCTCGGCGGTGGGGAAGGCGTCCACCCACGCGAGCGGCAGGCCGGTGAGCTGGCCGCGCGTGAGCAATGCGCCCTTGGCCCAGCTGAGTTGCTCCCAGGCCAGCAGCAGGGGGCTGGTGGTGGTGGCCACGGCGGCGGACGAGCCGCCCACGCGGTTGTTGAAGGTGGGTTGCACCCGCAGCTGGCCAGCGTCGGCCTGCAGGCTGATGGCGCTGCGCGCATCCTGCCAGCGCAGGCCGAGCGCGGCGGCTGCCTGCAGCGTCCAGTCGACCACACGGTCTTTGCGCGCGCTGTCGGTGGCGCGAAGCTGCAGGCGGCTCAGGTCCAGCCGCCCGCTGTCGACGTCGGGCTTTTGCGCGCTGCCCAGTTGCAGCCTGCCCTGGGTGTCCAGCGTGCCGCGCCACGGCCCCTGCTCGGCCTGGCCGGTGGCGGTGATGTCGAGCTGGTGGGGCGGGCCGCTGGCCTGCAGGTTGAGGTTGGCGAGCACCAGGGTTTGCAGCGTGCCCACCACCGCATCGGCGCCGGTGCTGGGATCGGCGGCGCGCGCGGGGCTGCCGCGCGTGATGGACAGACGCGGTGCCTGCAAGCCCGCCTGCAGGCGTGGCGGTGCAGCGGGGGGGGCGCCGGTTGTGGGTGCGGGGTAACCGAGCACGCCCAGACCACCGTCCCAGCGGGCGGTGAGGCGCGCGTTGCCCTCGGCTTGCAGGCCCGGCTGGGCCTCGAGTTGCGCGCGCAGCAGCGGGCCCACCACGGGCAGGGTCTGCAGGCTGCGCAACCAGGCGAGCACGCGGCCGGCATCGTCCAGCGCCAGGTTCAGTTCGCCCTGGCCACGCGCGTGGGCCACGCGGCCTTTCCAGTCGCCCTGGGCGCCGGGGAGCTTGAGCGCCAGGCGCCCTTCAAAACTGCGCGCACCCACATCGAGCTGGCCCTGGCCGTCCAGCGTGGCGTCGGCCAGGCCGGCGCTGAGCGTGCGCAGGTCCAACACGCCGAGCGCGGGGTCGGCGGGCGTGGGCGTCCAGCGGCCTTGCAGGTTCAGGTCGCGCAGGCGCAGGCCGGCGAGTTGGCCGGCTTTGGGCTGGGTGCCCGAGGGTTTCACCACAGCGGTGATGTCGATCGCCGGTTGGGCCGAACCGGCGTTCACCGCGCGGGCGGCGAACGTACCGTCGAGCGCGGCCGGGGCGATGCTGCTCCACAGCGCGGCGGGGTTGATGCGGCTGGCTTTCAGCTCGCCCTGGAAGTCGCCCAGCGGCGAGGCGGCCGGCTCGCGCCAGCCCTGGCCTTGCAATCGGCCACCGCCAAGCTGGGCGTCCAGATTCGCGAGCGTCCAGCGTTCGCCGCGCTGCTCCAGATCGGCCTGCAGGCTTTGCAGTGGCAGGCGTTGTTTGTCCGCTGGGCCGGGCACGGCGTTGGTCACGCGAACCTCGGCACGCCAGGCGTCGCCATCGGGCTGTGCCATGACCGTGCCGCTGAGTTCGGTCACCGGCGCTTGCGGCCAGAGCGCGGCGAGGTTGAGCCGGTTCATGCGCGCGTTGGCCGCCTCGATGGGCTGGGTCTTCCAGGGGCGGATGCGCGCAGTGGCGTCGAGCACCGGTGCGTCGGCGGGGCCCGCTGCGCTCGTGGTGAGGCTGGCGGTGGCGTCCAGCGCCGCGTCGGATTCGGCCAACTGGCCGGTGACTTTGGCGATGGCCTTGAGCACGAGGTCTTCGCCGCCGGGCACGGTGGTCTTCACCTCACCTTGGGCGTCCACCCGCAGCGGCATGGGGGCTTGTGCGCCCATCACGGCCTGTATCTGGTAGCGGCCCCCGGCCACCTGCAGGTTCTCCAGATCGAGCTGGTGGGCATCGGCCACGCCGAGGTTCCACAGGCTGTCGGCCGGGCGGTAGCGGTACTGGCCCTTGAGGCCGCTGAGCGAGAGAGCCTGGTTGCCTTCGAGCACCAGTTCGCCCACCGACCACGGCAGCGTGACGCCCATGGGCAGGGTGATGGGTTGCAGAGGCTCCACCGGTGTGGGTGGGCGGCGGTCGGTGATCTGCAGGCGGGCGATGTCCAACTGCGAGAGGGGCAGGC
>QBMB01000013.1:52988-65388 GCA_003241965.1 Burkholderiales bacterium | reverse complement strand
GCCCTGCACATCGCTCGTATCCAGCGTGCCCGAGCTGGGCCCCTGGTCGGCCATGTACGACTGTCCCCAGCCGATGGCCTGCGCCAGCGACCCCGCTGTGCCCGCCCACACCCAGATAGCGATGGCCGCTGCCAACACCAGACCGAGCAGGGCGCCGGGCAGCCACACGAGGAACCAGCCGATGCCGCCGAGGGCGCGCCGCCTGGTGTTCGGTGGAGCGGGTTCTTCGCTCAAAACGTGAAGCCCACGTTGAGGTGCAGGCGCAGCCGTTTGGTCTCCAGGCCATAGGCCAGGTCGAGCTGCAGCGGGCCCACCGGGCTGTTGTAGCGCACGCCGGTGCCCACGCCCCACAGGGGTTTGAGGTCGCCTGCGCGGTTGGCCACGGCGCCGCCGTCGATGAAGAGCACGCTTTCCACCGGCGAGCGGCCGTTGGCATTGAAGATGGGCCTTTGCCACTCCAGGCTCACCACGCCCTTGTAGCGCCCGGGCAGCACGCTGCCGTCGGCCTGGCGCACGCCGATGTCGCGCAGGCCATAGCCGCGAACGGTGGCGTCACCGCCGGTGAGGAAAAGCTGCGTGTCGGGAATGGCGGCGTCGCGCCGGGCCACCACCGCGCCGCCTTCCACCCGCAGCGCGAGCCGGCCGAGGTTGGTGCGGTTGTTGAAGGCGTTCACCACGCGCGCTTCGCCCGGCGTGGGTTCGGGCGGCGGCGAGCGGTCGCCCAGCGGCCAGTAACCAAGCCAGCGCGCCTGTGTGCGTGTGAAGGGCAGCCGCGTGGTGCCCAGCGTGTAGCCCACCCCCAGCTCCACCGCCAGGCCATAACCCGAGTTGGGCGAGATCGGGTCGTCAAAGCGGCGGCGTGTCCAGGCGTAGTTGGCGGTGATCGACGAGTTGGCCTCGGCCGTGCGCAGCTGCTGCGTGGCTTCGTTGAAGACGCTGGCGCGGTCGTATTGCAGATAAAAGCTGCGGTCGTACTCGATGCCGTCTTGCGACTGCCCGGCGCGCAGCCGCTGGCTGGTGGTGATGTTGAAATCGTCCTGCTCCTGCAGCAGGCGCCCGCCGGCGATCCAGCGCCAGCCGTCGTTGCTCGGTGGGGAGCTCCAGTCGGTGCTGGCGAGCTGGTCCACGCGCTCGATCTTGAGCACGCTCACGGCGCGCCAGTTGATGCCGGGCACGCTGTGGTGCGTATGTTCGACCGACAGGCGCGCGCCGCTGTCGGTGCTGCCGCCCACGCCCAACACCAGCTTCTGGCGCAGGCTCTCGCGCAGTTGCACCTTCACCGGCAGCGACGCGCCGTCCATGCTGGGCTCCACGAACACGAAGGCCGAGTCGTAGTAACCGCTTTCGATCAGGCGCTGCTGCGCGGCCTGCAGCTGGGCCAGGTCGTAGTCGCTACCGGGCACCACGCCCGAGAGGCGCACCAGGCGCTCCACCGTGATCTTGTCGTAGCGCTGCGCGCCCTCCACCACCACGTCACCCATGCGCATGGCAGGGCCGGAATCGAGTTCGATGTAGAGGTTGGCCTGGCGGTTGTCGGCATCGATGTCGGCCAGGCTGTTTTGTACCCGGCCTGCCGGGTAGCGCCGCGCGATCAGCGCACGCAGGGCTGCGTCCTTGGTGCGGTCCCAGTCGCTCTGCGAAAACGGCAGGCCCTGCATCACCCGCACCTCGCGCTGGATGGTCTCGCGCTGCTCGGCAGCTTCGGGAGCGCTGGCGATGTCGCCCACAAAAGACACGTTCACCGCCCCCACGCGGGTGACGGGGCCGGGAGAGATGCGGATGGTCACCGTGCCCAGTGGTCGGGTGCCGCTTGTTCCATTGCTGGCGGCTGCATCAGCCGCCTCGGTCAAGGCGGGCGGTCCGATGACATCCACCACGGGCGAAAAATAGCCGAGTGTGGCGAGCAGTTCGCGCAGGTTGGCGGGCGCTGCGGCCAGCAGGCGGGTGAGTTCGTTCGCATCCAGGTTGCGCAGCAGCCGAAAGCGCTGCAGTTCAATGTGGCGCAGCAGGAATTCGCGCACCTCGTCGGGCGCCTGCAGGTCGATCTCGAAACGTGGCGCGGCGGGTGGACGGGGCGTGCGAGGCGTGGTGCGATCGCGGGGGGTGGGCGAATCGGGCGCGTCTGCATCGGCATCTGCCGCATCCACCGCCTCTTGCAGAGGACTGGCCGCCGGCGCGACAGGCGCCTCCACGGCTTGCGCTTGTGCAGCCGGTGGGCACAACAGCGCGACGCAAAGCGAAAGCGACCCCACCCAGCGGGTGGAGCCCGGAACAGAGCATTTCATGCAGTTATTTGGAGAGCAATCGCATCGTGTCTTCCAGCCCCTTCAAGGTCAGCGGGAACATGCGCTGGCTCATGAGTTGCTGGACCACGCTGATGCTCTGTCGATACTGCCACACGCCCTGAGGTTCCGGATTGATCCACGCGTACTTGGGAAAAGCGTGCGTGAGGCGCTGCAGCCACTCGGCGCCGGCCTCTTCGTTGTTGTATTCCACGCTGCCGCCGGGTTGCAATATTTCGTAAGGACTCATGGTCGCGTCGCCCACGAAGATGAGTTTGTAGTCCTTGTTGTACTTGCGGATGATGTCCCAGGTGGGGAACTTCTCGGCGTAGCGGCGGCGGTTGTTCTTCCACATGAAGTCGTAGACGCAGTTGTGGAAGTAATAGAAGTCCAGGTGCTTGAACTCGCCCTTGACGGCCGAGAACAGCTCCTCCACCCGCTGGATGTGCTCGTCCATCGTGCCGCCCACGTCCATGAGCAGCAGCACCTTCACGTTGTTGTGCCGCTCCGGGATCATCTTGATGTCCAGGTAACCGGCGTTGGCCGCCGTGGCGCGGATGGTGTCGGGCAGGTCCAGCTCGAACTCGTTGCCCTCGCGCGCGAACTTGCGTAGGCGGCGCAGCGCCACCTTGATGTTGCGCGTGCCCAGCTCCTGCGTGTCGTCGTAGTCGCGGTAGGCGCGCTGCTCCCACACCTTCACCCCGCTCTTGTTGCCGCCTTTGCCGCCGATGCGCACACCCTGCGGGTTCTGCCCGCTGTTGCCGAACGGCGAGGTGCCGCCGGTCCCGATCCACTTGCTGCCACCCTCATGGCGCTCCTTTTGCTCTTCCAGCCGCTTCTTCAACGTCTCCATGAGCTCGTCCCAGTCCATCTTGGGCGCGTTGGCTTTCTGCTCATCAGAGAGGATGCGCTCCAGTTCCTGGCGCAGCCAGTCGGCCGGAATGGGCTTGGTGAAGTCCGCGATCATCTCCACGCCCTTGAAGTAGGCAGCGAAGGCGCGGTCGAACTTGTCGTAGTGCTTCTCGTCCTTCACCAGCGCGGTGCGCGCCAGGAAGTAGAAGTCGTCCATGCTGCAGGCATCAGGGTTGCGCGGCCCGACCACGTCGGCCTGCAAGGCCTCCAGCAGCATCAGGTATTCCTTGACGGAGACCGGCAGCTTGGCCGAACGCAGGGTGTAGAAAAAGTCGATCAGCATGGCGATCTCCCGAGTTCAGGCGTGAAGTGCACGCAGATACAGCAGCTGGGCTTTCGCCTCCGGCCACTCACCTGCACGCATGCTGTACATGACCGTGTCGCGGATGGTGCCGTCGCGTCGCAGCGCGTGACCACGGATGACACCGTCTTTCTTCGCGCCGAGCCGCTCAATGGCCTTTTGCGACGCGAAGTTGTAGTTGTCGGTGCGCCAGCCCACCACGTGGCAGTCCAGCCGGTCGAAGGCGTGGCCCATCATGAGCAGCTTGCAGGTGGTGTTCACATGGCTGCGCTGCACGCTCCGGGCGTACCACGTGTAACCGATCTCCACGCGTTTCACCGCTGGCAGGATGTCGTGGAAGCTGGTGCTGCCCAGCACTTTTCCGCTGGCTTCTTCGGTCACAGCGAAGGCGAAGCGGTGGCCCTCGGCGCGCATCTTCAGGGCGGTTTCGATGTAGCTGCGCGTCTCTTGAGGTTCGGGCACCGAGGTGATGCGCAGCGTCCAGAGTTCACCGTCGGCCGCAGCGGCGCGCAGCCCGTCCTCGTGATCGAGCGAGAGCGGGACCAGTGCGATCCCGTTGGCGCGCAGGGTGACGGATTCGACGAAGGCCATGGTGCGGTGATCAGGTTGAAGGCGGCGGTGGAGGTGCGATGAGGCGGCGAGCCACCAGCTTGCCCACGCCGGCACCCAGGGCGATCAGCGCCAGGCCGGCCATCTCGCGCCAGCCAAAGGCGTCGGGCGCGGCGAAGAAGTCAAGGCCGAGCAGTCTGCCCAGCTGCCAACCGGCCAGCGAGCCAATGACGAAGCCACCGGCATCGGCCAGGCCTTCCTTGAAGGCGTTGCGGGTTTGGGCGTCCATGGCAGGGTTCAGCGGTTGCGCTGGTTCATGAAGACGAGCTTCTCGAACAGCGTGGTGTCCTGCTCGTTCTTCAGCAGCGCGCCCACCAGCGGCGGAATGCTGACCTTGCTGTCGGCGCTTTGCAGCGCTTCGAGCGGGATGTCTTCGGCCATCAGCAGCTTGAGCCAGTCGAGCAGTTCGGAGGTGCTGGGCTTTTTCTTCAGGCCGGGCAGGTTGCGCACGTCGTAGAAGGTCTTCATGGCCGCGGCCAGCAGCTCTTTTTTCAGGCTGGGGAAGTGCACGTCGACGATGCGCTGCATGGTCTCGGCCTCGGGGAACTTGATGTAGTGGAAGAAGCAGCGGCGCAGAAACGCGTCGGGCAGTTCCTTTTCGTTGTTGGAGGTGATGAACACCAGCGGGCGGTGTTTGGCCTGCACCAGTTCGCGCGTCTCGTAGCAATAGAATTCCATGCGGTCGAGTTCGCGCAGCAGGTCGTTGGGAAATTCGATGTCGGCCTTGTCGATCTCGTCGATCAGCAGCGCCACCGGTTCGTCGGCGGTGAAGGCCTGCCACAGCACACCCTTCAAGATGTAGTTGTGAATGTCCTTGACCTTCTCCTCTCCCAGCTGGCTGTCGCGCAGTCGGCTCACCGCGTCGTATTCGTACAGGCCCTGCTGCGCCTTGGTGGTGCTCTTGATGTGCCACTGCAGCAGCGGCAGCTTGAGCGCGGTGGCCACTTCTTCGGCCAGCATGGTCTTGCCGGTGCCCGGTTCGCCCTTCACGAGCAGCGGGCGCTTGAGCGTGATCGCGGCGTTGACCGCCAGC
The DNA here is from genome assembly GCA_003241965.1 of Burkholderiales bacterium. GTDB lineage: Bacteria > Pseudomonadota > Gammaproteobacteria > Burkholderiales > Burkholderiaceae_C > Hydrogenophaga. The sequence continues at coordinate 60,251 of QBMB01000013.1, read as the reverse complement.
ATCAGGTCTTGCGTGGCGACGTAGTTCTCGGAGCCTTGGAATTTCATGGGTTGCTCTGCTGGAAGGGTTGAACGAGAAGGGCCATCTTGGGTGATCTGGCCCCACGGCTGCTGGCTGCAGCCTGACAAGGCCCGCACCGCCGGGGGTTTTGAGGGGAGGGGCTTCTCGACCGGTCTATATAATCAGCTGTTGATTTTCCCCCGCTGACTCATTCATTGTGCTTGCAAAATGACCTCACTGCTGTCCACGATCACCCGCACCCTTGTCACCGCTGCGACGCTTTCTGCAGCCGCTTTTTCGATTCATGCCCAGGGTGTCACCGGTGATGCAGCCGCAGGTCAGAAGAAGGCCGACATGTGCATCGGCTGCCACGGCATCCCGGGCTACCAGAACAGCTTCCCCGAAATTCACAAGGTGCCGATGATCTCCGGCCAGTCGGGTGCGTACATCGTGTCGGCCCTCAACGCCTACAAGAAAGGCGACCGCAAGCACCCCACCATGCGCGGTGTGGCCGGTTCCCTGACCGAGCAGGACATGGCCGATCTGGCTGCGTTCTACGCCTCGCACGCCGACAAGACGGCCCCCGATGCACCGCGCACCGCCAGCACGACCGCAGCGGCGCTGATCGAAAAGGGCGCCTGCGCTTCCTGCCACGGCGCCAACTTCAGCAAGCCGATCGACCCCAGCTACCCCAAGCTGGCTGGCCAGCACTCCGACTATCTTTTTTATGCGCTCAAGGCCTACACGGTTGAAGGCAACAAGGTGGTGGGTCGCTCCAACGGCATCATGGCCGGCATCGCCAAGCAGTATTCGCCGAACGAAATGCGCGAGATCGCCAAATACCTCGGTTCGCTGGACAGCGAATTGCGGGTGGTGCCGCAGCAGCGCTTCAAATAAGCACCGACTGCCCTGCAAAAAGCCGCTCATCGAGCGGCTTTTTTTGTTTCTGCCTAGTCCTGTGTCGCGCGCCGGCGCACCTGATCGATGTAGGCCTGCCCATCGGGCGGACGCCCGGCGCGCTGGCTTTCCCACAGCATGGTGCCCAGGCACTCCATCACCTCGTGATGCGCGTTGTGCAGGTCGTCGCGGCGCGCGGTGAGCAGCTCCACCGCCTGTCGAATGCCCGGGGGCTGGTCGATGCTGCACTGCTCGCTGATCGACAGGTGCATGGACAGGTGCAGGAAGGGGTTGTCGCGTTCGGTACCGGGCTCGCCGATGCGTTCCAGTGCGGCGTCCACATCGCTCAGTTCGGCGTGGTATTCGGGGTGCTCGGCGATCCACTGGCTGGCCAGGGTCTCGATGGCTTCCATCGGCTGCTCTTGCAGCGTCTTGGCGTGCACCGCACAGAAGAAGCGGCGCACGTCGGCTTGGGTCGGATTGAACATGAGGTGATTGTCCCGCAGCGCGGTGAATCAGAGCCGCCAGGTGGGCAGTTGCCAGTTGCGCCACAGGGCCAGGCCGCGCAGTCCGGCGGTGACGACCACGCAGGCCAGCAGCGCCAGCCAGCCCGGCGCCTGCAGCTGCCACAAGCCCACATATACCCAACTGCCGGCAAACGCGCACACGGCGTAGGGCCGGTGGTCGTGGAAGGCCGAGGGGATCTCGTTGCACACCACGTCGCGCAGCACGCCGCCGAACACACCGGTGGTCAGGCCCATGAGCACGGCCACCAGCGCGGGCATGTCCAGCAGCAGCGCCTGGTGCACGCCGGTGGCGGCAAACAGGCCCAGGCCGAGGGCGTCGGGCCACTGCATGGCGCGTTCGGTGATCGGGAAATGGCGCGAGCGCAGGAACAGCATGGCCAGCACGCACAACGCGAACACGCCCCACAGCAGCTCCACATGGCGCACCCAGAAGAAGGGGCGCTGGTCCAGCAGCAAGTCGCGCAAAGTGCCGCCGCCGAAGGCCGCCAGAAAGCCGACCACGCAGACGCCCACGGCATCGAGCTGCTTGCGCGCACCGGCCATGACACCCGAGAGTGCAAACGCCGCCGTGGCGCTGATTTCGACCAGCAGGCGCAAGCTTTCGCCCCATAGCGCGACGTTGTTCAGGGCCGGGTTCATGCGCTGCCTTTCACCGCCAGCAGAGCGGAGATCTGGCGGGCGGCGTCCAGCAGCGGGGGCAACAAGGTTTCCTGCACGACCTTGGCGCTGGTGCGGTTGGCCTGGCCGCTCAGGTTGAGTGCTGCCACGGTGCGGCCACTGGCGTCCACCAGTGGCGCAGCCAATGAGATGAGGCCTTCTTCCAGTTCCTGGTTCACCAGGCACCAGCCCTGCTTGCGCACCTGCTGCACGCGGGTGAGCAGCGTGGCCGGGTCGGTGGCGGTGTGGCGGGTGAGCGGCTTGAGCTCGGACGCATCGAGCCGCGCGCGCACTTCGTCGTCGCTCAGCCCTGCGAGCAGCATGCGGCCCAGCGAGGTGCAGTAGGCCGGCAGGCGTGAGCCGATGCCCAGGGAGTTCTTCATGATCTTGTGGGTGGGCACGCGCATCACATAAACGATGTCGGTGCCGTCCAGCACCGCAGCCGAGCTCGATTCCTTGGCCGACTCGACCAGCGCCTCGACCACCGGCTCGGCCAGGTTCCAGATCGGCATGGACGAAAGGTAGGCGAAGCCCAGGTCGAGGATGCGGGCGGTGAGGCGGAAGTCGCGACCGTCACTCTCCACATAGCCCAGCGCCTGCAGTGTGAGCAGGATGCGGCGCGCGCCGGCGCGCGTGAGGCCGCTGCGCGCCGCCACTTCGCTCAGCGTCTGGCGCGGTGCCTGGGCGCTGAAGCTGCGGATGACTTCGAGCCCGCGCGCGAACGACTGCACGTAGCTGTCCCCGGGGCGGGGTGGGGTGGTGGTTGAAGGCATGGATCGTTTTGGCGAATGCTTGTTTATAATTCATTCTGCGAACATTTGTTCTTTGTACGAACAACTCTGCAAGTACAAATCTCGAAGCGCCGCATGTGACCCGAACAGGAGACAACGTGATCAACAAGATTTCCCCGTCGATCGCCGACGCGCTCTCGGTGGTGCGCGACGGGCACACCGTGCTCATCGGCGGCTTCGGCACCTCGGGCATTCCCGCCGAGCTGATCGACGGCCTGATCGCACACGGCGCGCGCGAACTCACCGTGGTGAACAACAACGCTGGCAACGGTGACACCGGGCTGGCCGCGCTGTTGGCCGCCGGGCGGGTGCGCAAGATCATCTGCAGCTTCCCGCGCCAGGCCGACAGCCACGTGTTCGACGGCCTCTACCGCGCCGGCAAGATCGAGCTGGAGCTGGTCCCCCAGGGCAACCTGGCGGAGCGGCTGCGCGCTGCGGGCGCCGGCATTGGCGGTTTCTTCACGCCCACCGGCTATGGCACCGCGCTGGCCGAGGGACGGGAAACGCGCGAGATCAACGGCCGCCATCACGTGTTCGAGTCGCCGCTGCCCGGCGACGTGGCCCTGATCAAGGCCGAATGCGGGGACCGCTGGGGCAACCTCACCTACCGCAAGGCCGCACGCAACTTCGGGCCGGTGATGGCCATGGCTGCGCGCCACACCATCGCCACCGTGCACCAGCTCGTGGAGCTTGGTGAGCTCGACCCCGAGACCATCGTCACGCCCGGTATCCACGTGGGAAAAATCGTTCGCATCGACCGCGTGGCCACGCAAGCCGGCGGGTTCAAAGGGTCCGTATGAGCTACCAGAAACGCAGCAAGGCAGAACTCGCGCAACGCGTGGCGCGCGACATCCACGACGGCGCCTATGTGAACCTCGGCATCGGCATGCCCACGCAGGTGGCGAACCACCTGGCCCCGGGCATCGAGGTGGTGCTGCACAGCGAAAACGGCATTCTGGGTATGGGCCCGGCACCGGCCGCGGGTGACGAGGACTACGACCTCATCAACGCCGGCAAACAGCCGGTGACGCTGCTGGCCGGCGGCGCGTACTTTCACCACGCCGACAGCTTCGGCATGATGCGCGGCGGGCATCTGGACATCTGCGTGCTCGGCGCGTTTCAGGTGTCGGCCACCGGGGATCTCGCCAACTGGAGCACCGGCGAGCCGGGCGCCATTCCCGCCGTGGGCGGCGCGATGGACCTGGCCGTGGGCGCCAAGCAGACCTGGGTGATGATGGACCTGCTCGACAAACAAGGCCGCAGCAAGGTGGTGCCCACCTGCACCTACCCGCTCACCGGTGTCGCCTGCGTGAAACGCATCTACACCGATCTCGCCACACTGGCGTGCACGCCGCAAGGGCTCCAGCTCATCGACAAGGTCGATGGTCTGGAGCACGCCGAACTCGAACGCCTGGTGGGTCTGCCCATCGCCGCCTGAATCCACAACACCGGAGACCTTCATGACACACGCCTTCATCTGCGACGCCATCCGCACCCCCATCGGCCGCTACGGTGGCGCGCTCTCCAGCGTGCGCACCGACGACCTTGGCGCCATTCCCTTGCGTGCGCTGATGCAGCGCAACCCGGGGGTGGACTGGGCCAGCATCACCGACGTGATCTTCGGCTGCGCCAACCAGGCCGGTGAAGACAACCGCAACGTGGCCCACATGGCCAGCCTGCTGGCCGGCTTGCCGCTGGAAGTGCCCGGCGCCACCATCAACCGCCTGTGTGGCTCGGGCCTCGATGCCTTGGGCACGGCGGCACGCGCCATCCGCGCAGGTGAGGCCGGTCTCATGATCGCGGGCGGTGTGGAGAGCATGAGCCGCGCGCCCTTCGTGATGCCCAAAGCCGAGAGCGCCTTCGGCCGCAACAACGCCGTGTACGACACCACCATCGGTTGGCGCTTCGTCAACAAGCTGATGAAGGAGAAGTACGGCGTGGACTCCATGCCCGAAACCGCCGAGAACGTGGCGACCGAGTTCAAGATCGAGCGCGAAGCGCAGGACCGCATGGCCCTGGCCAGCCAGACCAAAGCCGTGGCCGCGCAGAAGGCCGGCCATCTGGCGCGCGAAATCGTGGCGGTGACGATTCCCCAAAAAAAGGGCGACGCGATCGTCGTGGAGCACGACGAACACCCGCGTGCCACCACCATGGAGTCGCTCGCCAAACTCAAGGGCGTGGTGCGGCCCGACGGCAGCGTGACCGCCGGCAACGCCAGCGGCGTGAACGACGGTGCTTGCGCATTGCTGCTGGCCGATGAAGAAAGCGCGAAGAAAAACGGCCTCACGCCGCGCGCCCGCGTGGTCGGCATGGCCACGGTGGGGGTGGCCCCGCGCATCATGGGCATCGGCCCGGCACCGGCCACGCAGAAGGTGCTGGCGCTCACCGGCCTGTCGCTGGCGCAGATGGACGTGATCGAACTCAACGAAGCATTCGCCGCGCAAGGCCTGGCCGTGCTGCGTATGTTGGGTTTGCAAGACGACGATGAGCGCGTGAACGCCTGGGGCGGCGCGATTGCGCTGGGCCACCCGTTGGGCGCCAGCGGCGCGCGCCTGGCCACCACGGCAGTGAACCGCCTGCACGCCACCGGTGGGCGCTACGCGCTGTGCACGATGTGCATCGGCGTGGGGCAGGGCATTGCGCTGGTGATCGAGCGCGTCTGAGGCACCCGTTTTCCGGCGCGCGCAAAACTGATTTGCGCGGCGCTGGTTGAAGTGGCGCGGCGGGCCCGCCACACTGCCTGCAACGCTGGGGCGTGCACCTTCGCACGCCACCGGCCACCAGGAGACAACACATGCGATTGCACTTCATCGGCGTGGGCAAGATGGGCCTGCCCATGGCCCTGCACTTGCGCGCAAGCGGCGCCGAGATCAGCGTGAGCGACTTTGATGCAGCACGCTGCGCGCTGGCCATCGAGCAGGGCCTGACCGTTGCAACCGACACCGCGCAGGCGCTGCAACAGGCCGACGGTGTTTTTTCTTCGCTGCCGCACGATGCGGCCCTGCTCACCGTCGCGGCGCAAGTGTCGGCTCATGCCCGGCGAGGAACGTTCTGGGTCGACACCAGCACCGTCTCGCTCACCGCGTCTGCGCAGGCCGCACAGGTCTGCGCTGCGGCCGGCATCGAGCACCTGCGTACCACGGTCTCGGGCAACAACAAGATGGCCGAAGCGGCGCAACTCACCGTGCTGGCCTCGGGCCCGCGCACCACCTACGACCGCGTGCTGCCGCTGCTGCAGTGCTGGGGAGCGAACCAGTTTTACCTGGGCGATGCCGAGCAGGCGCGCCTGATGAAGCTGGTGATCAACCTCATGATCGCGCAGACCAGCGCCATGCTGGGTGAAGCCCTCACACTGGGCCGCAAGGGCGGGCTCGACTGGCACGACATGTGGCGCGTGATGGGGGCCAGCGCCGTGGCCTCGCCCATCGTCAAGGCCAAGTCGGCGCAGCTCTCGGAGCGCGATTTTTCCGCCACCTTCACCGTGAACCAGATGGTGAAGGACCTCGACCTGATCCTGGGTGCCGCCAGCGAACACCAGGTGCCGCTGCCCCAGACCGCACTGACCCGCCAGCTCATGGACGCCGCGCGCGCCCACGGCGACGCCGATGCCGACTACGCCGCCATCATCAAGGCGGTGGAGCGCAGCGCGGGGCTTTCGACATGAAGCGCTTCGTCTACCAGAGCCTGCCCTCGCGCGTGGTGTTCGGCGCCGGCTCGCTGGCCGACCTGCCACGTGAGATCGACGCCATGGGCGCACACCGCGCGCTGGTGCTCTGCACGCCCGAGCAGCGCGGCATGGCCGAGCGCGTGGTGGCCCTGCTGGGTGATCGGGCGGCCGGCGTGTTCGACCGTGCCGTGATGCACGTGCCCATCGAAACCGCACGCGAAGCGCGCGAGGTGGCGCGCCAGCTGGGCGCGGACTGCGCCGTGGCCATCGGCGGCGGCTCCACCACCGGTCTGGGCAAGGCCATCGCGCTCGATTCCGGCCTGCCCATCCTGGCCATCCCCACCACCTACGCCGGCTCCGAGATGACGCCGATCTACGGCATCACCGAATCCGGTCTGAAGAAGACCGGGCGCGACATCCGCGTGCTGCCGCGCACGGTGATCTACGACCCCGAACTCAGCCTGGGCCTGCCCGTGGGCCTGAGCGTGACCAGCGGCATCAACGCCATCGCGCACGCGGCCGAAGGCCTGTACGCGGTGGACGCCAACCCGGTCATCAGCCTCATGGCGCAGGAAGGCATCGCCGCGCTCGGCCGCGCACTGCCGGTGATCAAGTCCCACCCGGGTGACGTGGCCGCGCGGTCCGACGCGCTCTACGGCGCCTGGCTCTGCGGCAGCGTGCTCGGCGCGGTGGGCATGGCCCTGCACCACAAGCTCTGCCACAC
>QBMB01000013.1:43513-52978 GCA_003241965.1 Burkholderiales bacterium | reverse complement strand
ACGGCGGTTGCTGCAGGAGGCGTTTGATGGGCGGCGCCCCGGTTGATCGGGAACGGTGTCCATCAATAAACCGTGAACCGCCCCGTCCACTTGCGCTCGTAGCCCATCTTCACGAAGTGCTCGGCCATGAAGTCGATGAAGGTGCGCACCTTGGCGCTGAGGTGTTTGCGGCTGGGGTAGGCCAGGTTCACCGTGATGCGGGGCAAATCCCAGTCGTCAAGCACGGGCACCAGGCGCCCGGCCACGATGTCGTCGTAGACGATGTAGCTGGGCTGCACCAGGATGCCCAGGCCGTCCAGAGCGGCGGCGCGCAGGATCTGGCCGTTGTTCGATTCGAGCAGCGCCTTCACCGCCACCGTCTGGCTCTCGTCGCCACGCGTGAAGCGCAGTTCGTAGGGGTTGTTGGCGTGCACGTAGATCAGCAGGTGGTGGCGCTGCAGCTCGTCCAGCGTCTTGGGGAAGCCGTGTTTGGCGAGGTAGCGCGGTGAGGCGGTGAGCACACGGCGGGTCTCGGCCAGGCGGCGGATGGTGATGTTGCTGTCGGGCTCGTACTCGCGGTTGCGGATCGCCACGTCGATGTTGTTGTCGATGATGTCCAGGTAGCGGTTGGCGGCTTCCACGTGCACGCTCACGTTGGGATAACGCTCGGTGTACTCGCGCAGCAGCGGCGCGATGTGGTGCAGCGAGAACGACAGCGAAGCGCTGATGCGCAGCGTGCCGGTGGGGTTGAGCGCGGCGGCGTTCACGGTGGACTCGGCATCTCGCAGGTCGGCCAGGATGCTGCGGGCGCGCTGAAAGAACTCCTGCCCCGTGTCGGTGAGGTAGAGGCGGCGCGTGTTGCGCTCCACCAGGCGCACGCCCAGGCGCTCCTCCAATGCCGCGAGCTGGCGGCTGGCGCTGGCGTTGGACATGTCCATCAACTCCGCCGCACGGCTGAGGCTCCCGCTCTCGGCCACGTGCACAAACAACTCCATCTCGGTCCAGCGATCCATGTTCACCCCGTATTTGCAGCGCGCGGAAAAGTCATTTGCAGTCCGGCACTAGGTGGCATTGTGCGCAGCTTCTACAGTGCGGGCATACAGAGAAAAACCCGCAGGAGACACGTTGTGCGAAACCTCGATCAATACAACATCACGCAGGCGGTGATCGCGCGCTTTGCGCAGACGCCCGATCCGCGCCTGAAAGAAATCATGACCAGCCTGGTGCAGCACCTGCACGCGTTTGCGCGCGAGGTGAAGCTGACCGAGGCGGAGTGGATGCAGGGCATCGAATTCCTCACCGCCACGGGGCAGATGTGTGATGACAAGCGCCAGGAGTTCATCCTGCTGTCGGACACGCTGGGCTTGTCGATGCTGACCGTGGCGATGAACAACGACAAGCCGCCCGGCTGCACCGAGGCCACGGTGTTCGGCCCGTTCCATGTGGAAGGCGCGCCGCACATCGAACTGGGTGGTGACGTGGCGCAGGGTGCCAAGGGTCTGCCGTGCGAGGTGCGCGGCACGGTGCGCGGGCTGGACGGCTCACCGGTACCGCAAGCGCACATCGAGGTCTGGCAGGCCGATGCCGAGGGCTTGTACGACGTGCAGCGCGCCGACTGCGATGGTGCCCAGGCGCGCGGCGTGCTGCAGGCCGACGCGCAAGGTCGCTACCACTTCAGCTCCATCCTGGCCGAGGCCTACCCGATCCCCGACGACGGCCCGGTGGGCGACATGCTCAAGGCCACGAAACGCCACCCGTGGCGCCCGGCCCACCTGCATTTCCTCATCAAGGCACCGGGCTACCAGACGCTGATCACCCATGTGTTCCGCAATGGCGACCAGTACCTCGATTCCGACGCGGTGTTCGGCGTGCGCGAGTCACTCATTGCCGACTGGCTGTCGCAAGCCGATGGCCGTTACCTGGTTGAGTTTGACTTCGTGTTGAACCCGATGGCCCAAGCATGAGCAGCACATCCGAACCGCTGCTGGAACTGCGCGGCATCACCAAGCGCTTTCCGGGGGTGCTCGCACTCGATCAGGTGTCGCTGCAGTTGTTTGCTGGCGAGGTGCACATGCTCATGGGCGAGAACGGCGCGGGCAAGTCCACCTTGATGAAGGTGCTGTGTGGCGCCTACACCGCCGATGAGGGTGAGATCCTGTCCGAGGGGCGGCCCGTGGCCGTGCGCAATGCTGCCGACGCGCGCGCACTGGGTGTGGCCGTGATCTTCCAGGAGTACTCGCTGGTGCCGCATCTCGACATCGCCCAGAACATCTACCTGGGGCGCGAGCCGCTCAACCGTCTGGGCCTGATCGACCGGGCGCGTTTGCACGCTGATGCGCGTGCCGTGATGGAGCGGCTCAACCTCGATCTGGACACGCACCGCGAAGTGCACGGCCTGGGTGTGGCTCAGCAGCAGATGGTGGAGATCGCCAAGGCCTTGTCGCAGAAGGCGCGTGTGCTGGTGCTGGACGAGCCCACGGCCGCGCTGTCGGACCGCGAGACGGCCAAGCTGTTCGAGGTGATTGCCGAGCTGCGCCGCCAGGGGGTGGCCATGGTCTACATCTCGCACCGCATGGACGAGGTCTTCAGCCTGGGCGACCGCGTGACTGTTTTGCGCGACGGCAAGTACGTGGCCACCCTGCCTGCAGGCGAGGCCACGCCCGACCAGCTGGTGACGCTGATGGTTGGGCGCAAGGTGGACATGAGCTATCAGCGCGCCGAGCGCCCGGTGGCCGGGGCCTGCCTGCTGGACGTGCGCGGGATCAGCGCCGCCAGCGGCATCCGCGATGTGTCTCTCCAGGTGCATGCCGGCGAGATCGTGGGGCTCAGTGGCCTGGTGGGCTCGGGGCGCACCGAGGTGGCGCGCGCGATCTTCGGCGCCGACGCCATCACTGTGGGCGATGTGCGTTTCGAGGGCTTGCCGCTGGGTGGCTCGCCCATGCTGGCCCGCCGTGCCGGCCTGGGCCTGATTCCCGAGAGCCGCAAGCAGCAGGGGTTGGCACTGGCCCGAACCGTCTGCGACAACCTGCTGCTGGCCGGCCTGGGCAAGCTGTTTCCCTCTCGCCTGTACCGCCCGCGCAAGGCGCACGAGGAGGGCAGAAAGCGCATAGAGCAGCTGCGCATTGCCACCCCTGGTCCGCACACGCCGGCGCAGTCGCTGTCGGGCGGCAACCAGCAGAAGATCGTGATCGGCAAGTGGCTGGTGGCGGACACGCGCTTGTTCATCTTCGACGAGCCCACGCGCGGCATCGACGTGGGTGCCAAGGAGGAAATATTTCGCCTCATCGACCAGCTGGTGCACAAGGGCTGCGCGGTGCTGATGATCAGCTCCGAACTGGGCGAGGTGGCGCGCGTGTGTGACCGCGCCTACGTGATGAAGGACCGCACCGTCGCTGGTGAACTCCAGCGCAACCAACTCTCGGAGGCCAACCTGCTCAGGCTGGCAATGCACCATGGCTGATGTGATGAAACCGTCCCTGGCGCTGCCGGCCGGCGCGCCGCGCCTGGGTGCCGTGCCCGGTGTGGCGTGGTTGCTGCTGGCCCTGTGCGCGGTTTTTTCCATCACCGCGCCCGGCTTCCTGAGCGGCGCCAATCTGGTCAATGTGCTGCTGCAGGCCAGCGTGCTGTTGCTGCTGGCTCTGCCGATGACGCTGATCATCCTCACCGAAGGGCTGGATCTGTCGATGGGCGCGTCCTTGTCGCTGTGCACGGTGGTGCTCGCGTCGGTGCAGATCGCCACGGGGTCGATCACGCTGGGCCTGGGCGCTGCGCTGCTGGTGGCGCTGCTGCTGGGCCTCGTCAATGGTTCGCTGGTGGCATTGTTCGAGCTGCCGCCTTTCGTGGTGACGCTGGGCACGCTGGGCGCGGCGCAGGGCCTGGCGCTGGTGGCGGCCGAGGGGCGCACCACCATGGGCGTGGCCGACGGTCTGCGCTGGTTCTGGGAAGGTTACGTGCTCGGCCTGCCGGTGCCGCTGTGGATGGCCGCGATGGTCTGGGCGGTCCTGCATGTGCTGCTGTACCGCACGCGTTTCGGCACGCGTGTGTTTGCCCTGGGCGGCAACCGCGAGGCACTGCGCTTTGCCGGCATCCCGGTCGAGCGCTCGCTGATCGCGGTGTATGCGCTGGGTGGCCTGTGCGTGGGGCTGGCCTCGTTGTTGATGACCGCCCGTGTCAACGGCGGCCATCCCACCGCCGCCATCGGCATGGAGTTCGACGCCATCGCAGCTGTGGCCGTGGGCGGCACCGCGTTTGAACGCGGCAAGGGCAGCCTCACCTGCACGGTGCTGGGCGTGCTGGCGGTGGGGGTGATGCGCAATGGTTTGAACCTGCTGTCCATGCCCTCGTCGGTGCAGGTGGCAGCGGTGGGCGCCGTGGTCATCCTCGCACTGGGGATCGATGCATGGAAGGACCGAAAATGAACACACTCGCACACCACGCCCCCCACACCGGTCTACAGATTTCGCCGGAGCAAAAGGCTGTGCTGATGCGCCTGATGGTGCTGGGCCTGCTGGGCCTGGCGCTGAGCATGGCTGCGCCCGCGTTCCTCACGGCACCGAACCTGCTCAACGTGTTGCGCCAGGCCAGCCTCATGTTCCTGCTGGCCTCGGGCCTCACGATGGTGATCCTGTGTGGCGGATTGGACTTGTCCATCGGCGCCAACGTTGCGCTTTCGGCCTGTGTCGCCGCATCCACCATGAAGGGCACCGACTCGATCTGGCTGGGTTGCCTGGCAGGTGCTGCTTGCGGCTTGTCCATCGGCCTGCTCAACGGGTTCATGGTGACCCTGCTGCGCATTCCACCCTTCATCGCCACCTACGGCATGTTGTGGATCCTGCACGGCGTGACCTACTGGTACATGCATGGCGAGACCATCCATGGTTTTCCGCCGGCGTTTCGCGCGTTGGGCAGCGGCTACTGGGGCGGCGTGCCCATCCCGGTGTACCTGATGGCGGTGGTGTTGCTGGCGGGCACGGTGGTCACTCAATACACCACCTGGGGCCAGGAGGTTTACGCCACCGGCGCCAACACCGAGGCAGCCGCCCTGTCGGGTGTGCCCGTGTTCTCGCGTCGGCTCGCGGTGTACGCCGCCAGCGGGTTGATGGCGGGGCTGGCCTCGCTGGTGTTCCTGGCGCGACTCAACTCGGCCGAGGGTGACATGGGTGAAGCGCTCACGCTGCAGGCCATTGCGGCCGTGCTCATCGGCGGCACCTCTCTGTTTGGCGGCACCGGCACCTTGCTCGGCACGCTGGTGGGTGCGCTCATCCTCACCGTCGTGCTCAACGGCATGAACCAGCTCAGCGTCAGTGCCAACTGGCAACCGCTCATCACGGGCGTGATCGTGATTCTTTCCGTGCTCTCGGATGCCGTGGCGCGCAAGCGCCGTGGTGGCTGAGTCTTTTTTCTTTCAACAACCAGGAGACAAACCATGACCTTCACCACCACCACCCTTCGGGCCACGGCCCTGGCCATCGCGTCGGTCGCCTTGTCACTGGGCGCTGCTGCCCAGTCGGGCGAGCAGATCGCGTTCTTCACCAAGAACCAGACCAACCCGTTTTTCCAGGTTGTGCGCCTGGGTGCCGACAACGCGGCCAAGCAGATGGGTGCCTCGATCACCCACTACATCCCCAACAAGCCCGACAGCATCCCCGAGCAGCTGTCGCAGATCGATGACGTGATCATCAAGAAGCCCAGCGCCGTCGTGTTCACGCCGGTGGACTACAAGGCCATGGGCGCGGGCGTGCAGAAGATCAATGCTGCCGGCATTCCGGTGGTCAACGTGACCGACCGTTCGGAAGCCGGCAAGTTCGTGGCCTTTGTGGGTGCCAGCGACTACGAACTCGGTCTGGTGACCGGCCGCTATTTGCTCAAGACCCTGGGTGGCAAGGGCGGCGTGGTGATTCTGGAAGGCGTGAAGGGTTCGCTGGTCAGCGCCGATCGGGTGCGCGGTTTCACCGACGCCTTGAAGGAGTTCCCGCAGGTCAAACTGCTGGCGTCACAGCCGGGCAACTTTCAGCGTCTGCAAGGCCTGCAGGTGATGGAAAACCTCATGCAGACGCATCCGCAGATCGACGGCGTGATGGCGGCCAACGACGCCATGGGCACCGGTGCCATCGAGGCACTGGAGGGAGCCAACCGCAAATCGCAGGTGGTGGGCATCAACGGCACCAAGGAGGCGGTGGATGCGGTGAAGGCCGGCAAGATGCTGGCGAGCGGTGACTACAACGGCTACCTGCAGGGTTGTGTGTCCACCATGCTGGCCATTCGCGAGCTGCGCAAGTTGCCGGTGCCCAAGGAAGTGGTGTTCAAGGCCGGTGTGATCGACAAGTCCAACTACCAGGCATCCGACGTGCCGCTGGACAAGCGCAGCTGCCCCAAGTGGGAAGACGCCATCAAGGGCTGAGGCAAGGCACACCCATGCTGTTCACCTTCATCCTCATCGACAAGCCCGACTCCGCCGCGCTGCGCGCGGCGGTGCGTCCGCCCCACAAGGCGTATCTCGCGGCGGTGGCCGAGCGCATCGCATTCGCCGGCCCCTTTGTGCACGACGACGGCACGACCATGCTGGGCAGCCTGCTGGTGATCGACTTCCCGTCGCGCGACGCGGCCCACGCCTGGCTGGCCGAGGAGCCGTTCACGAAAGCCGGGCTGTACGGCAGCACCTCGGTGCAGGCCTTCGTGAACCTCTGGCCGCAAAAGGCAGGCTTCCCGCCCACGGCCTGAACACCATGGTCAAGCACATCGTCATGTGGAACATCCTGGGCAGGTCCGACGAGGGCAAGTCGGCTGCGATCGAGCGCGTCAAGGCTGCGTTTGAAGCCTTGCGCGGCCAGATTCCCGGTCTTCTGCACCTGGAGATCGGGGTGGACCGCAGCGGTGTCGATTACGCCTGTGACGTGGTGCTGTACTCCGAGTTTGAAAGCCAGGCGGCGCTCGACGCTTACGCTGTGCATCCGGAACACCTGCGGGTGCGCCGGGAAATCGAAGGCTTGCGCGTGGCGCGTCACCAGGTGGACTACGCGGCCTGACCATTCCGCCGACAATCCATCCACTTCAACGAGCCCGCACCGGTATGCGGGCTCTTCTTTTGTCTGCTGCCCGTGGCCCTGTCCCTCATCACCGATCCGTTTTTCTACGCTGTGGCGATTCCGGCCGTGCTGTTGCTGGGCGTGAGCAAGAGCGGCTTTGGCGCCGGCTTTGGTTCGTTGGCCGTGCCCATGATGGCGCTGGCTGTGACTGTGCCGCAGGCCGCGGCCATCCTCATGCCGGTGCTGCTGCTGATGGATCTGCTGGGCATGGCTGCCTTTCGCAAAAACGTGGACCGGCGCCTGCTGATGTTCCTGCTGCCGTTTGGTCTGGCGGGCATCGTGGTGGGCGCGCTGCTGTTCAAGGTGCTGGACGCGCGTTTGGTGGCCGGCATCGTGGGGGTGTTCACGCTGCTTTTTCTGGCCCAGCGGCTGCTGTTCCCGCCCAAGCCCGACAGCGCGCCACCTCCGAAATGGGTCGGTGGCTTGCTCAGCATCACCTCGGGCTTCACCAGTTTCATTGCGCACGCAGGCGGGCCACCGCTCAATGCCTATGTGATTCCGCTGCGCCTCTCGCCCATTGTGTTCACCGGCACGCTGGCCTTCTTCTTTTTCTTCATCAACCTGGCCAAGTGGATTCCCTACGCCTGGCTCGGCCTGCTGGATGTGCGCAACATGACGACCTCGCTGGCGCTGTTGCCGTTCGCACCCATCGGTGTGTGGGTGGGTGTTCGGATCGCGCACCGCATCAAACCCGTGTTGTTCTACCGGCTGGTCTACACCGGCATGTTCCTCACCGGTTGCAAACTGGTGTGGGACGCGCTGGCGATAACATAGGCGCTCGCCGTACCTGCCCTTGCCCGCGCCTTCGCCGTGCGGGCTGTCCTCGCGCCAAGGAGCTCCAGATGCCGATCGTGGTGGTTGCCAATCCCAAAGGAGGCGTGGGCAAATCCACGCTGTCGACCAACGTG
Source organism: Burkholderiales bacterium (assembly GCA_003241965.1). Taxonomy (GTDB): domain Bacteria; phylum Pseudomonadota; class Gammaproteobacteria; order Burkholderiales; family Burkholderiaceae_C; genus Hydrogenophaga. The sequence continues at coordinate 45,006 of QBMB01000013.1, read as the reverse complement.
GCGGGCTACTTCGCCAGCCAGGGCCACCCGGTGATGCTGGGCGATGTGGACCGCCAGCAGTCCTCGGCGCTGTGGCTCAAGTTGCGTCCTGCGGCTGCGCGACCGATCCAGAGTTGGGAGGTCTCTCACGACCTGATCGCCCGACCACCCAAGGACAGCACCCATGTGGTGCTGGACACCCCCGCCGGCCTGCACGGCTGGCGCTTCAAGGACGTTCTCAAGATCGCCGACAAGGTGCTGGTGCCGCTGCAGCCGAGCATTTTCGACATCTACGCCACCCGCGCGTTCCTCGACGAACTGGCCGAAACGCGCCGCGCGGACAAGCTGCAGATCGGCATCGTGGGCATGCGGGTCGACCCGCGCACCATCTCGGCCGACAAGCTCAACGAATTCGTGGCCAGCCTGGGCCTGCCAGTGCTGGGCACACTGCGCGATACACAGAACTACATCCACCTGGCGGCGCGTGGCCTCACGCTGTTCGACGTGGCGCCCGGTCGGGTGGAGAAAGACCTGCAGCAGTGGCAGGCCATCTGCCAGTGGCTGGACGCCTGAGCGCCTCCCGCTGTCCCGGTGCCGACATGCCCCAGCGCCTGCCGGCCGTACAGTGAGCCGCATGAAAACATTTGAATCTTTGGCCGATGTGGCGGCCTGCGTGGGCCAGGAAGTGGCCGTGAGCGACTGGGTCACCATCACCCAGGAGCAGGTCAACCGTTTTGCCGAGGCCACCGGCGACCACCAGTGGATCCATGTCGATGTCGAGCGCGCCAAGGCCGGACCGTTCGGCGGCCCGATCGCGCACGGTTTCCTCACCTTGTCCCTGTTGCCGGTGTTCTTCGAATCGGCGCTGGAGATCAAGGGCTCCAGCATGGGGGTGAACTACGGCCTGAATCGCGTGCGCTTCACGTCACCTGTGCCAGTGGGCAGCCGCGTGCGCGCGCGCATGACGCTACAGGCCTGCGAAGCCATCGAGCACGGTGGCCAGCAAATGACCTGGGGCGTGGTGGTGGAGCGCGAAGGCGCGGACAAACCGGTGTGTTTCGCCGAATCGCTGGTGCGGCGCTATCCCTGACACGCCGGGGAGACGGGCTTCGCGTTATTTGATCCGCACGAGCTGCTTGGGCTCAAGCCAGCCTTCAAAGCACTGGATCAGCGCGTTGATGCGCTCGGCGGCGACCGACTGATCGTGCTGTTGCGAGATGAGCTGAAAGGCGTCGTTGCGCAGCATCCAGAGCTCTTGGGGTGTGCGGGCCGATTCGATCTTGGTGCGCAGGCGCAAGGCCTGCTGGTCGATGCAATCTTCGATCGCACGCAGGAGCGGCCGGCGGATGACGGCGAGGTCCTTGAGTGTTGCCTTGTGGGCGCTGCGCTTGCGAGGCGTGACATTCACACCCAGCCAACGGGCAAAGGAAGTGATCAATCGGTTCTCCGGGCGAACGGCGCAGCCCCCTACCCCGGCTGCGCCGTTCGCCCGGCGAACCGATTGATCACTCCCT
>QBMB01000013.1:7093-43503 GCA_003241965.1 Burkholderiales bacterium | reverse complement strand
TCAGGATGCGGGTGTGCATGGGAAATTATCGGGCGGGCACCGCTGCAGTGCACAGCCTTCTTTCGTCCGGCGCGTGATGTGCATCACGAAATCGCCCCTGCAAACGCCTGCTGACGCCAGGCTTCGAAGACCATCACCGCCACCGAGTTGGAAAGGTTCAGACTGCGTTGACCCTCCCGCATGGGCAGACGCAGGCGTTGCGCGGTGGGGACCGACTCGCGCAGCGCTTCGGGCAAGCCGCTGGTTTCAGAGCCGAACACGAACCAGTCACCGGGCTGGAATGCGGTGCTGAAAGCACTGTGGCTGCCGCGTGTGGTGAAGGCGAACAGGCGCGATGGGTCGGGCTGCTGGGTGCGCAGGAACGTGGGCCAGTCGGCGTGGCGGTGCAGGTCCGCGTACTCGTGGTAGTCCAGCCCGGCGCGCTTCATGTGTTTGTCGTCCATGGAAAAACCCAGCGGTTCAATCAGGTGCAAGGCGCAGCCCGTGTTGGCACTGAGCCGGATCACGTTGCCGGTGTTGGGCGGGATTTCAGGGCTGACGAGAACGATGTTGAACATGGTCGCAGAGCTTAGCGGCTTGGCGGCGTGCGGGCGAAAACCAGGGCACTGACCCGAGCGGCCCCCGCTTGCAGCAAGGCTTGCGCGGCGGTATGCAGCGTGGCACCCGTGGTGGTCACATCGTCCACCAGCAAGACGTGTCGCCCCACCAGCCGCTGGGCGTGTGCCGGGTGGGCGGCGAACACGCCGCGCAGGTTGCGCAGGCGGGCGTCGCGGCCCAGGCTGTGCTGGTCGGGCGTTTCGCCCAGGCGCACCAGAGCGTCGGCCAGCGTGTCGCATGGCAGGGCACGTGTGTCCCGGCTGCACTGGGCGCGCAGGGCCTTCACCAGCTCCCAGGCCTGGTTGTAGCCCCGCTCGCCCAGGCGCGTGGCGGTCAGCGGTATGGGCACCATCAGTGGCCGGGTTTGCAGCAGCGGCAGGGTCTGGGGCACTTGAAGCAGGCGTTGGGCGAACGGCTGTGCCCAGCCTGGCTCAGATTGGAACTTGAACCGCGCGATCAAGCCGTCCCACGGGTAGGCGTAGTCCACCGCGGCCACGCAGTGCTCGACGGCGGGGGCGTCGGGGCGGGTCAGGCAGGCACCGCACAAACCCGATTCGTACGGCAACGCGGCCGCGCATGCACGGCAGCGGGTGCGGGGCAGTGCAAAACGCTCGATGCAGGCCGGGCACACGGGCTGTGCCGGCCAGGCGGCGCAGACCTGGCAGGTGGCGGGCAGGGACTCCAGGAGAGTGCGGCGGGCGGCGGGCATCGGGCCAATATACTGACTCGCTTCCGCCGATACCCCAGGGGCTCGCGCCCCACCGCGCCGCTTGAACACACCCACCACCTCAGAGAGCCCCGTGCCCGGCATGGATCCAGGCGCGGCGCAGCGCTGGCTGAGCCGCACCGATGCGCTCAGCCCTTGGTTGCACGAAGAAGTGGGTTCGCGCATGGCCGATCGCCTGCCGTGGTTTCGAGAGAAACCCACCAGCTGGTTGCACTGGGAGCCGGTGCACGGCGGGCTGGAGGTGCACCGCAAGCTGCGTGGCTTGCTGCCCGACGCGGCTTGTCAGGTGACGGCGCGGCGGCTGCCCGAGGCCCTGGCCGCCACGCGCGAGGCACCGGCACGGTCCTGGAACCCACTGCAGTGGGGTCGGGCTTCGGGTCCGACGGCCGCCGGCGGTGACGCCCGCGTGCGCATGGTGTGGGCCAACATGGCGCTGCACATGGAGCCGCTGCCGCAGACCTTGCTGGCCCAATGGCACCGACAGATCGAAACCGATGGCTTTCTGATGTTTTCCTGCCTGGGTCCCGACAGCCTGAAAGAGCTTCGCGCGGTCTACACCGAGCAGGGCTGGCCGGCGCCGGCGCACGCCTTCACCGACATGCACGACTGGGGCGACATGCTGGTGCACGCCGGTTTTGCCGAGCCGGTGATGGACATGGAGCGCATCACGCTGTCTTACAGCGGTGCCGCTCCCCTGCTGGCCGAGCTGCGCGGGCTGGGGCACAACCTGAGCGACCAGCGGTTCAGCGCTTGCCGATCGCGCCACTGGCATGCCCGGCTGTGCGCCGCCATCGAGGCGGGTCTGCCGCGTGCGACCGACGGCAGACTGACGCTGACTTTCGAGATCATCTACGGCCACGCTTTCAAACCCATGCCCCGGGTGGCGCTCGCTTCCTCCACCTCGTTGGCACTGGACGACATGCGGTCCATGCTGCGTGCGGGCAAGCGCTGAAGGGGAAGCCACCTTGTCCCACTCGGGAGTGACGCCTTTGTCAGGGGACTCCCGGTTTCACGCCGCTACAATCGGCTCTGGCCAAATTTTCAAGGGTATTTTCCCTTTGCCAACGCACCGTCTTTCGAGGCGGCAGCAACCAGTACCGGTGGTGGATGGTGAGCCAGGCAAACAACGCTTTCCGATTCGCGACGCTGTCTGATCAGGGCATGCAGTGGACCCTGAAGCGCAACTGCTCGGTCACTCCGGCTCAATTGGGCTACCTCTACGCTTCCCTGTGCATCCTCTCCATGGGTGTTTCGGCGATGTTCTGGTCGCTGGGTGCCACTTTGGTGTTGCCGTTTGCGTTGTTGGAGTTGGTGGCGGTGGGCACGGCCTTTCTGGTCTATGCCCGACACGCGACCGACAACGAGCGCATCAGCTTGTTGGAAGGTCGGTTGGTGGTCGAGTGGGAAACGGCGGGCCACTCGCAGCGTTGTGAATTCGCCCGCGAGTGGGTTCGGGTGGAACCTCGGCAGGACGAGGGTCAGTTGATCGAGGTTCGTGGTGGCGGAAAGTCGGTGCGGGTGGGGCGGTTTGTGCGCTCCGACCTGCGACCTGTGCTGGCCCGGGAGATTCGCCAGGCCCTGCGCGGGGCTTGAGCGGTGCGTTGGATGGGGTCAAGGGCTTTTTTGCTGGGTGGGGCCCGTAAAGTTTGTTCTAATCTGCATTGATATAAATCAATACTTATATTTGAGGCGCTAAAAGTGAGTACGACGAAGAAAACAGTGCATTCCCTGCGCAACCCCTGGGCCAAGCTCTGCGCTGGCGCCACCACGCTGATGCTCGGTCTGGGTGCCTGGACCACGGTCGCGGCACAAAAGGTCAACGACCTGCCGGGCGGCCCCGCCGTCAACCAGCTCAACTTTGCACCACCCGTCACCCGCATTGCCGAAGAGCAGCACTGGCTGCACTGGTTCATGATGGCCTTGTGCGCCGTCATCTTCCTGATCGTCTTCGGCGTGATGTTCTATTCCATCCTCAAGCACCGCAAGTCGGTCGGCCACAAATCGCAGGTGCTGGCCGAGCCGATCTGGGTCGAACTGGGCTGGACCATCGTTCCCCTGCTCATCGTCATCGGCATGGCACTGCCCGCCACCAAGGTGCTGGTGGCGCAGAAGGACACCACCAACAGCGACCTGACCATCAAGGCCACGGGCATGCAGTGGAAGTGGGGTTACGACTACATCAAAGGCGAAGGCGAGGGCATCGGTTTCCTCTCCACCCTGGACAACAACCACCGCATGATGTCCAACAGCGGCAAGCCCGAACCCACCGACGACTACCTGCTCAAGGTGGACAACCCGCTGGTGGTGCCGGTCGGCAAGAAGGTGCGCATCATCACCACCGCCAACGACGTGATCCATGCGTGGATGGTGCCGGCCTTCGGTGTCAAGCAAGACGCGATTCCGGGCTTCGTGCGCGACACCTGGTTCCGCGCCGAAAAGACCGGCGACTTTTATGGCCAGTGCGCCGAGCTGTGCGGCAAGGAACACGCCTACATGCCCATCCACGTGAAAGTGGTGTCGGCCGAGGCCTACAGCGCCTGGGTGGGTGAGAAGCAGAAGGCCATGGCCGCTGCGGCCGACGATCCGAGCAAGGTCTGGACCCTGACCGACATGGTCAAGCGCGGTGAGACGGTGTACGCCGCCAACTGCGTGGCCTGCCACCAGGCCAACGGCAAGGGTGCTGGCCCGATCAAGCCGCTGGACGGCGCCGCCGTCGTGTTGGACGCCGACAAGAACAAGATGATCAATGTGCTGCTCAACGGCCAGAACAACGGCACCATGCCCGCCTGGAAGCAGCTCAGCGACACCGAACTGGCCGCCGTGATGACCTACGCCAAGAACAACTGGTCGAACCAGACCCAGCAGATCGTGCAGCCGGCCGAAGTGCAAGCCGCCCGCAAGTGATCGCAGCCAAAAAACATTGAGCTTCCAAGGAAATCGACCATGAGTGCTGTTCTCGACCACCACGATGCCCACGGCCATGACCACGACCACCACGCCCCCACGGGCTGGCGCCGCTGGGTCTACGCCACCAACCACAAGGACATCGGTACGCTGTACCTGCTGTTCGCCTTCACCATGCTCATGGTGGGTGGCGTGCTGGCCCTGCTGATCCGAGCCGAGCTGTTCCAGCCCGGCCTGCAACTGGTGAACCCCGGCCTGTTCAACCAGCTGACCACCATGCACGGTCTGATCATGGTGTTCGGCGCCATCATGCCGGCCTTCGTGGGCTTCGCGAACTGGATGATCCCGCTGCAGATCGGCGCCTCCGACATGGCCTTCGCCCGCATGAACAACTTCAGCTTCTGGCTGATGATTCCTGCCGCGCTGATGCTGGTTTCGTCGTTCTTCATGCCCGGTGGTGCCCCGGCCGCCGGCTGGACGTTGTATGCGCCGCTGACCCTGCAGATGGGCCCCTCAATGGACGCCGGCATTTTTGCCCTGCACATCCTGGGCGCGTCTTCCATCATGGGCTCGATCAACATCATCGTGACCATCCTGAACATGCGCGCTCCCGGCATGACGCTGATGAAGATGCCCATGTTCTGCTGGACGTGGCTCATCACTGCTTACCTGTTGATCGCCGTGATGCCTGTGTTGGCTGGTGCCATCACCATGACGCTGACCGACCGCCATTTCGGCACCAGCTTCTTCAACCCCGCCGGCGGCGGCGACCCAGTGATGTACCAGCACATCTTCTGGTTCTTCGGCCACCCCGAGGTTTACATCATGATCCTGCCGGCCTTCGGCATCGTGAGCCAGGTCGTGCCCGCGTTCTCGCGCAAGAAACTGTTTGGCTACGCCTCCATGGTGTACGCCACCGGCTCCATCGCCATCCTGTCCTTCGTCGTGTGGGCGCACCACATGTTCACCACCGGTATGCCGGTGACGGGCCAGCTGTTCTTCATGTACTCCACCATGTTGATCGCCGTGCCCACGGGCGTGAAGATCTTCAACTGGATCGCCACCATGTGGAAGGGCTCGATGAGCTTCGAGACCCCGATGCTGTGGGCCGTGGGCTTCATCTTCGTGTTCACCATTGGCGGTTTCACCGGTCTGATCCTGTCGGTGGCGCCGATCGACATCCAGATGCAGGACACCTACTACGTGGTGGCCCACTTCCACTACGTGCTGGTGGCCGGTTCGCTGTTCGCCATGTTCGCCGGTATCTACTACTGGTTGCCCAAGTGGACCGGCGTGATGTATAGCGAGACGCGCGGCAAGATCCACTTCTGGTGGTCGATGATCTCCTTCAACATCACCTTCTTCCCGATGCACTTCCTGGGTCTGGCCGGCATGCCCCGCCGTTATGCCGACTACCCCATGCAGTTCGCCGACTTCAATGCCATCGCCTCGGTGGGCGCGTTCGGCTTCGGCATTGCGCAGGTCTACTTCTTTCTGGCTGTGATCGTGCCGGCCATGCGCGGCAAGGGTGAAAAGGCTTCGCAAAAGCCGTGGGAAGGTGCCGAAGGCCTGGAGTGGGAAGTGCCATCACCGGCGCCGTTCCACACCTTCGAGAACCCGCCCAAGCTCGATGTGACCGCCACCAAAGTGATCGGCTGATCAGACCATGGCCCGCAACATGACACCCGAGCAGAAAAAGCACAACCAGCGCCTGGGTTTGATCCTCGCGTCGGTGGCGCTGGTGTTCTTCATCGGCTTTGTCGGCAAGATGGTGTTCCTGGGCGGCTGACGCCCGGGCACCACCCAACACAGGAAACAGACCGTGGCACTGCGCAGCGAAAACTTCAAGATGGTGGGCAAGCTCGGCGTGATCACGCTGGGCATGTTCGCCTTCGGCTACGCGCTGGTGCCGATCTACAACGCGATCTGCGAAGCCACCGGCATCAACATCCTGTCGCTGTCCGATCGCCAGATCCCTGGGGCCACGTCCAAGGCAGCAGCCAACACGCAGGTGGACACCACCCGAACCATCACGGTGGAGTTCGACGTGAACAGCCGCGGTCCGTGGCATTTCAAGCCGGCCGTGCGTTCGCTGCAGGTGCATCCGGGCGAGCTGACCACGGTGATGTACGAATTTCAGAATATCCAGAACCGCACCATGGCGGCTCAGGCCATTCCGAGCTATGCGCCCAAGCAGGCCATGGCCCACTTCAACAAGCTCGAGTGCTTCTGCTTCACGCAGTACACCCTGCAGGCCGGCGAGAAGAAGGAATGGCCCGTCGCATTCGTGATCGACCCACGCCTGCCCAAGGACGTGACGACGATCACCTTGTCCTACACCTTCTTTGAGGTCGGTGGCAAGGTGCCGGCGGCGCCGGCCGATGTGGCCTATCAGATTCAGCCTCCCGTGGCAGTGAAGCCTGTGGGTGCTGTATGACCGAGCCGCTGCACAAGCGCAAGGGCTCGTTCATCGGGACGATGAAGGCCGTGCTGTGGGGTTTCCTGGGTGTGCGCCGCAACACCGACTACCAGAGCGACATCGCCAAGCTCAACCCGCTGCACCTGATTGCGGTGGGTTTGGGCATGGCGTTCCTGTTCGTTCTGGCCCTGATCCTGTTGGTGAACTGGGTTGCCGGCTGAAACCAGCCACTGACCCGAACAATTTTTCATATTCAAACAAGCGATAACTGGAGTGAGCATGTCAGCAGCATCCCACGGCACAACGCCCTACTACTACGTTCCCGGCCCTTCACGGCACCCGGTGATGGCGGCGATCGGCCTGTTCTTCGTCATCCTGGGCGCCGGGCAGTGGGTCAACGGCCACGGCTGGGGTGCTTATTCGCTGGCCTTCGGCATGGTCTTCTGGTTGACCGTGCTGTTCCAGTGGTTCCGCGAAGCGGTCGGCGAGAGTGAAAGCGGCATGTACGGGCGCAAGATCGACCTCTCGTTCCGCTGGAGCATGAGCTGGTTCATCTTCTCCGAAGTGATGTTCTTCGGTGCCTTCTTCACCGCGCTCTGGTGGGCCCGTGTGCACTCGGTGCCCGCGCTGGGGAACCTTGAGAACTCGCTGATCTGGCCCGACTTTTCGGCCGTGTGGCCCAGCATGCAGGCCGGCGCCACCGCATCGCCCGGCGGCATCGTCGAGCCCTTCCAGACCATGGGCCCGTTCTGGCTGCCCACGATCAACACCGCGCTGCTGTTGACCTCGGGCGTCACCCTGACCATTGCCCACCACGCGCTGCAAGTGGGCAACCGCGGCAGGACCATCGCGTTCATGTGGATGACCGTGGTGCTGGGCATCGTGTTCCTGTTCGTGCAGGGTTACGAGTACGCACACGCCTACGCCGACCTCAACCTCAAGCTGTCCTCGGGCATCTTCGGCTCCACCTTCTTCATGCTCACCGGCTTTCACGGCTTCCACGTGTTCGTGGGCATGTTGATGCTGCTGTTCATCACCCTGCGCCTGCAAAAGGGCCACTTCACCAAAGAGCGCCACTTCGGCTTCGAGGGCGCGGCCTGGTACTGGCACTTCGTGGACGTGGTGTGGCTCGGCCTCTACATCCTGGTCTATTGGCTGTGAGCGGCGCCCGGGGTGCTCCGCAACCCCTGGTGGCTCAAGAAAAAAGCGCCATCGGGCGCTTTTTTCTTGGCACCACGAATCGCCTGAATCAGCGGTTCAGTGGAAGACCGGTGGGCTGGATCCAACCCATCAGGTAGCTGATGAGCACCACCACAAACAGCAGGATGGAAAAGCCGACCCGAAACGCCAGTGCCCTGGCCATGTGGTTCTTGCGGGGAGGGCTGTTCTGCCCGTCGGCTTCGTCCGACTGGCCGCCGCGCATCATGAACACCAGGGCTGCCCCCAAACTTCCAATGATGGCCATGAACGCCACGATGACCAGATATTTCATGGATCGCATTATCGGTGCAGCCGATCCACACAGCGCCTTGGTGGGCATCGGTCCAGCGTCGGGAGCAGGGCCATGATGTCTGCGCGCACGCGCTTCGCCATCGTCACCGTGGCCACCGTCTTCACCATGGCGGTCACGGCTTCGCTGGGCTTCTGGCAACTGGATCGCGCCCGCCAGAAACTCGACTTGCAGGAGCAGATCAACCAACGGGCCGATCTGCCCGCCTGGCATACCGTTGATCTCCTGCAGGCGAGCGATCCGCTGGCGGGCTTGCACCGCCCGGTACAGCTCCGCGGGCAGTGGGTGAAGGATGCGTCTGTGTTTCTCGACAACCGGCAGATGGCCACCCGCAACGGCTTCTTTCTGGTCACACCGCTGAGGCTGACGGACAGTCAGCGGGTGGTGCTGGTGCAGCGCGGCTGGGTGCCGCGCGATTTCACTGACCGCAGCCGCGTGCCGACCATCGACACCCCCGCGGGTGAGGTGCAGGTGGAGGGCCGTTTGGCCCCGCCGCCGGGCAAGCTATACCAGCTGGGCGACGCGGGCACGGGTGCGATCCGGCAAAATATCGAGCTTGGCGCCTTTGCCCGAGAAACTGGACTCGACCTGCTGAGCGTGTCCGTGCAACAAACCGGCGCATCCCTTGAAGGACTGTTGCGCGAATGGCCGCGCGCAGCGGTGGGTGTCGACAAGCACCACGGCTATGCATTCCAGTGGTTCGGCCTGTGTGCCCTCGCGGGCGTGCTCTATCTCTGGTTTCAATTCATTTCCCCCCGCCGAAAGCGCATCTCCCATGGCACAGACGCCCGATGAACCCCTGACCCTCACCGTGCACAGCCTGCCTCCGCTCGACCAGGGTGGTGCGGGTGCCGTGGTGCAGTCCCGTGCGGGTCGCTGGAAGCTGCTGGGCCTGGCATTGGTGTGTGTGGCGCCGGTGGTGGCGTCCTACCTCACGTACTACGTGATCCGCCCCGAAGGCCGGCGCAACTACGGCGAACTGATCGACCCGCAGCGCCCGCTGCCCGCCGTCACGGTGGTCAATGCCAAGGGCCAGACGGTGCCTCTGAACGCACTCAAAGACCAATGGCTGCTGATCAGCGTGGCAGACAGCGCCTGCAACGCCGCCTGCCAGGAGCACCTGCTGGTCCAGCGCCAGCTGCGTGAAACGCTCGGCCGCGACAAGGATCGCCTGGACTGGGTCTGGCTGCGCACCGGTGACACACCGCTGGCCGAGCCCCTGAAAAATGCCACGGCCGCTGCCCAGGTGCTTCAGATCGACGCGCAGGCGCTGTCTGCGTGGCTGCAGCCGGCGGCTGGTCAGAAGATCGAGGACCACCTCTATGTGGTGGATCCGCTGGGCAACTGGATGATGCGTTTCCCCGCCAACATCGACCCCAAGCGGGCCAAGAGCGACCTGGATCGCCTGCTGCGCGCTTCCGCCTTCTGGGACAAAGAGGGAAGGGGGAACTGACATGGACGCCCAGCCCCTGTACGACCTCGCCCCCATCGCCCGCATCATGCTGCTGGGTGTGGTGATTGCGCTCGGCCCGCTGGCCTGGGTGTGGGTGCGCAACCGCCACGCACCGCCCGCGCAACGCCTGCGCGTGCTCACGCTGGTCACGCTGTTCCTCACCTTCGATCTGGTGCTCTTCGGCGCCTTCACGCGCCTGACCGATTCAGGCCTGGGCTGCCCCGATTGGCCAGGCTGCTACGGCAGCGTGAGCCCGGTTGGGGCCAGCTCGGCCATTGCCGCCGCCCAGAACGCCATGCCCACCGGGCCGGTCACCTTCTCCAAGGCCTGGATCGAGATGATCCACCGGTATCTCGCCACCTCCGTGGGCGTGCTGATCCTGGTGCTGGCGCTGGTCAGCTGGATCGAGCGCAGGCGCCTGTCGGTGTCGTTTGTGTGGCCGCTGGTGACGCTGGTCTGGGTCTGCCTGCAAGGCGCCTTTGGTGCGCTCACCGTCACCATGAAGCTGTTTCCCGCCATCGTCACCCTGCACCTGCTGGGCGGGCTGGGGCTGTTGGCGCTGCTGCGTGCGCAGGCGGTGGCCTATCAACTCGCCACGCCCGGACACCGCGGACCGGTCGAACTGGCGGGGCGCTTGCGCACCGCGCTGGTGACGGTCGCCTTGCTGTTGTGGCTGCAGATCGCCCTGGGCGGTTGGGTCAGCACCAACTACGCCGTGCTGGCCTGCAGCGAGTTCCCCACCTGCCAGGGCAGCTGGTGGCCGAGCATGGATTTCCGCGAAGGGTTCACGCTGTGGCGGCATCTGGGCATGAACAGCGCTGGTGAAGCAATCGCCTTTCCCGCACTCACCGCCATTCACTATGTGCACCGGCTCATGGCCTTCGTGGTGCTCGCCGCCATGGTCTGGCTCGGCTGGCGCCTGTGGCGCGTGCCGGGCATGGGTGGCACCGCGCGCGCGCTGCTGCTGCTGGCGCTCTGGCAGTTCGCCAGCGGCCTGACCAACGTGGTGCTCGACTGGCCGCTGCTGGCCGCGGTGGGCCACACGGCGGGCGCCGCAGCGCTGGTGATCGTCTTCACCGGCGCCCTCAGTGGCACGCGCAGTGCCTCGTCGCGGCGGGTCGAAACACCCAGCGCCTCTTCTTTGAACATGTCACGATCGATGCCATGAGTGCCGCTTCGTCCCCATCCGTGGCTGTGACCTTGCCCTCGGTCTGGCGCCAATACCACGCGCTGACCAAGCCGCGCGTGATCCAGCTCATCGTGTTCTGCGCGTTCATCGGCATGGTGTTGTCGGTGCCCGGTGTGCCCACCTGGGCGCAGGTGCAGCTGGCGGCCATTGCCTGCTTCGGCATCTGGCTGGTGGCCGGTGCTGCCGCTGCGTTCAACTGTGTGGTCGAGCAACACATCGACGCCAAGATGAAGCGCACCGCCTGGCGCCCCACCGCCAAGGGGCAGCTCAGCAACGGCAAGACGCTCTCGTTCTCGGCCCTGTTGTGCGCAGCGGGCTCGTCGGTACTGTATTTCGCCGTCAACCCGCTGACCATGTGGCTGACCTTCGCCACCTTCGTGGGTTACGCGGTGGTCTACACCGTGATCCTCAAGCCGCTCACACCGCAGAACATCGTGATCGGTGGCGCATCGGGCGCCATGCCGCCGGTGCTGGGCTGGACCGCCATGACCGGTGTGGTCTCGCCCGAGGCGCTGATCCTGTTCCTGATCATCTTCCTGTGGACGCCGCCGCACTTCTGGGCCCTGGCCCTGTACCGCGTGGAGGACTACCGCAAGTCCGGCCTGCCGATGCTGCCCGTCACGCATGGCTCGGAGTTCACGCGGCTGCAGATCCTGCTCTACACCTTCGTGCTGTTTGCCGCCTGCCTCATGCCGTTCATGATGCGCATGAGCGGCTGGTTTTACCTGGCCAGCGCCATCGCGTTGAGCATCGGCTTCTGTGGTTATGCGTGGGCGCTCTGGCGCAACTACTCCGACGCGCTCGCGCGCAAAACCTTCCGCTTCTCGTTGATCCACCTGTCGCTGCTGTTTGCTGCGCTGCTGATCGATCATTACCTGTGACCGCCATGTCCCAATCCCTGCTCACCCGCCGCAGCCTGCTGGGCGCGGCCGCCCTGTTGATCGCCGGTTGCGGCGACAAGGTCGAATCGTTTGTCGGCATCGACATCACCGGTGCCGACTACGCCACCGGCTTTTCGCTGACCGACCACAACGGTCAGCTGCGCACCCTGGCCGATTTCAAGGGCAAGCTGGTGGTGCTGTTTTTCGGCTTCACCCAGTGTCCCGACGTGTGCCCCACGACGATGAGCGAGCTGGCCGAGGCCAAGCGCCTGCTGGGCGCCGATGGCGAGCGCCTGCAGGGCCTTTTCGTGAGCATCGACCCCGAGCGCGACACGCCCGAGATCATGAAGCAGTACATGGCCAGTTTCGACCCCAGCTTCCTCGCGCTGTACGCCGCGCCCGACGAGCTGCCCGAGCTGGCCAAGAGCTACAAGATGTACTACAAGAAGGTGGCCGGGCCCACACCCACCAGCTACACCATGGACCATTCGGCCGGCAGCTACGTGTACGACACGCAGGGCCGCATCCGGCTTTACCACCGCTACGGTGGCGGTGCGCCTGCGCTGGCGGCTGACCTGAAGAAGCTGCTGGCGTCCTGAGCCTGGCCTAAGCCCCGTCTAAGCGGGGCCCCGCACCATGGGGTGGAGGCACACCGTGTCTGGAGAGTGCACACATGAGGCTGTTGCTGGTCGAAGACGACACCATGATCGGCGAGGCCGTGCTGGACCTGTTGCGCGCGGAGCACTACGCAGTGGACTGGGTGCGTGACGGCGACATGGCCGCCACCGCAGCAAAGTCCCAAAGCTACGACCTCATCCTGCTCGACCTGGGCCTGCCGCGCCGCGATGGTCTGGACGTGTTGCGCGAGCTGCGCGCCCGCAAGGACCGCGTGCCGGTGCTGATCGCCACCGCGCGCGACTCGGTGCAGCAGCGCGTGCAAGGGCTGGACGCCGGTGCCGACGACTACATCCTCAAACCCTACGACCTCGATGAGCTGCTCGCGCGCATCCGCGCGCTGTTGCGCCGCGCGTCCGGGCGCGCGGAACCGGTCTATGAACACCTGGGCGTGAGCATCAACACCGCCACGCGCGAGGTGATGGCGCAGGGCGAGCCGGTGGTGCTCTCGGCGCGCGAATGGGCGGTGCTGGAGCCGCTGATCGCACGCCCGGGGCGGGTGCTCTCGCGCAGCCAGCTCGAAGAAAAACTCTACGGCTGGAAGGACGACGTGAGCAGCAACGCGGTGGAGGTCTACATCCACGGCGTGCGCAAGAAGCTCGGGGCGGGCCTGATCCAGAACGTGCGCGGTGTGGGCTACATGGTGCCCAAGGCATGAAGCTGCACGTGCCCACGCACTCACTGCGCGCGCGCCTGCTCGGGCTGCTGTTGCTGGCCATCGTGTTCGTGGCTTGCCTGCAGGCGCTGATCGTCTACCGCCAGGCGCGTGCCGAAGCCGACGGCATCTTCGACTACCACATGGAGCAGATGGCGCAGGCCTTGCGCGAAGGGGTGGCCATGCCCGGGCTGCCCCGGCCCGGCGCGGAGCCGCAGCCGCAGGAAGACTTTGATTTTTTCGTGCAGGTCTGGACGCAGGACGGCTTGCGTGTTTTCCAGTCCGGCACGCAAGCCGACCTGCCACAGCGCGCCGTGCTGGGCTTCTCCAACATGAACATCGACGGCACACCCTACCGCGTGTATTCCATGCGCTCGCGCACCCAGGTGATCCAGGTGGCGCAGGACATGGGTCCGCGCGAAACGATGGCACGAGCGCTCGCATGGCGCACGGTCTTGCCCATCGCCTGGATGGCGCCGCTGCTGATGCTCGTGGCCTGGTGGGTGGTGAGTGCCTCGCTGGCGCCGGTGGCGCGGGTGCGGCGCCAGCTCGCCGAGCGCGAGGCCGACGGCCTGGCCGAGGTGGGCGAAGAAGGTTTGCCCGACGAGGTGCGCCCGCTGGTGCACGAGCTCAACCTGCTGCTGGGTCGTGTGAGGCAGGCCTTCGAAGCGCAGCAGCACTTTGTGGCCGAAGCCGCGCACGAGCTGCGTTCACCGCTGACTGCGCTGAAGCTGCAGGCGCAGGGCCTGCAGCGCGCACGCGACGACGCCACGCGCCAACTCGCGGTGGAGCGGCTGTTGGCCGGCATTGACCGCGCGACACGGCTGGTGGAGCAGTTGCTGATGCTCGCACGCCAGCAGGCGCAGCCCTCGAGCGGTGAACCCTTGCAGCCGGTTGCATTGGCCTCGGTGGCCGCCCAAGTGGTGGCCGACGCAGCGCCCACGGCTGTCTCAAAACACATCGACCTGGGGCTGGGCGAGGCCGACCCCGGGCTCGTCAACGGCCACGCCGAGCCGCTGCGGATCCTGCTGGCCAATCTGGTGGACAACGCGCTCAAATACACGCCCGAGGGCGGCACGGTGGACGTGACAGTGCGCCGTGAAGCCGGGCAACTGGTGCTCGCTGTGCAAGACAGCGGCCCAGGCATCGCCGACGCGGACCGCGCCCGTGTGCTCGACCGCTTCTACCGTCTGCCCGGCTCGGCCGCCACCGGCAGCGGTCTGGGGCTGGCCATCGCCAGCACCATCGCGCAGCTGCACGGCAGTGCGCTGGAGCTCGACCGTTCGCCGCAGCTCGGTGGCCTGCGCGTTCAGCTGCGCCTGGCTTTAAGAACCCTCTAACTCTGCGCGCTCACAGTAGCGACGTGTTCAAACCGTCCCCGCTGAAGGAGCTCTCATGAAAACCCTGTCTCTCACCGCATCGCGTCTGGTGCTGTCCCTGGTGGCTGCTGGTGTCGTCGGGGGTGCCAGCGTCGGTCTCGTCTCCGGCACCCACGCCCGCGCGGCCATGCCTGTGCCCTCCGTGCAGGTGCCTGTTGCCACGGCCGTGGCCCTGCCCGACTTCTCGCAGATCGCCCAGCGCCACGGCGCCGCCGTGGTCAACATCAGCGTGATCGGCAAGGCCACGCCGGACGACGAGCAACAAGCCGCGAACCGCGTGCCCGGCATCGACCCTAGCGATCCGCTGTTCGAGTTCTTCAAGCGTTTCCAGCCACCCGGTGCCCCCGGTGGTGAACGCGATACGCCGGCACGCGGCCAGGGCTCGGGCTTCATCATCAGCGCCGATGGTCTGGTGCTGACCAACGCCCACGTGGTGCGCAACGCGCAGCGTGTCACCGTCAAGCTCACCGACCGCCGCGAGTTCATCGCCAAGGTGCTGGGCTCCGACCCCAAGACCGACGTGGCTGTGCTGCGCATCGAAGCCAAAGACCTGCCCGTGGTGCCGCTGGGCAGCGCACGCGACCTGAAGGTGGGCGAGTGGGTGCTGGCGATCGGCTCGCCGTTCGGTTTCGAGAACAGCGTGACCGCCGGCGTGGTGAGCGCCAAAGGCCGTTCGTTGCCCGACGACAGCTTCGTGCCCTTTATCCAGACCGACGTGGCGGTGAACCCGGGCAACTCGGGCGGTCCGCTGTTCAACACCCGCGGTGAGGTGGTGGGCATCAATTCGCAGATCTACAGCCGCACCGGCGGTTACCAGGGCTTGTCGTTCGCGATCCCGATGGAGACGGTGTTGCTCGTCAAGGACCAGATCGTGGCCCACGGCAAGGCCAGCCATGCGCGCCTGGGCGTGTCGGTGCAGGAGATCAACCAGACCCTGGCCGAGTCGTTCCAGCTCGACAAGCCCGAGGGCGCGCTGGTCTCCAGCGTGGAGCCGGGCAGCCCGGCGGCCAAAGCCGGTCTGCAGGTGGGCGACGTGATCCGCCAGGTCGGCGGTCAGGCCATCGTGGCGTCGGGCGATCTGCCCACCTTGATCGGCCAGACCCTGCCCGGGTCGACCGTGAAGCTGGACGTGTGGCGCAAGGGTGAGGCGGTGGTGCTCAGCGCCAAGCTCGGCGATGCGTCCGACAAGGCGGTGAAGGTGGCCCGCGCCGACAAAACCGACGACCAGGGGCGGCTGGGTCTGGCCCTGCGGCCGCTGGCGCCGCAGGAGCGCCGCGCGGCCGGTCTGGCGGGGCCCGATGGCGGCCTGCTGGTCGAAGACTCTCAAGGCCCGGCTGCACTGGCCGGGGTGGAAGCCGGGGACGTGCTGCTCGCGGTGAACGGCGCGAAGGTGCAAAGCGTGGAGCAGGTGCGCGCGCTGCTGGGCAAGTCCACGAAGTCGCTGGCGCTGTTGATCCAGCGCGACGGCAACCAGATCTTCGTGCCGGTGCGCCTGGGCTGAGTGAGCGCCGCGGACTCAGTCGACCTTGGCGCCGCTGAGCTTGACCAGGCGCTCGTACTTCGTGCGCTCGCGGGTCATGAAGTCGGCGAACTGCTCAGGCGTGTTGGGCGCGGGCTCGGCCAGCAGCAGGGCGAAGCGGCTCTTCACCTCGGGTGAGTTCAGCGCGGCGCTGAAGGCGGCGTTGAGCTTGCGCAGGGTGTCCGCCGGTGTGCCGGCCGGTGCGACCAGGCCCCACCAGGTGTCGATCTCGAAGCCGGGCAGGGTGGCGGCCACCGTGGGCACTTCGGGCACCACGCCGCTGCGCTGCGCGGTGGTCACGGCCAGGGCCTTGAGCTTGCCGGCGCGGATATTGGCCGCGGCGGTGGCGAGGTTGTCGAAGTTGAAATCGACCTGACCCGAGAGCAGGCCGAGCTGCGCCGGGTTGCCGCCGTTGTAGGGGATGTGCACCGCGAAGATACCGGCCTGGTTCTTGAAGAGCTCACCCGCCAGGTGACCCGCGCTGCCGTTGCCGCCCGAGCCGTAGTTGAGCTTGCCCGGGTTGGCCTTGCCGTAGGCGATCAGATCGGCCAGGGTGTTGATGTTCAGGCGCGTGGCGGCTTCCGCGTTCATCACCAGCACGTTGGGCACGCGCAGCATTTGCGTGACGGGTGCGAAGTCCTTGGCCGGGTCGTAGGGCAGTTTGCTGAACAGCCAGGGGTTGATGCCGTGCGAAGCGGTGGTGGCTATGCCCAGCGTGAGGCCGTCGGGCGCGGCCTTGGCCACCGCGCTCACGCCGATGTTGCCGCCCGCGCCGGGCCGGTTGTCCACGATCACGGTACCCAGCGATCCGCGCACCGCCTCGGCCAGGATACGCGCCGTCACGTCGATCGGGCCGCCCGCCGCGAACGGCACGATGATGCGCGTGGTGGTGGCTTGCGCCACGGCCAAGCCGGGCACGGCCACACTGGCTGCGGCCATGGCGGAACGGGTGATCAGTTGGCGGCGGTTCATCATGATGGGGTCACACCTTGTCGGCAGCGCTGGTGAAGGAGTCAGCGAAGAAGGCCTCTTCAGGAAGACCAGCTTTGGCCATGTAGTCGCGCCTGGCCGAGTCGATCACGATGGGTGCACCACAGGCATACACCTCGTGGCCCGAGAGGTCGGGAAAGTCTTGCAACACCGCTTCGTGCACGAAGCCTGTGCGCCCGGTCCACGCATCGTCGGGCAAGGCGTTCGACACCACCGGGACATAGCGCAGGTTCGGCATCTCGGCCAGCTTGGCTTCGATCCAGGCGCTCTGGTACAGGTCGGCCGGGCGGCGGCCGCCCCAGTAGAGCGTGGCCTCTCGCGTGATCGCCTTGAACTGCATGTGTTCGATGATGGCCTTGATGGGCGCGAAACCCGTGCCCGAGGCCAGCAGCACCATCGGCTTGGCGCTGTCTTCGCGCAGGAAGAAGCTGCCGTAGGGCCCTTCGATGCGCAGGATGTCTTTCTCCTTCATGGTGCCGAACACTGTGTCGGTGAACTTGCCGCCGGGCATGTGGCGCAGATGCAGCTCCAACGAGGGCGCGGCGCTTTGTGTGTGCGGCGCATTGGCCATCGAATAGCTGCGGCGGTCGCCGTCGCGCAGCAGGAACTCCACGTACTGGCCCGCGTGGTACTGAAAGGCATCGCTGGCCGGCAGTTGCAGACGCAGCACCATCACGTCGTGGGAAGCCCGCTCCAGCGCACTCACCCGCACCGGCATCTTCTTGATCGGGAAGGCGCCCACTTCCGTGACCTGGCGCGATTCGATCACCACGTCGCTGTGCGCCACGCCGCAGCAGGTCAACACGAAGCCAGCTGCTTCTTCGTCGGCCGAGAGCGCCTTGCTCTGGTGCGGGCCGTGCACCACGGTGCCCGAGACCAGCTTGCACTTGCACGATCCGCAGGCGCCGTCCTTGCAGCCGTAGGGCAGACCGATGCCCTGGCGGATTCCGGCGGCCAACATGGCCTCGTCGGGCTGGGCGAAGAAGGTGCGCCCACTGGGCTCGACGGTGATGGTGAATGTCATACTGGCGTTGGATGAATGGAGAGGCCCGACAGCGCGATCGCGCCTGTCCGGCAGCCGGTCATTGTCTCAAATTCGGATGTTGCATGAGCCTTGTTGGCGCTTTGCCCGCACGCTTCCGGCGTGAACGGGTCTTGATCATTGGCTGCGGCGACGTGGGGCAGCGCGCCGCGCGGGTGCTGGGTCGCGCGGGACGGGTGCGCCTGCTCGCGCTCACCTCCAGCGCGGCGCGCGTGCCCGCGCTGCGCGCTCAGGGCATCACGCCGCTGCAGGGCAACCTGGACGACCCGCGCAGCCTGCGCCGCCTGGCCGGCCTGGCCACGCGTGTGTTGCACCTGGCGCCACCACCCTCGGGTGAGCTGACCGACTGGAGGCTGGACCCGCGCACCCGCGCGCTCACGCGCGTATTGGTGCAGCGCTCGCTGCCGTCGGCGTTGGTCTACGGCTCCACCTCGGGGGTGTACGGCGATTGCCAGGGTCGCTGGGTTGACGAGACCACGCCGGCCAGGCCGCTCACGCCCCGCGCGCGGCGGCGGGTGGATGCCGAGGCAGCGGTGCACTGGCTGGGCCGTGCCACCGGCGTGCGCACCACGGTGCTGCGCATTCCCGGCATCTACGCGAGCGATCGCGAAGGCGGCACACCGCGCGAACGGCTGCTGCGCGGCACGCCGGTGCTGCGCGCCGAGGACGACGTCCACACCAACCACATCCACGCCGACGATCTGGCGCGGGCCTGCGTGCTGGCCTTGTGGCGCGGCAGGCCTCAGCGCAACGTGAATGTGGTGGACGACACCGAACTGAAGATGGGCGACTACTTCGATCTCGCCGCCGATCTTTACGGCATGCCGAGACCGCCGCGCGTGGCGCGCGATGCGGCGGGGGACCAGTTGCCGCTGATGCTGCTGAGCTTCATGAGCGAGTCGCGCCGCCTGCACAACCAGCGCATGAAGCAGGAACTGGGCTTGCGCCTGCGTTACCCCACCGTGGCGCAGGGCCTGGTGGCTTCACGAGACTGAGCGGACAACAAAAAGGCCGCGCAAGAAACTTGCGCGGCCTCATGTGTGGTGCCCGGGGCCGGAATCGAACCGGCACGCCTTGCGGCGGGGGATTTTGAGTCCCCTGCGTCTACCAATTTCACCACCCGGGCGTCCTGAAAGGGGTTGCAAATTATGGCACAGTGCAACCGATGAACTACCCCACGATTGAAGACGCGATTGGCAACACGCCGCTGGTGGCCTTGCAGCGCATCGGTGCCCAGGCCAACGCACAGCGCGGCAACGTGGTGCTCGGCAAGCTCGAAGGCAACAACCCCGCCGGTTCGGTGAAAGACCGGCCCGCTGTCTCCATGATCAAGCGTGCCGAGGAGCGGGGCGAAATCAAGCCCGGCGACACGCTGATCGAAGCCACGTCGGGCAACACCGGTATCGCACTGGCCATGGCCGCTGCCATCAAGGGCTACCGCATGGTGCTGATCATGCCGGAGGACCTCTCGATCGAGCGCGCGCAAACCATGAAGGCGTTCGGCGCCGAGCTCATCCTCACCTCCAAGAGCGGCGGCATGGAATCGGCGCGCGACCTGGCCGAGAAGATGCAGGCCGACGGCAAGGGCCGTGTGCTCGACCAGTTCGCCAACGCCGACAACCCGCGCGTCCATTACGAGACCACGGGCCCCGAACTCTGGAAGCAGACCGCCGGGCGCATCACACACTTTGTGAGCGCCATGGGCACCACCGGCACCATCACCGGTGTCTCGCGTTTCCTGAAGGAAAAGAATCCGGCCATCCGCATCATCGGCGCCCAGCCCAGCGAAGGCTCGCGCATTCCCGGCATCCGCAAGTGGCCCACCGAGTACCTGCCCAAGATCTACGACCCGAGCATGGTGGACGAGCTGGTGTATGTGAGCCAGTCCGACGCCGAGGCCATGTGCCGCCAGATGGCGCGAGAAGAAGGCATCTTCGCCGGCATCTCGGCAGCCGGTGCTTGCTGGGTGGCACAACAGATCGCCGCCCAGGTGGAGAACGCCACCATTGTTTTCATCGTGTGCGACCGGGGCGACCGCTACCTGTCCACGGGTGTATTCCCCGCCTGACCATGAGCACTGCCTTCAAGTTTTGCCCCGCCTGCGCAACACCCCTGGCCCTGATCGGCCAGGAAGAAGACGGCGGATTCACCGAGCGCCTGCGTTGCCCGGCCTGCGACTACACCCACTGGAACAATCCCACCCCCGTGCTGGCCGCCATCGTCGAGCTGGACGGCCGCATCCTGCTCGCGCGCAACGCCGCCTGGTCGAGCCGCATGTTCGGACTCATCACCGGCTTCATGGAGGCGGGGGAGTCGCCCGAAGAAGGCATCCGTCGCGAAATTGCCGAAGAAACGACGCTGGGCGTGACAAAACTCACGTTGGTGGGGGTGCATGATTTTCAGCGCATGAATCAGGTGATCGTGACCTACCACGCGGTCGCGCAGGGTGAGGTGAAGCTCTCGCCCGAGTTGCTGGAATACAAGCTCATGGAGCCGGCCAACATCCGCTGCTGGCGCGCCGGCACTGGCTTTGCGCTGGCCGACTGGTTGCGCAGCCAGGGCCTGGAACCCGTGTTCATGGAAGACTTTCAGCGGCCTGCAGACCCCGTCGTTTAAGGCCAAGGCGCGCTGCAGGCAAAACATGCGCCGCTTAGAATGGCGCAACCCAAGGAAAGCCCCATGCAAGCCGACAAAGAACTCGATGCCCGCGGTCTGAACTGCCCGCTGCCCATCCTGAAAGCCAAAAAAGCGCTGGCCGACATGCACAGCGGCCAGACGCTCAAGGTGATCTCCACCGACGCAGGTTCGGTCCGCGATTTCCAGGCATTTGCCAAACAGACCGGCAACCTGCTGGTCGAGCAGCAAACGGTGGGTGAGGATCACATCTCGCTGCTCAAACGCCGCTGAAGCCGCTTCGCGTCGTTCCCCGCCATGGAAGTCCTCCTCGTCGATCCGCTGGTGCCCGAAGCCCTGTCGTGGCTGCAGGAACGGCACGAAGTCACCTACATGCCCGAACTGGGCGATGACCCGGTGGAATTGCGCAAGGCAACGTACAAAACACGGGCCATCGTGCTGCCGCCCCACGTGGTGGTGTCTGAAGAATTCCTCAATTTTTCGCCCAAGCTGGAGATCGTGGCACGCATGCAGATCTCCAGCGACAACACCGACCTGGACGCCTGTGCCCGGCGCCATGTGCGTGTGCTGCAGGCGCGCAGCGCCACCGTGCGCTCCAACGCCGAGTACCTGCTCTACGGTCTGCTCATGCTGTACCGCCGCGGCATGATCAGCGCGCTGCTGGGCCGCAAGATCTCGCAGGTGCGCATGGGGCGTGAGCTCTCCGGCAGCACCGTGGGTTTGTTGGGTCTTGCACCCGTGGCCCACACGCTGGCGCCCATGCTCAAGAGCCTGGGCGTGCGCTTGCTGGGCTACGACCCGGCGGTGCACCACGCGGCCGCCCTCTGGAACAAGCTCGGCGTGGAACCCGTGACCCTGCAAGACTTGCTGTCGCGCTCGGACGCGATCTCGCTGCAGATGGTCTATGCCTCGCGCTTTCGCGGCTGGATCAACGAGCGCTTGCTCAACCACTGCAAGGCAGGTCAGCTGTGGGTGGGCGTGAGCCGCAGCACGCTGTTTGATGCCGATGCCCTGGCGCTGGCGCTGTGCGACGGGCGCATCGACGCCTGTTTGATGGACGGTGCAAACCCGCAGTTCGCCGCCGAAGGCACGCCCCTGCACGGCATTCCCAACCTGCACCTCACGCCGCGTCTGGGTTCACACACCCGTGAAGCCAAGCTGCGCGCCAGTTGGTACGTGGCGCACCGCATCCACGAAACCCTGTCGCCGCACGCCGTGGGCAACGAGGGGCGGGTGAGCGATTTTTCGGTGCTTGACAGCCTGGAGTACCACGAGCCAGAAGACCCGCAGGCGGTCACGCCGTCGCAGTGGGGCTCGATCGCACTTCATAGGGGCTGACCCCCCGCCGCGCTTCGCGCGACCCCCCTGGAAGGGGGGCGACACCTGCGGCCTGGCGAAGCCAGTTCCGCGGTGTCTCTGGGTTAGGAACTTCGCTCCGAAGAGATTTTGTTGGCCATTGCTCAGGCGCCCAGCCGTTGCAGCTGCTCGCGCATCTTCTCCAGCGTCGCCGTGAAGTCGGCCACGCGTTTTCTTTCCTGATCGATCACCGCCGGCGGCGCTTTGGCCACGAAGGCTTCGTTCGACAGCTTCGCCGTGGCCTTGGTGATCTCGCCTTCCAGACGCGTGGCTTCCTTGCCCAGGCGCAGCTTCTCGGCTGCCAGGTCGATTTCCATGAAGAGGCACAGTCGCGCTTCGCCCACCACGGCCACCGGGGCGGCTTGCGCGGACGCGGCCCAGGCGGCCTCGTCGGTGAACACCTTCACCTCGCTCAGCTTGGCCAGACCCTGCAGCACCGGACCCATGGCCTGCATGTAAACGGTGTCGCCCAGCACGTACAGCGGCAGGCGCGTGGCCGGCGACACGTTCATTTCTCCGCGCAGGTTGCGGCACGCGTCCACCAGCGTCTTGAGCTTGGTGACGTGGGCGATGGCCGCCTCGTCGATCTTGTTCAACTGGGCTTGCGGATACCGCGCGATGCTCACCGACTCGCCTGGCAGGCCGGCCACGGGTGCGACCTTCTGCCACAGCTCTTCGGTGATGAACGGGATCACCGGGTGCGCCAGGCGCAGGATGGCCTCCAGCGTGCGGATCAACGTGCGGCGCGTGGCGCGCTGTTGTGATGCGTCGCCGGTCTGGATCTGCACCTTGGCGATCTCCAGGTACCAGTCGCAGAACTCGTTCCAGACGAAGTCGTAGATCGTGTTGGCGACGTTGTCGAGTCTGTACTCGGCGAAGCCTTTGGCGACTTCGGCCTCGGTCTTCTGCAGCAGCGAGGAGATCCAGCGGTCGGCTTGGCTGAAGCTCAGGTAGCCGTGGAAAGGTTGGCCCACCGCGCACTCGGCCTTGGTGTGGTCTTCCAGGCCGCAGTCCTGTCCTTCGCAGTTCATCAGCGTGAACCGCGTGGCGTTCCAGAGCTTGTTGCAGAAGTTGCGGTAGCCCTCGCAGCGTTTGCTGTCGAAGTTGATGCTGCGGCCCAGCGATGCGAGCGCGGCGAAGGTGAAGCGCAGTGCGTCCGCACCGTACGCCGGAATGCCCTCGGGAAATTCCTTCTCGGTCTGTTTGCGTACCTTGGGTGCGGTCTCGGGCTTGCGCAGGCCGGTGGTGCGTTTGTCGAGCAGTGGGGCGAGCGAGATGCCGTCGATCAGGTCCACCGGGTCGAGCACGTTGCCTTCGCTCTTGCTCATCTTCTGGCCCTGCGCGTCGCGCACCAGGCCGTGGATGTAGACGTGCTTGAACGGCACGCGGCCGGTGAAGTGGGTCGTCATCATGATCATCCGGGCCACCCAGAAGAAGATGATGTCGTAGCCGGTGACGAGCACGGTGCTGGGGAGGTAGAGGTTGTAGTCCTCGGTGGCGCCTTCCTTCTGGTTGGGCCAGCCCATGGTGCTGAACGGCACCAGCGCCGACGAGTACCAGGTGTCGAGCACGTCGGGGTCTCGCACGAGCGTCTGGCCCGGGGCTTTCGCCTGGGCTTCGGCCTCGTTGCGCGCCACGATCACGTTGCCCGCTTCGTCGTACCAGGCGGGGATCTGGTGGCCCCACCAGAGCTGGCGGCTGATGCACCAGTCCTGGATGTTGTTCATCCACTGGTTGTAAGTGTTGACCCAGTTCTCGGGCACGAACTTGACCTCGCCCGACTGAACGGCCGCAATCGCCTTGTCGGCGATGGACGTGCCGCTGGCGTTGTTCTCGTTGCCTTTGGACGTCATGGCCACGAACCACTGGTCGGTGAGCATGGGTTCGATCACCTGGCCGGTGCGCGCGCAGCGCGGCACCATGAGCTTGTGCTTCTTGGTTTCCACCAGCAGGCCGGCGGCTTCCAGGTCGGCAACCACCGCTTTGCGCGCCACGAAGCGGTCCATGCCCTGGTACTTCGCCGGCGCGTTCTCGTTGATGGCGGCTTGCAGCGTCAGCACGCCGATGATGGGCAGGCTGTGGCGTTGGCCCACAGCGTAGTCGTTGGTGTCGTGCGCCGGGGTCACCTTCACCACACCGGTGCCGAAGGCGCGGTCCACGTAGTCGTCGGCAATCACGGGGATGTCGCGATCACAGAGCGGCAGCTTCACGGTCTTGCCGATCAGGTGGGTGTAGCGCTCGTCTTCCGGGTGCACCATCACCGCCACGTCGCCCAGCAGTGTTTCGGGGCGGGTGGTGGCCACCGTGAGCGAACCCGAGCCGTCGGTCAAGGGGTAGGCGATGTGCCAGAGGAACCCGTCTTCTTCCTCGCTTTCCACTTCCAGGTCGGACACGGCCGACATCAGCACCGGGTCCCAGTTCACCAGGCGTTTGCCCCTGTAGATCAGGCCTTGTTCGTACAGCTCCACGAAGGTCTCGGTGACCACGGTCGATAGCTTCGGGTCCATGGTGAAGTACTCGCGGCTCCAGTCCACGCTGTCGCCCATGCGGCGCATCTGCGTGGTGATGGTGTTGCCGCTTTCTTCCTTCCATTCCCACACCTTGGCCACAAAGTTCTTGCGCGCCTCGGCCGGCGTGGGCCCCATGTCGTGGCGGCTGATGCCTTGTGCCTGCAGCTGGCGCTCCACCACGATTTGCGTGGCGATGCCGGCGTGGTCGGTGCCCGGCACCCAGACCGTGTTGGCGCCCGACATGCGGTGGTAGCGCGTGAGGCTGTCCATGATGGTCTGGTTGAACGCATGGCCCATGTGCAGCGTGCCGGTCACGTTGGGCGGCGGCAGCTGGATGGCGAACGACGGCGCGTCGGCCTGGGGTGCACCCGTGCCGCGAAAGCCTGCCACGCCATATCCGCGCTTTTCCCATTCAGGGCCCCAGCGGGCTTCCAGCGCAGCGGGTTCGAACGATTTGGCCAGGGACTGCAGGCCGGGTTGGTTCAGGGTGTCGGTCATGGGGCGCGCCAAAAATGAAAACGGCATCCCGCAGGATGCCGTGAGGGGAAATGGGGTTAGCGCCGAATTT
The DNA here is from genome assembly GCA_003241965.1 of Burkholderiales bacterium. Lineage (GTDB taxonomy): Bacteria > Pseudomonadota > Gammaproteobacteria > Burkholderiales > Burkholderiaceae_C > Hydrogenophaga. The sequence continues at coordinate 18,495 of QBMB01000013.1, read as the reverse complement.
TATTCGACCGGCCCTTCAACCCGGGGTGGCGGGCATATCGCGCGCGGCGTCGATGCAGGCCTTGAGCACGCCAGCGTCACCGATCTGGTTGGCCAGCAGCAGGATCAGGCGCGCGTTGAGCAGCTCCGAGTCTTCCCGGCCCAGGCCCGTGTGGGCGTCGAGCAGTTGTTCGTAGAAGGCGTCGGCGTCCTGGAAGTGGGGGTTCGTGTTCATGGTTGGTCTCCGAGCAAGCCCAGCGATTTTTCGATGGCCTTCACCAGCTGGTCATTGATGGTGTCTCCCGTGGCCGCCAGATAGCCGTCCGGTCGTACCAACGCCCAGGCATTGCCGGCGGTTTGGCAAGCGCCTTGCAGAAGGCCTTTGGGGTCGCGCACATGCTCCAGTGCGGGTGCATGGCCCTGCGCGCCCAGCACCTGCACACTGCGAACCGGCGCGTCCAGGCACAGGCGGCGCAGGCGCTGCAGAGCGGCGGCGGGCAGGTCGCCGAACACCAGCACCAGCAGGTTGCCGCCAGCCCAGTTGAGCAAGTCGTTCACGTCGCCCGGCGTGCCATCGGCCCATTCAAAACCCACGTTCTGTACCGACTGGCCGGCGGCGCTGGCCGGTGTGTAGGTGCAGGCACGCGAGCGGGCATACGGGTTGGCCACGGCCATGCGCCCGGTGTTGATGAGGGCGCGCGCAAACGGGTGCTGTTTGGCCAGGCCAATGGCGGCCTGGCGGAACACGCGTTCGATACCGTCGGCCGGGCGCAGGAAACGCGCGGTGCGGTTGGTCACGCACACGTTTTGCTGCGCGGCGTCCAGGCGCTCGTCGTCGTAGCTCTCCAGCAGCGCGGCGTCGGCCTTGCCGCTCAGCACGGCGGCCAGCTTCCAGGCCAGGTTGTCGGCGTCGGCCACGCCGGTGTTGCCACCGCGCGCGCCAAACGGGCTGACCACCTTGGCCGAGTCGCCCATGAGGAACACGCGTCCGTGGCGCATGGCGTGCACGCATTCGCTGCGGTAGGCGTACGGTCCGACCCAGACGATCTCGACCTGCACGTCGGCACCAAACTGGCGCGCCAGGCGCTCGCGCACCACGTCTTCGCGGCTCACGTAGGCGGGGTCGGCGTTGGGTGCCATCTGGTAGTCGATGCGCCACACGTCGTCGGCCATGAGGTGTTGCCAGACGGCGCGGTTTTCGTTGAAGGGCGCCTCGATCCAGGTGTGGCGTTCTTGCGGTGGGTGCGAGGAGAAGCGCACGTCGGCGATGCACCAGCGGTCGTCGCCGCGCTTGCTGTCAAACGGCACCTGCAGCCATTTGCGCAGCGGGCTGGCCGATCCGGTGGCGTCTATCACGTGCTCGGCTTCCATGCGGTAGGTCCCGGCGGGAGTCTCTACCGTGAGGGTGGCGACATCGGCGTTCTGCTCGAAGGCGGTGAGCCGGTTCTGCCAGCGCAGCTCGACCACGCCAAGTTCCTGGATGCGCTCGACCAGAAAGCCTTCGATGTAGAACTGCTGGATGTTGATGAAGGGCGGTTGTTGCGACAGGTGGTACTGACCTTGCTGACGCAAATCAAAGCTGTACACCTCGTCTTCACCGGCGAAGGTGCGGCCCACGCTCCACTGCACCCCTTTGGCGGCGATGCGACCGAACAGGCCGAGTCGCTCGAAGATTTCGAGTGATTTCTGCGTGTAGCAGATGCCGCGTGACGAAGCGCCTTTGACGCCCACGGTGTTGTCTTCGTCGATCAGCACCGCGCGCACGCCCAGGCGGGCCAGCGAGCAGGCCAGCGTGAGCCCGCTGATGCCACCGCCCACGATGACCACGGGGTGGCGCACGGTGCTTTGGGTGTGGAGCTCGGGTGGTTCGACGAACGGATACTCGGGCAGCTCATAGCCGCCGCCGCCGGTGAATTCGTAGTTGTTGGTGGGTGCGGCTTCGCGGTAGGTTGTCTTTGACATGCGTTGCTCCTGGTCTTGTCTTTCGTGATGTTTCATTCGGAGACCTCGCGGGGCTCCAGGGCACACGGCGCTCTGCTCCGCGAATGTCCCCCGGCGGCTGGTGCCGCCTCCTCCTTGATTTCGCTGCGCAGAGCACCATGCACCCTTGCGCCAGTGGCACTTTTGTCATCCCACGTTGGAGCGCAGAGAGGTCTGAAATGACTGGGGGAATGGCGCAGCGAAATCAAGGAGGAGGGGCCAAAGGCCCCGGGGGACATTCGCGGAGCCGTTCACCCAGTCATTGCAGCCCGGAGCCACGCCAACGCCAAAACCCTCAGGTCCTCACAGCCCCGGCAACTTCAGGCCGGTCGTTTTGCTGGGGCTTCAGCGGCGCGGCCGTCTTGCCTTCGGCACGTTCACGCCTCCACTGCTCCTTGCGCTCATTCCACTCGGCCAGCCTCGCGTGCGCCGTCTTGCTTTCTTTCAGCATCTCGAACTCGTCGGCCAGCTGCGCCGTGAGCTCCAGGCGGATGCCGTTCGGGTCGAAGAAATAGATGCTCTTGAAGATGTGGTGGTCCGTCACGCCCAGCACCTCGATGCCGCCGGCCTCGAGACGTGCCTTGGTGTTTTCCAGCTCTTGCTCGGTGTTCACGCGAAAGCTGATGTGGTTGACCCACTTCGGCGTGTTCGGGCTGGGCAGCGCGGCCTCGTCGTCGCCCAGATCGAAGAAGGCGATGAACGAGCCGTCTTGCAGGCGGAAGAAAAAGTGTGTGTACGGGCAGTATTCGCCCGTGCTGGGAACAAAGTCGCTCTGGATGATGTGGTACAGCGGCAGGCCCAGGATGTCCTCGTAGAAACGGCGCGTTTCTTCGGCGTCCTTCGCCCGGTAGGCGTAGTGGTGCAGCTGCTGGATCGGTGCCGGCGCGGGCAGGGTGGTGGGGGTCATGGAGGTCTCCTCAAGAGCGGTTGAGATTCAACATTATGCAACGCATTTCCCTTATCGTAATGAAATGGGGTGCCATGGAGGCCAGTTTTCGGGTTTTCCGCGGGGCTGTCCACGGGCTGTCCACGGGCTCGGCGCGATAGCCAGGCGCCATGCGTCACATAGCCTCGAACTATTAGACCGAGCGGCCTCAGCGGGAGTATGGTTTGCCGGTCTCTGCGGGTGCAGGCATCTCCCTGTACCCGTTGAGCGCTTGTTCAACCCACACAAGGAGAACCCACATGCCCGCATTGAAAGGCTCGAAAACCGAGCAATGCCTGAAGGACGCCTTCGCCGGTGAATCGCAGGCCAACCGCCGCTACCTGTACTTCGCGAACAAGGCTGATGTGGAGGGCCAGAACGACGTGGCCGCCCTGTTCCGCTCCACCGCCGAAGGCGAGACCGGTCATGCACACGGTCACCTCGAATTCCTCGAGCAGTCGGGCGACCCGGCCACCGGCATGCCGATCGGCGCCACGCGCGACAACCTCGCCTCGGCCGTGGCCGGTGAAACGCACGAGTACACCGACATGTACCCGGGCATGGCCAAGACCGCACGCGAAGAAGGCTTTGACGAGGTGGCCGACTGGTTCGAGACCCTGGCCAAGGCCGAGCGCTCGCACGCCAACCGCTACCAGAAAGCCCTGAACGAATTGGTGGACTGACACCGCCCGCGCCGTGTCTGCGGCGCGTTCTTGAAAGGGCTGGGCAACGAGCCCTTTCAAGAACCCACGATCCAACCCGCACAAGACGAGGACTGCCATGGCCACCGAAGGCAACCTGCAGGCACCCACCCGGCACGCACTCGACTGGAAGAACCCCGACTTCCATGACGAGGACAAGTGTTTTCACGAGTTGGAGCGCATCTTCGACATCTGCCACGGCTGCCGCCGCTGCGTGAGCCTCTGCGGCTCGTTTCCCACGCTGTTTGATCTGGTGGATGACAGCAAGACGATGGAAGTGGACGGTGTGGCCAAACAGGACTACTGGAAGGTGGTCGACCAGTGCTACATGTGCGACCTCTGCTACATGACCAAGTGCCCGTACACGCCGCCGCACGAATGGAACCTGGATTTCCCGCACACCATGCTGCGCGCCAAGGCCATCAAGTTCAAGAAGGGCGAAGTGGGTCTGGCCGAACGATTCCTCGCCTCGACCGACGTACACGGCCAGTTCGCCGGCATTCCGATCGTGGTACAGGCTGTCAACGCGATCAACAAGACCAAGGTGGCGCGCAGCGTGATGGAAAGCGTGGCCGGTGTCGACAAGGACGCGTGGCTGCCCGAGCTTGCGACGAAGCGCTTTCGCTCCGCCGCGCCCGAGGCAAAAGCCACGGCCGTGAAGGACGGCGACAAGACACCCGGCAAGGTCGCCATTTTCGCCACCTGCTACATCAACTACAACGAACCTGGCATCGGCCTGGACCTGCTCAAGATCCTCGACCACAACGAGATTCCCTACGTGATCGTCGAGAAGGAGCAGTGCTGTGGCATGCCCAAACTCGAACTCGGCGACCTCGACTCAGTGGAAAAGAGCAAGGAAGCCAACATCCCGTTGCTGGCGAAGTACGCCAAGGATGGATTTGCCATCCTGTCGGCGGTGCCGAGTTGTTCTCTGATGTTCAAGCAGGAAATCCCCCTCATGTTTCCGGACGACGCCGAAACCCAGCTGGTGAAGGAGCACCTGTGGGACCCGTTTGAGTACTTCATGGCACGCAAGCGCGATGGTCTGCTCAAGACCGAGTTCCCGCACAAGTTGGGCAAGGTGAGTTACCAGATTCCGTGCCATGGCCGGGTGCAGAACATCGGGCGCAAGACCGAAGAAATGCTGAAGATGATTCCGGACACCACCATCAACACCATCGAACGCTGCTCGGGCCACGCCGGCACCTTCGGCGTGAAGAAGGCCACCCACCAGACCGCCATGAAGATCGGCAAGCCGGTGTTCAAGGCCATGGCCACCATGAAGGATGGCAGCAAGCCCGACTTCATCAGTTCGGACTGCCCGCTCGGCGGGCACCACATCGCCCAGGGTTTTGAAGTGAATGGCCTGGGTGCGCCCGAGCTGCAGCACCCGCTGAGCCTCGTGGCGCAAGCCTATGGACTCAAATAAGGAGACAACATGCAACTCACTGGCCGCATCACCGCCGAATCCCTCATGAGCCTGGAGGCTTACACCAAGTGGCGCAAGCTTCACAAGCCCGAGGTGATCGCGCACCGCCAGCTGCGCAGTGTGCGCCTGGGTGAACACATCAACCTGCAGTTCGAGAGCGAGACCACCATCCGCTACCAGATCCAGGAGATGCTGCGCATCGAGAAGGTGTTCGAGGAAGAGGGCATCCAGCAGGAGATCGAGGCTTATGCGCCACTGGTGCCCGATGGCCACAACTGGAAGGCCACCATGATGATCGAGTACACCGACGTCAACGAACGCAAGCGCGAACTGGCGCGCCTGATCGGTGTGGAGGACCGCATGTTCGTCGAGGTCGAAGGGTATGCGCGCGTGGTCGCCATTGCCGACGAAGACCTGGACCGCGAGAACGAAGTGAAGACCTCGGCCGTGCACTTCGTGCGATTCGAATTCACGCCCCCCATGCGCGCGGCCATCCAGGCCGGCGCGGCAGTCAAGATCGGCTGCGATCACACCCACTACCCGGCGCATGTGCAGGTGTCCCCGGAAACGCTGGCGTCTCTCGCGGGCGATCTGAAGTAGACCGGTGCGGTGGCGATAATCAGGGCTTCCCTCGGGAAGCCCTTTTTCATGCGTAGCCCGCACCCCTGCGAACCCGACTGGCACCTCCTCCAACATGCTGTTCCTCATCTCTCCCGCCAAGGCGCTCGACTACGAGACCCCGCCCCATGTTGCCACCCACACCCAGCCGCTGTTCGTGAAGCAGGCCACCGAGCTCATCAGCGTCTTGCGCGATCAGTCGCCCCAGCAGATCGCTGGTCTCATGAACCTGTCCGATGCGCTCTCGGGGCTGAACGTGGCGCGCTACCAGGCCTGGCGTCCGAAATTCACCCCGAAGAACGCCAAGCAGGCGGTGCTGGCTTTTGACGGTGACGTCTACGGCGGGCTGGACGCGAAGACGCTCGCCGAGCCCGACCTCGACTGGTTGCAGCAGCACCTGTGCATCCTCAGTGGCCTGTATGGCGTTCTGCGCCCGCTCGATCTCATGCAGCCCTACCGGCTGGAGATGGGCACGCGCCTGGCCACTGCCCACGGCAAGAACCTCTACGCGTTCTGGGGCCGAAAAATTGCCGATCACCTCAACGAGCGCGCCCAGGCCGACCTGAGTCCGGTGGTGATCAACCTGGCCAGCGAAGAGTATTTCAAGGTGGTGAACCGCAAGGTGCTGCTGCCACGCGTGGTCACCTGTGTGTTTGAAGAGCGCAAGGCCGATGGCTACAAGATCATCAGCTTCATGGCCAAGCGAGCGCGCGGTCTCATGGTGCGCTACGCCGTGCAGCACCGCGCCAGCACGCCCGAGCAGCTCAAACACTTCGACCTGGAAGGCTACCGCTTCAACAGCGCCGCCTCGGAGCCCGAGCGCCTCGTGTTCCGCCGCGAGGCCAAAGCCTGAGGAGTTCGCCATGAACCAGTCCGTCACCATCGAACTGCGCCAATGGATCGTGGAGCAGGCCTCGGCCGGTTTTCCGCGCGATGTTGTGCTGGCGTCCATGGTGGCCTCGGGCTGGCAAGAAGCGGTGGCGCTCAAGGCACTCGCAGCCACCTGGAAGGAGCCCGCACCGGTGCTGAAGCAGCCCTCGGTGGCGGCACGCGGCGACGCTGCCACACCTTTGCGCAGCCTGCCCGACCTCGATCTGAGCCTGTCCCCGCGACAGATCGACGCGGGCGACCGCATGGTGGACGTGATTGCCTCGCTGAGCCAGCCGCGTGTGGTGGTGCTGGGCAACTTGCTCAGTGCCGAAGAGTGCGACGCACTGATCGCATCGGCCCGCCCGCAGCTGGCGCGCTCGCTCACTGTGGCCACCAAGACCGGCGGTGAAGAGCTCAACCCCGACCGGACCAGCAACGGCATGTTTTTTGCGCGCGGGCAGACACCCGAGGTGGCGCGCATCGAGGCGCGCATTGCCCGCCTGCTGAACTGGCCGGTGGAATACGGCGAAGGCTTTCAGGTGCTGCACTACCGCCCGGGCGCCGAGTACAAGCCGCACTACGACTACTTCGATCCCGATGAACCCGGCACGCCCACCATCTTGCAGCGCGGCGGGCAGCGCCTGGCCACGCTGGTGATCTATCTCAGCGAGCCCGCGCGCGGCGGCGGCACCACCTTCCCCGACGCAGGGCTTGAAGTGGCGCCCGTGCGCGGCAACGCCGTGTTCTTCAACTACGACCGACCTCACCCCTCCACCCGCACGCTGCACGGCGGTGCGCCGGTGATCGAGGGCGACAAATGGGTGGCCACCAAGTGGCTGCGCGAGCGCGAGTTCGTCTGACACGCCGCCCATGAACTTCACCCACAACGGTCTGCGCATCGAGTACGAGAGCGACGGCGACGAAACAGCCCCCGCCGTGGTGCTCACCATGGGCCTGGGCATGCAGCTCACCGCCTGGCCCACCTCGCTGGTTCAGGCCATCGTGCAGGCCGGTTACCGCGTGATCCGTTTCGACAACCGCGACATCGGCCTCTCCAGCAGCCTGGACCACATGGGCGTGCCCAACATCGGCTGGCAGCTGGTGCGATCCCGCCTGGGCCTGGCCATCCGCTCGCCGTACAGCCTGCAAGACATGGCGCTGGACGCCATCGGCCTGCTCGATGCCCTGGGCGTGCAGCGCACGCACCTCGTCGGTGTGTCCATGGGCGGCATGATCTCGCAGCGCATCGCCGCCACCGCACCCGGCCGTGTGCTCAGCCTCACCAGCGTGATGAGCTCCAGCGGAGCACCCGGCTTGCCCGGCGCGCGCTCCGATGTGACCCGCGCCCTGCTCAAGCGCCCGCGCAGCCAACGCCCGCAAGACGTGGCCGCCCATGCCCTCAACATGTTCCGCCTGATCGGCAGCCCCGCGTTCCCGCAAGACATGCCCGCCTTCGAGCAACGCGTGTTGGCCGATGCGGTGCGCAGCCACAACCCCGACGGCGTGGCGCGGCAGTTGCTCGCGGTGGCCTCCGACACCCGGCGCCACACCGCGCTGCAGCGCATTGACTGCCCCACGCTCGTGGTTCACGGCACGGCCGACCCGCTGGTGCCGATCGCCTGTGGGCGGGACACCGCAGCGCGCATCCCCGGTGCGCGGTTCGAGGCCATCGACGGCATGGGCCACGACTGGCCGCCCGGTGTGGCCGCGCTGCTGGCCAGCCACATCGTTCCGCACCTCCAGGCCGCACAGGCCGGGCAACCTGTTTCCTCCACATGACACACAACACCCCCGAACAATCCCAACTCGGCCAGGCTTCGGCCTACGTGGACCAGTACGACGCCGGGCTGCTGTTTCCCCTGCCGCGCGCGACCAAGCGCCGCGAGATCGGCATCACTGCCAACGTGCCGTTTCTTGGGGCCGACCTCTGGACCGCCTTCGAACTCAGCTGGCTGAACCTGCGCGGCAAACCGCAGGTTGCGCTGGCCCACATCACCGTGCCGTGCGAGAGCACGCACATCGTGGAGAGCAAGTCGTTCAAGCTCTACCTCAACAGCTTCAACAACAGCAGCTTTGCCAGCGCCGACGCGGTGCGTGACCGCATCCGCAGCGATGTGAGCACCGCCATCTGGCATGGTGGCCCCATGCAGTCCAGCGCAGGCGTGAAGCTCTTGCTGCCCGAGCAGCTGGAGCGCGAGAAGGTGCAGGAACTCGCCGGCCTGTCGATCGACCGGCTCGATGTGGAGTGCACGCGCTACCAGCCCGCACCCGAGCTGCTCAGCGCCGCGTTCGGCGAAAAGCCGGTGGACGAAATCCTGGTGAGCCACCTGCTCAAGAGCAACTGCCTGGTCACTGGCCAGCCCGACTGGGGCAGCGTGCAGATCACCTACAGCGGCCCGCAGATCGACCAGGCCGGACTGCTGCAGTACATCGTGAGTTTCCGCAACCACAACGAATTCCACGAGCAGTGTGTGGAACGCATCTACATGGACGTGCTGGCGCGCTGCAAGCCCACCAAGCTGGCGGTGTATGCGCGTTACACGCGCCGAGGTGGGCTGGACATCAACCCCTGGCGCACCAGCCACCCGCAGTCGCCCCCGGCCAACGTGCGCACCGCGCGGCAGTAGGCGCCTTGCGCAGCGGGTTCAGAGCATCTTCTGGATCAGCGCGCCCTTGAACAGCACCGGCCCGGTCGGGCCGCGTTCGCTCGGCACACCGCCCTTGGGCTCCAGGCTGATGGCCAGCGTGGGTACTTCGCGCACGTCTGCCGAGCCGGCCGTGAGTTGCAGCAGGCGTTCCTGATTCAGCACACCGAGCGAGCGGGGTCCGCCCGAGGGTGGCAGCGCCCAGAGTTGCAAGGATTTGTCGCTGGCTTCCTGGAAGCCACCCACGCGTTGCAGGGTCAGCTTGCCGTTCTTGGGGTCGAAGGTCACCAGCATGGAGGCGCTGGCCTTGTCGTCGTTGAGCACGGCCACGTATTCGATCTGGGGCGTGGCCGAAAGCCTGGCCTGCAGTTCGTTGATCTGAGCGCCCAGGTTGTCGCGCATGCCCACGGCGACGACGAGCGCGAACACCGTGGCCAGCGCGCCGGCGGCGGTGGTGCCGCGCCACAGCGCCAGGCTGCGCAGCCAGCCACTCGGCGCTGGCTTGGCGGGCTGGGCACGGGCAGCGGCCATGGCCTGCTGCTGGTTCTCGCCCTGCACCAGGTTTTCAATGCGCGTCCACACGGCGGGCGCGGGTTGCTGCGGTGTTTGCAGTTCGTTCATGCTGGCCACACGGCTTTGCCATACCAGGGCGGCAGCGCGCACGGGGGCCTGTTCACGGGCCATGGCTTCAAAACGGCGGCGTGCGCCACCGCGCAAGGTGCCCAGCGCGTGGGCCGCAGCAAGCCGGTCGAGCAGTTCGGGGTGTTGGATCAGGTTCATGACGGTGTCTTCACGCGAAGCGCGCCATGCAGGTGCGCAGTTGGTCCAGCCCGCGGCGGATCCAGGTCTTCACAGTGCCCAGCGGCAGGCTGAGCTGCTCGGCGAGTTCGCTGTGGCTCAGGTCGCGCAGATAGGCCAGGCTCACCACCTCGCGCTGGCGGTTTTCCAGCTTGCCCAGGCACTGGTGCAGCGCCCAGGCCTGCTGGCTGGCCAGGGTGGTGTCCATCGGATTGGGCGAATCTCCGGCCATCGTGTCCGACATCACGTCGTCGATCTCGTCGGTGAGGTGGGTGCGCTCGGCGGTGCGCCGGCGCAGGTAGTCCAGCGAGCGGCTGCGCACGATCAGGCCCAGCCACGCCATGGGCGGGCTGAGCGAGGCGCGGTAGTCGCCCGCGGAACGCCAGATGTGCAGAAAGGTTTCCTGCAGCGCGTCTTCAGCCCACTCGCTCTTGCCCACCACGCGCATGGCCAGGCCATACAGCTTGGACGAGGTCATGTCGTACAGGGCTTTGAGAGCGGCTTCGTCGCGCTGGGCGATGCGGTCGATCAGTGCCATCAGTGGTTCGTCGGGTTGTGCGCTCATGCGGGCATTGTGCGGTACCAGCCAGCCCCACGCCCACACCGGGGCATGCAAGAAAGCGGGTTGGTAGGTCATGGTCGGCTGAAGGACAAGTGGGAGGCGGTGTTGCCTGACCCTATGGATACGCAGCGCACCCATGCATTGGATTCAACCGGCCAGGGCCGCGTGACCAGCGGGCTGGGTGCATCCACCGGCGGTGCGGGCGGCGGATCCAGCGTGATGCTTGTCACGCCGCAAGATCAGGCCGCGCCCCGTTGGAAACCTTCCAGCAGGTTCACCGCATTGGTGCCCACTGCGTCCACCGCGTAGCCGCCCTCAAACGTGAACACCGTCGGCAGCCCGGCACTGGCCAGGGATTCGCCCACCGAGAAGTAGTCGGCGCTCTTCAAGGTAAAGCCCGAGATCGGGTCACCCTCGAAGGTGTCCAGCCCCATCGGAACCACCAGTGCCGTGGCGCCGAAACGCTGGACCGCTTGCAGGGCAGCGGTCAGCGTGGCTTGCCAGGTGCCAAACCCGGTGCCGCGCGGCAGCGGCAGATTGAGGTTGAAACCCTCACCCGCGCCGGCACCCAGCTCGTCGGCGTGGCCCAGAAAGAAAGGGTACTCGGTCGCCGGATTGCCGTGGATGGAGACCGTGAACACATCGGCTCTCTCGTAAAAGATGGTTTGCGTGCCGTTGCCGTGGTGGTAGTCCACGTCCAGCACCGCCACCTTCGCATGCCCCGCGTCGCGCAGTGCCTGCGCGGCAATGGCGGCGTTGTTCAGGAAACAGTAGCCACCCAGAAAGTCGGGCCCCGCGTGGTGGCCTGGCGGGCGCGAGAGTGCGAAGGCACTGCGCGCACCGCTGGCGACGTCAGCGGCGGCGGCCAGCGCACAGGCCGCACCGCCGCGCGCAGC
>QBMB01000013.1:0-7083 GCA_003241965.1 Burkholderiales bacterium | reverse complement strand
GGAATCGAAGCTGAACAGGCCCAGGCGCGCCGCAAAATTGGTGGGCAACACATCGTTGCGAAAGCCATGGCGGTTGGGCAGCGGCCACACCGAGGGCAGAGCGTCGCGCTGTGCATTGGCCGGGTCCATGGCCACCCACTCGGCCCACGCACCGCGCAGGAAGTCCACGTAGCGGGAGCTGTGCACGCGGCCAATCGCGGCGTCCAGCGCAGCCTCATCCACCTCGGGTGTTTGCAGCGCACCCAGCGGGCGGCGCTGCAGCTCGGCCAACACAAAATCGAGCCGCGCCGGCACCTCGTGGCAAGGCACCATGCGCCCGCGAAACATTTCGTGTTGGCCGGCGTGGGCGGCGTGGTGGGGGTTGTGGAAGGTTTTCATGGGGTGCAGGTGGAGTCCAGATCGATCAATAGTGGTAACGAAGCTGAGCAATCAGCAGCGAGCTTCCCTCGACCTTGTAGACCATACGGTGCTCGTCGTTGATGCGCCGCGACCAGAAGCCCGACAGGGCATGTTTGAGCGGCTCCGGTTTGCCGACGCCGGCGAAGGGATCGCGCTTGACTTCAGCAATCAGCTTGTTGATGCGCTCCACCATCTTTCGGTCTTGCTTCTGCCAGTACACATAGTCTTCCCAGGCTTCGTCGGCAAACACCAGTTTCACGGCGCGAGCTTTCTTTCCACGCCTTTGCCGGCAGACAGCTGCGCCGCAGCAGAGAGCAGGCGTTTGGCGTTTGTCGGGTTGCGCAAGAGGTACGCGGTCTCTTCGAGCGCTTGGTAGTCTTCCAGCGAGAGCATCACCACCGACTGTTCACCATTGCGCGTGATGATCAGAGCCTCGTGGTCGTCGCACACGCGGTCCATGGTGCGGGCCAGGTTGGCGCGGGCGGAAGAGTAAGTGATGGCGTCCATGGTGGATCTCCAGGTGAGTACGTGTTATTGTACAACTTGATCGATTCCCCGACCACCGTCAAAAGCCACGCTGCACCGCTGCCATGACACCCTTCCTCCCCGTGCGTCTCACCCCCGGCGCGGACTTTCGCAGCGCCCTGGAAGCGCTCCCGCTCAGCCACGGCACAGACTCCGCGTTCGTGGTGGCGGGCATCGGCAGCCTGATGGAGGTGAGCATCCGGTTCGCTGATGTGCCCGACGCGGTTGTGCTGCCCGGGCCGCTGGAAATCGTGAGTCTGTCGGGCAGCCTCAGCGCGGCGGGCGCGCACCTGCATGTGTCTGTCTTCGATGCCGCGGGCCGCGTGTTCGGTGGTCACCTGGGTTACGGCAGCACGGTCAGAACCACCGCCGAGGTGCTGCTCGCGCTGCTGCCGAGCGGCACCCTCACGCGCGAACACGATGTGGCCACCGGATTCAACGAGCTGGTGGTGCGGCCACTCGAAGGAAACCCATGAACATCCACAGCGGATACCTCCCGGGCGTGATGGCCTCTGGCTGGGCCAGGACGACGCGGGCATCCAGGGCTCGGTGGTCATTGATGGGTCGGGCCAACAGGAGCAGAGTGCGCACCTGAGGTGGTTCGTCACCTCGGATGAGACGCGAGGTCAGGGTCTGGGCGCCCAACTGCTGGGGGTCGCCCTGGACTTCTGCCGCGCGCGTGGCCACCGCTGCGTGCACCTCTGGACGTTTGACGGACTGCACGCAGCGCGCCACCTGTATGAGAAACACGGCTTCGTGCTGGCACGCACGCAGCGTGGCTCGCAGTGGGGCAAGGAAGTCGACGAACAGCTCTTCATGCTTGACGGGGCATGACCGCCATCCGCAACGCCTTTTCGGCGCGGGGAGCGTTCGATGCGTCAAACTCCACCCCATGAAAACTGCCTTGCTCATCATCGACGTTCAACAAGGCCTGTGCGAGGGTGAGGGGCGGGCCTTCGAGTCCGACGAGGTGATCGCGCGCATCAACCAGGTCGCCACACAAGCCCGCGCAGCGCATGCGCCGGTGGTGTTCATCCAGCACGAGACCCGCGTGGGGTACCTGGAGCATGGCAGCCGCGAATGGCAGCTGGCCGATGGCCTGCAGGTACAACCGGGTGATCTGCGAGTGCGCAAGACCACGCCGGATGCGTTTCAAGGCACCGAACTCGCCACGCTCCTCAAGGCGCGCGGCGTGAGCGAGCTGATCGTTTGCGGCATGCATACCGAGTTTTGCGTGGACTCCACCACGCGCCGGGCCCTCGCTCTGGGCTACCCGGTGACGCTTGTGGCCGACGCGCACACCTCGGCCGGCAATGCGGTGCTCACGCCGCGCCTGGTGATCGACCATCACAACGCGACGCTGACGAACATCTCCAGCTTCGGGCCGCGTGCACAAGCTGTGGCCAGCGCCGATCTTCAGATCGACGCTTGAGCCGGGCGCTCAGCCCAGTTCACTGAACGACTTCAGGGTCGACAGCGGCGTGAATTCGCCCGCGCGTTTTTCTTTCATGGCCGTGATCGCTTCGCGCACATGCGCGTTGCTCCACACCGCACCCTGCAGCCAGCCCATCTGGCGCAGGCTGTCTTCCACCGAATGGTCGCGCGCGTAGTTCACGGCCTGCTTGGTGCCCCAGATGGCCACCGGAGGTTTGGACGCGATCTCTTTGGCGCACTGCAGCGCAGCGGCCACCGTGGCCTCGTGCGTGTCGAACACCTCGTTGACCAAGCCGTAGGCGAGTGCCTTGCTCGCGCTCAGGCGGCGCCCGGTGTAGGCCAGCTCTTTCACCACCGCCAGCGGGATCAGCTTGGGCAGGCGCTGCAGCGTGCCCACGTCGGCCACCATGCCGATGTTGATTTCCTGGATGCAGAAGAAGGCGTCGGCTGACGCATATCGGATGCAGGCGGCGGTGACCATGTCGACCGCGCCGCCGATGCAGCCGCCCTGGATGGCGCAGATCACGGGGATGCGCAGGTTCTCCAACTTCGTGAAGGTGGCCTGCATGTCGGTGAGCACATCGAAGATGGCGGCGCGCCCCTCCGGGCTCTGGTCGTCCATGCTGATGGCGCCGGCAAAGGTCTCCAGCGACATGCCGGCGCTGAAGTGTTTGCCGGTGCTGCTGATGACGAGGGCCCGTGCCGTGCCTGCGTTGTGCAGCCGTTTCAGCACCTCGTCAAGCTCGCGCCAGAAGGTGGGGTTCATGGTGTTGAGCTCGGCTGGGCGGTTCAGCACCAGGTGGGCGACGTCATCCGTCAAGCTCAGGGAAAAGCAGGTCGTTGCGGTCATGGCGGGCCTTGTCTCGTGGTGGGGGTGGTGAAGCCGGATCACTGTAGACCTGCGGCAGGCTCCCGTCTGTCCCGGGCTTGACGAGCTTGCCCACGCGCACGCCGAGCAGGCGGATGCGCCGGCTGAGGTCCACCCGCTTGAGGCACAGGCCGGCCTGGCGGCGGATGGTGGCGGGGTCGGCGGTGAAGTGGTCCAGGGTCACGTCGCGCGTGACGCTCTGGAAGTTGTCGTAGCGCAGCTTGATGCCGATGGTCTTGCCCAGGTAGCCCTTGTTGCCCAGGTCGGCGGCCACCTGTTCGCACAGGCGGGTGAAGATGGCGCCGAGTTCGGCGCGGTCGCGCACGGCGTGCAGATCGCGCTCGAAGGTGGTCTCGCGGCTCATGCTCACCGGTTCGCTCTCGGTCTGCACGGCGCGTTCGTCGCGGCCCCACGACACCTCGTGCAGCCAGGCGCCGTAGCTCTTGCCGAAATTCTCGATCAACCAGCCACGCTCGCGCTGCGCGAGATCACCAATGGTCTGGATGCCGTGACCCTGCAGCTTCTCGTCGGCCTTGGGGCCCACGCCGTTGATCTTGCGGCAGGGCAGCGGCCAGATCAGTGTTTGCAGGTCATCCGGCTGCACGATGCTGATGCCGTTGGGTTTGTTGAACTCGCTGGCCATCTTGGCGATGAGCTTGTTGGGCGCCACGCCGATGGAGCAGGTGAGGCCCGTCGCCTGGAAGATGCTCTTCTGGATCAGGCGCGCCAGCACCCGGCCACTGTCCCGCTGCCCGCCGGGCACATGCGTGAAGTCGATGTAGACCTCGTCCACACCCCGGTCTTCGACCACGGGCGCGATCTCGCGGATGGTGCTCTTGAACAGGCGCGAGATGCGGCGCACTTCTTCAAAATCCACCGGCAGCAGGATGGCCTGAGGGCAGAGCTTGGCGGCTTTCATCAGGCCCATGGCCGAGCCCACGCCGAACTGGCGCGCCGCGTAGGTGGCGGTCGTGGCCACGCCGCGCCCGGTGTAGCCGGCGAGACGTGGAAAAAAATCGATCGGGATGTGGTCCAGGCTGTCGGTGGCCCATTCGCGCTGCGGGTAGGCCTCGCGCAGGCGCTGCAGCAGGTCGTCTTCGCGGCGGCGCCCGCCGCCGATCACCACCGGCAGGCCTTTGAGCTGCGGGTAACGCAGCAACTCCACCGACGCAAAGAACGCGTCCATGTCCAGGTGCGCAATGCGCCGCGGCAGGGTCGGGTCGGAAGGGGCGTTCACGCGGTCGAGCATAGCGGGATTACCATGGCGCGAGACGCTGGCCACCGGCTGGCGCACGCCTTCAGGAGGACATTCATGAACACCATCACCCGCCTCGTCACCGCCTTCCTGGTCGCCACGGGCATCGCTGTGGCCGGCTTCGCCGTGAGCCAGGGCCTGGAGCGTTTTCGCATGTCGGACCGCTCGGTCACCGTCAAGGGTCTGGCCGAGAAAGACGTGGAGAGCGACTTCGCGGTCTGGACGCTGTCGTTTCGCCGCGCGGGTAACGATTTCAGCGGCGTGCAGCAGGCCCTGGCGGGCGACCGCGACAAGGTGTCCGCGTTTTTGAAGGCGCGCGGTTTCACCGACGCGGAGGTGGAGGCCAAACCGCTGCAGGTGCAGGATTTGTTCACCCGCGAGTACGCGCAAGGCAACCAGCCGTTCCGCTTCAACGGCACCGGTCAGGTGCTGGTGAAATCGGCCCGGGTGACCGAGGTGGAGAGCGCTGCCCGCGCGGTGGACCCACTGATCCAGGCCGGTGTGCAGCTCGGTGGCGAGAACGAGGGCGGGCGCAGCGGCCCGCGTTTCCAGCTGCGTGGTTTCAATGACGTCAAGGCCCCGTTGCTGGCCGAGGCCACGCGCAACGCGCGCGAGCAGGCCGACAAGTTCGCAGCCGAAGCGGGCGCCGAACTCGGCCCACTGAAGAACGCCAACCAGGGGGTGATCCGCATCACCGGGGACGACGGCAACGACTTCGACGACGGCAGCTCGCGCATGAAGCGGCTGCGCGTGGTGAGCACGTTTGAATATGAGCTGAGGTGAGCTCGCCTCAGATAGCCTTCTGAATCAGCCAGCCCTGAAACAGATACGGCAGGCGGGGCCCCACCGCCTCGGGTACGCCGCCCTTGTTCTCCACGCTGATGGCCAGCCGGGTGGCCCCGGCCAGAGCGGCTTCTTTGGCGGGGAGCTGCAGCGTCTTGAACTTGCTCTGGATCACACCCAGCGAGCGCGGCGGCTGGGTGGCCGATACGGCCCACAGCTGCATGCTGTCCTCGCGCCCCTCTTTCACTTCGTTGAGCCGCTGCACCTGGAGCACACCGGCCTGCGGGTCCATGGTCACCAGCATGGCCGGCAGTTCCTGGGCGTCGAGCAACACCGCAATGTGGCGCACCTGGGGTGCCACCGCCAAGCGCTCCTGCAGGTGCACGATCTGCGCCTTGAGCTGCTCGTACATGCTGGCCATGGTGGCCGCACCCACCAGCAGCACCAGCGCCAGTACCACGCTGATGCTGAGCCACAGTTTCGAGGTGCGAGGCCGTGCCGCCGGTTCGAGGGGCGTCATGGTGTGGCCGTGGGGAAGGTGCCAGGCAGCAGGATGCTCTTGTCTACCGTCTCGATGTTGGTGTGGCCGCAGAAGGCCATGGTGAGATCGAGTTCGCGGTGGATGATCTGCAGGCACTTGGACACGCCTTCTTCACCCATGGCGCCCAGGCCGTAGAGCATGGGCCGGCCGATGTAGACGCCGCGCGCACCCAGCGCACGCGCCTTGAGCACGTCCTGGCCGCTGCGGATGCCGCCGTCCATGTGCACCTCGATCTGGTGGCCCACCGCGTCCACGATGGCCGGCAGCGCCTCGATGCTGCTTTGCGCCCCGTCGAGCTGGCGCCCGCCGTGGTTGCTCACGATCAATGCGTCGGCGCCCGAGGCCACCGAGAGCTTCGCGTCTTCCACGTCCTGGATGCCTTTGAGGATCAGCTTGCCGCCCCAGCGCTTCTTGATCCACTCCACGTCGCCCCAGTTGAGCGCCGGGTCGAACTGCTTGGCGGTCCATTCGCTCAGGCTGCCCATGTTCTCCACGCCACTCACATGGCCGACGATGTTGCCGAACTGCTTGCGCTTCGTGCCCAGCATGCCCAGCGCCCAGCGCGGCTTGGTGGCGATGTTGATCATGTTGGCGAGGGTGAGCTTGGGCGGCGCCGACAGACCGTTCTTCAGGTCCTTGTGGCGCTGGCCGAGGATCTGCAGATCCAGCGTGAGCACCAGTGCGGCGCAGTTGGCAGCCTTGGCGCGGTCGATCAGGCGTTCGATGAAAGCGCGGTCTTTCATCACGTAGAGCTGGAACCAGAAACCTTCACCGGCGTGTTGCGCCACGTCTTCAATCGAGCAGATGCTCATGGTGGAGAGCGTGAACGGGATGCCCATCTTCTTCGCCGCGCGCGCGGCCAGGATCTCGCCGTCGGCGTGCTGCATGCCGGTCAGACCCGTGGGCGCAATCGCCACCGGCATGGCCACTTCCTGGCCCACCATGGTGGTGCGGGTGCTGCGGTTCTCCATGTTGACCGCCACGCGCTGGCGCAGCTTGATCTTCTGGAAGTCCTCGTTGTTGGCGCGGTACGTGCCTTCGGTCCAGGAGCCGCTGTCGGCGTAGTCGTAGAACATGCGCGGCACGCGCTTCTGGGCAAGCACGCGCAGGTCTTCCACGGTGGTGATGACGGTCATGAGGTCTCCAATGTTGTTGGGGCGATGGTAGCGGCGTGTCTGGCCCATGGCTTGTGAAAGCTGCATCGGACCCGTTGAAATTTCTTGCGACCCCATGCCATCATGCAAGACACCGCCGCCCACCACCCGCCCCCAGCAGCAG
>QBMB01000139.1 GCA_003241965.1 Burkholderiales bacterium | reverse complement strand
GGCATGGCGCAGGCCCTGGCCAGCAGCCCCGGCATCGCCCGTGCATTGGCGCTGGCCGGCGCAGCATTCCTGGCGGTGTATGGCTGGCGCGCCCTGCGCCGCGCACGCCATCCACAGCCGTTGGTGGCCACCGAAGGCAACGAGTCCATGAGCCGGGGCGCGGCCCTGGCGCAAGCCGCAGCCTTCACGCTGCTCAACCCCCACGTCTATCTGGACACGGTGCTGCTGGTGGGCAGCATCGGCGCCCAGCAACCGGCAGCCTTGCGTGGCTGGTTCGTGGCGGGTGCGAGCATGGCCAGTCTGTTGTGGTTCGGGCTGTTGGGTTTTGGTGCGCGCTGGCTGGCACCGTGGTTCGCGCGCCCCAGAGCGTGGCAGGTGCTCGATGCCTTGATCGGCGTGACCATGTGGGTGCTGGCCGCCCTGCTGTTGCGCCACGCCCTGCCCGGAACGTGAGCCGTATTTGCCGAAATACGGCTCATTTTTTGAGCCGTATCTGAAGAAATGCGGCTCAGTGCCCCGCCAAAAACCGCTGCACCAGTTCGAACTGCTCGGGCACATTGAGCGCCGGTGCATGCCCGCACCCGGCGATGGTCACCACCAGCGCGCGCGGCCCGCGGTCGCGCATGGCCTCGGCCGTGTCGGCCAACAGCAGGTCGGAATCGGCACCGCGCAGGCACAACACCGGCACGTCGATGCGCTCGAAGGTCGGCCACAGTTCGTAGTCGTCGGGGTGGTGGGTGAACTGCTGCACCATGGCCGGGTCGTAGTGCGGCGTCACGCGGCCGCTGGGCAGGCGGCGGGTGGAGCTCTCGGTGAGCAGCGTCCACTGCGCATCGCTCAGAAAACCGTAGGGCTTGTAGATGGTGCGGAAGTACTGCTGCAACTCACCCACTGTGTCGAAAGCCGCCGGGTTGCCGGCGTAACTGCGGATGCGCGCAATCGCCGCGTCCGCCGTCTTGGGCCCAATGTCGTTGAGCACCAGACGCTCGATGCGCCCGCGTAGCGGCCCGGCGGCGCACACCATGCCGATGGCGCCACCCATGGAGGTGCCGACCCAGTGAAAACGCTTGAGCGCGAGCTGGTCCACCAGGGCGGTGGCGATGCGGCTGTAGAAGTCGAGGCAGTACTCGGTCTCGGGCTTGGGGCTCCACTGCGAGAGGCCACGGCCGATGGTGTCGGGGCAGATCACGCGCCAGCCCTGTGCACTCAAGTGCGCGGCCAGCGGGTCCATGTCGCGCCCGGTGCGTGCCAGGCCGTGCCAGGCGATCACCACCGGGCCGTCCGTGTGGTCGGGCTGCCAGTCCATGAAGTGGATCTCGCGGCCCTCGCAGACGAGGTAGCGCGAACGGGGAATCACAGCGGCCTGCGGTTTCATTTCAACCCCTTGAGACGCCCGAGCGCGGCGCGCTCCCGCAGCTTGCCCACGATGCCGGTGGGAAAGTAATAAACCGAGAGCACGAAAAGCACGCCCAGCCAGAGCAGCCAGCGGTCAGGTGTGAGCAGCGCGGGCAGCAGCGGTATGCCTTCGGTGGCCTGCCCGGCCAGGCGCAGCAGGTCCTGCAGATAACTTTGTGCCACGAGGAACAACACGCTGCCGATCAGTGCGCCGTACAGCGTGCCCATGCCGCCAATCACGACGATGAGCAGGATGTCCAGCATGATCTCGAAGGAGAGCGAGGTGTCGGGCCCCTGGTAGCGCAGCCAGATGGCCAGCAGGCAGCCCGCGAGCGTGGCGAAACTCGCCGAGAGCACGTTGGACAGCGTGCGGTAAACCACCGTGCGGTAGCCCAGCGCTTCGGCGCGAAAGTCGTTTTCCCGAATGGCCTGCAACACACGGCCGAAGGGTGAATTCACGATACGCAGGATGGTGAGGAAGATCGCGGTGACCGCCACGAAGATCAGGTAGTAGGTGATCAGGCGGCCGTTCAGATCCACCTCACCCAGCGGTGTCACCAACGGCGCTTCGCGCAGCATGAAGCCGGGCGAGAGCAGCTCGGGCACCCGGAAACTCAGGCCGTCTTCGCCGCCGGTGAAGTCCGACAACTGCGAGGCCAGCGTGAGGAAGGCCGAGGCCACGGCCAGCGTGATCATGGCGAAAAAGATTGCCTTCACGCGCAGCGAAAAAAGACCGATCAGCAGCGAGAGCACCAGCGAGATCAGCAGCGCGCAGACGATGCCCAGCGCCATGGCGCCCCAGCTCGGCGCATCCACCGAATTCAGCGCGATCGCCACGCCGTAAGCGCCGATGCCGAAGAACATGGTGTGGGCAAAGCTCACGATGCCGGTGTAGCCCAGCAGCAGGTCGAAGCTGGCCACCAGCGCCACGAAGATCAACACCTTGGCCGCCACGTTGAGCGCCTTCACGCCCGGGAACAGAAAGGGCGCAAACGCGAGGCCGAGGAACAGCACGATCAGCAGTGCCGTGAGCCAACGGCTGCGCGGCAGGTCGTGGGAGAGGAGTCGGGAAATCATGGACGGCTCCTTATCGGTTCGTGACTGGGTAAACACCTTGCGGACGCCACAGCAGGATGGCCACCATCAGCGCGATGTTGGAGAACAACGCGACCTTGGGCGCCAGGAATCCGGTGTAGTTGGCCATCAGGCCGACCAGCAGCGCGCCGATCAGGGCGCCCGTGGTAGAGCCCAGGCCGCCGATGATGATGACGATGAAGATCAACACATTGACCTGCGCCCCCATGTGCGGTGTGACTGTCTGCTGGTACAGGCCCCACATCACGCCACCCAGGCCGGCCAGCGCGCTGCCCACTACGAACACGCCGATGAACAACTGGCGGATGCGGTAACCGAGCGACTCGACCATCTCGCGGTCCTGCACACCGGCGCGCACCAGCAGGCCGACCTTGGTGCGGTTGAGCGTCCACACCATGGCCGCGAACACGGCCACCCCCACCAGCACTGCGAGCACGCGGTACTTCTCCACCGCCGCATCACCCAGGATGAACGAGCCGCGAAGGCTCTCGGGCAACGGCAACGCGATCTGTCCGGGGCCCCAGATCACCTTGATCATCTCTTCGCCAATGATCATGCCGCCCATGGTGATGAGGATCTGCTTCAAGTGCATGCCGTACACCGGGCGGATGATGAGCCGCTCAAACACCCAGCCCAGCGCGCCGGCCACCGCCATGGCCACCAGCATGGCCGGCACCAGGGCCACGAGGTTGAGCCAGAGGCTGTCGGCCTCGGTGTAGCTGGTCATGCTGGCCAGCACCGTGGTGGCCACAAAGGCACCGAGTGCGATGAACACGCCGTGGCCGAAGTTGAGCACGTCCATGAGGCCGAACACCAGCGTCAGGCCCGAGGCAATGATGAAGATGATCATGCCCATGGCCAGGCCGGCCACGGTGAGCGTGACCCAGGTGGAGCCGCTGCCCACGGCGGGCAGTGCGATGAGGGCGAGTGCAGGCACCAGCGCGAGCGGCTTCCAGTCGAAGTCGGCTTTGAGAAGTGTCATTGGTGTGCTCCCAGTGAGAGGCCCAGCAATCGGGATTGCATGGATTCGTCGGCGGCCAGTTCGGCCATCGATCCGCTGTGCACCACACGCCCGTCGTCCATCACGGCCACGGAGTCGCCGAGCTGGCGTGCGAAGTTGAAGTTCTGCTCCACCAGCAGGATGGTGGTCTTGGCGGCCTTGAGTTCGCGGAAGGCCGCGATCATGTTCTGGATGATCGCGGGCGCCAGACCCTTGCTGGGCTCGTCGATCAGCAGCAGGCGACGCGGCTCCACGATGGCGCGCGACACCGCCAGCATCTGCTTCTGCCCACCGCTCAATTTGCCGGCGGGGTGCAGCCAGAATTTCTTGATGGCGGGGAACAGGCCGAAGATCCATTCGAGCCGCACGGTGTCGATGTCGTCCAGCGTGCGCGCGCCGCGCGCGGCCAGCAGCATGTTCTCGCGCACCGACAGGTCGGAGAAGATGCCCATGCTCTCGGGCACGTAGGCCACGCCGCTTTGTGCGGTGTCGGGTGTGGGCTGTTTGGTGATGTCCACGCCATCGAGCACCACCGTGCCCTGGCTGGCGTGCCACAGGCCCATGATGGTGCGCAGCGTGGTGGTCTTGCCGGCGCCGTTGCGCCCGAGCAGCATGGTGAGCTGGTTGGCTGGTACCACCAGGTCCACGCCGTGGAGGATGTGGTACGCGCCGATGTGGGTGTGGACACCCTTCAATGTCAAGAGATTGCTCATGGATGCGACTCCCGCCGGGCCGCCCCAAGGGAGGCGCGCGCCCCCTTGGGGGGCAGTGAATACACGAAGTGATGAACGTGGGGGCTCATACGGTTTCGGGGTTGATGCCGAGGTAAGCCTGCTGCACCACGGGTGAGGCAATCACAGTGGCGGGGTCGCCGTCGGCCACCAGTTCACCGTTGTGCAGCACGATGATGCGGTCCGAGAGTTCGCGCACCACGTCCATCTTGTGTTCGACCAGCAGGATGGTCTTGGTCTTGTCGTTCTTGAGCTGGCGGATCAGGTTCAGCACCACCGGCACCTCGTCCACGCTCATGCCCGCGGTGGGTTCGTCGAACATGAAGACCAGCGGGTCCAGCGCCATCAGGATGGCCACCTCCAGCTTGCGCTGGTCGCCGTGCGGCAGGCTGCTGGCCAGCGCATCGCGCTTGTCGGCCAGCGCCACCGTCTCCAGCACGGCGTCGGCGCGCTCAAGCAAGTCGCGCCGGTCGCTCCAGATGCGCCACAGGTTCAGTCCGGCCTTGGCCTTGGCCTGCACCGCCAGGCGCACGTTTTCCTGCACCGTGAGGTTGGGGAACAGGTTGGTCAGCTGGAACGCGCGCCCCAACCCGGCCTGCGCCCTCGCCGGTGCACCCAGCGAAGAGATGTCGTGCCCGCCCAGACGCACGCTGCCCGCGCTGGCCTTGATCTGCCCGGAGATCAGGTTGAAGTAGGTCGTCTTGCCGGCGCCGTTGGGGCCGACGATGGCGGTGAGCGTGCCCGGCGCGAACGCGCAGGAGACAGCACTCACCGCCACGTGCCCGCCGAAGCGGACAGTGAGGTTTTGGGTTTCAAGCATTGAGGGACTCTCCGCATGAGGCAGCGGTGTGCCGTGAGCCGCAAGTGCGGCGAACTTCCAGGAACACGGCGGAACCGGCTTTGCCGGGCCGCACGTGTTGTCCCCCTTTCCAAGGGGGAAGCCGCGTCAGCGGCGCAGGGGGTTGTCCCTTTTCAGCGCTTGTTCCGAATCGGAATGTTGAGATCTTCCGGTTTGATCTCGCGAACCAGCTCAGGCACCCCCCAAGCAAACGCCGGGTCCACCTTGATCTTGAAGTGGTACATGCTCTGCATGGCCTGGTGATCTTCCTTGCGGAAGGTCATCTTGCCTTTGGGCGTGTCGAAGCTCATGCCTTCCATGGTGGAGATGAGCTTCTCGGTGTTGGTGTCGCCGTTGGTTTTCTTCAGCGCCGTCACCACCGCCATCGCGGCCGAGAAGCCGCCTGCGGTGAAGAAGTCTGGCGGGGTCTTGAACTGCTTGTAGTGCTCAGCCACCATGGCGTCGTTCACCGGGTTCTTGGGGATGCCGAAGTAGTAGTACAGCGCGCCTTCCATGCCGGGGAACTGCTTGTAGGCCACCATCGCCGGCAGGATGTTGCCACCCGTGGCCAGCTTGATGCCGTAGCGTTTTTCCAGATCCATTTCAGCGATCTTGGAAAACGGCGTGGGCGCACCCGACCAGCCCACCGAGATGTACTTGGTGCCCGGCTGGTCCTTGAGCTTGTCGACGATGCGCAGCAGGCCGGCGGTGAAGTCGGTCGTGCCCACGGGCAGATATTCCTCGTGAACGATCTTGGCCTTCTTCATGAAGTCCTTGGTGGCCTTCACGCCGTCGCGGCCAAAGGCGTTGTCGTTGGCGAGCAAGGCGACCACGTTGCCCGGCTGGTCCAGCGCCACGGCGTTGGCGGCTGCGTCCTGGCTGCTGTTGCGCCCGGTGCGAAAGATGTACTTGTTCCACTTGTCGCCGGTGATCGAATCGGCCACGGCGGGTTCGACCAGCAGGATCTTCTTGTATTCCTCGGCCACGGGCAGCATGGCCAGGGCCACGGGCGATGCGGTGGGGCCAATGGCCAGGTCGACCTTGTCGTCGGCGTAGGCGGCGGCCAGCAGGCTCTTGCCCACGTCGGGCTTGCCCTGGTCGTCCTTCTCGATGACCACGATCTTCTTGCCGGCCACCATCATGGTGCCCTGGGTGGCGTAGCTCAAACCCATCATCAGGCCGGCTTGGGTCTGCTTGGCGTAGGCCTCGAGCGGGCCGGTCTTGCTGTGAATGTGGGCGATGCGGATCTCGCCCTTGCTGGCCTGGGCCAGGGCCATCGAGGAGCCGATGGCGGCGGTGCAGGCGAGCGCGATGACCGCCAGGCGGCGGGTGGGGTTTGTCATGTCTTGTCTCCTGGTTTTTGGACGATTCACAGCTTGCGCCGTGCACGCTGCATTGCAGGCTTCGTGCCAGTCTGCGATTGCCTTGATTTCGCTGGCTTTTTTCAGCAGGACCAAGTCAGACGCCTGAATTTCAGACGCATCGAACGCACAAACCCGTCTGAATTTCAGTCAATCGTCTGACATTCGGACACCAACCCCATCGCTGCGAGGCGGTCGTACAGGCTGGCGCGCGAGATACCCAGCAACTTCGCCGCCGCCGTGCGGTTGCCACCGGTGTGCACGAGCGCTTGGGAAATGGCGCGGTGTTCCAGCTCGGCGATCTGCTCGGGCAGCGGGCGCAGCGCATCGCCTGCGACAGCGTGAGGCTGAGCGCGAACCGGTGCGGCCGGTGCCAGCGCCGGCAGGCCGGCTTCCTGCAGCACGGCACCCACTTGCGCACCGGCGATGTGGTGCGTGTCGCTGCGCAGCGCGAGCTGCTCCAGCACGTTGCGTAATTCGCGGATGTTGCCGCGCCAGGGCTGCGCGGCCAGCAGGGCCTGCGCATCGGGGTTCAGCTCCAGCTGCGCGCCGCCGCCGCGCGCGGCGATGTCCTCGCACAGGGCTTCGATCAGCAACGCAATGTCGTCCTGCCGCTCGCGCAGCGGCGGCACGCGGATCGGCAGCACGTTGAGCCGGTAGTACAGGTCTTCGCGGAAGGTGCCCTCGCGCACCATCTGCTGCAGATCGCGCGAGGTGGCGGCCACCACGCGCACGTCAAAGTGCACCAGCTTGTTCGAGCCCAGCGGCTCGATCTCGCCCTCTTGCAGCGCGCGCAGCAGCTTGACCTGCACAGACATCGGCATGTCGCCGAGCTCATCGAGGAACAGCGTGCCGCCATCGGCCAGTTTGAACTTGCCGTCGCGCCCCTTTTTGTCGGCGCCGGTGTAGGCGCCTGGTGCCACACCAAAGAACTCGGCTTCCAGCAAGGTGTCGGGCACGGCCGCCATGTTCACGCTCACGAACGGGCGGCCCGCGCGCGGCGAAGCCGCGTGGATGGCGTGCGCGAGCAGCTCCTTGCCGGTGCCGGTCTCACCCAGCAGCAGCACCGGGCTGGCCGACTGCGCGGCGCGGCGCGCCTGGCGCTTCACCTCGCGGGCGGCGACGCTGCTGCCCACGAAGCTGGCAAAGGTGTATTTGGTGCGGCGCTGGCTGGCGAGTTCGCGGCGCGCGTCGCTCAGGTCCTGCTCCAGCCGCGCGAACTTCGAAATCAGCGGCTGCAACGTGGTCTCGGGGTGGTCGAACAGCACGATGCCCAGCACGCCGATGACTTCACCCGCGTCGTCGCGCAGCGGAATGCGGCTGACCACGAAGGTGCCGGCCTTGTTGGTGAGCAGGTCGATGAGGATGGGTTTGCCGGTGGCCAGCACCTGGTGCATCTGCGTGTTCTGCACGACGCTGGAGACCGGGTGGCCGACAAAGTCCGCTTCGCGCTCGAAGCCGAGCGCGGGCAGGAAGCGGCGGTACTGGTCGTTGATCCACACCACGCGCGCGTCGCGGTCGACCAGCATCATGCCTTCGCTGGCGTTGGCAAACAGATCGAACATGGACCTCGCGGTCAGTTCAAGAATGCTTTGCGCATCGCGCGGAAGGCGGTCGTCCCGGATCATGGTTGGATGGTACCCCTGGTGGGTATCGGTCCCTGTTGGTGGAACCACCTGTCTTCTCCGGCTGGTTTTCTCCGGCGGGTCCGGTCATCGGCGACCACGGCGCACGGCTCCGCGGCTGTCCCCCGGGGCCTTCGGCCCCTCCTCCTGATACTCTGACCCCGCTCTCCTTGCACCCAAGAGAGCCCGCCGTTT
>QBMB01000138.1 GCA_003241965.1 Burkholderiales bacterium | reverse complement strand
CAGCCCACCGGTCACGATGCGCCGAAATGACCGGTCACATTCGCCGAAATACGCACCTGGACACCGTGCAGCTTGAGGATGTGAGCCACTACCTGCACAGCCGCGCCAACCGCAGCGCCGACATCAGCTGGTTGCGCACCCTGCGCTACGTGCAGACGGTGCTCCAGCACGAGCGAGACGAACAGGCCAGCCTGCGCGCCTATTTGCGTGAGGCCGCCCTGCAGGCCCAGGTGCTGAGCGTGGCCACCGTGGACCAGGCCATCGACACCGCCATCGCCACATGGCGGGCCGACAACGGTGGCGCCGACGCGCCGCAGGTGGGCGAGACGCCTGCAGTCAACGCCATCCTGACCCTCATGTACCCCAGCCAGCGGCTGGGTGAGGAACTGCTGGAGAAGGCTCGCGCGCTCTCGAACGAGCTGGGCGCCCAGCCGCTGCGGTTTTCTCGAACCGGCAAGGCACGCTTCGCCCTGTACACCGCTGCGCGCGAAGAAGACCGGGCACCGTACGGATCGCGCATTGGGTCAGACTCGCCCGACGCCGGCGGCACGGCCATCGGCGCCTGCTGGGGCTGGGTCATGCGCCACGCGGTCAGCGAGACACGCGGCAAGCTCAAAGTCACCTCCAGCGTCCCGGTCTGGCTCCTTCGCGCCAACCCCATCGCAGCTGAAGAAACGCTGGCTGAGTGGCCGGAGATGCAGCCCTTCCTCAACGACGCGGCCGAGCCGACCCGCCTGGTCGACCTGCGCCGCATGCATGAGGCGGTGCAGGAATCGCTCGCTTGGGAGCCTGTGCTGAGCGCCGGGCGCGCCGCTCCCCTGCGCCAACAGGACGCCAGCACCCTGCCGCCCGAAGCCCGCGCGGGCATCCCGGCCGCGTTCATGCAGGAGATCCAGTCCTACACCGCCAAGCTCTACGCGGAGCGCACCTACTTCCAGGACACGCGGGTTTTCATTCCCATCGGAGTGGTGCAGCGCAGCGCCGGCGGCCCGGTGCGCTACCTCTATGCCTGCGCCAGCGCGCCGCGCGTGGTGCACCAGTACGCCACCACCGAGCAGTACGACGCCTTCACGCGGGTCGTCAGACGCTCGCCCGCCGCGCGCGAAGCCCTCTCCACCAGCCCGAACTGGCGCGTGATGACCACCTCACGACCGGTGAGCACGCTTATCGGCCAATGGCCGACCGGGGATTCCAAGATGGAGACGGCCAACTGGGCGGAGATCCGCGATACACACGCACCGGGTGGGCTGTCCAGGCGGGAGCGCAGCAGCGCGTTCCACGGGCGCAGCACGCGTGCGCAGCGGCGCGCCAACGGCGGTGATCCTGTCCACCAGCGACGGCAGCACGTGCAGCTGTGCTTCAACCGGGCGTTCGACAACCTGATGGGCAAGAGCCCCGAGCCGCGGCGCACGTTCTATCGCAGCGTCGAGAGCCGAGTGCGCTCCATCTTCGGGGTGAGCGATGACTCAGTGCCCGAACGCCGGCGCCTGGAACGAGAGAAGCGCTTTGAGCCGCTGATCCCGGCAGCGGTGAGCCTCTCGCCGCTGGTGTGGAACACACGGCGCGCGCGCGGCATGGGCAACCGCCTGTTCCCAGCCCGCAAGAGCGAATAGCGGCTCGCGCCGCCGCCTTTCGCCGGGGGAGCGCCGTCCGTCTCTCACGCGGCTGCGAAGGGGCGGTCAACGGGGCATGCACCCCGCGATACCTCACCCATGCCTGGGCATGCCCCAGCCTAAATTCAATCCAGACCCGACCCCAACGACCATGTTTCTCCCGCCCCTGTCCCACTTTCCGAGCGATGCCGAGCTGGCCACGATCGAACCCGAACACGCCATTGCTGCGATACCGGCGGTTTTCTGCGGCGAAACCGGTGCCGGGAAGCCTGAAGCCCCGGTGGGCATGACCACCCACCTCTGGGTAGCCCGACCCGGCATGGACGGCGTTGCGCTGTGCGGCGCGCGCCCGCTCGGCCTGTTCAACCAGTGGCGCCCGGTGCCGGGACAGCGGGTGGACTGCATCCGCTGCCTGAGCCTGCACGCCGAAGTGCTGAGCAACCACCCATGAGCGTCGACAGCTCCGTCCTGAGCCCAGAGCTCGTCGCCTCCCTGATCACGGCGCTGGAGTGGGGCTCGTGCGTGATGGGGCTCCTGGGCGCCCTGGTGCTGGCCACCAACACACGCATCTCCCGATGGGGCTGGCTGGCGTTTTTTGTGGCCAACCTTTGCTCCGTGGGTTTCGCCGTGGGCATTGAGCGCTACGGACTGATGCTCCAGCAGCTGGGCTTCGTGGCGACCTCCCTGCTCGGGATGGCGCGCACAGGCCTGCTGCCGGGGGTTGATCTGCGCACGTCGCCTGCGCCACTTATCGAGACACCTGCCAATGCGCAGCCACGCTGAGGACCGCCCCATGCCCATCCAGTTCGTTGAACCGTCCGCGACACCGAGCGTGGGGCATCAAGAAACGCCTGAGCCTTCGATGGACACCACGCGCGATCAGCAGGTGGACTTCATCACCGGGGCTCTGACAACAAACAAGCGGGCCCAGCGACAAGCCAGCCACCTGCATTCCATGAAGGATGTGATGGAGATCACCGCGCTCATCGAACAAGTGTTGGCGCGCGACTTCGGGGGCCGCGGTCGCGGCATCCACAGCAAGCTGGACTCGCTCACCGAGCCTCTACCGGCCTGGCTGGACAAGCGCCTGCGCTACCTCTCCGCCGTGCGCAACAAGGCGCTGGTGGAGCCGTGGTGGACCATCCCCGACCGGGCGAGGTACCTGGACGAATGCGACCACGCCGCGGCTGTGCTGCTGCAGATCGCCAACGACCGCGCTCACCCAGCCGGGGCCTTCACTCGCGCTGTGCGCTGGGTTCGCCTGACTCTCTCTCGTCCCGCAGTGCAGCGCCCGGGGCTGGCCATGGCCACCTTGCTCGCCCTGAGTGCGCTGTTGGTGCTCCTCGCCGGCGGCGAGACCGCTGCGCAGGCCCTGCGGCTGCACCGCTGAAGCGCACCGCGCGCCACCTACTCGTTTTCCACCCACCGCGCCCCTGCCTGATGACCACCGAAACAATGAACCACCCGATTGCCGCACCCACCAACCTCAGTTCCAAAGTGCTCCGCTCACACACCCTTGGAAACCGGCGTCAGGACTTCGCCGTTGAACCAAACGAAAAAGGACACCCCCGCACGCTGATGCGCGATCAACTGCAGCGGCTGCTCACGGCGATCCAGCGCGAGTACCCGCAGCTCGACATCCACGAAGCTCAGGGCATCACCACCTTCGAGAGCGACGGCTTGACTCTGAGGATCGCCAATGAAATTGAACAGGGCGTTCTCGTGGTGGAACTGATCGACCTGGCCAATTGCGACAGATGGGACGCCTACTGGGTTCGCAAGGCGGACGGCACCTTTCGCACCGGGTGGCACCGGAGCACGCTCGGCGTTGTATCCGAGCCCGACCAGTGGCTGGCGGCCGTCGCTGACCTCACGATTGTCCGGGAAGTCGAGCCCCAAGCCAGCCCGGACTTCATCGCCATGATCGCGGCGATCAGCAGTTCGACTCCCATCACCTACGCGCAGAGCGACGCACAGCAGGTGCGCGAAATACAGGAGGAAGTCGAGCAGTTGCGACAGCAGACTGCGCTGCAGGCTGGAAAGCTCCGCGTCCTTGCCGACATGCAATCGCGCACGCCAGAGGCCGCAGCCCCCGAAGCCCAAGAGCCCCGCAAGTGGCAACTCGACGAGCTCGCTGAATGGGCAGCAGAAAACGCCGACAGGATCACGATTTTGCCGCGCGCCATCAACGCAGCTCGCAAGTCCCTCTACGAGCAGCCCCAGCTGGTGTACGCCGCTCTGGAGTTGCTGGCCAGCACCTACCGAAAGGTCAAGCTGGGTCAGCAGGAAAGAACGGACCTCATCGACGAGGTGCGCGCGCTGGGTATGGAGATCGGTGGTTCGGTCGATCCATCGCGGGCGACCAAAGACTACTTCGTGCGATGGGGGCGGACCCGTCGCGCACTGGACCAGCACCTGAGCCGTGGTGTTTCCAGAGACCCACGTCTGTGCATGCGGATTTACTACTTCTGGTGCGATGAAACCGAACGCGTGGTCGTCGGTTGGCTGCCAGGCCACCTCGACAACAGCATGTCCTGAACGAAACACCGGAGAAAACCCATGTCGAAAGCCAGTCAGCGCAAGCGCTCTCGCACCCCAGCAAACATCCTGACGGATACCGACCCATCAATTTTCATGGAACCCTCCATGAACGCGGAACATGCAAAAGCCACGGGAAAGATCGCAGGACTTATCGGTGGCAAACATCTGGAGCTGTCGTGGAAGCGATACGTCCGCAAGCAAGGTTACCAGTTCGACCTGAACGCTCACACCGCGCTGGACGAGGACATGAACAAAAGTGTCAAACCTTTGATCGAAGCCATTCAATCGGCGATGATCAAAAGCCAGGATTCGGTGCCAGAGCAAGACTTCGACGAATTGGCCATCCCATACGTAAGTGGGACCATGGTCGTGGTTTACGCCGACGAAAAAACGCCTTGGCGCATGTATTCCATGCCGTACAGCACAATCGAACTGGACCTGGAACCGGGCCAAACCATCGTCGACTGCGTTGCACAGACGATGAGCAATGAGCGCGAGTATGACTGTGATGTGAAGTTCGCATTCTGGTTCACGTCTTGCGGTCAGGCCTGGGCACCCTTCATGGTTAGTGCCGTTCATGGCAACGGCGCATCGGCCACGTACTGCTACAGAGGCTCCTGTTGGGCGAAGGGACCACCGCACCTAATGCCATATTCCCGCAATGGCGAGGAAATAGAAGTTCTAGGGCTGGGTCCTGATGAGTCAAACCATGCAGAAGCGCTCAAGAACCAGATTCTTGGCGTGCTGGGTGACTCCATCCCTTCACCCAAGGCGCAAGACATTACCCATGGCATTCTCCAAGAGTGTCACATCTGGGCCATGAAAGCCAGTCGAGGCATGAGCACCAACCAAGTTCTCCTGGCAAGAGAAGTCAACGAACAGACGTGGGTCGCGCAGCAGTACCTGACATGGTTGAAACACCTGCGCACAGAGTTTGAGCAAACAGAACGCAAGGCGCGAAAGAGCGCAGCACGGGTTGCTGAGCTGGAGAAGGAGGTTGAGCGTTTGCGCGGTTTGGTCGCAAAGCAGAAAGCGCCTGCGGCCCAGGTGAAACAGCCATCGCCCCCGGTGCCGCAACCTGCGCGCACCACGTCCCTCGGGGAGCGTATGGGGGTGTTTTTCGGGTGAATGTCTGGTGATTTGGGGGCAGAGCAGTTCTGTCACTACAGGGTTACAACACTGACCGGAAAGAGGTACATTCGCGATTTCATCAACTCTCGGGGCTGACGATGAAACATTGGATCGCACTCGGACTCTTTTTGCTTCCTGGTCTTTCCCTTGCGCAAGTCGCCGGAACAAGCTACCTAGACAGGTGTGCTCCCGTGCTGTCCATTGCTGGCCACGATGAGAGCAGCTTTCTGCTGAGTACAAAGCAACGTGACGTGCTCTACGAGCATGCTTGCACCGGAAAGCAGGTGAAAGAAGGGCTCGATGTCGACGCTGGGATCAGCACTTTCGTTGATGGCCTTCCCTTGAGGGGTAACCTCGGCGCCAGTTCGCGATCAGAGAAGATGAAAAGCTTCTGCCAAACCCACAACTCGACCTCTGAGTCATCTCTTTTCAGCACCGGGATGTCCAGATCCGCTGTTCGAGAATCGATCAGCGCTTGGGCAAGCTGCATGAAAGTAAACACTCAGGTAAACATCTCTGTCAGCTCAGCCAGCGGGCCTCGCGGACTGCTCTTCGAGATCTCCCGAGGAAAGGAGAACGTCGAATTCCAGGGAATCGACCCGTTCAGCGCTAACGTGAAATGCGTTTCAACGGTTCCTGTGAACAACCCAGACGGCAGCTCGACTGAAGTCACTGCGACTTCACGTCTGCCCATCAACTCAGGCGATGAACTCACAATCACCTGCGAGCGTATGCCGCAGCAAGACGCAGCCGGGAACCGTTTTTACCCTCCAGTGGAACTTGCGGTGAAGACTAGTCGGGGATCACTCATCATGAAGATGCCAGATGATCGCGACGGCCCCGACTTCCAGAGTGAGTGGAAGAAAGAAAAGTCCGAGCTGCAGGGTGTCATTCAGGACCTCATCAGCCGGCGCCCGACCTCAAGACTGGTTTGCGTCGGTGGCTATGGCCAAGAGCGAAGATTTGGAAATCTTGCCTGCAACCCAGGGGAGGCAATGGGACCGCAGGTGGAACACACCACTAAGCCGCATCACAAGATGGGTTGGAGATGTGTGACTTGCGCGTCGATCGTTGACGGTCCTCGCCCGGTCAGGATCGTCGATTCCAAAGCCCTTGTTCGCTAAACCTGAGGGCGCTACTCAGCGCGGAAACACCGTCAGCGGGTAGTGAAAAGCCGGGTCCAGCGCACGCGCGGCCTGCGCCGGAAAAACCTCGGGCAGGTACACCTCGTGGAACCACCGCCCGAAGGCCTGTGCCGCAGGCAGCGACGAACTCACCTCGAACTGAATGAACACCGTGCGCGCGTCGCTGGTGGTGCAGTGCAGTTCCAGGGGCGTGCCCTCATCGTTCAGGGTGGCGCGCAGCGCCTGCAGCCGGGGCTCGCGCTCGCCATAGAGTGACCAATCGGTGAACAGGCGCTGGCCAAGCCCCAGCTCGTGCGAGCGCATCAGATTCCAGCTGAACACCATCTTGGTGTACGTGTTGTCGAGCACCACACCCCAGTCGAACGGGTGAACCTCAAAGCCCTCGCTCAGGCGCATCTCGTGTATCTCGTGCGCTAGCTGGTCGTTCTTCCAGATGTGCAAGGTGTGCAGCAGCTCGTCCAGGGGGGAGCGCACGGAGGGAACCCGGATGGGCATTGCACGCTGCCCAGTGGCATCGGGGTCATCAAAGGTTTCGGGCTGGGGATTGTCCAGAGCCAGCGCCCCTTCCACCGTCGCCGCGTGATAGCCCATGCACAGGGCCTCACGCATGAACTGCGCGCGCCCCTTGGCACCACTGAGCATCTTCAGCGCTTTCGAAAAACGCTCGTTGTCCTGCAGCGGGCCGTACAGGCGCATCTGGAACACGTCCAGGTAGAGGCGGCACAGGGTTGCGCGCTGCTCAAAGTAGTTGCCCGCGTCGGTGCCGTGCACTTGATGGAGCGCCGACCACCAGGCGGCCTGGGCCGAAGCCGCGAGGCCCTCGGGGGCGTGCAATGGCCAGTCTCCCAGCAGCACCTCGTTGAGTCGCGTGAGGTCCTGCAGGATGTCTGCATTCAAGGGAGCGGAGCCGGGCGCTTGGATCATGTGCATGCTGGTTGTTGTGTCTCGTTCCGTCGAGCCACCATTGTTGTCTGAGGACGATCTTCTGTCCGCTCATGCGGCCCACCTGAGGGCACGGCGTTCACCCCACTGGTGGAGCGCCGGCAGGGTGCGATCAGGCCTGGGCCATCGCGTTCATCTCCTCCTGCGCGACCTGGTGCAGCACAGCGCGCACGCGCTCGGCAACGTCTGGACGCTCAAGCAAGTCATGCAGGTGCGACGGCGCGGCCGCCGACTCCTCCCGCCAGACCTGCAGCAGCACCGACTCGCTCACAGACAGCGCGCTGAGTTCCTCCACCCAAGTGGCGAGAGCCTCGGCATCGAGCTCGACCTTCAGACCGTGCAACTCGACGATGCGCGCGGTCAGCAGCTCGAAGCGCTCCTGTGCGGACAGGCCGCAGCCCACCGCCAGCGGCAGGATGCGGGCCAGGGGCAGCGGCTCGCCCTTTTTGAGCATGCTCACGTAGTTCGGCTCCAGGCCGCTGCGCAGGGCAATGGTCTTGCGCGGAACGCCGCGCTCGATGGCGCGTTCAATGAAGGCCGTCACCAGTTCGCTCGAGGAGCGCTGGGGCAGGGTGGCGGCGGGCAGGGGTTCGATGCGGATGGGGGCTTTGGCTGCGGTCATTGGTAGGTCCTGAGTGTCCCGAAAAAGCTCGGTGGCACAACCCACTATAGGAAGCGCGCGATGCCGTTTGCTCGGAAATCGCTAACTCTGGCCGATTTATTCGCTCAGCCACGACTGACTTCTCGGGCCACGCCCAGTTGGAGAAACACGATCCAGCCTCGCAAGCGCCACGGGAAGGCGTCTGCCCGGCCCGCTCACCCGCCCATGAAGTTGATTCCTGTCCCCTGCGAGGGCCAAAACAGGGCGTTTTCTGGTGGCCAGCCGGCCGGGGAGGTGACAACGGGGCATCAACCCCGTGT
>QBMB01000137.1:2217-8417 GCA_003241965.1 Burkholderiales bacterium | reverse complement strand
CTCGTGCTGTTCTCCGGCGGGCAAGACTCCACCACCTGCCTGGCCCAGGCGCTCGAACGCTTCCCCCGCGTGGAGACCCTGGGCTTCGACTACGGCCAGCGCCACAGCGTGGAAATGTTGGCCCGCCCCGTGGTGCTGCGAGAACTGCGCGAGCGCTTCCCGCAGTGGGCCTACCGCCTGGGCGAAGACCACGTGCTCGACCTCGCCGTGCTCGGCAAGGTGAGCGACACCTCGCTCACGCGCGACATGGCCTTTCGCATGGAAGAAAACGGCCTGCCCAACACCTTCGTGCCCGGGCGCAACCTGCTCTTCCTCACGCTCGCCGCCGCGCTGGCTTACCGCAGGGGCATCCAGGTCATCGTCACCGGCGTCTGCGAAACCGACTTTTCAGGCTACCCCGACTGCCGCGACGACACCATGAAAGCGCTGCAAGTGGCGCTGTCGCTGGGCATGGACCACCGCTTCCTCATCGACACCCCGCTCATGTGGATCGACAAAGCCGCCACCTGGCGCCTGGCCGAAACCCTGGGCGGCAAAAACCTGGTGGATCTGATCGTGGAACACACCCACACCTGCTACCTGGGTGACCGCGAGCACCGGCATGCCTGGGGGTATGGGTGCGGGACGTGCCCGGCTTGTGAGTTGCGGGCGCGGGGGTGGTTGGGTTACGTGGGCGATGCCAGTAACTTGTAACGCGCCTCACCCGTCGCATCGGGCGTGAACGTCCACTGCGTTGCGTGAAACGCCGCCACGCCGGGCCGGTGGGCGATGGACACCAGCGCGCCGTTGCTCTCTTTCACCAGGGCTTGCAGCCGCGCGTACAGCGTGGCTTCGGCCGCTTCGTCCAGCGCGCTGGTGGCTTCGTCCACAAACAGCCAGCGGGGTTTCTTGAGCAAGGCGCGGGCGATCGCCAGGCGTTGTTGTTCGCCGCCCGAGAGCTTCTGGCCCCAGGCGTCGTGTTCGTCCAGCCGTGTGCCCAGGTCGGGCAGCAGCGCTTCGCGCAGAGCGTGTTGCAGCTCGGCGTCGCTGTAGCGCTCGGCCGGTTCGGGGTAGGCCAGGGCGTCGCGCAGCGAGCCCAATGGGAAGTAGGGGCGCTGCGGTAAAAACATCACCTTGTCGGCAAAACCTGCCGGTGTGCGCAGGCTGCGCTGGGCCCAGGGCCAGATGCCTGCGAGGCCGCGGAACAGGGTGGATTTGCCGCTGCCCGACGGGCCCTTGACCAGCACCGTGTCACCGGGCGAGACCTGCATGCCGTGCACCGCCAGCAGCGCGACGCCACCGGGCAGCGAGAGCTTCAGGTCGTCCAGTGCCAGCGCGTCTTCGGTGTTGGGCCGTGGAGAGGCGATGTGTTCGGAGGCTTCCAGCGCCTGGAAGCTTTCTTCAAAGCTGGTGATCCGGTCGGTGGTGGCGCGCCAGGCGGCGAGGTTGCTGTAGCTGTCGACGAACCAAGAGAGTGAGTCCTGCACGCGGCCGAAGGCGGACGAGATCTGGATCAGCTCACCGAGCTGGATGGCGCCGCTGAAGAAGCGCGGCGCGGCCACGATGAAGGGAAACACCACGGCGGCCTGGCCGAAACCCACGGTGAACCAGGTCAGGCGTTTTTGCGCGTTGATGAGCTTGAGGTAGTTGCCGATGACGGCGCCGAAGCGCCCGCCGAGTTGCTGGCGCTCCACCGGTTCGCCCCGGTCCAGCGCGATCGATTCGCTGTACTCGCGCACGCGCACCAGGTGGTGGCGGAAGTCGGCTTCATAACGCTGCTGCTTGAAGTTGAGTGCGATCTGCGAGCGGCCCAGGTAGTGCGTGATCACGCTGCCCACCAGGCAGTAGAGCACCGCCATCCACACCATGAAGCCGGGGATGGTGTATTCGGCTCCTTTGAACGAAAACGCGAAACTGCCCGAAAGCGTCCACAAGATGCCCACGAAACTCACCAGCGTGACCACTGCGTTGAGCAGGCCCATGGTCAGGCTCACCGTGTAGCTGGTGAAGAGGTTCATGTCTTCGGCAATGCGCTGGTCCGGGTTGTCGGGTGGGGCGTCTTCTCCCCGCGCGAAGCGCGCGAGTTCGAGGTGGTAGAAGGCCTTGTTGGAGAGCCACCGGTCGAGGTAGTGGCCAGTCATCCAGGCGCGCCAGCGCATCTCCAGCAACTGCGTAAGGTAGAAGCGGTAGACCGCGATGATGATGAAGCCGAAGGCGAGGTAGGTGAAGCGCCCAAGCTCGCGCCAGAACACCGCCGCGTCCTTGTTTTGCAGCGCATCGTAGAACACGCGGTTCCACTCGTTGAGCAGCACCAGCATGTAGACCGAGGCGAGGTTGAGCGCCACGATGGAGGCCAGCAGCGCCCGCGCTTTCCATTTTTCTTCCGACTGGAAGTAGGGCAGGGTTAGTCGGCCGACCTTGCGGGCGAACTCGCGGAAGCTCTGGAATTTTTCGCTCAGGGTCATGGTGACCTCAAGGTTGGGGGTCAGGGATTGGAGATGCCGCTGGCCACGTGCCCCGCGGGGACGTGCATCGAAGCGGATTCGATGTGGCCGGTCTGGTCGTCAAAGAAAAAGTCGGGCTCGAACTCGCGCAGGAACTCGCCCTTGGGCAGGCCGCCGAGGAACATGGCTTCGTCCACCTCGATGTTCCAGTTCATCAGCGTGCGAATGGCGCGTTCGTGGGCCGGCGCGCTGCGCGCGGTGACCAGCGCGGTGCGCACGCGCATGAGCGGCGTGCCTTCACTCTGCAGGCGGTGCAGGGCTTCGAGCAGGGGCTTGAACGGGCCGCCGGCCAGTGGCGAGCCGGCGTGTGTGGCCTCGTGCGCTTGAAAGGCCGAGAGCCCTTCCGATTGGTAGACCCGCTCGGCTTCGTCGGAGAACAGCACGGCGTCGCCGTCGAAGGCGATACGCACCTCGTGTGGGTGCGCGTCGCTGGCGTGCACCGAGTGCGGATACACCTGCGCGGCGGGCACGCCGGCGTCGAGCGCGGCGCGCACGTCGGCCAGGTGGGTCGACAGGAACAGGTTGGCGCGCAGCGGGCGCAGGTAGCGCCAGGGCGGCTGGCCGCGCGTGAAGCTGCCGCGCTGGATGGACAGTTCGTAGTGCTTGGCCGAGCGGAACACGCGCATGCCCGAGACCGGGTCGTTGCGCGAAAGGATCACCACCTCAACCCGCTGGGCATCGGCATCGTTGAAGGCCAGCAGTTTGCGCACCAGCGAGAAGGCCACGCCGGGCTGCGCGGGCGTGTCCAGGCGGTCGAGCTGCAGCTTCATGTAGGCGCGGTCGTCACCGGTTTCAAAAAGCCGGTTTTCTTCCTCGAAATCGAACAGGGCGCGGGAAGAAATGGCAACGACGAGTTTGCCCTCCAAGGTCACGCCCATGTCATCTCACGAGTTGGTTGAGCTGGATGATGGGCATCAGCACCGCCAGCAC
The DNA here is from genome assembly GCA_003241965.1 of Burkholderiales bacterium. GTDB lineage: Bacteria > Pseudomonadota > Gammaproteobacteria > Burkholderiales > Burkholderiaceae_C > Hydrogenophaga. The sequence goes on along the minus strand of QBMB01000137.1, from coordinate 5,004 downwards.
GATCAGCATCACCACCAGGCCCATGCCCACGATGAGCAGCGGCTCCAGGATGGTGGCCAGGTGCATGGCGCGGCGTTGCACTTCGGCGCCGAGTTGTTCGGCGGCGCGGTCCAGCATGGCGGGCAACTGGCCGGTCTGTTCGCCCAGCCGGGCAAACATCGATACCAAGGGAGGGAAACGCTTCTTGCTCGCCAGTGCCGAGGCCAGCGGCGCACCTTCGCGCACCAGCACCAGGGCGTCCAGTGCATCGGCGCGCATGGCCTGGTTGTTCAGGGTTTCGGCGGCGGTCTGCAGCGCCCGCAGAATGGGCACGCCGGCGGCGGCGAGCATGGCCAGCGTGGCGGCAAAACGCGCCGCGTTGAAGCCGCGCGCCAGCCGCCCCACCAGTGGCAGGCGCAGCCAGGCGGCGTCCATGCGCAGGCGCAGGGCTTCGTTGCGCCGTGCCATCCCCAGCGCAATGCTGCCCGCCACCAGCGCGATCAGCATGAGCCAGCCGTAGCTGCGCACGAAGGCGCTCAGGCCCAACATCATCACGGTGAGCACCGGCAGTGCGCGCTTGCTGCCGGCGAACACGCTGGCCACCTGCGGCACCACATACGACACCAGAAACACCACGATCACGATGGCCACCAAGGTGACGATGGCAGGGTAGAGCGACGCGGCCACCAGCTTGTTCTTCAGGGCTTCGCGCGCCTCCAGGTCGTCGGCCAGACGTTCCAGCACCGTACCGAGCTGGCCGCTCTGTTCACCAGCGGCGATCACCGAAGTGAAGATGGACGAGAACTCGCGCGGGTGCTGGCCCAGCGCCTGGGCAAAGGGTGAACCCGCGTTGACCTCGGAGCGCAGCGAAGCCATGAGGTTGCGCTGTTTGTCGTCCTCGGCCTCTTCGGTCAGGGCCGACAGCGCTCGCTCCAGCGGCAGCCCCGCAGCCACCAGGCCGGCCATCTGCCGGGTCCACACGGCCAGTGTGGTGGCATTGAACACGCGCCCCCCCCACAGCGTGACGTTGAGCCCGCTGGCCTTGACGTTGGTGCCACCGCCCGTGGCCGGTTCCACCAGCAGCGGCACGAGCGCACGCGCACGCAACATGCTGCGCGCGGAGCGGGCGGTGTCGGCGTCGATCAGGCCCTTTTGTGTGGCGCCTTGGGCGTCGAGGGCTTCGAAGGTGTAGGCGGGCATGTCAGGTTCCGCCGCCGGGCCGCCCCAAGGCGGAACATCCCCCTTGGGGGGCAGCGACCCGCGCAGCGGTGGAGCGTGGGGGCCTCATGTCAGTCGCGCGTCACCGACATCACCTCTTCGGGCGACGTGATCCCGGCATCGATCAGCCGCTGCCCGTCCGCCCGCATCGACTGCAGCCCGGCCGCCTCGGCCGCCACGAAGATCTTGCTCTCAGCAGCCCGGTTGTGGATCAGCGCGCGGATCTTGTCGTCGGCCACCATGAGTTCGTAGATCCCGGTGCGGCCCTTGTAGCCGCTGTGGTTGCAGTGCTCGCAGCCCACCGGGTGCCACAGGCCCTTGTCGTCCTGGCGGCGGCAGTGCACGCAGAGTTTGCGCACCAGACGCTGCGCCAGCACGCCCAGCAATGAAGAACTCAGCAGGAAGGGCTCCACGCCCATGTCGGTGAGGCGGGTCACGGCGCTGGGGGCGTCGTTGGTGTGCAGCGTGGCCAGCACCAGGTGGCCGGGGAGCGAAGCCTGGATGGCGATCTGCGCGGTTTCAAAGTCGCGGATCTCGCCGATCATGATCACGTCGGGGTCTTGCCGCAGGATGGCGCGCAGGGCTTTGGCAAAGGTGAGGTCGATGCGCGCGTTCACCTGCGTCTGGCCCACGCCGGGCAGCTCATATTCGATCGGGTCTTCCACCGTCATGATGTTCTGCGTGCTGGCGTCCAGCCGCTGCAGGCCCGCGTACAGCGTGGTGGTCTTGCCCGAGCCGGTGGGGCCGGTGACCAGAATGATGCCGTGCGGTTGGCCGATGAGTTTGCGAAAACGCGCCAGCACATCGCCCTGCATACCCACCGATTCGAGACTCAGCTTGCTCTCGCTCTTGTCGAGCAGGCGCAGTACCGCGCGTTCGCCGTGGGCGCTGGGCAGGGTGGACACGCGCACGTCCACCGCGCGGGTGCCGATGCGCAGCGAGATGCGGCCGTCTTGCGGCAGGCGTTTCTCGGAGATATCGAGCTCGGCCATGATCTTCAGCCGCGAGATCAGCGCAGCGTGCAGCGCGCGGTTGGGTTGCACCACCTCGCGCAGCGTGCCGTCGACCCGGAATCGAACGCTGGAGGTGCGCTCGAAAGGTTCGATGTGGATGTCGCTCGCGCCGTCGCGTGCGGCCTGGGTGAGCAGCGCGTTGAGCATGCGGATGATGGGCGCGTCGTCGGCGGTTTCCAGCAGGTCTTCAATGGCCGGCAGCTCCTGCATCATGCGGCTGAGATCAGCATCGCCTTGCACTTCGCTGACCACGGCGGCTGCGCTCGACTCGCCTTGCGAATACGCCACGCTGATGCGTTGCTTCAAGCTGTCGCCATCTTCCCAATGCAGGCCCTGCACCGGAAAGCAGCGCAGGATTTCCGACAGCGCCGAGAGGCGGCGCGTCTGGGCGGAGGTGTCGCCTGCAGGCGTGCTGCTGCCCAGCAAGGTTTGCGTGGCGCCGTCGTCCTCGATCAGCCAGAGATGCTCGCGAGCAAAGGCGTAGGGCAGGGGGTACTTCACGGCCCGGGCCTCACTGCGCTGGAGCGGGTGCCACCGGCGCCGCAGGCGGGTTCAGCGGCGGCGACGAATTCGGGTT
>QBMB01000137.1:0-2207 GCA_003241965.1 Burkholderiales bacterium | reverse complement strand
CGGGTGGGCCAGCGACGGTGCCTGCGGGGTCAGCGTCATGCTGCCGGGTGTGCGTGGCGCGGGCATCACCGGCGCTTCGTTCACGCCCAACACGCTGCTGGGTTTGGGCTGCGACTCCTGCTGCACCGAGCGCATGAGTTCGTAGCGGTCCAGCGCCAGGCTGCTGGTCTCGCGCGCATCGCGCACCACCACCGGCCGCAGGAACACCATGAGGTTGGTCTTGCGGCGCGAGCGGGTTTCGCTCTTGAAGAGGTTGCCGAACAAGGGCACGTCGCCCAGGCCAGGCACCTTCTGCTGGTTGGCCGAAAACTCGTCCTGCAGCAAACCACCGAGCACCACGATGGCTCCGTCGTCCACCAGCACGGTGGATTCGATGGAGCGCTTGTTGGTGATGAGGCCCGAGGCGGAGTTCACCGACGAGGCCTGCACGCTGCTGACCTCCTGGAAGATGGTCAGCTTGATGGTGCCGTTCTCGCTGATCTGCGGCTTCACCCGCAGGGTCAGGCCCACGTCCTTGCGCTCGATGGTCTGAAAGGGGTTGACCGAACCGTTGTTGCTGCCGGTGTTGGTGAATTGGCCGGTGACAAAGGGCACGTTCTGACCGATCACGATCTTGGCTTCTTCGTTGTCCAGCGTGAGCAGGTTGGGGGTGGAGAGGATGTTGCCCTCGCCGTTTTCCTGCAGGAAGCGGGCCAGGAAGCCCAGCACATACACACCGTTGGTGCGCTTGGCCACGCCCACGTTCAGGCCGCGCGACGGTGTGGCGTCGCCGGTGGACAGGTCGAAGATGTTGGAGCCACCCGATCCGAAGTTGGTGCCCAGCAGGCCGATGAGCGAATCGCCAGACTTGCCCGACGCCCCTTGCCACTGGATGCCGAACTCCGCGGCCTTGTCGGCGTTGACTTCGGCGATCAGGCTCTCGACATACACCTGCGCGCGGCGCGAATCAAGCTGGTCGATCACGGCGCGCAGTTGCCGGTACTGCGGCTCGGAGGCGGTGATGATGAGCGAGTTGGTGGCCGGATCGGCCTGGATCTGGCCGCCCGTGGAGGGCTGTGCGCTGGCGGCCACCGGGCTGCTGGCCGGGCTGCTGCCCCCGGTGGGGGTGATGGTGCGCGAAGGGTTGCCGGCGCCGGTGGAGACGGTGGAAATGGTCGTCTCACCCGCCAGCGCCGCGCGCAAGGTGCTGGCCAGGGCCACCGCGTCGGCGTTCTTCAGGTAGACCACATGGATGTTGCCGCTGACGTTGGCCGACGACGGCTGGTCAAGCCGGGCCACGAGGTTGCGCACCAGCGCCAGTCGGGCCGGGTTGGCGGCGCGCAGCACCAGGCTGTTGCTGCGCGGCTCGGCCACCAGCGTGGTCTTGTACGACTGGTCCGATTGACCGGTGCCGCCGGCGGCCACGGCCGGGTCGATCAGGCGCGCCACCAGGGCGGCGAGGTCGGCCGCCACCGCGTGCTGCAGCGGGATGATCTCCACGTCGGTGGCGCCGGCCACGTCCAGCGCGGTGATGATGCGACCGATGCGCTGCAGGTTGTCGGCGTAATCGGTGATCACCAGCGAGTTGTTGCCGGGGTTCACGTTGATGGTGTTGTTGGGCCCGATCAGGGGGCGCAGCACCGGCACCAGGTTGTTGGCCGACTCGTGGTTGAGCCGGAAGATCTGCGTGACCACCTGGTTGGAGGTGGGCAGTGCGTTCACGGAGCCTGCATTGACCACGTTGCCCTGCAACTTGGCATCGGCTTCGGGCACGATCTTGTAAAGGCCCCCGGTGTCCACGATGGAGAAGCCTTGCAGGCGCAGCACGGCGGCGAACTGGTTGAGGGCTGCGGTGGGCGTCACCGGGCGTTCGGTGGCGAGGTTGATCGTGCCCTTGACGCGCGGGTCGACGACCACGTTGCGCCCGGTGATGGTGGCCATGGTGCGGGCCACCGACTCGATGTCGGCGGCCACGAAGTTCAGCGTGACCGGTTCGGCATTGCGGCTCTGGGCGTGGGCGGGTGCTCCGGCCCACAGCCCCAGGACCATCAGTGTGGCCAGCGCTGCACAGGTGGGGTTCGGTTTCATGGCGCGATCGTAAGGTTAAGTGGAGGGCTGCAACAGGGGGAATGTCAGCCGATGTTGAGCAGCGAACGCGGGCCTTGCCGGCGTCCGATGATGTTGAGCAGGTTGTTCAGGGCGGCCTCGCTGTCGGGGGCCGCTTCGGC
>QBMB01000136.1:7885-8465 GCA_003241965.1 Burkholderiales bacterium | reverse complement strand
GGGGTGGAGGGGGCGGCATTTATAATCTCCATTTCCACCTCCTGCGAGCATCTGGCTCGCCCGAGACATGACCAAATTTGTGTTCGTCACCGGCGGTGTGGTGTCCTCTCTGGGCAAAGGCATAGCCTCCGCATCCCTGGCCGCGATTCTTGAGTCCCGCGGCCTCAAAGTCACCCTCATCAAGCTCGACCCGTACATCAACGTGGATCCGGGCACCATGTCCCCCTTCCAGCACGGAGAGGTCTTCGTCACCGACGACGGTGCCGAGACCGACCTGGACCTGGGCCACTACGAGCGTTTCATCGAAACGCGGATGAAGAAGACCAACAACTTCACCACCGGCAAGATCTACCAGTCGGTGCTGGAAAAAGAGCGCCGGGGCGACTACCTCGGCAAAACGGTGCAGGTGATCCCGCACGTGACCAACGAAATCCAGGAATTCATCCAGCGCGGCGCCGGCATCGGCACCGCCGACGCGGTGGACGTGGCCATCGTCGAGATCGGTGGCACCGTGGGCGACATCGAATCGCTGCCGTTCCTGGAAGCCGTGCGCCAGATGAGCCTGCGCATGGGCCCGAAC
>QBMB01000136.1:0-7875 GCA_003241965.1 Burkholderiales bacterium | reverse complement strand
GCCGCCGGCGAGCTGAAAACCAAGCCCACGCAACACACCGCCAAGGAACTGCGCGCCATCGGCATCCAGGCCGACGCACTGATCTGCCGCGCCGACCGCCCGATTCCGGAAGAGGAGCGCGCCAAGATATCGCTGTTCTCCAACGTGCCCGAATGGGCCGTGATCTCCATGTGGGACGTGGACACCATCTACAAGGTGCCGCGCATGCTGCACGAGCAGGGCCTGGACGGCCTGATCTGCGACAAGCTGCGCCTGAACACGCCGCCGGCCAGTCTCAAGCGCTGGGACGATCTGGTCCACGAGGTGGAGCACCCCAAGGCCACGGTGCACATCGCCATGGTGGGCAAATACGTCGACCTGTCGGACAGCTACAAATCGCTCAACGAAGCGCTGCGCCACGCCGGCATGAAGAACCACGCCAAGGTCCAGATCGACTACATCGACTCGGAAACGATCAGCCCCGCCAACGTGGACAAAGTGCTGGGCCGTTTCGACGCCATCCTCGTGCCCGGCGGCTTCGGCAAGCGCGGCATCGAAGGCAAAATCTGCGCGGCCCGCTTCGCCCGCGAACACAAAGTGCCTTACCTCGGCATCTGCCTGGGCATGCAGGTCGCCACCATCGAATACGCGCGCCATGTGGCGGGCCTGAAAGATGCCAACAGCACCGAGTTCGAAACCGACACGCCGCACCCGGTCATTGCACTCATCAACGAGTGGAAAGACGCCGACGGCAGCATCCAGCAGCGTGACGCCAACTCCGACCTCGGCGGCACCATGCGCCTGGGTGCCCAGAGCTCCGATGTGGCTCCCGGCACGCTGGCCCACCAGATCTATGGGCCAGTGGTCACCGAGCGCCACCGCCACCGGTACGAAGCCAACGTGAACTACCTCGACCAGCTGCGCCAGGCCGGCCTGGTGATCTCGGCACTCACGCAGCGCGAGCAGCTCACTGAAATGGTGGAGCTGCCGCAAGGCGTGCACCCCTGGTACGTGGGCGTGCAATTCCACCCCGAGTTCAAATCCACGCCTTGGGCCGGGCACCCGCTGTTCAATGCGTATGTGAAGGCCGCCCTGGCCCAGCAGGCGCAGACCAGCCCGGCCACGGCCACCGCCTGATCGAGCACAACACATGAAACTCTGCGGCTTCGACATCGGGCTGAACCAGCCCTTCTTCCTGATCGCCGGCCCCTGCGTGATCGAGTCCGAGCAGCTCCAGATGGACGTGGCCGGGCAGCTGAAAGAGATCACCGCCAGTCTCGGTATTCCGTTCATCTTCAAAAGCAGTTTCGACAAGGCCAACCGAAGCAGCGGCACCACCTACCGCGGCCCGGGCCGCGACAAGGGTCTGGAGATCCTGGCCAAGGTCCGGCGCGAACTCGGCGTGCCGGTGCTCACCGACGTGCACAGCGAAGACGACATCACGGACGCGGCCAAAGTCTGCGACGTGCTGCAGACGCCCGCCTTCCTGTGCCGCCAGACCGACTTCATCCGCGCCGTGGCGCAGAGCGGCAAGCCGGTGAACATCAAGAAGGGCCAGTTCCTCGCGCCGCACGACATGAAGAACGTGATCGACAAGGCGCGCGCAGCCGCAAAGGAAGCGGGCCTGAATGAAGACAACTTCATGGCCTGCGAACGCGGGGCGAGCTTTGGCTACAACAACCTGGTGAGCGACATGCGTTCGCTCGCCATCATGCGGGAGACCGGCGCTCCGGTGGTGTTCGACGCCACCCACAGCGTGCAGTTGCCCGGCGGGCAAGGCACCAGCAGCGGTGGCCAGCGCGAAATGGTGCCGGTGCTGGCGCGCGCGGCGGTGGCCGTGGGCGTGGCCGGCCTCTTCATGGAAACACATCCCGACCCGGCCAACGCCATGAGCGACGGCCCCAACGCCGTGCCGCTCAAACACATGAAGGCGCTGCTGGAAACGCTGCTGGCGCTGGACGCCGTGACGAAGAAGAATGGTTTTCTGGAAGACCACTTCAACGCCTGAGCCTGATTCACGTTTTTTATTCTCTGACCCAAAGGTACCGAACCCATGAGCGCAATTGTTGACATCGTCGGCCGTGAAATCCTGGACAGCCGCGGCAACCCCACCGTCGAATGCGACGTGCTGCTGGAAAGCGGCGTGATGGGCCGCGCGGCCGTGCCCTCTGGCGCGTCCACCGGCTCGCGCGAAGCCATCGAGCTGCGCGACGGTGACAAGAGCCGCTACCTCGGACGGGGCGTGCTCAAGGCGGTGGAGCACATCAACACCGAAATCTCCGAGGCCGTGCTGGGCCTGGACGCCTCCGAGCAGGCCTTTCTGGACAAGACGCTGATCGACCTGGACGGCACCGACAACAAGGGCCGCCTGGGTGCCAACGCGATGCTGGCGGTGTCCATGGCGGTGGCACGCGCTGCGGCCGAAGAAGCCGGCCTGCCGCTGTACCGCTACTTCGGTGGCATGAGCGCGGTGCAGATGCCCGTGCCCATGATGAACGTCATCAACGGCGGCGCTCACGCCAACAACAACCTGGACCTGCAGGAACTGATGATCATCCCCGTGGGCGCGCCGAGCTTTCGCGAAGCCGTGCGTTGGGGTGCCGAGGTGTTCCACGCGCTCAAGAAGATCATCCACGACAAGGGCATGAGCGTTGCTGTGGGCGACGAAGGCGGCTTTGCCCCCAACGTGGCCAACCACGAAGCCGCGATCCAGATGATCCTGGAAGCCATCAGCAACGCCGGCTACACCGCCGGCGAGCAGATCGCCCTGGGTCTGGACTGCGCTGCGAGCGAGTTCTACAAGGACGGACCCGACGGCACCAAGGCCTACCACCTGGAAGCCGAAGGCCTGGTGCTGAGCGCCGAAGACTGGACCAACATCCTGGCGACCTGGGTCGACAAGTACCCCATCATCAGCATCGAGGACGGCATGGCCGAAGGCGACTGGGACGGCTGGAAAGTGCTGACCGAGCGCCTGGGCAGCAAGGTGCAACTGGTGGGCGACGACCTGTTTGTGACCAACACCAAGATCCTGAAAGAAGGCATCGACAAGCGCATCGGCAATTCGATCCTGATCAAGATCAACCAGATCGGCACGCTGACCGAGACCTTCGCTGCGATTGAAATGGCCAAGCGCGCCGGCTACACCGCCGTCATTTCGCACCGCTCAGGTGAAACCGAAGACAGCACCATCGCCGACATCGCCGTGGGCACCAACGCCGGCCAGATCAAGACCGGCTCGCTCTCGCGCTCGGACCGCATGGCCAAGTACAACCAGCTGCTGCGCATCGAGGAAGACCTGGGCGAAGTGGCGGTGTACCCAGGGCGCGCTGCCTTCTACAATCTGCGCTGATTCCGACCCATGGCCAACCGCCTCATCCCTGCCCTGCTGATCGCGCTGCTGCTGGTGCTACACGCGCAGCTGTGGTTCGGGCGGGGCAGTGTGCCCAAGGTGGCGAGCATGCGGCAGCAGCTCGCTGCGCAGGATGTGGCCAACCGCGAAGCTCAGCAGCGCAACGACCAGTTGGTGAGCGAAGTGCGCGACCTGCAGGAGGGCCTGGACATGGTCGAGGAACTCGCCCGCGCGGAACTGGGCATGGTCAAGCCCAACGAAATCTTCGTGCAGATCGCGCAGAACAAACGCTGACGCCATGGCGGCCTTGACGGTGGCGCTGCTCGGCGGCGAGTCCAGCGGCAAGACCACACTGGGCCGGGCCCTCACCACCCATCTCAACGCCCTGGGCGTGTCCACCACGTTGGTGCCCGAGCATTTGCGCACCTGGTGCGAACGCGAGGGCCGCACGCCACGGGCGCAAGAGCAGGCCGGCGTTGCCGCCGAACAAACCCGGTTGATCGAGACCGCTGCCAACAGCAGCGCGCAGGTGGTGGTGGCCGACACGACGGCGCTGGTGGTCTCGGCTTACAGCGAACGGATGTTTGAAGACCGCTCCCTGCACACAACTTCGCTGGCGCAACAAGGCCGGATGCAGCTCACGCTGCTGATGGGCCTTGACTTCCCTTGGCAGGCCGACGGCTTGTTTCGCGAAGGCCCGGGCGCACGCGCTGACATCGACTCGGTGCTGCGTCGCGAGCTGCAAGCGGCGGGCATCCCGTTTCAAACCGTCTATGGCCCGGCAGAAGTGCGCCTGCAGCACGCGCTGCGCGCGGTGGGTGTGATGCTGGGCCGCCCTTTGGTGGCAGGCGACCCGCAGCTCGAATCCGGCACCGGCCGATGGACCTGCGAGAACTGCAGCGACCCCGACTGCGAGCGGCGCCTGTTCAGCGGACTGGTATCCCGGCGCCCCGTCTGATCGGCCAGCTCAATGCTTCTGGTCGCCGGCTGGCGGCTGGATGTCCGGCTCCAGAAACACCTGCGCCGCGTCCACGGGATCAAACCGGTACTGCGCGCCGCAGAACTCACAACCCACCTCCACCTGTCCCTGCTCGCTCAAGATCGATTCGATCTCGTCGCGCCCCAAGCTGCGCAGCATGCTGCCCACACGATCGCGCGAACAGGTGCAGGCAAAGCGAGGGCCGTTCTCGCCCGTCATGGGCTCGAAGCGGCGCACGTCTTCTTCCCAGAACAGGCGGTGCAGGATGGTGTCGGCGTCCAGCGTGAGCAGCTCCTCGCGCTTGAGGCTGGAGGCCAGAATGGCGATGCGGTTGTAGTCTTCGTTCAGGCCGATCTGGTCTTCGTCGCGCGCACCCGACTGGCCCGCAAGGTTGCCACTGCCCTGCAGCGGCAGCCGCTGGATCAGCAGGCCAGCGGCCACGTGTTCGTTGGCCGCGAGCACCAGACGTGTGTCCAGTTGCTCGCTTTGCAGCATGTAGTGCTCGATCACCTCGCTGAGCTTCTCCAGCTTCTCGCGCTGGTCGCCATACAGCGGCACCACGCCCTGGTAAGGCTGCTGGCCCGGCAGGCGATCCTTGGGGTCGAGCGTGATGGCGCAGCGGCCCTGGTTGGTCACGTTGACCATGTGCGAGAGCGGGGCGTCTTGCGCCACCTCGCCGATCACGGTGGCGGTGGCGCGCAGGCTCAGGTCGGGCTGCACCTCGGCTACGGCCAGCTTCACCGGCCCGTCGCCCATGATCTGCATGATGAGCGCGCCGTTGAACTTGATGTTGGCCTGCATCAGCGTGGCAGCCGCCGTCATTTCACCCAGCAGCTCGGTCACGGCAGCGGGGTAACCGCCGCCGTCTTTGTGGCGTTGCAAAATTTCCTGCCAGGCATCGGTCAGGCGCACCAGCATGCCGCGCACCGGCAGGCCTTCAAAGACGAATTTGTGGAGTTCGGACAAGCGGTACTTTCAGGGAACGTTCGAAACACGCAATCGTGGCAGATCGGGGTCAGCCGACCTTTTTCAAGGTCTTGCGAAATCGTTCGGCGTTGTCGGTGTAGTGCTTCGCACTCATACGCAGGCCTTCAAACTGCTCAGGCGTGAGGGACTTGACCACACGCGCCGGGCTGCCCAGGATCATGCTGCCGTCGGGGAAATCCTTGCCTTCGGTCACCAGCGAGCCCGCGCCCACCAGGCAGTGTTTGCCGATCTTCGCGCCGTTGAGCACCACCGCGCCGATGCCGATCAGCGAGCCGTCGCCGATGGTGCAGCCATGCAGCATCACCTGGTGGCCCACGGTCACGTTCTCGCCAATGGTCAGCGGCAGACCCACGTCGGCGTGCAGCACGCTGCCGTCCTGGATGTTGCTGCCGCGTCCGACCGTGATGGTCTCGGTGTCGCCGCGCACCGTGACGCCGAACCACACACTGCTGTCCTCGCCGAGCACCACGTTGCCAATGACCTGCGCGTTGTCGGCCACCCAGGCCGATGCGGCCACCTGGGGGGTCATGCCGTCGAGTTCGTAAAGGGCCATGTGTCTTGTCTCCTGTGGCGAAACCTAGAATTGTAGGGATGCAAGCCCCCGCCGCCCTGTCGCCACCGCCTTCCGTTTCCCTGCGCGCGCAGGCCTTGCAGGTTCTGTGCACCAGCGATCCGGCCGAGAAAGTCGCCGCCACCCACGCGCTCTTTGAAGCCCAGCGAGCGGGCCATACACACCTGAACACAGGCGAGCCTCTGGTCCCCGACGCCACCCAGCCCTTGCCCGGGCGGCCGGCGCGACCCCTGCTCATCGCACCGGTCGACGTGCCCCAGCGCTCGCCGTTCACGCCCGAGGGCTTCGCCATGCTGTTGCACGCGGTGGCGCACATCGAGTTCAACGCGATCGATCTGGCCCTGGACGCCATCTGGCGCTTCCCCGACATGCCGGCCGACTACTACACCGAGTGGCTTCAGGTGGCACACGAAGAAGCCATCCATTTCGGCCTGTTGCGCGCGCACTTGCAAAGCCTGAGCCACGACTACGGCGACTTCGCAGCACACAACAGCCTGTGGGAAATGTGCATCCGCACCCAACACGACGTGACCGCGCGCATGGCCCTGGTGCCGCGCACCATGGAGGCCCGCGGCCTGGACGCCACACCACCCATGCAGGCGCGCCTGCGCAAGGTGGGCAGCCCTGCAGCGCTGCGGGCGGTCGAGATCCTCGATGTGATCCTGCGCGACGAGATCGGCCATGTAGCGGTGGGCAACCGCTGGTACGGCTGGTTGTGCGAACGGCAGGGCATCGAGCCACTGGCGCACTATCGGCGCCTGGCGCGGGAGCATTCCGCGCCGAGGCTGAAGCCGCCTTTCAATGAGGTGGCGCGCCGGGCTGCCGGTTTCAGCCAGCCCGAACTCGATGCCCTGCTGGGCACCTGAATCCACAACCGATCAGGACAGGCGGAAGTCGTCCCGCAAGGCCACGCGGGTGTGCGAAACGGGCGATGGCGAGCGACCCAGCAACTGGGGCAGCGCGTTGGGCAAGGGCACGTTGTCCCGCTGCAGCAGGATCCAGTGGCCGTAACTGAACGGGCTGAAGCGAAACAGGTCGCACAGGTGGGCGCCGGCGCGGCTCACCCAGTCGGGCAGCAACACCTGCAGCGCTTTGGGCACCGGCTTCTCTGCATGCTCCACACCACGCAGCAACTGCAGGTAGTGGCGGTAGGCAAACAGGCGCTCGCCCCCCAGATTCGCCTCGCGCTGCTGAGCCAGGGTGGGCATCTGCGCCAGCACCGCGTAAGCCTCGCCCAGATCGGTGGCCTGCAGCGCGGCGATGCGGCCGGTGGCCCCCCGAGGTACAAAATGCACCGGCCAGCTCGCCAGCATGCGCAACCAGCTGGCGCCGAATCCGCCGATGCCGTCGATCAGCGAAGGCCGCACGATGCAATGGTCGGCCCCGCTGGCCTGGATGGCTTGCTCACCGCGCAGCTTGCTGGAGAGAAACCGGCTCCTGGCGCCTTCATGAAGGCCCAGAGCAGATGTGTGGATGAGCCGCACACCCGCTTCGGCACAGGCCTGCGCGAGCGCCCTGGGCATGCCGTGGTGCACAGCCTCGTAGCTTTCACCGACGCGCTGGCGCAGGATGCCCACGCAATTGATGACGACGTCGATACCGTGCAGATGCGTGCGCCAAGCGTCGCAATGCAGCAGGGTGTGAAGCTGCAGGTGCAGCCATGAGAGCCGGTCAGGCTGCGCGTCGTCGGCCAAGGGCGGCGCTTGGCGGCGAACGGCAACCACATCGACATCCCGAGCCAGCAAGGCCTGCAGCACGTGGCCGCCAATGAATCCTTGGGCACCCAGCAACAACACACGCAAGCGCTTGGGCGCAGGCAACTGCTGATGGTCCGCCGTGAAAAGTTGTTCTCTGGAAGGTGTGACCAGGGTCGTCATGGCGAAAAAGGATGGATGAAGAGCGACCGAATTCTAGGTGGCGGCCCTCGAACACGGGAGCGAGGGCAAGCGTCGTGCCATCCCGGATAATTCGCAATGACCTCCGCACCCCAGACCGCTTTCAGCACCC
>QBMB01000135.1 GCA_003241965.1 Burkholderiales bacterium | reverse complement strand
ACATGGAACTGCCCCTGACCCACCCCGCAGTGGAAGGCCAGTGCATGCTGTCCCCCAAGGTGGAAGCCCGCCTGCTGCAGGACCTGGAACTCAAACCGACCGACAAGGTCCTGGAGATTGGCAGCGGCAGCGGCTACATGGCTGCCCTGCTGGCCCACCTGGCGCAGCGCGTGGTGTCGGTCGAGATCGACCCCGCGCTGGCAACTGAGGCGCGCGAGAACCTGCGCAACGCCGGCATCACCAACGTCGAGATCAAACACGCCGACGCCGCCGCAAAGGGCTTCGCCGCCTGCAGCACCGACGGACCGTTCGACGCCATCCTGCTCAGCGGTTCGGTGGCCGAAATTCCACCCGCCTTGCTGGCCCTGCTGGCACCCGGTGGCCGCCTCGCTGCCGTCGTCGGCTTTGAGCCCATGATGCGCGCCACCATCGTCACCCGCATCGCCGACGCCTCGTTCCAGACCGTGCAGCCCTGGGACACGGTGGCCCCGCGCCTGCTGAACTTCCCCGAGCCATCGCGCTTCCGCTTCTGAAGCCCACCCACGCACGCACGCCATCCCCATGAAAGCCATTCAACCCGCCCAGCTCGACGACTGGCTGCTTCAAGCCGCCAGCGAAACACCCGCAGGCCGCTTGCCGGTCGTGCTAGACGTGCGCGAACCCTGGGAACTGCAGACCGCGTCCGTCAAGGCCGAGGGCTTCGAACTGCGGCACATTCCCATGCGCAGCGTGCCCGAGCGCCTGGCCGAGCTCGACCGCGACCAACCCATTGCCTGCCTGTGCCACCACGGCATGCGCAGCGCACAAGTGGCGAACTTCCTGATGAACCAGGGGTTTACAAACATCGTGAATATCCACGGCGGCATCCACGCCTGGTCGCAGGAACGCGACCCCGCTGTTCCGGTCTATTGACCGCGCCACCCCACATTGCCATTCGCTTCAAAGGAACTCCATGACAGTCCCGCACGCACCCGCCCCCGCGATCGCCCGAACTTTCGCCCTGAGCCGCCTGGCTGTGGCCGCCTGGTTGGCCCTGGGTGCTGCCACAGGCGCGCAGGCCCAGAGCCTGGTGGAACTTTATGAAGCAGCGCGCGGCTTTGACGCCACCTACCTGTCGGCCCGCTCGCAATACGAGGCCGACCTCTTTCGCGCAGACCAGGCCAAAGCCGGCCTGTTGCCCGAAGTGGGCCTGGGTGCGGCCGCCAGCTGGGCCCGGCGCGAAATCAACGGCGGTCAGGACACCACCAGCAACAGCCAGAGCGCCACGCTCTCGGCCAGCCAGCCGCTTTACCGCCCGGTCAACAAACTCATCAACGACCAGGCCCTGCTCTCGGTGGACGTGGCCAAGGCCACGCTCACTCTGGCCGAACAAGACCTGATCGTGCGTACCACGCAGTCGTACTTCGACGTGCTCGCCGCCACCGACACGCTGGCCTTCGTGCGGGCCCAGAAGACCGCCGTGGCCGAGCAGCTCGCTGCGGCCAAGCGCAACTTCGAGGTGGGCACCACCACCGTGACCGATTCGCGCGAAGCACAAGCCAGTTTCGACCTGGTGGTGGCGCAAGAGATCGCCGCCGAAAACGACCTGCGCGTCAAGCAACTCACGCTGGACCAGCTGGTGGGCCGCGTGGCCGTGGCGCCCAAGCCGCTGGTGGCACCGGTGGTGTTGCCCCCGCTGCTGCCGGCAGATCCACAAGCCTGGGTGGCGCTCAACGACGAGACGCACCCCACCATCCTGCAGGCCACACGCGGGCTGGAGATTGCACAGCTGGAGACACGCAAGGCCGAAGCCGGCCACAAGCCCACGGTGGACCTGGTGGCGCAGTACCAGGTGGCCCGCGCGCCGTTCATCACCTCGTTGTCGCAGAACTCGGTGCGCAGCAACAACGCCAGCATCGGCGTGCAGTTCAACATGCCGCTGTTCGCAGGCTTCGCCATTCAAAACCGGGTGAAGGAAACCCTGGCGCTCGAAAACAAGGCCCGCACCGATCTGGACGCCGCCAAGCGCGGCATCGACCTGGCCACGCGCAGCGCCTTCCTGGGCGTGCTTTCGGGCCAGGGCCAGGTGAAGGCCCTGGAAGCCGCAGAAGCCTCCAGCCAGAGCGCCCTGGACGCCAACCGCCTGGGCTACCAGGTGGGTGTGCGCATCAACATCGACGTGCTCAACGCACAAAGCCAGCTGTTCCAGACCAAACGCGACCTGGCCCAGGCCCGGTACAACGTGCTGCTCGGCGGCCTGCGCCTGAAGCAGGCCAGCGGCAAGCTGGTGCCTGAGGATTTGTTGCCGATCAATTCGTTGCTGGTGAAGTGAGCCGGTTCAAGTCATGAGTCTTTTGAGCTGGAAACTGCGGCGCGAGATGGGCCGTATTCGCCAGCAGCTGCAAGCAATACCGGAGTTCTTCTTTGAACCTTGGCAGAGGAAGCGCCATGACACGCAGCGTGTGAGCATGTTGCAAGCCGTCGAGGGGGCGATACCAGGACGGCCGAAAGTGGCTCTTCTGCTGTTGTACCAGCCCGCTGGCGTATCCGACGCAACTCGCTGGACATGCGAACACTTGGCGAGCAAAGGCTACGCTCCCCTCATCGTCAGCAACGCACCGCTGTCTTCCGCAGACCGTCAATTGCTGTCGCCCTGGGTGTGGCGGATGACCGAGCGCCCCAACTTCGGATACGACTTCGGCGGCTACCGGGACGGCATCTGGCTGCTCAAACAATGGCGTGTCGAACCAGATGTGCTGATCATTCTCAACGACAGCATTTGGTTCCCGATGCAGGGCAGCGAGACGCTGATCGACCGCATGGAAGCCTGCCCGGCGCAGTTCGTCGGCGCTCTGCAACTGGACCCATTGCGACAATCCGACAATGTTCCCGCCAAGAAGCGTCCGTTCTTCGGCTCCTTTTTTGTCATGGCTCAGCACGGTGCTTGGCAACACCCAGCCTTTCAGCGCTTTTGGGTCGACTACCGAATCACCAGCAACAAGCACAAAACCATTCGCCGAGGAGAGCGTGGGCTCTCACATACGCTCATGGACGCCGGGCTGCGCTGTGAAGCCATGTTCACCCGAACTGCACTCGATTCCCATGTGCGCAGCCTTGGTTCTCCCGCTTTGCGCGACTTGCTCAATGACCTGGTGACAATCGACGATCGCTTGGAGAGCTCGCTTGCAGATTGCCGCAAAAGCTACCAAGACAGCGCATCTTGGCGAGCCAGAGCGATCGAGCTCACACTGGCGATCACAGAGAAACAGAATGTGCTGGCAACTGCCCCAATCACCTCGATGAAGGTGTTTCAAGTACCCTACCTGAAAAAATCCAAGGACTGGAACAACCTGAATGCACTGAAGCTGATCCGAGAGCGGGTCAATGAGGGCGCCTTGCCGGCGCCGCATCCCAGCATCATGGATGCCCTGGGGCGGCTTTTGGACTGACGGATTCGCCAACACGAAGCCTTGGGACTTCAGCCATCAGCAGCGCGAGCAAGCTGTAGAAAATGTAACTCTCCATGCGGTACCAAAATGGCGCATTGAATATGCTTTCGACCAGAAGCACTGCCACAAACCCAAGGAAAACAATGCGGTGCGAAGGCTTTACCTTGGAGGCAGTTGTTAGAAGTGCCAAAAAGAGCGACAGGTAGGCAAGCAATCCGGGCAATCCGTTCTCCAGCCAGAAGAAGAGAAACTGGTTGTGCGGATGAAAGCAGGTCAACGTGCAATCGGCGAAGACTCGGGAAGCCAAGATATGGTATGAGCCGGTTCCATGACCCCAGAACGGCTTTTGTCGGACCATCTCCCAAGCGAACTCCCAAAGCTTCAGTCGTATGCCCACTGAAGATTGATAGTCGTCGGCCCGAAAGCGCTGGATCTCAGCCCACGCAGTGAGAACTCGCTCCTGCAAAAGCGGTGAGGCGGCCATCAGCGCAACCAACATCAACAATCCAACGGCAATCACGGGCCAACGCCAGC
This sequence comes from Burkholderiales bacterium, assembly GCA_003241965.1. GTDB lineage: Bacteria > Pseudomonadota > Gammaproteobacteria > Burkholderiales > Burkholderiaceae_C > Hydrogenophaga. The sequence continues at coordinate 4,646 of QBMB01000135.1, read as the reverse complement.
GAGTGGGTGTGATCTGGTGGGAATAGACCATGAACACGGCGAGGATTGCGATTTGCCCCGTTCGCCCTTGAACCAGAAAAATCACACTCACCAAGGTCATCGCAGTAACGACCAGCCAAATCACCCGTGCCGCTAGATGTTTAGACGCTCGCGCTCGCTCCATTGCCAACACCATGAAAAATGTACTCACCACGCCTTGAATGATGTAGTCCACAAACACACTGTGATCAACACCCCAGCCCTGGTTGTGGGTGGCTGACCATGGAGGATCCCACCAGATATTCAGATAGGTCGTTCCCACTGTGATCAGCATGGCGAGAGCAAATGCGCCCCAGGCTCGCCGCCGCCACACTGTTTGGTCCAGAAGCGAGACCAGCAGCAACACGAAGAGAAACTTGCTGTACACGCGCGCATGCTCCAGAACATCCGCCAGTGGCGCCACCGTGTAAGTGACTCCGATCAGCATGATGCTGACCACCGTCACACAGGGCCAGAAGACAGGGTTGCCTCGAACTGTGATCCATCGCTGCACATGGCGACCAGCCAACAGCCAAGACAGCAGTATCACAACGGACGTGACATTAAAGAGTGCCCTGGAAGTCGGCGCTGCAAACAAAAGAACCACCGTTGCCCAGCGAGCCAACTGATCAAAAAAATCAAACCGTCGATTGCCCCACGTGCGGGAAATGATCATTTCACTCACCGGCAAACACTTTCTGCAGTGGGTGTTGCCAGAACGTTTCCGTGCAAAGCACATCGATGAAGCGAGAAGCAGCATCCCCAGCGCCAAAGGTGGAGTTGCTCCCCAAGTGTCGCCCCCACGCCTGGCTCAAGAACGTGTCGATGGTGGCGATGTCGAACGCCGAGCAAGTCGTGATCGAAGGACCACTGGCACGTTGGTTTTGCCGGGTACCCACCTCCAAGCTCGGCAGACCTAGAAAAGGCGCTTCGCGCACGCCTGCGCTGCTGTTGCCCACCATCACGGATGCGTTCTTCATGAGCTCTGAAAAGTAGTTAAAACGCATGGATGGAATTCTTCGAAAACGATCTGAGGGCAGCCTCTCCAACACCGCAAAGATGTCTTCGGTACCCGGATCGTTGTTGGGAGCGATCACCACGAAGTTGCGCCCGCTGGCTTCCAGCCGCGCAAACAGCGACTGTGCCTGGGCTCCGATGGTGTCGGCCTCGGAAGTCACGGGGTGGAAGATCGCGATACCGTAGTCGTCGAACGGGATCGCGTAACGCTCCTTCACCTGAGCCAGCGTCACGCCCGAAGGCCGCGCGTGAGTGTCGAGCTCGGGCGAGCCGATGTTGTAGACGCTCCCGGGCGACTCGCCCAGCGCCAGCACCCGCTGCTTGGCGCCCTCGGAACTCACGAAATGCGCCGAGCACAGCTTGGTGTTGCAGTGGCGGATGCTCTCGTCGATGGTGCCCGAGACCTCACCACCTTCGATGTGCGCCGAGGGGATGTACTTCATGGCGCAGACGATGGAAGCGGCGAGCGCCTCCACCCGGTCACCGTGGATCACCACCAGATCGGGCCGGTGCTCGTGCACAAAATCGGAGAAACCCAGGATGGTTTTGGAGAGGATGAAATCCTGCGCGTCGCCTTCGCGCTGGTTCACGAACTCGAAGAACTCGGCGCCCGGAAAGCGCTTCACCTCCAGCCGCGTTTCGCCATAGCGCCGCATCATGTGCATGCCCGTGATGAAGAAGCTCACGGCAAAACCGGCCTGCTGCGCGGCCAGCGCGAGCGGTTCGAGCTTGCCGAAGTCGGCCCGGGTGCCGGTGACGAAGAGCAGTCTTTTGGCGCTCATTCGCGTCAGCTGTTGGCCAAGGGCTTCACGCCATCCAGATCGCTCCACAGGAGCTGCTGGTTGCGTTTGACAGCACGGGTGAGCTTGGCACCCACGAGGCGGTCGAAGTGCTGCACCGAAATTTCTCCGGAGCCGGGGCGGCGCGCCCAAATGTCGCTGGGCGTGATCACATGGCCAGCGACGAGATCGCGGTCGGCCACCATGGAGCCGCGTGCGAAGCGGTACACATCTTCCTCGGGTGCGGTGCGCACCTTGGGGTTGTGCAGCGCGGTGTGAATCTCGCGCGAACGGTCGATCAGGAACTTGAGTTCGGCCGGGTCCATGGAGCAGGAAATATCCGGGCCCTTGCGGTAGCGCGTGTCGGTGAAGTGGCGCTCCAGGATGCAGGCGCCCAGCGCCACGGCAGACAGCGCCATTTCCGGGCCGATGCTGTGGTCGGAGAAGCCGATGACGGCACGCGGGAAGGAACTCTTCAGCTCGGTGATGCCTTGCAGGCTCACGATCTCGGGTGGCGAGGGGTAGAGGTTGGTGCACTCCAGCAGCGCGTACTGCACGCCCGAGTCGTCCAGCGCCTGAACCGACGGGCGCATGCCATCAATGGTCTGCATGCCGGTGCTCATGATGATGGGCTTGCCGAAGCTGGCGATGTGGCGGATCAGCGGCACGTGGTTGCACTCGCCCGAGCCGATCTTGAACGCGGACACGCCGATGTCGTTGAGGAAGTCGGCCGCGGCGCGCGAGAACGGTGTGGAGATGTAGATCATGCCGAGCGATTCGGCGTAGGTCTTGAGCTGGATCTCGTCGTCCTTGGACAGCGCGCATTCTTCCATCACGTCCCAGATGGACTTGTCGGCGTTGGGCGGGAAGATCTGCTTGGCCTCGTCGGTCATTTCGTCGTCGACGAAATGCGTCTGGTGCTTCACCATTTCGCAGCCCGCGCGGTGGGCGGCGAGCACCATACCTTTGGCCACATCGAGGCTGCCGCCGTGGTTGATGCCGATTTCGGCCACGACCAGCGGAGGGTGTTTGGGAGAGATGTCGCGGTGGGCGATTTTCATGAATGCCTCTTGCCTGTTGAAGTCAGGAAATTACAGGGAGCTGGCGTAGAACGCCTGGATTTTGGAGCGCATGAAGCCGAGCGTTTTTTCGCTCCAGATCAGCTTGCGCGATTTTTCGTCAACGATCACATCGCCTTCTTTCAGCGAGAGCAATTTTTCGGGCTTGATCATCAGGCCGTTGAGCGTCACGGCGACGAGCCCCTTGCGGCGGCTGCGCACCCAGGGCAACCAGGCTTTGACGTAGAGCCAGAAGCCCCAATAGAACATGAACTCGCGGGGAAACTTGACCGCAAACGACTCCGGGATGCGGACCATGTGTTCCTGCGCTGCCCAACTCATGAATCGCTCATCGGCCACCATGTGCCTGAGTTGCATCTTGGGGTATTTCGCGTAAGTCGACTTGAACTGCTCCGCAATGTAGTGGCATTCCCCAGGGTGGTAGATCACGAATGAAGAATTGCCCCGCGCGTACTTGCGGCCGTTGGTCCAACGGTGCAAGGCCCTGCCCACCCAGCCAAACGGAATGATGGCGCTCTGCAGGATGGCCACGGTCTGTCGGTTCTCCATCAACTCCAGGCCTTTACTCAGATCGCCCAGTACGATGGTGTCCAGGTCAACGTAAATCGCGGGTAGATCCGTTGGCACGATGCCGTGGTCAAACATGACCAGTTTCGCGTGACACCCCGCCGTTCTCAAGGGGGGCGCCAGCCAATACTCCGGAAACCGCACCAGTTCGATCCGATCCGCCAGATCAGACCGCTCCCGGTCCGAGATGAGGATGAAGCGAGGTTGCGAAGCCGCCTTGTTGGCGATGCTGCGCACCAGGTTGTTGATGAGCGCCGTCGAGTACTTCGTGCCCCAGCAGACCATCACGCACTGCCAGGTGGGTGCGGCGTAGAGGTCCATGTGGTCGGTGTTCATCTCACTGACCATGCGCAGCCTCCAGCGCAGCTTCGCAGCGTTCGAAGTCGTCCAGCGAGTCGATGTCCTGGCTGCGCTCGGCCGGCATTTCCACCACGCCGATGCGCTCGGACACAAAACTGCCGCTGGCCACGAAACGCTCGGCATTCAGCACATACAGCGCGCCGTTGGGCCGCACCACCGGTGGCAGGCTCTGGCGGTTGGCAAAGCAGTAGGCCGGGTCCGACAGCGGCTGGAAACGGTTGCCGCGCAGCGTGCCCCACTTGAGCACGCCCCGGTCGGCGCTGGTGACCGACATGACGAGTTCGAAATATCCACCGGAGAACACCGCCAGCGCGGCTTCGATGTCGCGGCTCTGGCGCAGCGGCGAGGTGGCTTGCAGCAGCACCACGGTGCCGTGGCAATCGGCCGTGTGCAGCGCGTGCTGCAGCACCGGGGCCATGGGCACGGAGTCGCCCGCCAGCTCGGGCGGCCGCTCCACCAGCGTCACCTGGGTGGGCAGCTCAGCCCACAGCACTTCGGGAATGTCGGTGGTGATTACCACACGGTGGGCGCCGGCCTGCAGCGCCTGGTCCACCGCATGGCGGTACAGGGGCTTGCCCGCCAGCGGGCGGATGTTCTTGGAGGGCAGGCCCTTGGATCCGGCGCGCAGCGGAATGACTGCGGTCCAGGCCGGCATGGAAGGGGGCATCGGTGGTGTTCCTGTGTGGGGAGGCGGGCCGCGCGGTGCGGGCTGCCCAAGGGCGTAACTATACTGAATGGCCTTCGACCGGAGCCCCTGGAGCGACGCGCAGGCACCCCCGCCCGTAGCGTATCGTTCCCACCGATGGCATCCCCCTCTTCCATACCC
>QBMB01000134.1 GCA_003241965.1 Burkholderiales bacterium | reverse complement strand
CGCCGGGGCTGCGCAGGCCTCCCGCACGGTCTTGGCTTCGCGCACAGCGCGGGTCATGCGGCGGCGCGTATCGGCGTGCAGCCAGGCGTTGCCGTACACACCGGGCACCAGGCAGCTCAGCAGGAAAATTGCGCCCAGAAAACCCCACTCGGCCAGCGACGGGCGGGCCAGCCATTCGCGACCCAGACCCAACACCAGCAGTGCCAGGCCCTCCACGGCGGCCACGTACACCAGGGCCGCCACCCAGAGCTGGCGAAACACCAGCCAGTTCAGGGTCAGGAACGCAGCGGCCCAGTTCCAACCGGGGCCAGCCCGGCCTGCCTCATCAAAGCGGGCAAACACGTCCAGGTAACGACCGGAGTTCACCGGACCCAGGGCAGCGCGGTAGAGCGCGGTGGTCGCGGTCTCCGGGGCGGGCGGCGGGGTGGCGGTCATGCCGGATTCTGGCACGGCGTTTCGGCGTGTTTTCTAGGGGTGAACGATGGGCTCGTCGCGCGAGATGCGACCGTCCACCAGCTCCACCAGCCGGTCGCAGCGGGCCGCCAGACGCGGGTCGTGCGTGACCACAACAAACGACACGCCGCGCTCGGCGTGCATGCGCCGCAACAGCACGAACACCTCGTCGGACGACGCCGTGTCCAGGTTGCCGGTGGGCTCGTCGGCCAGCACCAGCGGCGGCTCCATCACCAGCGCACGGGCGATCGCCACGCGCTGCTGCATGCCGCCTGAGAGCTGCGACGGCCGCTTGTCCATGGCCTGGGCCAGCCCCACCGCATCCAGCAACTCGCGCGCCTTGGCCAGCTGCGCAGCGCTCACCCGTCCTTCGGCCATGAGCGCGGGCATGGTCACGTTTTCCAGCGCGGTGAAGGCCGGCAACAGGTGGTGGAACTGAAACACGAAGCCCAGCCGGTTGCGCCGGCGCATGGTCAGGCCGTTGTCGTCCAGCCCCTGCACCTCTTCACCCTGGAACCGGTAGGTGCCTGAGCTCATGCGTTCGAGCAGACCGATGATGCTGAGCAAGGTGCTCTTGCCCGAGCCCGATGGGCCGATGAGTGCGATGAACTCGCCTGGCATCACGCGCAGGTTCAACCCGTGCAGCACCTCGGCTTCGCTGGGCAGGCCGGCGTTGTAGGTCTTGCGAACATCGCTGAGTTCGATCAGGGGCACCGGGTCGGGTGTGGTGGTCATCGGCTCACATCCGGATCGCCTGGCCCGGGTCCATGGCGGCGGCTCGGCGGGCCGGTGCAATGGCCGCGAGCACACCACAGACGGTGGCGATCGCTGCCACCTGCAGCGCCAGCAACGGTGGCAGCGCGATGGAGAACAGCGGCTGCCCGTCGGAGCCACGCACGAAGGTGGTGAACAGCCAGATCATCAGCACGGCCAGAACAATGCCGAGCACCGAGCCCACCGCGCCCACCACCGCGCCCTGCACCAGAAACACCCGCAGCACCTGGGCCCGCGTGGCACCCATGGCGCGCAAGATGCCGATCTCGCGGCGCTTCTGCACCACCGACACCACCAGCACGCTGGCGATGCCCAGCACCACCACCACCAACACCACGCCCCGGATCAGGCTGGTGCTCACCGACTGCGCATTGAGCGCCGAGACCAGCTGCGCATTGCTCTCCTGCCAGCTCTCCAGCTGGTAAGGCAACTGGCGGCGCAGGCCATCGGTCAGGCCCTGGGCGGCCCACACGTCATTCACCGTCAGGTCGATCGTGGTGGCGCCGCCGGGCAGGCCGAGCAGGCTTTGCGCGGCCCGCAAGGGCACGATCACGGTGCGGCGGTTGAGCTCCTTCACGCCGAAATCCACCAGCGCGGTGACGCGCACCGATTCGCTCACCGTGGTGGTCTGTACCGTGAAACGGTCGCCCACGCGAACACCCAGATCGACCGCCAGCTCCTTACCCACGATGGCCTCGCCCGGCGCTAGGCGCGCGGCGCCACTCACCACCTTGCTGCGCAGGCCGACGATGCGGTCGTAGCGGTCCAGCTCCACCCCGACCAGCGAAATGGATTGCGAAGCCTCGCCTCGCAGTGCCAGCCCACCGCCGGCCACCATGGGCGAGACCGCCGCGATGCCAGGCAAGCGTTCGAGCTGCGGCACCAGCGCCTGCCAGTTGGCCACCGAGCGAAGGCGCTGCGCGCGCGGCTGGGCTTCTGTCAAGGTGGTCGTGCCCGCCGCCCTGATGGCGGGCGGCGCCACCACGTCGTCGGGCGCGCTCAGCGTGATGTGTGCCTGCGCGCCGAGTGTCTTGTTGAGGGTGTTGGTCTGCAGCCCCGTGATGAGCGCCGAGATGTAGGCGATCACCGCCACCCCGGCGGCCACGCCCACGATGATGAGCACGGTCTGCATGCGCCCTTCGCGCAGGAAGCGCAGCGCCACCCGCCGCTCGAAACCCAGCCACGCGCTCATGAACGTGCCTTCACCGCTCAACGCCCCATGGCGTTGGTCAGCGCGGCGCCGGCGTCGGGTGCTGCCGCACCGGGCGCCATGCGCTGGCCCGGCTGCCAGGGCACGCTGCGCACACGCACGCGGTTGTCGGCCTGGGGTGTGCCTCCGATCAGCACCAGATCACCTTCGGCCAGCCCCTCGACCACCTCGGCGGCGTCGAGCGTGCGCAGGCCCAGCTTCACCGCGCGGCTGCGCGCATGGCCCCCTTCGCTCACCATCACGGTGGTCGAGCCGTCGGGCAGCGCGGTGCGCAACGCTGCCAGCGGCAACACCAACGCCCGCTCGCGCCGGGCAGTTTCCACCTCGACCGACACCGTCATGTCTTCGCGCAGAAATGCCGGTGCGGGCGCATCCAGCGTGAGCTTGACCTCGATGGCGCCACGCTGCGCATCGACCGACGGCGCAATCGACAGCACCCGCGCGGCCAGCGGTTGCCCGGCAAACGCATCGGCCACCACACGTGCGACCTGACCGGGCTGCAGTTGGTCCAGGAATCGCTCGTCAACCGGCGCGACGATCTGTGTGGGGCCGGCCAGCGCCAGACCGAGCAAGGCCTTGCCGGGCTGCACGATCTGGCCGGGCTCGACCTCGCGCAGCAGCACCTGTGCATCGGCCGGTGCCACCAAGGTGGTCTGTGCCAGCCGGGCCTTCGCCGCCTGGGTGGTGGCTTGTGCCACGCCCAGTTGGGCCTGGGCCTGCACCAGATCGGAACCTGTTTCTTCATTGGCCCGCGTCTGCGCGCGTGCGCTGACCTGCTGCGCCTGGGCCACCTCCAGGGCGCGGCGCACCTCGTCCACGCGCGAGGCGCTCACGAAACCCTGCGCGACCAATTGTTCTGTGCGCGTGAGCTCGGCTTGGGCGGCGCGCACGGTGGCTTCGGTCTGGGCCAGCACGGCCTGGGCGGATGTGCGCCCGGTGCTGCGCAAACCCGCGAGCCGGGCAGCGGCCTGGCGCTCGGCCGCCACCGCCTGCGTCAGCGCGGCGGCCAGTTCGTCGGACTCCAGCCGCAACAACACATCGCCCCGGCGAACGCGTGCGCCCTCCTCCACCAGCACGGCCTGAACACGTCCGGTGATGGTGCTGCCGATGTCCACACGCGAGAGTGTGGCCACGCGGGCTGAGAACTGCAGGCTGCGCACCAGCGGAGCCGACCGCAATTCCACCGCGTCCACCTTCGGGTGCCGCCAGAACCAGCCGGCCCACACCGCGAGCACCAGCAGCACCCCTGCCGCGCCCCATCCCCAGCGGCGTTGAGCGGAAGACAAGGTCATGGATCAGATGGCTTCAGTTGCCGGGCTGGAACAGCCCGTTGTCCGACACGGGCGGTGCCACACCGAGATGCCGGTAGGCCGCCAGCGTGGCAATGCGCCCGCGTGGCGTGCGCTGCAGGAAGCCTTGCTGGATCAGATAGGGCTCGATCACGTCTTCGATGGTGTCGCGCTCCTCGCCGATGCTGGCGGCAATGTTGTCCAGCCCCACCGGCCCACCGTCGAAGCGGTGAATAACGGCTTCGAGCAATTTGCGGTCCATCAGGTCGAAGCCTTGCGGATCCACGTCCAGCATCGCGAGCGCCCGGTTGGCGATGTCTTGGGTGATGGTGCCCGTGCCCTTCACGTCGGCGAAGTCGCGCACGCGGCGCAGCAGCCGGTTGGCGATGCGCGGCGTGCCGCGCGAGCGGCGCGCGATCTCGAAGCCACCCTCGGGGTCCATCGGTGCATTGAGCAAACCCGCGCTTCGCTTGACGATGCGCGCGAGCTCTTCCGAGGTGTAGAACTCCAGCCGCGCGACGATGCCGAAGCGGTCGCGCAGCGGGTTGGTCAGCATGCCGGCGCGGGTGGTGGCACCCACCAGCGTGAAGGGCTGCAGGTCGAGCTTGATGCTGCGCGCCGCCGGGCCTTCGCCGATCATGATGTCGATCTGATAGTCCTCCAGCGCGGGGTACAGAATTTCCTCGACGACCGGGCTGAGCCGGTGGATCTCGTCGATGAAGAGCACGTCGTTGGCTTCGAGGTTGGTCAGCAGCGCGGCCAGGTCTTTCGGTTTTTCCAGCACCGGCCCGCTGGTCTGGCGCAGGTTCACACCCAGTTCCTGCGCAATGATGTGGCTGAGCGTGGTTTTGCCCAGGCCAGGGGGGCCAAACAGCAGCACATGGTCCAGCGCCTCGTTGCGCTTCTTGGCGGCACCGATGAAGATCTCCAGCTGCTCGCGCACCTTCACCTGGCCCACGTACTCGTCGAGCAGCTTGGGCCGCAGCGCGCGCTCGATGGCCTCTTCCTTGGGCGAAGCCGGTGCGGCGGACACCACGCGCGGCGCGGGGGCGAAGTCGTCGGTCTGGATGCTCATCTTTTACTTGGCCAGTGCTTTGAGCGCGAGCTTGATGCCTTCACTCACGCCCACATCCGCCGGCAGGGGCTTGAGCGCAGCGGCGGCGTCCTTGTCGCTGTAGCCCAGCGCCATCAGGGCTTGCTGGATGTCGCTCTGCACGTCGCTCTGGGCCGGCCCACCGCCGGTGAGGTTCAGGTCGGCGCCGAGCTTGCCCTTGAGTTCGAGCAGCAGGCGCTCGGCGGTCTTCTTGCCGATGCCGGGCACCTTGATGATGCGGCCGCTGTCCTGCGTGGTGATGGCCTGGGCCAGGTCGCCCACGCTCATGCCCGAGAGCACCGAGAGCGCGGTGCGCGGGCCCACGCCGCTGATCTTGATGAGCTGGCGAAAAGCCTCACGCTCGGGTGCGGTGGCGAAGCCGTAGAGAATCTGGGCGTCCTCGCGCACCACAAAGTGGGTGAGCAGGGCCACTTTTTCGCCGGTGGCGGGCAGGTTGTAGAAGGTGCTCATCGGCACATCGACCTCGTAGCCGACGCCGTGGCAGTCCAGCAGGATCTGGGGCGGGTTTTTCTCCAGCAGCGTACCGGTCAACTTGCCTATCATCTGGACATCCTTTTGAGGAATTATCGGCTTGATTCTCAGACACACCTTCTCCCCGCCCGACAACGTCCGCATGGGTCACCTCTGCGGCCCACTGGACACCCACATCCGCAGCATCGAGGCGGCCTTGAACGTGAAGGTGGTGCACCGCTTCGAGCAGTTCCGCATCGAAGGCACCAAACCCAAGGTCACCCAGGCGCTGGAAACCCTGCAGGCCATGTACGAGATGGCGAAGAAGCCGATCGCGGCCGAGCAGGTGCAGCTCATGCTCAGCGGCGACACCGCGCTGGCCGAGCCGGGCGACGGCGCGCAGGCCATGCAGACGCGGCGTGGCGAGGTGCGCGGACGCACGCCCAACCAGGCCCGTTACCTGGAAAACATGGCCACGCACGACATCACCTTCGGCATCGGCCCGGCCGGCACCGGCAAGACCTATCTCGCCGTGGCGTGTGCGGTGGATGCGCTGGAGCGCAGCGCGGTGCAGCGCATCGTGCTCACTCGACCTGCCGTGGAAGCCGGTGAAAAACTCGGCTTCCTGCCCGGCGACCTGGGCCAGAAGGTGGACCCGTACCTGCGCCCGCTGTACGACGCGCTCTACGACCTGATGGGTGCCGACAAGGTGCAAAAGGCCTTCGAGCGCCAGCAGATCGAGATCGCACCGCTGGCCTTCATGCGCGGGCGCACGCTCAACCACGCCTTCGTGATCCTGGACGAAGCGCAGAACACCACGGTGGAGCAGATGAAGATGTTCCTCACCCGCATCGGCTTCGGCGCCAAGGCCGTGATCACCGGCGACGTGAGCCAGATCGACCTGCCGCGCACCGAACTCAGCGGCCTGATCGACGCCGAGCGGGTCTTGAAGCGCGTGCAGGGCATTGCGATCACGCGCCTCTCGAGCGCCGACGTGGTGCGCCACCCGCTGGTGGCGCGCATCGTGGACGCCTACGACGCGCGCACGCCCCACATTGAAGACGCACCGCCGGCCAAACGCACGCGCCGCAAGACCGCCTGAACAGGACCCCATGCTGACGACCCAGACCACCCGCCTCGTTGCTCTCTTTCTGGCCTCTCTGTCGATGAACGCCTTCGCCCAGGACGCCACGCCAGCGCCCGCTGCGCCTGCACAGCCACTCATCTTCAGCAGCCAATCGGTGAACTACCGTTGCGATGGCGGCACCGAGATCGAACTGGTCTACCTGAATCTGAGCAACGGCAACGCGTTCGCCGCCCTGCACCACAACGGACGCACCGTGATGCTGCAGGGCCGGCGCGCCACCACCGGTGTGCGCTTCATCGCGCTGGACGAACAGAACAGCCTGCGCTGGTACACCCAGGGCATGAAGGGCGAGCTCAGTTTCCTGGCGGCCGACCACACCGCGCAAGAACAGACGCTGCTGTCCAACTGCTTCGCCCAACCGGCCAAACGCTGATGGCGCTGCCCGCACTCACCCTCTCGCTGCAGTTCGGCGACCTGCAGGACGCCGCCCCCCACCGCGCCGCGCTGCCGCGCCACACGGTGGCGCGCTGCATCCGCCACGCACTCGACGCTGACGCCGAGATCACCGTGCGCATCGTCGACGCCGAAGAAGGCCAGGCGCTCAACCGCGACTACCGCCAGCGCAATTACGCCACCAACGTGCTCACCTTCGACTACGCCACCGAACCGCTGGTGATGGCCGATCTGGTGCTGTGCGCGCCAGTGGTGGCACGCGAGGCGGCCGAGCTGAACAAGCCGCTGGCCGAGCACTACGCGCACCTGCTGGTGCACGGCACGCTGCACGCGCAAGGCTGGGACCACGAGACCAGCGAGGCGGATGCTGAAGAGATGGAAGCGCGGGAAACCGAGATCCTCGCCGGCCTGGGCCAACCGGACCCTTACCGTTAAGCCTTGATCTGCAGGGGTATGGTCACCGGCCCGTCGTTGACCAGGTACACCTTCATGTCGGCACCGAAGCGGCCGGTCTGCACCACCGGGTGCGCAGCGCGCGCGGCCTTCACAAAGGCGTCGTAGAGCGCCTCGCCCAGCGCGGGCGGCGCTGCCGCGGTGAAGCCCGGCCGGTTGCCGCTCTTGGTGTCAGCCGCCAGGGTGAACTGGCTCACGATCAGCAAGCCGCCTGCAATGTCCTGCACGCTCAGGTTCATCTTGCCGGCGGTGTCGCCAAAGATGCGCAGCTTGAGGATCTTGGCCAGCACCTTCTCGCCCACGGCCTCGGTGTCGTCGGGCTCGGCGCACAGCAGCACCAGCAGGCCTTGGCCCACCGAGCCGACGGTCTCGCCGGCGATTTCGACACGGGCTTCACTCACCCGCTGCAGCAAGGCAATCAAATCAGATCCTTCTCATCGTCGAAGTGCGCTTCCACATCGCTCGGCAGCAGCTGGATCGTGGCGCGAAGCCCCGGCACCGCGCTCATCAGCGCCTGCTCCACGCTCGCGCGCACGGCGGCCGCGCGACCCAGCGACCAGCTCGCCGGCATGTGCATGTGCAGGTCCACGAAGCGGCGGTGGTCGAAGCGGATGATGCTGGCCTCGCCTGGGGTGGAGGCAAAAACGTCCAGCGTCTGCTGGATCGTGGCCACCACCTCGGGCTCCAACGCCTCGTCCATCAGGCCCTGCGACGAGCGCCACATCAGGTGGAAGCCCTCTTTCAGGATGTTGGCCGCCACGCCCATGGCCACCAGTGGATCGAGCCAGAGCCAGCCAGTGAAGTGCACCAGGGCAATGCCGACCACCACGCCCACCGAGGTCCACACGTCAGTGACCAAGTGCTTGGCGTCGGCCTCCAGCGCGATCGACCGGTGTTCCTTCGCGGCGCGAAACATCACCCAGGCCAGCAGGCCGTTGAGCGCGGAACTCAGCACCGAGAGCGCCAGACCCCAGCCCACCTGCTCGATCGGCTGTGGATCAAACAGCCGGTGCCCGGCGACCCAGATGATGCCCAGCGCCGCGGCGATGATCAGGATGCCTTCGAAGCCCGATGAAAAATACTCGGCCTTGTGGTGACCGTAGGGATGCTCCTCGTCGGCCGGGCGCGCCGCAATGGTCACCATCACCAGACCGAAGATGGCGCTGGCCAGGTTCACCAGCGACTCCATGGCGTCCGACAACAGCCCCACCGAGTCGGTGATGTACCAAGCCCCGGTCTTGAGCGTGATGGTCATGAGGGCCACCACCACCGACGCCATGAGCAGGCGTTGGGGGGTGAGCAAGCGGGCTTGAGCGGGTGTCATGCGGGGATTGTCATCGACCTCCCTTGTCCAGCCCTTAAACGGAATGAACTCCATGAACGCCAGCGGTGCCAGAATGGCCAGACAACACGCTCACATGACGCC
>QBMB01000133.1 GCA_003241965.1 Burkholderiales bacterium | reverse complement strand
CCCTTCAGGAAACCCACCATGCCCAAGAACCTTGCCCCTTCCACCCGCCGCGGCGTGCTCGCCGCCCTGTTGCTGGCCCCGGCCCTCTGGGGCGCTGTGGGTGCAGCGCACGCCGCCAACCTCGACGAGATCAAGAAGCGCGGCTACATGACCGTGGTCACCGAAGACGACTTCCGTCCATTCGAATTCGTGAAAGACGGCAAGCCCACCGGCTTCAACAACGAGATGGTCGACGCGCTGCGCAAATACGCACCGTTCGAGATCCGCCAGGAGATCCTGCCGTGGCCCGGCATCCTCGCGGGTGTGGCAACCGGCAAGTACGACATCGCCATCACCGCTGTGCTCATGACCAAGGAACGCACGCTGTCGCTGGACTTCACCAGCCCGATTGCCGACGCCACGCATTACTACGTCAAGCGCAAGGAAGACACCAGCATCAAGAGCATCAAGGACCTCAACGGCAAGACCGTGGGCGTGCAGACCGGCAGCGCGTTTCTCAGCCGCCTGCCCGAGCTGCAGGCCATGCTGGCCAAGGAAGGCGGCAAGCTCGGCAAGGTCGTGGAGTACGCGTCGTACCCCGAGGCCTACCAGGACCTCGCGCTCAAGCGCACCGACTTCGTGGTCAACACCGTCATCAACCTCAAGGCGCTGGTGGCCGAGAGACCCGCCATTTTTGAACTGGGTCAGGCGGTCTCGGGCAATTCGTACCCGGCCTGGGCGGTGAAGAAGGGCAACACCGACCTGCAGAAGTTCATGAACGAGTTCATTGCCGCGCAGAAGGCCAACGGCACGATGCCCGCGCTGCAGAAGAAGTGGTTCGGCGAAGCGTTCACGCTGCCGGTGAGCTACACGCCCGAGCAGTGAAGCCGTTCAGCGCATGACCCATGCAGATGTCCTGTCGATCTTCAGCGGCGCGCTGACCACGCTGCTGCTGTCCATCGCCGGCATCGCGCTGGGCCTGCCACTGGGCCTGGGTCTGGCGCTGGCGCGCTGGGCCAAGGTGCCGCTGCTGAACCAGGTGGTGGCGGTGTACGTGAGCCTGCTGCGCGCTACGCCGCTCATCACGCTGGTGCTGCTGATCTTTTTTGCCTTGCCCACGGCGGGTGTGTCGGTGGGCCCGGTCACTGCCGGGCTGATCGCACTGGTGCTCAACACCGCCGCGTTCAACTGCGAGGTGTGGCGTGCGGCCCTGCTCGATCTGCCCAAAGACCAGATCGAGGCGGCGCAATCGGTCGGCATGGGTCAGACCCTGCGCTTTCGCCGCATCGTGCTGCCGCAGGTGTGGCGCACCGCCCTGCCCGGCCTCATCAACGAAATGTCGCAGCTCGTGAAGCTCACCCCCGTGCTCGCGGTGGTGGGCGTGGTGGACATCACGCGTGCGGCCGTTCGCATCGGCGCGCAGACCTACGAGCCGCTGCCGCCCTTTCTGGTGGCACTGGCCATCTACATCCCCATCGTCTATGCGCTCGTGAGCGTGCAGCGCTGGGTGGAGCGGCGCACAACGCTGCGCGAGGCCGCCGCATGATGCGCGACTTCGCCACCGTGTGGTCGGAGCGCGGACTGCTGCTCTCTGGCCTGGGCAACACCGTGCTGCTCTCGGTGTTGGCGGGCCTGGCGGCGCTGGTGCTGGGCGCCCTGCTCTCCACGCTGCTGATGTCGCCGCGGCGCATGCTGTCGCTGCCGGCCAAGTGGCTGGTGGATCTGGCGCGCTGCACGCCCTTTCTGCTGTTCGCCTACATCGTCTACTACGGCCTGCCCTCGCTGGGCCTGCAGTTCGACGCCTGGAGCGCGGGCCTCTTCGCACTCACCGCGTACCACGCGGCCTACATGGCCGAAATCCTGCGCGCGGCATGGGCCACACAACCGCGCGCGCCCATCGAAGCGGGCGTGGCCTTCGGCTACAGCGGCTTCGGGTTGTTCAGGCGCATCGTGCTGCCGCCGCTGGCGCTCTCCAGCGCGCCGGTGCTGGGCAACCAGCTGATCCAGATCATCAAGGACAGCGCCTTCCTCACCATCATCACGCTGCCCGAACTCACCCACGCGGTGAGCTCCATCCAGTCGCGCCACTTCATCCCGTTCGCCGCCTTCCTCACCGCCGTGCTGCTCTACTGGGCGCTGTGCCTGGTGGTGGAAGCCGGCGTGGCCACCGTCGGCCGCATGGCCGAAGCGCGGCGCTGACCCACCACCGCTGCACACCATGCCCACACTCATCCCGCTTCTCAGCGTCCAGTCGCTGCGCAAAAGTTACGGCAGCCTGCGCGTGCTCGACGATATCTCGTTCACCGTGGCGCCCGGCGAAACCGTGTGCCTGCTCGGGCCCTCGGGCTCGGGCAAGTCCACCCTGCTGCGCTGCATCAACTGGCTGGAGCGCCCCGACAGCGGCCGCATCCTCATCGACAGCCAGCCCATCGGCATCACCAGTGGCGGCGTGGTGATGAACGACCAACAGCTCGCGCAGGTGCGCACCCGCATCGGCATGGTGTTCCAGCAGTTCGCGCTGTGGCCCCACCTCACCGTGTTGCAGAACGTGATGGAGGCACCGGTGCATGTGCAGCGCCGACCGAAAGACGAAGTGCGCGCCGAGGCCGAAGCGCTGCTGCAGCGCGTGGGCCTGTTCGAGAAACGCGACGTGTTCCCGGCCCGCCTCTCGGGCGGGCAGAAGCAGCGCGTGGGCATTGCCCGCGCCCTGGCCATGAAGCCCGCGCTGATGCTGTTCGACGAACCCACCAGCGCACTCGACCCCGAGCTGGTCGGCGAGGTGCTGGCCGTGATGCGCGACCTGTCCGCCGAGGGCATGACCATGCTGGTGGTGACGCACGAAATGGCCTTTGCCCGCGAGGCTGCGCACCGCGTGGTCTTCATGGACCACGGCGTGGTGGTGGAGACGGGCACGCCCGAGGCGTTTTTCGAGGCGCCCAGCACCGAGCGGGGGCGGCAGTTTTTGCAGCGGTTCTCGGAAGGGCGGGCGACGGCTGCGGGCTGACGAGAAGGGCTGGCGTCAGCGAGTCAGCCGAGGCAGATCGAGCAGTGAACAGGGGTCATGCCCCCATTCACTTGATTCCCGTGTTGTTGCCGTTGTCTGAATACACCGCCAGCGGCGGCTTGATGCCTGTTCCAACCACGGTGAGATTCAATTCGGCAGCCTTGCCCAAAGCAGAAGCGGCTTTGTCGGTCTCCCCGTTCTCGTCGTCAGATGCTTTGTGGGCATTCAACGAAACTTCTTTGGCCACCACATTCTGCAAGCGCAAAAGGTTGGCGCCGCTCATGATCGCGATGCCCAATCGGTCACCGCTGTCGGCCGGCGCAACAGTGCCGTTGGAGCCCGTGATCCGCCCGGTGTGCGTGCCGCCCGTGAACGTGTAGTTCGAGGCCAGACCGCTGCCATCGGCCAGCGCCAGCGTCCCCAGGTTGAGCGCTTGAACGCCCGCATTTGCGCTCGCAACGTTTCCGGCTCCGCTCAGGGTCAGCGTTTCTGTCCCGACCCCGGTGTTGATCACACCGTTGGAGCCAAAAATGGAGGCGGCGAAGCGGGCCGTCGCGTCATGAGCGCGCTCCCCGCTCAGGTTGACGATGGCCCGGTTGACCGTGAGCGTGCCGTTGGCATAACTGATGATGTAGCCCTGCTGAGCTGAATAGAGTCCGCCTGGGGTCAAGGTGTGGCTGCCAGCATCCAAGGGGTTCTGGGCTGCGCTGCCAAAGGTCACGGTCCCCAACAAGCTGGCGTTCGGTGGGATGGTGTAGCTGACACCGCCGGCGCCGTCATACGCCAAGCCGTTGTAGGTCATGGTGGCGTCATTGGCTTTCACGGTCAGTGGCGCCATGAAAGCGCGAAGCAGCGGGTCGACCAGCCCCGCCTGGCTGAGCCAGGTGCCGGCAAAGTCCCAACCGACGAAGTTGGCCTCTTGCTTCATCTCGGCGGAGGTCAAGCCGGTGGCCCCGGTCGTCGTGCCCGCGGCGATGCCGGGGATTGCGCTGACGTCGACGTTCCAGTGGCTGTTGCTGACGGAGCCGTCATTGCTGCCGACCAGGCTTCCCATGGAATTTGGGTCGCCATTGGACACGCTGGCAGAGGCATAGCTTGTGCTGATGGTGCCGCCGTTGTTGTGCCCGACCAGACCGCCAATCAGGTCTTGGCCCGCGTGGCTTCTGACGTCCCCGGTGCTGTAGGCGTTTGAAATGCGCCCCTGATTCACGCCGACCAAACCGCCCAGGCGGTTGCCGGCGCTGACCGAGCCCGAAAAGTAGCTGTTGTTGATGGTCCCCGAGCTTTCGTTCAGGCCAACCAGTCCACCGAGATAGGTGTTCCCCACCAGGGTCCCTGTGGCGTAACTGTTGATGATGGCGCCCCGGTTGATCCCCACCAACGCGCCCACCCGTCCTTCACCGCCCGGTCCCAATGTGAACGAGTTGACGTTCACCAATCCCAGGTTCTGGATCCGGGCGTTGGCGGCGGTCGAGCCGAACAGTCCGGACACGGTGGATGCATCGTTGGAGCCCCGGAGCAGGCGCAGGGTCAGATTGGACACGGTATGGCCCAGACCATCGAAGACGCCGTCAAATGGCGCAGTGGCATTGCCGATGGGCGTGAACCCAGCACCCGAATTCCATCCCGTCGTCGAGCTCGCATCGATATTGCTGCCAAGGACGTAATTGCGGGCCAACTGGCCAGCGATGCCCTGCAGGTCGGTTCCGCTGCTGCTGGTCGGGTCGCCCAGTTGGTTGATCACGGTGTAGACCGTCGGCATTGTGGTGTCGCTGCCCAGCCGGGTGCTGAAGTTCTGGCCCGATGGCAGGTCGATCTCGGCCTTCACGTTGTAGGTGGCGGTGTTGCCCGACGCGACTGCGCCCTGGCCATACTCCAGCGCCAGGCTGGCCGTGCCGGAGCCGCGAAGCGCTTGGTTGATGTTGATGTTGTTGTGCGCGGTGAGGGTCAGCTGGTTGGCCGACCACGAAATCGTGTCGTTGACGTTGATGTCACCGAGGCCGGCGCCGGTGGCCACAGTCGCAATGCTCACGTTGCTGGTCAGCAGGGCGTTGGTGTAGAACGCGCCGGTCTGGTCCCCTCCGGTGGCGGCGATGGTGTAGTCGGTCGGATCGATCAGCCAGTTGCCGGTCAAACCATTCGCAGATGCCGCCGTGGTTACCTTGAGTGCGCCGTCGAGCTTCACGTGCGCGGCCGAGGTTTCGATGAAGCCACCATGTCCACCGGCCGGCGCACTGGCGTCCAGCGTGCCGGCCGCGTTGACGGTGCCGGTCTGCATGTCGCCCAGCAGCTTGATGCTGCCGTTGTGCTCGACCAGCGTTTGCGCCTGGATGACGCCGGTGTTGTTGACCACCGTGTTGAGCAGCTTGCCGGCGGCTTGGGCTGTCATCAGCACGTGGCCGCCATCGGCCTGGATCAGTCCGCCGTTGCTGACCAGCGCATGGACTGCACCCTGGTCAATGGTGATGTTGAGGAGGCCGTCGCCGGCCACGTCCAGCGTGATGGCCTGGCCGCCGGCCAGTGACACCGAGCCCATGCGGGCGGCGATCACGCCTTCGTTGCTCACGTGGGCGCCCAGCAGGGCGACAGAGCCACCCGGCGCGTTGAGCGTGCCCTGATTGCTCACCGCTTGTGTGCTGCTGCCGGAGAACTTGTAGCGCCCGGCCATGAAGTCGCTGTCGGTGATGTTGAGCGTGGAGGCCACCAGGCCGCCCACGTTGACCGAAGCGCCCTTGCCGAACAGGATGCCGTTGGGGTTGACCAGGAAGACCTTGCCGTTGGACGACAGGCTGCCCAGGATGGTGGACGGGTCTGTGCCGATCACGCGGTTGAGCGCCACCGCGCTGGCACCGGGCTGCAAGAACTGCACGGCCTCGCCGGCACCGATGCTGAAGCTTTGCCAGTTCAGCGCCGCGCTCGGGCTGCCTTGCACGATGGTCACCTTGCCCGGTGTGGCTGTGACGCTGGCGCTGCCGGCCGTGACCTCGCCGCCCTGCGGAAGCGCGAAAGCGCTCGACGCACAGGCCAGCCAGAGCGAGGCCGCCAGGGCATTGAGCGCCCAGCGCCCCGCATGCAATGAACCCGTGTTGGACGACCCTTTTTTGCCGCTGCTTTTTGAGGTCTCGGCGGTGGCCACGCAGGTGGCGGTGCTGCTGTTCCAGACGGAGCGGTATATGTGGTTCATGTCAGTGGAACGTTGTTCAGAAATACTTCACACCCTGCACCCAGAACCGGCCGCTGGCGTCCGGTGCCGAGGTGGCAGGCTCGGACCCCACCTTGTGCGCGTAAAAGGCCTTGGCGAAAAACGCATTGCCGACCGACCAGTTCAGGCCGACGCCGGCGCCGCTGAGCTTGCGGGTGTTGGCGCCGGCAACCCACGGGTTGCGGCTGAAGGTCACAGCCCCGGAGTCGATGAACCCGACCAGCTGAACTTGCCCCGCAACGGTGTTGGCCACGGGCAATGTGTAGCGCGCTTCCAGCGTGAGCACAAAACCGCGGTCGCCATAACTTTCGCCCTCCGGGTAGGCACGCACGGCATTGGCCCCGCCCAAGGGCATCTTTTCAGAGATGTCCAGATTTTTGGAGGCCAGCTGCCCGCTGACTGCTGCATGGAACTGGGTCGAAGCGCCAGCGCTTTGAAGCCGGGCCAGGTTGAAGCCCAGCTTGCCGTAGGAGCCCTGGGTTCTGGCGGAGGAGGCGTCAGCCACTTGGGCCGCGGGGTTCTGCAGGTCCACGTTGCCTGCCGTTCCCGTGACGCTGTAGGTGTTGATGGCCGGACCGCCCAAGCTGTCGCGGTGGTCGCCCTGGAGGCTCAGCATGAGCACCTGAACCTTTTTCTTCTGGCTGGTGTTGGTGGCGTCCGCCCGGTCGTGCAGGCTCTTGGTGTCAAAGGCCAGCTGCAAGGACAGGTTGGACTGGCGCGAGCGCAGCAGCGGGTAGTTGCCGTAGACGCTGGCGATCCCGGCTGTTCCGTGGGCCTGCAGGCTGGCAAATTCCTTGCCGAGCCTGTAGTCGAGGTTGGCGTAGGCCACGCCGACTTTCGCGCGCCCGACCTGCACCTGGTAAGCAGCGCGGGCGTAGTTCAGGCCTTCGCCCGAGGTCAGCAGGCGCAGGCTGGCCACGTCACCGTAGCCCAAGGGATTGTTCAAGTTGAGCGAGCCGCCGATGCGGCCGCGGCCCGTGTAGCGGTTGCCGTGGTTGTCGCCATCAACGCTGCCGGAAACCAGGGGCCCGGGCACCACGTCAAGCACCAGGTCCGAGCTGCCCACCGAGGCGCCCGGCGTGAGGGTCGACCGCACTTGCACGCCCGGAAGCTCGTTCAGCAGCAACAGGCTGCGCTCCAGCGGCGCAATGGTGACGGCGTCGTTGGGCGCCGGCTCCATCAGGCCAATGGCGACACTGTCTTTGAGCCGTGTTTCGTTGCGAATCGTGACCGCGCCGTAGCGTCCTTCCAGCACGGCCAGTGTGACCAGACCATCCTTGATGTCCTGCGCGGGCAGGTAGGCCTGGGCCACGAAATAGCCGCGTGCCTGGTAGTAGGCGGACACGCGGTCGGCCAGGCCGCGCAGATCGGTCAGGGTCATCACACCCTGAGGCTTGAAGCCACTGGCTTCGAGCAGCGTGGCCTCGGTGAACGCCTTGGCACCGGTGATGCGCAGGGTGTCCACCCGCACGCCGGTCTGGTTTGACAAAGGCAGCGGGGCCTGTTTGTCCTGCTCGATGAGGATGTCAGGCGCTTTGGGCGGCAAGCCGGGCGCTGGCGGGATTTGCTGAAGCTGGCTGCCAGCGCTCGGCGGCTGCTGCGCCCACACGGCAGGAGCAGATGCAAACAGGGAGAAGATGGAGAAAAGCGCAAGCCATTTCGGGCAAGCCAGGCGTGAACAGCTCTTTTGAATGTTCGCCAGCCACAAGGGGCGCGTTTTTTGTTGTGTCATTGGGGCCGTGCAGTAGAGAGCCTTGACTATCCACGCAGCACCGCACTCCTCAAAGGACAAAAAGGGTGGGGAATGCCCGCCAGTTCGTCCGGCCCTGTGGGCACGGACGTCAAGGCGGGGGCGCGTCGCCCCGCTGCAGCACGACGGCACGGCCGTAGGGCGTGACCGAGCCCTTGAGCGAAGTGGCCGGAATCGTGACCGTGATCTCGCCCACATCGTCGAGCGCCCGCGAGGCGTGGTTGCTGCAGCGGCCGATCGACAGCACGAGCCCCTTGTTGCTGTTGAGCTTGAAGGAGTAGCTCAGCAGCCATTCGGGTGTCGAGGGTGCGGCAGCCACTTGCTTCAAGCACTCCTGGTTGAGCGCAAGTCGATCCGCGTCGTCGGACTCGTTGCCCCTCTGGTCGCGAGGCGCGGACCTCAGCGCAGCCTTGAGTTGCCGCACTTGCTGGCGGTATGCGCTGCGCCGCTGCGCATCCACGCGGCGCCCGACAGCGGCGAAGCCTTCGACTGTGAGCAAGTCGCCGAGCGATATCTGGCGACCGTCGCGCAGGTCGAACAGGCGGGTGTTTGAAAAGTCTTCGCAGTACGCGCCACAACCCTCACCGCTGAAATCCAGCGACAGCAGACGCGGCTTTGCCGCCGGGATGAGTTGGGCGCTGTACTGCAGCGACACCGTGCCCTGCGGCAGCTGGTCGGGCGGTGGTGTGAAGGTCTTGCCGGGTTGGGTGGGAGCGGACGCGCCGTCGAGCATCTCGCGCCACACCGTGTCGTTGATGCGCCGGGCCACACCGGGCGGGCCACCACGCACCCAGGGCATCGCCACGGCGCCGTCCTGGGGGATGTTCATGGGCACCTCGCTGCCGGCGGGCAGCGGGGGCATGACCAGCACACGGCTTTGCACCGTGACGGGCGGCGCGTCGG
>QBMB01000132.1 GCA_003241965.1 Burkholderiales bacterium | reverse complement strand
GGAAGAAGGAGAGGATGAAGGATTTTACGGAGCGGAGACCACCGGCCCGCCCGTGGCCGGACCCATGCCGAGCTTGCGGCGGAACCACTGCGCCAGATCGTCCATGTAGCAGTACACAACCGGCACCACCACCAGGGTCAGCAGCGACGAGGTGATCACCCCGCCGATGACGGCCTGGCCCATGGGTGCGCGCTGCTCCGATCCCTCGGTGAGCGCAAACGCCAGCGGCACCATGCCGAAGACCATGGCCAGCGTGGTCATGAGGATGGGGCGCAGCCGCACGCGGGCGGCCAGCAGCAGGGCCGACTCGCGGTCCATCGGCGCCTCGCCGGCCAGACCGTTGCGCGCGCGGATCGCGAAGTCCACCAACAGGATGGCGTTTTTCGTCACGAGGCCCATGAGCAGCACGATGCCGATGACCGAGAACATGCTCACGGTCGAGCCGAACATGAGCAGGGCCAGCGCCACGCCGATCAGCGTGAGCGGCAGCGCCGTCATCAGCGCCAGCGGTTGCAGGAAACTCTGGAACTGGCTGGCCAGAATCATGTAGATGAAGATGATGGCCAGGGCGAGGGCCGAGATCGCGTAGCCGAAGGACTCCTGCATGTTCTTGGTGGAGCCACCAAACTCGTAGCGGTAGCCGGGCGGGAATGGGGTGCTGTCGAGCACCTGTTTGATCTCGGCGGACACCTCGCCGGCCGAGCGGCCGAACACGTTGGCGTTGATGGACACCTCGCGGTTGAGGTTGCGCCGGTTGATCTGGTTGGGGCCGGTGGACGCCACCACCTCGGCCACCTGGCCCAGGCGCACCACACGGGCGGTGCCGTCGTTGGCGGTGCCGACCATGAAGGGCAGTTGCTCCAGATCGCTCGCGCGTTCGCGCCCGGACGCCGCCAGTTGCACGTTCACGTCGTAGCTCTCGCCGTTCTGCGCGCGCCAGTTGCCCACCGTGGTGCCAGCCACCAGTGTGCGCAGTGCTCCACCCACGGCGGCCACGTTCATGCCTGCGTCCGACGCCAGTTCGCGCCGCATTTTCACGTCCACCGTGGGTTTGTTGGGTTTCACGCTGGCGTCCAGATCGACCAGGCCCACGATGGGGCGGATGCGCTCCATCACGGTCTGGCTCAGGCGCTCCAGTTCGGCGAGATCGTCGCCCTGCAGCGAAAACTCCACCTGCTTGTTGCCACCCACGGCGTCGAGCAGGCCCACGTGGGTCACCGTGATGCCGGGCACGCTGCGCAGGCGTTCACGCAGCTGGGCCGACATGGCGTCCGCACTCAGCGTGCGGTCCTTGCGGTCGACCAGGCGCACATAAACACTGGCGTACATGGTGCCCTGGGCGTTGCCGGTGTTCAGCGTGGAGAGTGTGTACTTCACCTCGGGGAACTGGCGCAGGATGGCCTCGACCTCACGCGTCTTGGCCTCTGTGGCTTGCAGCGACGAGCCCACCGGCGTGTGAAAGCTCAACGATGTTTCCGAAAAATCGGCCTTGGGCACGAACTCGGTGCCCAGCAGCGGCAGCACGAACAGGCTGCCGATGAAGGTGGCCAGCGCCACACCCAGTGTGGCCAGCTTGTGCTTGAGCGACCAGCGCAGGGTGGTCTGGTAGGTGTCGGCGAGGTCGTCCTGGAAGCGGTCGAACCAGCCGGTGACGCGGCCGATGGTCTTGTCGTAGAAGCTGCGTGGTGCGCCGGGCTTGCCATGCTTTTCAATCTCGGGGTCGTGCCACACCGACGACAACATCGGGTCCAGCGTGAAGCTCACGAACATGGAGATGAGCACGGCCGCCACCATGGTGATGCCGAACTCGTGGAAGAACTTGCCGATGATGCCGCCCATGAAACCGATGGGCAGGAACACCGCCACGATGGACAGCGTGGTGGCGAGCACCGCCATGCCGATTTCCTGCGTGCCTTCCATGGCGGCGTTGTACGGTGTCTTGCCCATCTGCACGTGGCGCACGATGTTTTCGCGCACGACGATGGCGTCGTCGATCAGCAGACCCACCGAGAGCGTGAGCGCCATCAGCGTGATCATGTTGATGGTGAACCCGAACAGGTTCATGAAGAAGAAGGTGCCGATGAGTGCGATGGGCAGCGTGAGGCCGGTGATGACGGTGGAACGCCATGAGTTCAGGAACAGGAAAACGATGAGCACCGTGAGCAGCGCACCTTCGATCAGCGTGCGGCGCACGTTGTCGACCGACACGCGAATGGGCCGCGAGCCGTCGGCGATCTGCTCCAGCCGGATGCCCGGTGGCAGCTCGGCACGCAGCGCGTCCACCGCAGCCTTCAAGCCATCGGTTACGGCGATGGTGTTCTCGTCCTGCGCTTTCTGCACCTGCAGCAGCAGCGTGCGCTGGCCGTTGTAGAGCGCCAGACTCTGCACCTCCTCGGTGCCGTCGTTGACCGTGGCCACCTGGGAGAGGCGCACCGCCTGGCCGGCGCGGCGCGCGACGATGATGTCGCCGAAATCCTGCGGGTTCTGCAGCCGCGAGAGCACCTGCACCACGCGCTCGCTCTCACCGGTCTTGAGCGTGCCCACCGGCAGGTCCTGGTTCTCGTTGCGCACGGCGGTGGTCACCTGCTCGGTGGTCACGCCCAGGGCTTCCATGGCGGAGGGGTTGAGCTCGATGTTGATGGCGCGCTGCGTGCCGCCCACCAGCGTGACCGAGCCCACGCCGCGCACGTTCTCCAGCCGCTTCTTGAAGGTCTGCTCGGCCCAGGTGGTGAGTTCCACCGCGCTGGGAGTCTTGCCGTTCACGGTTTCGGGAATGACGGCCACCGACCAGATCGAGCGCGCCGCCGGGTCGAAACGGAGCACACGCGGTTCTTCCACCTCGTCACGCAGCAGCGGGCGCAGGATGCCGATTTTTTCGCGCACGTCTTCTGCCGCCTTGCGCCCGTCGATCGTGAGCTGGAATTCGATGATGACGATCGAGGAGCCCTCGTAGCTGCGCGAGGTCAGGGTGTTGACGCCGGCCACCGCGTTGACGGCTTCCTCGACCTTCTTGGTGACCTCGGATTCAACGATCTCGGGCGAGGCGCCGGGGTAGGCGGTGGTCACCACGACCACCGGAAAGTCGATGTTGGGGAACTGGTCCACCTGCAGGCGCTGGAACGAGAAGATGCCCATCACCACGAAGGCCACCATCACCATGGTGGCGAACACGGGGTTGCGCAGCGAGACCTGGGTGAACCACATGGCGGGCTGCTCAGTTGCTGACGGTTGCGGGCGCGCTCAGGCGCACGGCGGTGCCTTCGCGGATCAGGCCGGCCTGCGCGCGCAGCAGCTGCGTGCCAGCCGGCAGACCCTCCACGGCCCGCATGGGCTCCGTGCCCTTCAGGCCGGTGGCACCGGGCTGCAGCGGCACATGCACCACCGCGCCTTCGCGCACCACCTGCACATAGGGCTGCGGTTTGTCGTTGCGCACCGCGGAGACGGGCACGGCCAGCGCGGTCACGCCGCCGATCACGATGTGGCCCTGGGCAAACAAACCCTGGCGCATGCCCGGCAGCGCGGGCACGCGCAGGTACACCAGCACGCTGCGGCTGGCCGCCTGCACGCTGGGGTTGATGCGGGCCACGGTGGCCTGCACCGGCTCGCTCAAGCCTTCCACCGTCAGGCGTGCTGTCTGGCCCACCTTCACGGCCACCGCATCGGCCGGCGCGATCGCCGCTTCCAATTCGAACCCCGTGAGATCCACCACGTCGAACACGCGGGTGTCGATGGCCACACGTTCGCCGTTCTGCACCAGCCGCGCCGAAATCTGGCCGGTCAGCGGCGAGCGCAGCGTGGTGTCGGCGAGCGACTTGCGCGCGATATCCAGCGCGGCCAGTGCTGCCTGGTGCGTGGCTTCGGCACTCGACAGGTTGGCGGTGGCAGTGTCCAGCGCGGTGCTGGAAATGAAGCCCTGGCGCACCAGGGCCTGGTTGTTGTCGAAGGTGCGCTTGGCAATGGCCACCTGCGCCTGGGCCGACTCGGCCTGGCGCGCGGTCTGGCGCACGCGCGCCTGCGCTTCGGTGCTGTCGATGCGCGCCACCACTTCGCCGGCTTTCACCGGGTCGCCTTCGCGTTTGCTCAGGCCCTGGATCTCACCGGCCGTTCTGGCCTTGATAGCCGCCGTCTGCAGCGCGTCCACCGAACCCGAGAGGGCCACGGTCTGCGTGAGTTCGATGGACTGCACCGTGACCACATCGGTGGAGGACAGCGTGTAGGTCGGGGTTTTCTGCAGCGACTCGGCCGTGGCTCTGGCGGCCTCGCTCGTGGCCTTGCGTTTGCCCAGCGCACGCGTGACACCCAGCGCAATGCCGAGCACCAGCGCAATGAGCAACAACCACTTGATCCAGAAAGACAGCGGGCGGCGTGAAGTCATGGTTGAGGACGGGTCGGTCGGATCAGACAGGGGTTGGGGAAGTGTTGGGCGCCAGCATGCCGGCCAGCAGTAGGTCGACCTGGGCATCGATGAAACCGATGGGGTCGATCTGCGCGGTCGCCGGGCAGCACGGCGCCATGGCGTGTTTCCACATCAGCAGGAAGATCATCGGCGCGATCAGGCTGTAGACCGCGTATTCCATGGGCAGGGGTCGGAAATCACCGCGGTCCACACCGCGCTGCAGGATGCGGCGGATCAGGTCGTGCCCGGGCTCGATCACTTCCTGCTGGTAGAAGGCCGCGATCTCGGGAAACTGGCCGGCTTCGCTCATCACCAGCTTGGTGATGCCCGAGGCGGGCGTCATGCCGATGCGCTCCCACCACGAGTGCATGCAGTAGCGCACCAGCTCGGCGCTGTCGCCGCTGAAGCGCTCGAACTCTTCGTTCCACTCGGTGAAGCGCCCGGCAATGGTTTCGCGCACCACCGCCTTGAACAGTTCTTCCTTGCTGGGGAAATACAGGAACAGGGTGCCTTTGGACACGCCGGCCCTGGCGGCCACCTCTTCGACCCGGGTGGCGGCAAAACCCTTCTCCACGAACAGTGTGAGCGCGGCTTCCAGCAACTCGCCCGGGCGTGCTTCCTTGCGCCGCGAACGGCGCTGCGGAGCGCCCGATTCGGCGGGGGTGGTGGTGTCTGACGCGGGGGGCAAAGGCATGCGAAGAACTCTAATGACCGATGGGTTATTAATGTACCCCACGCCCTCCCGGCCTTCGGTGTCGCCGGGGTAAAGCCCCGGCAAATGGGGCGCTGCCCCGCCGCTTCAGGAAAACGCCTGGATGCCGGTGATCGCACGGCCCAGGATGAGCGCGTGGATGTCGTGCGTGCCTTCGTAGGTGTTGACCACCTCCAGGTTCACCAGGTGGCGCGCCACGCCGTACTCGTCGCTGATGCCGTTGCCGCCCATCATGTCGCGTGCCATGCGGGCGATGTCGAGCGACTTGCCGCAGCTGTTGCGCTTCAAGATGGAGGTGATCTCCACCGCGGCCGTGCCTTCGTCCTTCATGCGGCCCAAGCGCAGGCAGCCCTGCAGGCCCAGGCTGATCTCGGTGAGCATGTCGGCCAGCTTTTTCTGGATCAGCTGGTTGGCCGCGAGCGGGCGGCCGAACTGGTGGCGGTCCAGCACGTACTGGCGGGCGCGGAAGTAGCAGTCTTCGGCTGCACCCAGCGCGCCCCAGGCAATGCCGTAGCGTGCGCTGTTCAGGCAGGTGAACGGGCCCTTGAGGCCGCGCACCTCGGGGAAGGCGTTTTCTTCGGGGCAGAACACACCGTCCATCACGATCTCGCCGGTGATGGAGGCGCGCAGGCCCACTTTGCTGTGGATGGCCGGCGCCGAGAGGCCTTTCATACCCTTGTCCAGGATGAAGCCACGGATCGAACCTTCGTCGTCCTTGGCCCAGACCACGAACACGTCGGCGATCGGGCTGTTGCTGATCCACATCTTGGCGCCGGAGAGGCTGTAGCCGCCAGCGACCTTCTTCGCCCGCGTGACCATGCTGCCGGGGTCGGAGCCGTGGTCGGGTTCGGTCAGGCCGAAGCAGCCGATCCACTGGCCGCTGGCCAGCTTGGGCAGGTATTTCTGCTTCTGTTCTTCGGTGCCGAACTCGTTGATGGGCACCATCACCAGCGAGCTCTGCACGCTCATCATCGAGCGGTAGCCGGAGTCCACGCGCTCCACTTCGCGCGCCACCAGGCCGTAACACACATAGTTCAGGCCCGAGCCGCCGTAGGCCTCGGGGATGGTCGGGCCGAGCAGGCCGAGTTCACCCATTTCGCGAAAGATCGCCGGGTCGGTTTTCTCGTGGCGGAAGGCTTCCACCACGCGCGGGGCCAGGCGTTCCTGGCAGTAGGCGTGGGCGGCTTCGCGCACGGCGCGCTCGTCGTCGGTGAGCTGTCCGTCCAGGTGGAAGGGGTCTTCCCAGCTGAAGCTGGCTTTGGCTTTGGTGGGGGAAAGCATGGTCGGTGTCTCCGTGTGTTGGGGTGGCAATGCGCGCATTGTCCGCCGGCCATGAATACCTGTCTAATATCGAATGGGTATCCGTCGATACAGGAAAGCTATTCATGGAATTCCGCCACCTGCGCTATTTCCTGGTGCTGGCCGAAGAGCTGCATTTCGGGCGCGCCGCGCAGCGCCTGGCCATCACGCAGCCGCCGCTCTCGCTCAACATCCAACAGCTTGAAGCTTCGGTGGGCGCCCAGCTGTTCACGCGCAACAGCCGCGGCGTGCAGCTCACCGCAGCCGGGCAGGCGTTTGTGCCGGCGGCGCGCTCGCTGCTGGACCAGGCGGGCCTGGCCGCACGCGAGGCGCGCGAGGTGTCGCAGGGCATGCTGGGCAGCTTGCAGATCGGTTTTGCCGGCACCGTGCTCTACCGGGGGCTGCCGCAGATATTGCAAGGCTTTTCGGGCGGGCACCCCAAGCTGCGCCTGGTGTTGCGGGAGCTGAGTTCGAGCGACCAGCTGATCGACCTGATGCACGAGCGGCTGGACATCGGCTTCGTGCACACCACGCGTGTTCCGGCGGGCTTCTCGCAGATCCTGGTGTCCAGCCAGCCCTTTGTGGCCTGCCTGCCGGCGGACCATGCGCTGGCGAAGCGCAAGCGCCTGAGTCTCGCGCGGCTGCAGGGCGAGCCGTTTGCGGTGGTCTCGCGGGCGGTGTCGCCGGACTATCACGAGCGCATCCTGGGGCTGTGTGCCGACGCGGGGTTTTCGCCCGAAATCCGCTTCGAATTGCGCCACTGGCTCAGCGTGGTGTCCATCGTGGCACAGGGGCTGGGCTGCGCGCTGGTGCCCGCGGCGCTGCAGCAGGCCGGTCTGCCCGGTGCGGTGTTCGTGCCACTGGATGTGGACACGCCACCCTACGAGACCCACTGCCTGTGGAAGACCGACAGAGACCAGGCGGCGCTGGGGGCATTTCTTGGCGCGGTGCGGGCGTTTGCCCAGCCGCTAGAGTGAGACGTTGAAAGAATCCTGCGCGAGGCTCGACCAACGCAGGCAAGAACGCATTTGAAGAACACATGGAGAACACGATGAGCGACAAACAGGTTTTGGTTTTGGGTGGTGGCTGCTTCTGGTGCACCGAGTCGGTGTACGTGGGGGTCAAGGGCGTGACCGACGTGGAGTCGGGCTACAGCAACGGCCATGTGAAGCAGCCGAGCTACGAGGCGGTGTGCACGGGTACGACCGGGCACAACGAGGTGGTGCGGCTGGAGTACGACCCGGCGCAGATCAGCACGCGCGAGATTCTGGAAATTTTCTTCGTGATCCACGACCCGACCACACTGAACCGCCAGGGCAACGACGTGGGCACGCAGTACCGCAGCGGCATCTACTTCACCACGCCCGAGCAGCAAGCCGTGGCGCAGGACTTGGTTGACGAGCTGACCCGGGACAAGGCGTTTGGCAAACCGATCGTGACGGAGGTGGTGCCGCTGGACAACTACTCGGCCGCCGAGGCCTACCACCAGGACTTCTTTGAACGCAATCCCAATCAGGGCTACTGCATGATGGTGGCGGCGCCCAAGGTGGCGAAGTTTCGCAAGACGTTTGCGCGGCTGGCGAAGTAGTTTCCCCGGGAAAAGACCGAACGGCCCTCAACGTCCGGGCCGCCAGCGGGGCCAAAGAACGATCACCGCCAGACCCAGCAGCACCAGCGCCGCAGCCCCCAGCTTCCAGACGGGCAGCGCCTCTCCCAGCGACAAGGCTGACGCACCCATGCCGAACACCGGGATCGACAGCGCCAGCGGCGTCACCGTGGCCGCCGGGTGGCGTGCCAGCAGCCAGTTCCACACACCGTAACCAAACAGTGTGTTGCCCACCGCCTGCCACAACACGCTGGCCCACACCAAGCCACTGGCCTGTTCGAGTGCCGAGCGCATGAGCTGCGGCCCTTCAATGAACCATGAAAGGGCGAACAGCGGCGGCACCGCGAACAGGCTGCTCCACACCATGAAGTGCAGCATGTTCACCGGCCCGAGTGACTTCACCACCAGGTTGGCCAGCGACCAGAAAAACGCTGCGCCCAGCACCATGCCGATGCCCGCAAGCGTGACGGTGGCGTCGAGGTTTGCCGCAATGACGCCCAGGCCGCAGAGCGCGAGCAACAGCCCTGCAATCTGGAAACCGCGCACCCGCTCGCCCATGAGCCACAGCGACAGGCCGATGGTGAAGAACACCTGCAACTGCACCACCAGCGACGCCAGCCCCGGCGAGATGCTGCTGCGCATGGCGAGGAACAACAGGCCGAACTGACCCACACCCAGCAGCACGCCAAAGGCCGCGAGCTTGCGCCAGGGTGCGGTGGGGCGCGGAATGAACAGCAGCCAAGGCAGGGCGGAGAGTGCGAAGCGCAGCGTGGCGAACAGGAACGGCGGCAGGCCGTCCAGGCCCCAGCGGATCACCACGAAGTTGGTGCCCCAGACGAAGACCACCGACAGGGCGAGCAGGAGATGGGTGGTGGGCAAGGCGG